>NZ_FYDI01000002.1:0-438340 GCF_900187465.1 Pseudomonas sp. Irchel 3A18
GTCCTACCGACTACAACACAGCACCTTGGCCGCGCAGACAAAGATCAAGTCACGGGAACGAAAGCGCAAGGACGGAGATGATGTCGAGGACGATGAGCCATGTTGATCCGCACCATAAATGCCCTGCTGCATGCGGTGGGGCTTGATGCGTCTTGAATCGGCACACTGCTGCTAAGCTTATTCACAATTGCTGGGGCAAAAATCAGCAATCCATCCTGGGTCAATTTTCAATCGGCAGGGTGGGTCAGTTTTCAATCAGCGCTAACATTTGGTGTAGCTCTGACCTATACCAGGCCCTTCGGTGACCGAAGCTACGATGGCTTGCCTCTGGTCTGTCGCCCCATCAAGCAAGCACTTCCGCCTCAGCGAATCGTCCTGGCCTATGACCAGCGTTACCCTCTAACCCCAGCGGCAGAAGCATTCAAAGCGAAGGCTCTGGAGTGGTTCTCGGAGCGGCAGACATTTTCATCAATCTAACGCGGTCATATGAATCGGGAGACAGCATCCAGGGTCAGTTACCTACCATTCGCATAGAATGATCGGCGCACTGTTGACCAATGGATTTCCCATGGCTTTTGCGGTTGAGACGGACAGAATCGACGCAGGGCTATCGCAAGACTCGGAGCGAAGCTTACAGACCTCAGAGCTTACGTCTTTTTGATAGACACGCTATGAATTAGCCAAGCCCTGTGGACAAAACCTTTTGTGAATGACGGCCAAGCTACATCATTGGAGGGGGGGGGGCGGAATCGAACGCTTGCAGAATGCAAAAGAGACAAAAAAGAAGTAGTGACCGAAGTAGTGACTGATTTGCCGTGCCGTACAAGAAACCAATAAAAAACCCTGCAAAATATGGTGTCCCAGGGCAGGTTCGAACTGCCAACCTTCCCCTTAGGAGGGGGATGCTCTATCCAATTGAGCTACTGAGACACTGAGTTGCCAGCACACCGACTGGTGCCAGCGAGGACGGCGTGCATGTTAACGGCATGGAGGGATTTTGTCATGTCGTCATTACCTCCGGTAATCGTAGTCCACATCCCGGCGTAGAGCGTTTGCAGGCATGGTCGTGCATTTTGCATTACCCCAAAAAGCCATCATTGCAAAACGCAATATCCAGCCGCCTAAAAACAAACACAAGCCATTGTTTTATAAGGATTTTTTATTGAAATAAAATTGGCATGCAGGCTGCATTATCAGTGCATGTGACGACACTCCACGCAAGGTACCTGAAAATGAACATGACTCTCTCAGTGTTGAATGCAGCCGCTCTGGTAGCTCTGGTGGCATTTCATTTTCAGGACACGCGCATTCAGGACGACCAGATAACCAAGCATGCTCAGCCCCATGAGGTGATCCGTCAGGCACCGCAACTGGCGGTCATGGGTGACAGGCGCTTCAATGCAGCTACGCTGGGTCATGAGGTCAAGGAAGCCCCGCTGCCAAATCGTGCTGAAGAGCGTTGGGTCTTCTGAGATCGTCACATAGCCCACCTTCACGAGAGAGTAGCCATGTCAAAATCCGCATTGTCATTCATGATCCTGGCACTGATGGCTGTTGCCGTTGATCTTCTTCTCCCTGAGCAGGCGTATGTATTGAATATCGCCTCGAAAATCGCCGCCGGGATGTTTGGCAGTCTTTTTGTAGCGGCCATGGTCATTGGGCGTCGCTTCAAGTTCGATCCGGTTCTGCGCTGACTGATACACGCTGATGGTTGTACTGGTCGGTAGGGCTGCACGCCATTGCTGACTGGGTCATCGGCTTCTTGAAGTACTGTTCCCCTCCCCCGCCATAGCACGCCCGTCGGCATTCTTCGTCTTGTTGAGGATAAGCATCTAAGCTGAAGACAGATAGCCATCATGGCAAAAAGTAGTCAGGCGTTCGTCGTGTCACCTGGATGAGCAGGAATTGGCAAGCTTTGCAAAACCTCTCGCAATTCTGACAATTGGTGCTGGCTAAACGCCTTTATCTGAGTCAATATTTGTCACAGAATTGACGCCAAGGATTCGACGTAATAGGGCATGATGCCTCACCCTTTGGATAACTCGGTTGGAACATTTGGCCAAAACGACTGTCCCATAATGGCAATCTGGCGGCCACTTGCGAGAACCGCTTCCCCCTGAACTAACCGGTTAAATATATGAGCCCTATGAAACAGGCTACTTATTCCAGCCGCACGGCTGACAAGTTCGTCGTTCGCCTACCAGATGGCATGCGTAATCGTGTGCAAGAGGTAGCCAAAAACCATCACCGCAGCATGAACTCGGAAATCATCGCTCGACTCGAGCAGAGCCTGATTCAGGAAGGTGCACTTGGCGATGAGCCAAATCTGCGTCTTGATAGTCCTGAGCTGTCCCTGCACGAACGCGAGCTGCTGCAGCGTTTTCGTCAACTCTCACACCGCCAGCAGAATGCACTGGTGTCCCTGATCGCTCACGACACGGAACTTGCTTCAGAAGAGTCGTAAGAAATCAGAGAAAAAAAGCATTCAAGCCAGCGAAAGCTGGCTTTTTTATTGTGGTCCCCTCTCCAAATGCCTATAAGATTATTTCCTATAGGTATGCATTTCATGATCACTGCTCCCGAGGCGATGATTGTTCGTGCATCGCGATCATCAAATCCTCCAAGGAGCCACGAAATGCTTGCCAAAGCCTTCGTACCCCTGATGCTGGTCACCTCGATGAGCGAGGCCGCCCAGACCGTCAAGGTGTTCAACTGGGAGGATTACTTTGCTCCGGACACACTGAAAAACTTTCAGAAAGACACCGGCATTGAAGCCACCTATGACACCTACGACGGCAACGAGACTCTGGACGAAAAGCTCAGGGCCAGGCATTCCGGTTACGACATCGTGGTGCCGTCGAGTCATTTCATGGGTGTCCAGATTCAGCGCGGCGACCTGAAGAAGCTGGACAAAAGCCAGCTACCCAACTGGAAAAACCTCAACCCGGTTCTGCTCAAGGTGCTCAGAGGCATCGATCCGGGCAACGAGCATGCTTTTCCCTATCTGTGGGGGACCACCGGCATTGGCTACAACGTGACCAAGGTCAAGGCTGCTCTGGGCAACGATGCGCCGCTCGACTCGTGGGACCTGGTCTTCAAGCCCGAGAACATGAAAAAGCTGGCTCAATGCGGTGTTGCCTTTATCGACAGCGCGCCCAGTGTCTTGCCCATCGCACTCAACTACCTGCAGTTGCCTCCACAAAGCGAAGTCGCCGGGGATTACACCAAGGCCAAAGCGGCCTTGATGGCGATACAGCCTTACGTGAGCTACTTCCATTCAACCAACTACATAGCAGACCTGGCCAGCGGCAAGATCTGTGTGGCGGTCGGGTATTCAGGAGATGTCATGCTGGCAGAGCGCAAAGCGAAGGAAACAGGCAGCGGCATCGACATCAACTATGTGATCCCCAAGGAAGGCGCGCCGATGTGGTTCGATATGGTCGCCATGCCTGTCGATGCCCCCAATGAAAAAGCCGCGTACGCCTTCATGAACTACCTGTTGGCACCCAAGGTGATCGCCGGCATCTCCAACTATCTGCACTATGCGAACGGCAACGAGAAGTCAGAAGCACTGCTGGACGTAGCAGTGCACAGCGACCCCAGAATCTACCCCGACGAAGAAACCTTCGGCACACTGTTCGCCCAAAAAGCGATACCTGCCGACAGTGAAGCGCTGAGGCTGCGCACATGGAAAGAAGTCAAAGCCGGGCAATGATCAGTTGTGGCCCCCGAAAACAAAAAACCGCCTGAACAGGCGGTTTTTTTATGGTGACGGTTATCAAAGCAGAAAGATGGTCGCCAGCCCCAGGAAAATGAAGAACCCGCCACTGTCAGTCATCGCAGTGATCATGACACTCGCCCCCATGGCCGGATCGCGCCCAAGGCGTGCGAGCGTCATGGGAATCAGGACACCCATGAAAGCGGCCAGCAGCAAGTTGAGCGTCATGGCAGCCGTCATGACCACGCCCAGTGACCAACTGTCGTAGAGCACATAAGCCACCACACCAATGACCCCGCCCCATATCAGGCCATTGAGCAACGCAACCGCCAGCTCCTTGCGTAACAGGCGCGAGGTATTGCCGGTGCTGACCTGGTCCAGCGCCATGGCGCGCACGATCATGGTAATGGTCTGGTTCCCCGAGTTGCCGCCGATGCCGGCCACAATCGGCATCAATGCCGCCAGAGCCACCAGCTTCTCGATCGAACCTTCAAACAGGCCGATCACACGCGAAGCCAGAAACGCCGTGATCAGATTGACCGCCAGCCAGGCCCAGCGGTTACGCAGCGAGCGCCATACGGAAGCGAAGATGTCTTCTTCTTCACGCAGACCCGCCATGCTGAGGACTTCGCTCTCGCTCTCCTCACGAATCAGGTCGACCATTTCGTCGATGGTCAGACGGCCGATCAGCTTGCCGCTCTTGTCGACCACCGGCGTGGAAATCAGGTCATAACGCTCGAATGCCTGGGCAGCGTCGTAGGCATCGTCTTCCGGGTGAAAACTGACAGGGTCGTCAGCCATGACTTCACCGACCTGCTTGTCGGGGTCATTGACCAACAGACGCTTGATCGGCAGCACGCCCTTGAGAACGCCGTCATGATCAACCACGAAGAGTTTGTCGGTGTGGCTCGGCAGCTCCTTCAAACGCCGCAGGTAACGCAATACGACTTCCAGGCTGACATCCTCACGGATGGTCACCATCTCGAAGTCCATGAGCGCACCGACCTGCTCCTCGTCGTAGGAAAGCGCGGAGCGGACACGCTCGCGCTGCTGGACGTCCAGCGCTTCCATCAGCTCATGAACGACATCGCGAGGCAGCTCAGGCGCCAGGTCAGCGAGTTCGTCGGCGTCCATCTCCCTGGCCGCCGCCAGCAACTCGTGATCGTCCATGTCGGCGATCAGGGTTTCCCGGACGGAGTCGGACACTTCAAGGAGGATATCGCCGTCACGCTCAGCCTTGACCAATTGCCAGACAGTCAGGCGCTCCTCAAGAGGCAATGCCTCGAGGATGTAGGCGACGTCAGCAGAGTGCAGGTCATCGAGCTTGCGTTGCAGCTCGACCAGGTTCTGACGATGAACGAGGTTTTCTACGCGATCCTGATTCTGACCTTCCTGGCGATGGATCAGGTCTTCGACCACACGCTGGCGCTGCAGCAGATCGACCACTTGAGCAAGGCGATCCTGCAAGCTTTCCTGCGTTTTTTTTACTTCTATTTCAGTCATAGGCGAACTCCACTCCCAGCAGCGGAGCACGCCGGGAGGATCAATCAGTTGATTCTTGATTGGTGAAACGAGCTATTGAGTAACTACTGGGTAAGTCCATGGAGGTATTCCACAAGCCCCGGCGGGGCTGACGGGCGCAATGATACACCGCTTTGAGCGGATCGCACGCGAGAAAATTCAGGCAAGAACAGGCGCTTGCGAGGCAAACCTGAAGATTTTGCGAGGCAACGAAGTTACGACGTCACATTCAGCGAAGAAAACACGCTCGCCGGGGAGCAAGCCCCTGACTAGGATGACGAACCACGTCATGGAGGACTCGGCAATGCGTATCACGCCTCGCCTTTTGTTATGGAGCAACCTGCTCTGCCTGCCGTTTTACACACAAGCCAATACGGTTCAGCGCTGCGAAGACCCGACCGGCAAGATCACGTTCACCACCCTGGGTTGTCCGGTCGGCCACACCAGCCAGTTGCAGGAAGCCTTCAATGCACCTCCCGGAAGCATAACGCCCCTTCTTCCGAGCGCAGACAGGCGAAGCACTCAGGCCAGCAAGGAAATAGTGGTGGTCGGCCAGCAGGAAGATGGCTGTGGCAATCGCCTGAGCCCGGAACAGCGTCGGCAGGCCATCATCAACCAGCGCACGCCGCCCGGCATGACCAAACGAGATGTGGAAAGCCTGCTGGGCCGCCCGGACAAGATCACAAACCGCAACGGAGAGCTGCGCTACACCTACAACCTGAAAAAGGGTCGCAGCAACAATGTGACATTCGATGAAAACGGATGCGTGAAAGGAAAACGCTAGAAAGCAAAAAGCCCACATCTTTCGATGTGGGCTTTCTGGTGTATGGTGCACTCGACAGGATTCGAACCTGTGACCGCTCGGTTCGTAGCCGAGTACTCTATCCAGCTGAGCTACGAGTGCATTGGTATTTTTATACCAGATCACCTCTGGTTGAAGCCGATTATCTGGAAGTCTGTATTTGACTACATCAGACCAGTTAACCTTAAATGGTGCACTCGACAGGATTCGAACCTGTGACCGCTCGGTTCGTAGCCGAGTACTCTATCCAGCTGAGCTACGAGTGCATGTGTTGGTGCCGCGCATTATAGGTCGTTAAATCATTTTGTAAAGCACTTTTTCTAGTAATTTCAACAACTTACAGAAGAAGCCAGATCCAACGCACTACAGAAATAATGGCGGAGAACGGGGGATTCGAACCCCCGACACCCTTGTGAGGTGTACTCCCTTAGCAGGGGAGCGCCTTCGGCCACTCGGCCAGCTCTCCGCAACACGGGGCGTATAATAACCACCCTTTTCCCCGTTTGCAAACCAAAAATTCAATAAAAATTAATGGCTTGGTTCTTCGTCCTTCTCTTTCTTTATGCGCAGGTAAATTTCTTCACGATGCACAGCGACTTCCTTGGGCGCATTGACACCAATTCGCACTTGATTACCTTTGACGCCGAGCACAGTCACAGTGATTTCACCATCACCAATGATCAGGCTTTCTGCGCACCGACGAGTCAGAATCAGCATACCTTTCTCCTTATGCATTTCAGGAACAACAGTCTGCAAAACCAGTAGGCATCAGCCTGCGACGAATAAGCCACGGCCAAGCCTGAGTATTGACTAGCGCGAAGAAAAGAACAGTCTTTGCGCGCAGCACAGGAAAACGAAAGGCGCGGTCAGACCGCGCCCTCCTGGCAGATCACTCACCCTGCCGAGGAGCATCCAGCTCGAAAGCCGTGTGCAATGCGCGCACAGCCAGTTCCAGGTACTTCTCTTCAATCACCACAGAAACCTTGATTTCCGATGTGGAGATCATCTGGATGTTGATGCCTTCCTTTGCCAGGGCTTCGAACATGCGGCTGGCGACACCTGCGTGGGAACGCATGCCGACGCCGACGATGGAAACCTTGGCAATCTTGGTATCGCCGGAAACTTCACGAGCGCCGATTTCGCGGGCGGTGGTTTCCAGAACCTGCAATGCCGACTGGTAGTCGTTGCGATGGATCGTGAAGGTGAAATCGGTGGTGTTATCGTGGGCGACATTCTGCACGATCATGTCGACTTCGATATTGGCGGCACTGATCGGGCCGAGAATCTTGAAGGCAACACCCGGCGTGTCTGGCACACCACGGATAGTCAGCTTGGCTTCATCGCGGTTGAAGGCGATGCCGGAAATGATCGGCTGTTCCATGGATTCCTCTTCATCAATGGTAATGAGGGTGCCCGGCCCCTCCTTGAAGCTGTGCAGAACGCGCAGCGGGACGTTGTATTTGCCTGCGAACTCTACGGCACGGATCTGCAGCACCTTGGAACCGAGGCTGGCCATTTCCAGCATCTCTTCAAAAGTGATCTTGTCCAGACGCTGAGCTTGCGAAACCACACGCGGATCGGTGGTGTACACGCCATCCACGTCGGTGTAGATCTGGCATTCATCAGCCTTCAAGGCTGCTGCCAGCGCCACGCCCGTCGTATCGGAACCGCCACGACCCAGGGTCGTGATATTGCCGTTTTCGTCGACACCCTGGAAACCGGCGACCACCACGACACGGCCGGCCTTCAGGTCGGAACGGATCTTCTGATCGTCGATCTGCAGGATACGGGCCTTGTTGTGTGCGCTGTCGGTCAGGATACGCACCTGATTGCCGGTGTAGGACACCGCCGGCACGCCGCGCTTCATCAATGCCATTGCCAGCAAGGCAATGGTCACCTGTTCGCCGGTGGACACGATCACATCCAGCTCACGAGGAACCGGCTGATCGCTGATCTGTCTGGCCAGCTCAATCAGGCGATTGGTTTCGCCGCTCATGGCCGACAATACGACCACCAGATCATCGCCCGCTTCGCGGAACTTCTTAACCTTGTCGGCCACCTGCTCGATACGCTCTACAGAGCCAACCGAGGTGCCTCCAAATTTCTGTACGATCAAAGCCATCTCAAAGCCGCCTCAGAACCCGTTAAGGGCACCCATTAACATTCAAATCCAAGTGCCGGGCCTGTCATGCACTGACAAGCCTGGAGGTTCGACTCAAATACCCTGCTCTACAAAAGGAGCGGCCAGAGCCAACGCTGTATCCAGCGCCGCGGCATCCACACCACCACCTTGAGCCATGTCAGGACGCCCGCCACCTTTACCACCCACGGCAGCGGCCGCTTGCTTCATCAAATCACCGGCTTTGAGTTGGCCAGTCAGGTCCTTGGTCACGCCTGCAACCAAGACAACCTTGTCTTCATGAACACTGCCGAGCAGGATCACTGCGCGGCCGAGCTTGTTCTTCAACTGGTCGACCAGCGCCAACAGCGCCTTGCCATCCTGACCATCCAGGCGAGTGGCCAGGACCTTGACCCCTTTGACATCCAGGGCAGCGGCAGACAGATCGTCGCCCGCCGCACTGGCGGCCTTGGCCTGCAGTTGTTCCAGTTGTTTTTCCAATTGACGGTTGCGCTCCAGCACAGCCGACAGTTTGTCCAGCAGGTTGTCGCGATTCCCTTTGACCAGGGTAGCGGCTTCCTTGAGTTGATCTTCAGCCGAGTTCAGCCAGGCCAGTGCGGCTGCACCGGTCACGGCTTCGATACGACGCACGCCTGCAGCCACGCCGCCTTCGCTGACGATCTTGAACAGCGCGATATCGCCGGTACGGTTGGCGTGAATACCGCCACACAGTTCAACGGAGAACTCACCGCCCATGCTCAGTACGCGCACGCTGTCGCCGTACTTCTCGCCGAACAGCGCCATGGCGCCCTTCTTCCTGGCGGTTTCGATGTCGGTTTCTTCGGTGACCACCGCAGTGTTCTTGCGCACTTCGGCGTTGACGATATCTTCCAGGGCACGCAGTTGCTCGGGCTTGATGGCCTCGAAGTGGCTGAAGTCGAAGCGCAGACGCTGACTGTCCACCAGCGAGCCCTTCTGCTGAACGTGCTCGCCCAGCACCTGACGCAATGCCGCGTGCAGCAGGTGAGTGGCCGAGTGGTTCAGGGAAGTCGCCTGACGCACTTCGGCAGCTACCTGGGTTTCAAGCTTTTCACCGACTTTCAGGCTGCCAGACGCCACAACGCCGTGGTGCAGGAATGCGCCGCCGGTCTTGGTGGTATCGCGCACGTCGAAACGTACGGCGCCAGCCTGCAGGTAACCGCTGTCACCGATTTGGCCACCCGATTCGGCATAGAACGGCGTGGTGTCGAGAATCACGACGCCCTCTTCGCCTTCGCTCAACTGCTCGACCGACTGACCGTCCTTATAAAGAGCAACGACCTGTGCAGCACCGCTGGTGGCGGTATAGCCAGTGAACTGTGTAGCGACATCAACCTTGACCAGACTGTTGTAGTCCATGCCGAACGAACTGGCGGAACGGGCACGCTCACGCTGGGCGTCCATCTCGCGCTCGAAACCTGCCTCGTCGAGGGTCAGGTTGCGTTCACGGGCGATATCCCCTGTCAGGTCCATCGGGAAACCGTAGGTGTCGTACAGCTTGAACACGACTTCGCCCGGTACCACAGAGCCTTTGAGCTCGGCCAGATCCTGCTCGAGGATTTTCAGGCCCTGCTCCAGGGTCTTGGCGAACTGCTCTTCTTCAGCCTTGAGCACACGCTCGATGTGCGCCTGCTGCTGAGTCAGTTCCGGGAATGCTGTGCCCATCTCGGCAACCAGAGCGGCCACGATCTGATGGAAGAAGCTGCCCTTGGCGCCCAGCTTGTTGCCGTGGCGGCAGGCCCGACGAATGATGCGGCGCAATACATAACCACGGCCTTCGTTGGACGGCAGTACGCCATCGGCAATCAGGAAGCCGCAGGAGCGAATGTGATCCGCCACGACCTTGAGCGATGCCTGATTGTCGTTGCTGCAACCGATGGCCTTGGCCGAAGCGGCCAGCAGGCTCTGGAACAGGTCGATTTCGTAGTTGGAGTGCACGTGCTGCAAGACAGCGCTGACACGCTCCAGGCCCATGCCGGTATCCACCGACGGCGCTGGCAGCGGGTGCAGTACACCATCGGCAGTACGGTTGAACTGCATGAAAACGTTGTTCCAGATTTCGATGTAACGGTCGCCGTCTTCTTCAGGCGAGCCCGGTGGGCCACCCCAGATTTCAGGGCCATGATCGAAGAAAATCTCGGAGCAAGGACCGCACGGGCCGGTATCGCCCATGGTCCAGAAGTTGTCGGACGCGTAAGGCGCGCCTTTGTTGTCGCCGATACGAACCATGCGCTCGGCCGGAACGCCGATGTCTTTGGTCCAGATATCGTAGGCTTCGTCATCGGTGGCGTAGACCGTGACCCAGAGTTTTTCCTTGGGCAGGTTCAGCCACTTTTCAGAGGTGAGGAAGGTCCAGGCGTAAGTGATCGCGTCGCGCTTGAAATAGTCACCGAAGCTGAAGTTGCCCAGCATTTCGAAGAATGTGTGGTGACGGGCGGTGTAGCCGACGTTCTCCAGGTCGTTGTGCTTGCCACCGGCACGCACGCACTTCTGACTGGTGACAGCGCGGGTGTAGGCACGCTTTTCCTGGCCCAGGAAGCAATCCTTGAACTGGTTCATGCCTGCGTTGGTGAACAGCAGGGTTGGGTCATTGCCCGGAATCAAGGAGCTGGAGGCGACACGTGTGTGGCCTTGCTCTTCGAAGAAGCCAAGGAAGGCTTCACGGATTTCTGCGCTTTTCATAGGTTCTTCCACGGAGACTGCGGCCAGAGGCAGTGCATAACGTCAAAATGACGTAGCGACGGCAAAGGGCCGCATTATATAGGCGTTGCGTCCTCGGTACAGCGTGTTTGTACGATAGAAACCAGTAACTGGACTATCGGCATCTTATATGCGTGAAAACTCAGCGAATACTGCGATGACACGCTCAAGCTGGTCACGGGACACATTCAGATGCGTGACCATGCGCAGACGTGGCGCGGCGCTGAGCTTGATGTCGCGTTCGGCACAGAATACCTTGAGCGAATCGGCACGCTCGCCCATTTGCACATACACCATGTTGGTCTGCACAGGCTCGACTTCGTACCCAAGCTCGCTAAGCCCTGCTGCCAGGAATGCCGCATTGGCGTGGTCGTCGGCCAGTCGCTCGACCTGATGATCCAGCGCATACAGCCCGGCCGCTGCCAGAATCCCGGCCTGACGCATGCCCCCACCGACCATCTTGCGCAGGCGACGGGCCTTGGCGATCAGCTCCGGGGAGCCGCACAGCACAGAACCCACTGGCGCGCCGAGCCCTTTGGACAGGCACACAGACACCGAATCGAAATGGCGAGTGATTTCCCGGGCATCGACGCCCAGCCTGACCGCCGCGTTGTATAAACGCGCACCGTCCAGATGCAGAGACAAGCCGTGCTCTTCGGTGAACTTGCGCGCTGCCGCCAGATAACTCATGGGCAATACCTTGCCCTGCATGGTGTTTTCCAGGGCCAGCAAACGGGTGCGGGCAAAATGAAAGTCATCGGGCTTGATGCTGGCCAGCACCTGGCCGAGATCCAGCGAACCATCGGCCTGGACTTCCAGCGGTTGAGGCTGGATCGAACCCAGCACAGCCGCCCCGCCACCTTCGTATTTATAGGTGTGAGCCTGTTGACCGACGATGTACTCGTCACCGCGCTCGCAATGCGCCATCAAGGCCAGCAGATTGCTCATAGTGCCCGATGGGACGAACAGAGCCTCTGCAAAACCCAGACGCCTGGCCAGTGTGGCTTCAAGAAGATTGACTGTCGGGTCCTCACCATAAACATCATCCCCGACAGGCGCATGGGCCATGGCCTCAAGCATGCCCGCGGTTGGCTGGGTCACCGTGTCACTACGCAGATCGATAACAGTCACGAATACGCTCCCTGAAAACTCGAAGACCGATAATGCAGGCAACCTCAAGGTTGCAACAAGGCATTACTGAGGTTTGCCATGATAATCAAGGTCCAGGGCCTGGGGCACTCCGATCCTCTTATAAGCAAAAGGTAGGGACACCGTACGAAAGTGTCCATGCAGGATGGAAAAAACTGTGATAAAAATCCCGCCCCGACATGAACAATGTCGGCAACGTTCTCAGGGCGGGGTGTAATTCCCCACCGGCGGTAATGGCGCGCAATGCGTCTAGCCCGCGAGCGCTTGGGGAGTTTCAGGCTTGAACTGAAGCGCTTCAAGGTCAGCAGACCCGGTGTGATTCCGGGGCCGACGGTCATAGTCCGGATGAAGAGAGAACGGGATGTACCATCAGGACCGTGTGCAAACCTCTGCATGGACTACATGAGTTCATGGGGCTTTCATACGCAACCTGAATCCCTTTCGATCCAATGCCCTGTTTTTTTCATAAACAGGAGTCAGAACACGTGCAACCCACTGCAATCGACAGCAAGAGCAAAAATCACTCGAACGAACGTATCGCGTTCATCCAGGCCTGCTGGCACAAGGATATAGTAGATCAGAGCCGAAAAGGCTTCGTCGCCGAAATGGCCAACCATGGTTACACCGAGAGCGATATCGATTTCTTTGAAGTCGGCGGTGCCTTTGAAATCCCTCTGCATGCAAAACTGCTGGCCAATACCGGTCGCTACTCGGGCATCATCGCTGCCGGCCTGGTGGTGGATGGCGGCATTTACCGTCACGAGTTCGTGGCGCAATCGGTGGTCAGCGCGCTCATGCAGGTCCAGCTGGAAACCGAAGTGCCAGTTTTCTCAGTGGTCCTGACCCCGCATCATTTCCATGCAGGCGAAGAGCATCACAAATTCTTCTTCGAGCATTTCGTCCACAAGGGCGAGGAAGCCGCCAAGACCTGTGCCGACACCCTGAACAAGGTCCGCGCCCTGCGCCGTCTTGAGACGCTGCAGAAAGCCGCTAGCTGATTTTCGCGAATAAATTCGCTCCTACGCCGACTCTGCAGGAGCGAATTCATTCGCGAAGAGGCCGATGAAGTCAGACCGCCGGAACAATCAAAATCCCGGCCCGTAAACCATTCCCCACTTTTGGATTGGGGAAAATGATCCGCGCCCCTTCCTCTTCCACCACCCAGCGCGAACCACCCGCGTCTTCGGCCAGCACGTAGCCTTTTTCCAGCGGCGCAAAATTTTGCACATCGTCAGGCAAGTTCAGGATGAATGCATCGCTGCGCTTGATGATTTCCCGAGCCACGCTGAATAGCTGCAAGCCCTCCAGGTCCTCGCTCGACTCAGGCTCGACACCTTCGATCATCTGCTCCAGAACCTTGCGCAGTGCCGTGAGGTTAACCTGCTGGTTATGGCCAAATGGCCGGGCCTTGCCCAGTTCCAGCGTGAAAGACTCAGCACCGAGCTGATCGTAGGTATAGGCACTGAATACGATGGAAGGCTTGTTCTGCAGCAGCACCGCGCTCATGCCGGCAGTGCGCAGACGCGCCAGTTCACGACGGGAATGCTGTCGGCCTTCTTTCCAGGGATACAGCGCAAACTGCTCAATGGTCGAGCCTCGAATGGCGGTGTGCAGGTCGTAATGCAGGCGATAGCGGTCCGGCACGCTGAAGAAGCTGGCGGCCAGACGCTCCAGCTCGCAGGCGCGCAAGGCCTCTGAACCGCCCGCCTGTTCGTGACGACCACTGAACAGCCGGTTGACGTCCTGCTCGACATAACGTGTGCCGCGGCGCATGGCCTCGGGGTTGCCGAACAGGAACAGAATACGGGCACGCGGCTTGAGATCGCCGCGTGCGATGCTGCGGATCAATTCGTCCAGCAGCTCGATGGGGGCTGTTTCGTTGCCATGGATACCGGCAGACAACAGCAAATCGGTGCCATTGTCCCGATCCTGAGGCGCACGTACTTCGAGTGCGCCCTCCCCCAGCCAGCGCATGCGTACGCCGCCGACGGTCAGTTGAGTCTTTTCCGTGGGCTCGCGCCCGGCCAGAGTCAGTTCAAGCAGTTTACCGAGGGCGAGCATAGGCGGCTCCTGATCAGTGATTGCAGTCCGGTCCGTGTACGTGACCATCTTCTTCACCCGGATCAGCCGGCTCCATTTCCAGTTGCAGGCTGACCAGGTTGGTGGCCAGTGGGCGCAACAGGAGGTTGGCGTATTCGGCATCGCCTTCTTCGACGTCGACACCGATCAGCAACTGGCCACGGCCATCTTGCTGGATCCACAGCTCTTTACCCTGCCAGAGGACGGCTACGCGGGTGCAGGAAGTTTCCAGCTGGGTGCCATCAGTGTCTTCGAGGATTAATTGCAGGGCGTCGCTCATGTTCGGATTCTCTATAAAGATGGAAATCACGCGCAGGACATAAAGGCCTGCGCGTCAGAACTTTCAAACCAGTTGAAAGGGATAAACGCTGCCCAGTTTAAGGATTTGCGTGAGCTCATCCAATGCCGTACGGCATTCGGTCAACAATTGCGGGTCGGCCAGATCGCTTTCGCTCATACGATCACGATAGTGCCTGTCGACCCATTGAGTCAGGGTTTCGTATAACGACGGGGTCATGACGACGCCGGGATTGACCGCTGCCAGCTCGGTTTCATTGAGGGCCACGCGCAAGCGCAGGCACGCCGGACCGCCGCCGTTCTGCATGCTTTGCTTGAGGTCGAAGACCTTCACTTCGCGAATCGGACCGCCATCGGCCAGCAGGCGCTGCAGGTAATTCCAGACACGAAGATTGGCCTGGCACTCCTGCGGCACGATCAGCAGCATCGAACCATCGGCGCGAGACAAAAGCTGGCTGTTGAACAGATAGGAACGCACGGCATCTTCGACCGAAACCTCGTCGCGCGGCACACAGATCGCCTGGAACAGGCCGCCTGCACGGCCGAGCTTTTCGTGCAACTCGCCCAGCATCGACTCGGTATTGAGAAACGCATCCTCGTGATAGAAAAGCACTTCGCCATTGCCTACCGCAATGACGTCGTTGTGAAACACGCCCTGATCAATCACGCTCGGGTTCTGCTGACCATAGACCACGCCGCTGTCGCTCAGGCCATGCAGACGCGCCACAGCCCTGGAAGCTTCAAGGGTCTGCCTGGCCGGGTATTTCTGCGGTGCCGGGTAGCGGGTGTCGAAAGCACTGCGCCCGAACACGAAAAACTCCACCCCCGCCTGACCATAGTCGTGGCAGAAGCGCGTGTGGTTGGCCGCCCCTTCGTCGCCGAACTGCGCAACCGCTGGCAGTGCTGCGTGATGGGCAAAATGCTGCTCATTGGCGAACATCGCTTTCAGCACACGACTGGTAGTCGGATGCTCGATGCTGCGGTGATATTTGCAGTTCAGGTTGGCCGCCGTGAAGTGCACGCGACCATCGGCCGTATCGGCACTCGGGCTGACAGTCGCGGCATTGGCGACCCACATGCTCGACGCCGAGCAACTGGCGACCAGCAGCGGCATGTCATGTCTTGCCGCCTGCTCGATCACCTCAGTATCGCTGCCGCTGAAACCCAGTTGACGCAACCCGGCAACATCAGGGCGCTCCTGAGGAGCCAGTACACCCTGGGTAAACCCCATGTCCATCAGCGCCTTCATCTTCGCCAGCCCCTGCAATGCCGCTTCGCGAGGGTTAGAACACTGATGGCTGTTGCGCTGGGAAGCCACATTGCCGTACGAAAGACCGCCGTAGTTGTGAGTAGGCCCAACCAGACCGTCAAAATTGACTTCACAGGATTTCATCGGCAAGGCTCCGTAGATCTGTTTTTATAGGTGCATCGCATTGCTATCAATCGAGCCTGATACCCGGCGTCAGTGTCGCAGGCAAGGTCAATGCTGCGGCCTCCAGGGACGCAACCGGGTAAGCGCAGTAATCGGCGGCGTAATAGGCGCTGGCCCGATGGTTACCCGAAGCACCGACGCCACCGAAAGGTGCGCTGCTCGCCGCCCCGGTCAGTTGCTTGTTCCAGTTGACGATCCCGGCACGGCTTTGCAGCCAGAACTGTTTGTAACGCGCTTCGGAATCCGACAACAGCCCCGCCGCCAGACCATATTGCGTGTCGTTGGCCTCTGCGATGGCCGCATCGAAACCGGCGTAGCGGATCACCTGCAACAACGGGCCGAACAGCTCCTCGTCAGGACGCTCGCTGACAGCGCTCACATCAATAATGCCCGGCGTAAGCAAGGCGGCCTGTTCCTGCGGCTGAGTCATTTCCAGCAACGCATTGGCGCCCTTGCCCAGCAGATCACGCTGGGCAGCCAGCAAAGCGGCAGCGGCCTGCAGAGAAATCACCGAGCCCATGAAAGGCGCAGGCTGGCGGTCGAAAGCGCCGACTTCAAGGGTGGCTGTCACTGCCACCAGCCGGGACAGGAATGCATCGCCCCAGGCACCTTGCGGCACCAGCAAACGCCGGGCACAGGTACAGCGCTGGCCAGCCGAAATGAAGGCTGACTGAATCACGGTGTACACCGCTGCGTCGACATCCTGGACCTCATCGACCACCAGCGGGTTATTACCCCCCATTTCCAGGGCCAGAATCTTGTCCGGACGCCCGGCGAACTGTTGATGCAAGGCATTGCCGGTACGGCTGGAACCGGTAAAGAACACGCCATCGATACCCGGATTGGCCGCCAGGGCGATACCGGTTTCGCGCCCGCCTTGCAGCAGGTTCAATACACCAGCGGGCAAGCCGGCTTCGATCCAGCACTTGACCGTCAACTCGGCAACCTTTGGCGTCAGCTCACTGGGCTTGAACAGCACCGCATTGCCCGCCAGCAGTGCCGGCACGATATGCCCATTGGGCAAATGGCCGGGGAAATTGTAAGGGCCGAAGACCGCTACAACGCCATGGGGCTTGTGGCGCAACACCGCTGTGGCATCGCCCAGCGGACCACTCTTTTCGCCGGTTCGCTCACGGTAACTCTGCACCGAGATGGCAATCTTGTTGACCATGCTGGTCACTTCAGTGGCCGACTCCCAGAGTGGCTTGCCGGTTTCCTCACCCATGCAATGCGACAGTTCGTCCGCATGATTCTTGAGGCTGGCGGCAAACGCTTCCAGCACCGAAATACGATCTTCCAGCGAGCGCGAAGCCCAGCCCGCAAAAGCCTGACGCGCCGCCTGCACGGCGGTTTCGACCTGAGAGGCACTTGCGCCCCGGCCTGACCACAGAACCTGCTGGGTCACCGGGTTCAAGGAGTCGAATGCGTCACCTTGCCCGTCCTGCCAGACACCTGCGATATACAGCGTGCTCATCAAGC
This sequence comes from Pseudomonas sp. Irchel 3A18, assembly GCF_900187465.1. Classification (NCBI taxonomy): domain Bacteria; kingdom Pseudomonadati; phylum Pseudomonadota; class Gammaproteobacteria; order Pseudomonadales; family Pseudomonadaceae; genus Pseudomonas; species Pseudomonas sp. Irchel 3A18. The sequence goes on from NZ_FYDI01000002.1 coordinate 17,336, forward strand.
GCCCTCCCGCACCGCCGACAAAGGCACAGCACGCACATTGTCGCCAGGACTCATGCGCAGGCGTCGGGCCGTCAGCGGATCAACCACCAGCGCGCCGGCCGCCATGCGAGCCTGCCCGATGGTAATCCGGCCTTCTTCACGCTTTCGGTTGTAGATCAGGAATTTCGGCGCATCATCACCCGGCGTGCCGATAGCCAGCACCAGCGTCTGGCTGTCACGCACAGCGCGGATTTTAGTGGTTTCACACTCGATGGCCGGGCCGGCATCGAAGATGTCGACGTAACCCTGATAGTTGAAACCCTCACTCTTGAGCATCGTCAGAGCAGGCTCGGTATCGGCGTGAACCCGGCCAATGACGCTGCGCGCATCTTCCGAAAGAAAGCAGGTATACAGCGGAAACTTGGGCATCAGTTCGGCGATGAATGCCTTGTTGCCCACGCCGGTCAGGTAGTCGGCCTGGCTGAACTCCATCTTGAAGAAGTGGCGACCCAGGCTTTCCCAGAATGGCGAACGCCCCTTGTCGTCCGACATGCCACGCATCTCGGCGATGATCTTGTTGCCGAACAGCTTCGGAAACTCGGCAATGAACAGCATCCGCGCCTTGGACAGCAGGCGACCATTGAGGCCGGTACGCGAATCGCTGTGAAGGAACAGCGAGCACAGTTCGGAGTTGCCGGTCAGGTCGTTGGCCAGGAACAGGGTCGGAATCTCACGGTAGATATTGAGTTCCTGAGAGGCGCTGACCGTCAGCCCGACGCGATAGTTGTACCAAGGCTCACGCAAGCCAACGGCACCCGCGATGGCAGAAATACCGATCACACGTCCGTCATCGTCTTCGAGCACGAACAGGTAATCGGCATCCGCACGCTCGGCTTCGCCACGAAAGGACTTCTCCGCCCAGCCCACCCGATGCGCCAGGCGCTGCTCATTGGCGGGCAATGTCGTCAGGCCTGCGCCGGTGCTGCGCGCCAACTCGATCAGCGCGGGCAGGTCACTGCTGCGTACGGGACGAACGATCATGTTATCTCCTCGACCGGACTCCTCTGGAGCCCGGAAAACTGGCTAATCCGCTATGTTCGGACGATCAGGCTCAGACGGCGACCAGGCGCACGCTGGCACCTTCACCGACACCCAGGGCCTCGGCGGCCTGCAGGCTCAGCACCACCGGCCGGCCGGGTGCCCAGTCCAGCTCCAGCAGGGTTGCACGGTAATCCTGCAGCAGCCCGTTGGTCACCAGATACAGGCGTGCGCCCTTGCCGGCATCGTCCGTTGCGCTGGTGTCGATCTTGACCGGCACCAGACGGCTCTGGGCAATCGAACGAATCCCGGAAACCCGAGCGTGCAAGGTCGGACCACCGTCGAAAATGTCGATGTAATGATCGGTCTCGAAACCTTCGCGCATCAGGATGTCGAAGGTGATCTGGGCACGCGGATGCACTTGCCCCATGGCTTCCTGAGCAGCGTCGGTCAGGAGCGGGACATAGATCGGATAATGCGGCATCAGCTCGGCCAGGAATGTGCGGCTTTTCAGGCCACACAAACGTTCGGCTTCAGCGTAGTTCAGGTCGAAGAAGTTGCGCCCGATGGCATCCCAGAACGGTGAGTCGCCGTTCTCGTCGCTGTAGCCCACGATCTCGGTCACCACCGAATCGGCGAAACGCTCGGGGTGGCTGGCGACAAACAGCAGGCGGCCGCGAGAATTGAGCTCCGACCAGGCGGTGCCCACCAGTTCAGGGATCACGTAGAAGCTGGTCAGCAGGCTGTTGCCTGTCAGGTCATGGCATTGGGACAGGACGTGGATCTTGTTGTGGATCTTCAGCTCGCGTGAGGCGTGCACGAAGGTTTCGTTACGAAAGCTGTAGAACGGCTCGGAGTAGCCTGCGGAAGCGACGATGCCGGAACAGCCCACCAGACGACCGTTCTCGCTGTCTTCAAGCACGAAGAAGTAGGTTTCTTCGCCATTGAAACTGACCTCGGCGGCGAACGATGCCTCCGAAGCGCCGATCTTGTCGCCCAGGCGACCAGCATCGTCAGGCAAGGACGTCACACCAATCGGACTGTCGGCGGCGAGGCGCTGGACTTCTGCCAGATCAGCCATTTGCGCGGGGCGCATCACCAGCATGGTGCCACTCCTTACCAGATCACAGGCCGGAAACACCGGCACTAAAAAGAGCACCGCGCAGCCTGGAAGCCGCCCGGCACAGGAAAAATGTCCGGCGCCCGCCAAGAAGCGAACACCGGAAAGTCCAGCAATGTATCAGGCTGTCAGCTTGGCAATGGCGCGCTCGAAGCGGTTCAGGCCTTCGTCGATATCAGCGTCTTCAATCACCAGGCTTGGCGCGAAACGAATCACATCCGGGCCGGCTTGCAGGATCATCAGGTCCTGAGCTTCAGCAGCGTTGAAGATGTCCTTGGCCTTGCCTTTCCAGGCATCGGACAGCACGCAGCCGATCAGCAGCCCAAGGCCGCGCACTTCAGTGAATACGCCGTATTGCTCGCCGATCGCTTCCAGGCGAGCCTTGAATTTCTGATGCTTGTCTTGAACACCCTTCAAGACTTCAGGGGTGTTGACGACGTCGATCACCGCCTCGCCCACCGCACAAGCCAGCGGGTTGCCGCCGTAAGTGGTGCCGTGTACGCCGACCGCAAAGTGCTTGGCCAGTTTCTCGGTGGTCAGCATCGCCGCCAGAGGGAAACCGCCACCAATGCTCTTGGCGCTGGACAGGATGTCCGGCGTCACGCCGTAGTGCATGTAGGCAAACAGATGGCCGCTACGGCCCATGCCGCTCTGCACTTCATCGAAGATCAGCAGTGCGTTGTGCTCGTCGCACAGTTTGCGGGCGCCTTGCAGGTATTCAAGCTCAGCCGGCAGGACACCGCCTTCGCCCTGGATCGGCTCCAGAACCACGGCGCAGGTCTTGTCGGTCACGGCGGCTTTCAACGCTTCCAGATCGTTGTACGGCACGTGGCTGATGCCGGTGATCTTCGGCCCGAAACCATCGGAGTACTTGGGCTGCCCACCAACGCTCACCGTGAACAGGGTACGGCCGTGGAAGCTGTTCAAGGCTGCAATGATTTCGTACTTCTCAGGACCATGCAGGTCGTGGGCAACACGACGCGCCAGCTTGAAGGCGGCTTCGTTGGCCTCGGCGCCGGAGTTGCAGAAGAACACGCGCTCGGCAAAGGTCGAGTCCACCAGTTTTCTGGCCAGACGCAAGGTCGGCTCATTGGTGAAGACGTTGGAGACATGCCACAGATTGTTGGCCTGCGCAGTCAAGGCACCCACCAGCGCCGGATGGCAATGGCCCAGCACGTTGACGGCAATCCCGCCGGAGAAATCCACCAGTTCGCGTCCCGCCTGATCCCATACACGGGAGCCCGCGCCACGCACGGGGATAAACCCGGCCGGTGCGTAGTTGGGGACCATCACCTGGTCGAAATCGGCGCGTTGCACCGCAGCATGCTCAACGGACATCGGAGTCTCCTGAAGAGGAACGCCTGCCTGAAACCGGCAAGCGATGGGAAGATTGTAAGGACTGATTTCTGTTCGGCCTTGTCGCCAGGCGACATCTTGTTACAGCGCAACACCGGTTTCTTTTCACAGTTTTCGGCAATGCGACATATTGCGTCACAAAGGCGCAGTTTATCTGCTTTCGCGAATGAATTCGCTCCAACGTGGGGAGCGATCGGACGGCGCTCCGCTCGCGAAGCTGCTCAACCACGCTCGGCAGGAACGGAAGACAGCTCGAAGGGGCTGTTGCTGCGACGCTGGTTGCGGTCTTCGCGAGGCGTGGCGCCAAAGAAGTTGCGGTAGGCGCTGGAGAAATGCGGGCCGGAGGAGAAGCCGCAGGACAGGCCGATCTGGATGATCGACTTGCTGGTCTGCATCAGCATCTGCCGCGCCTTGTTGAGGCGCAGCTCCAGGTAATACTGGCTCGGCACCCGATTGAGGTACTGCTTGAAGATCCGCTCCAGCTGCCGACGCGACACGCAGACATGCTGGGCGATTTCATCGGTGGTCAGCGGCTCTTCGATATTCGCCTCCATCAGCAGGACCGCCTGGGTCAGCTTCGGATGGCTGGAGCCCAGGCGATTCTGCAGCGGAATGCGCTGACGCTCGCCACCTTCACGAATACGCTCGACCACCAGCTCTTCGGAAACAGCACCGGCCAGTTCGGCACCATGATCACGGGACAGAACCGCCAACAGCAGGTCCAGCACCGACATGCCACCACAGGCGGTCAGCCGGTCACGATCCCAGTCGAACAGGTGACTGGTGGCAATGACTTTGGGGAAGCGCTCGCTGAAATCATCCTGCCAGCGCCAGTGCACGGCAGCCCGATAACCGTCGAGCAAGCCAAGCTGGGCCAACGGATACACGCCAGCGGACAACCCGCCAATCGCACATCCGGCGCGCACCACTTGCTTTAGAGCACTGGCCAAGGCCGCCGACATGGGAGCAGGCGGCTCGTCCGCCAGCAGGAACAGCTTCTGAAAACCGTCGATGCGACCGGTCCACGGCTCTCCCGGCAATTGCCATGCACCCGCTACAGCAGGCTCATCGGCAACCTCGGCCTGGAGGAATGACAACTCATAGACCACTTCAGGGTGAACGCTCTGGGCAACGCGCAAGGCTTCCTCGGCCAACGCCAGGGTCAAGGCTTTGGTGCCGGGCCAGACAAGGAAACCTATTCGATGGGCAGTCATTGGGACATCCGATACGTATCGCCTCAAGGGCCGAACCTCAACAGGCTAGCACTGGAGTAGCCAGAGCATGTTGCGTGGTGCGCAGCATGCCCTGTTCTGTTGTAAAAGACATCGCCGAGGCGATGCCGCTGATTACTTGAGGCTGCCCGAGAGGAACTGCTGCAACCGCTCGGACTGAGGATTGGCCAGGACCTCGCGGGGATCGCCACGCTCCAGTACCACACCCTGGTGCAGAAAGACCAACTGGTTCGACACCTCACGGGCAAAACCCATTTCGTGAGTGACCACCACCATGGTCCGGCCTTCCTGGGCCAGGCCCTGCATGACCTTGAGCACATCGCCAACCAGTTCCGGGTCCAGCGCGGACGTCGGTTCATCGAACAACATGACTTCCGGCTCCATGGCCAGGGCGCGGGCTATCGCCACACGCTGTTGCTCGCCACCGGACATATGACCCGGATAGGCTTCCTTGCGATGAGCCACGCCGACCTTGGCCAGGTAATACTCGGCCTTTTCAAGCGCCTCTTTTTTCGGAACACCCAGGACATGCACCGGCGCTTCGATGATGTTCTGCAAGGCCGTCATGTGCGACCACAGGTTGAAATGCTGAAACACCATGGACAGACGCGAGCGCATGCGCTGCAACTGCTTGGGGTCGGCAGCCTTCAGGCCGCCTTCCTTGTTCGGCACCAGTTTGAGTTCTTCATTGTTGAGCAGGATCTTGCCGGCATGGGGCTGTTCAAGCAGATTGATGCAACGCAGAAATGTGCTTTTACCCGAGCCGCTGGAGCCGATGATACTGATGACATCGCCTGCCTTGGCTGTCAGGGAAACGCCCTTGATCACTTCATGACTGCCATAACGCTTGTGCAGGTCCTGGACTTCCAGTTTGTTCATGCTTTCGATTCTCACAAGACAGTCAGTCACTGAGCAGACGCCCGTGACGCAGCGCGGTGCGCCCCGCCACTTTGGCCAGCCAGAAACCCGGTTGAGCATAGCGAAGCCGCTCGATGGCGAATAACACACCGGCAGTATTCGCACAGATGGTGCTGACCCGATCGGACAACGGATCGATGACTTCGAACAGCGGATCACCGACTTCGACCCAGCTACCGGCAGCGCGCAGGAACGTCACCACGCCGGGATGAGGCGCATACAGCAACTCGGTGCCCTCGAACGGCATGCCCTCGCAGGCCTCCCGCCCAGGCTTTGGCCAGTCGCCACTGATAAAGCCCTGCTCGGCCAGGAACGCCAGGATGCCTTCGGCATGCGCCTCGGCTTCAGACTTGCCGGTATCGGCCTGACCGCCCAGCTCGATGGTCGTGGCCAGACAGGCCAGGGGAATCTGCGCTTCGGGGAAAATCCGCGACAGACGCAGCCAGGGCAGCGAACAAGCCTCGTCAAAGGAACTGCCACCGGAATCCTCGGCCAGCAGCGCGACCTTGATATCCAGATGCGCAGACAGCGAACGCCACTGCGGCCAGTGTTGCGGCAAGGCATACATGTGAAGAGCGGCATCGGCATCGCAATGCAGATCAAGCACGACATCTGCGACGCAGGCATGACTGAGCAGCAGGCGCTGCATGGCTTGCAGTTCGCCTTGCGGAGCAGGCAAGCGATCGAGCGCAGCCGCCATGGCCTGCCGAATCAGTTGAATATTGGCGCGTGGATCGTCACCCAGCTGCCCTTCCAGCAACTCGGCGACAGGTTCGCTCAATTCGGTGAAATCGCGGTTGAAGTTCTTGCCGCTGCCAAACTCGAAACGCCCCTGGTGAGCGCCTTGCAGCAATTGGCCCAGGCCCAGGGGATTGGCCACCGGCACCAGCTCGATAACCCCTTTGAGTGCGCCTTGTTCTTCAAGCTGACCCAGGCGTTTTTTCAACTCCCAGGCCGTACGCATGCCTGGCAACTCGTCAGCATGCAGGCTGGCCTGGATATAGGCCTTGCGCTCGCCGCTGCCGAAACGAAAAACACTCAGTTGACGCTCGGTGCCGAGGCTTCCCCACGGCAATACATGATCGATTCTTTGCATGTCAGACCTTCCGCGGAGCCAGGTAGCCCAGCCAGCGACGCTCCGCCAGCTTGAACAACCGCACCAGAATGAATGTCAGGCACAAATAGAAAACGCCTGCAGTTATATAAGCCTCGAAAGGCAGGTAGTACTGGGCATTGACCGTGCGGGCCGCACCGGTAATGTCGATAAGGGTCACGATGGACGCCAGACTTGTCGTCTGCAGCATCATGATGACTTCATTGCTGTATTGCGGCAGCGCACGGCGCAGCGCGGAAGGCAGCAGAATGCGGCGATACATCTTGAGCGGCGACATGCCCATGGCCCTGGCCGCTTCGATTTCGCCAGCTGGTGTTGCCTTGAGGCTGCCGGCAATGATCTCGGCCGTGTAGGCACTGGTATTGATGGCAAAGGCCAGGCAGGCGCAGAAGCTGGCACTGGACAGCATCGGCCACAGAAAGCTCTCGCGCACCGCTTCAAACTGGGCCAGCCCGTAGTAGATCAGGAACAGTTGCACCAGCATCGGCGTGCCGCGAATCACGTAGGTGTACAGCCAGGCAGGGAAGTTGACCCAACGGCGTTTCGAGACCCTCATCAAACCCAGCGGCAATGCCGCCAGCAGACCGAATGCCAGGGAAATACCGAGCAGTTTCAGGGTCACCAGCAAGCCGCCAACGTACAGCGGCAGGCTTTCCCAGACGACGTTGTAGTCGAAGATCATAGGTCAGCCGCCTTTACGCCTACGGAGTAGCGTTTTTCCAGATAACGCAAGGCGAGCAGCGAGACACTGGTAATCACCAGATACATCGCAGCAACCGCCAGGAAGAAAGTGAAAGGCTCGCGGGTGGCATCTGCCGCCTGCTTGGCCTTGAACATCATGTCTTGCAGACCGACCACGGAAATCAGCGCGGTCGCCTTGGTGAGTACCAGCCAGTTATTGGTAAAACCGGGGATCGCAAGGCGGATCATCTGCGGTACCAGTATCCGGAAAAACACCTTCAGGCGGCTCATGCCATAGGCCATGCCAGCCTCGGCCTGCCCCTTCGGAATCGCCATGAAAGCACCGCGAAAGGTTTCGGAAAGGTAGGCACCGAAAATGAACCCCAGGGTGCCGATACCGGCCAGCAACGGGTTGAGGTCGATGTAGTCGTCGAAGCCCAGCAAGGGCGCGACACGGTTGATCAGATCCTGCCCGCCGTAGAAGATCAGGAGAATCAGCACCAGATCGGGAATACCGCGAATCACCGTGCAGTACAGATCGCCCAACCACGCCAGCCAGCGCAGCGGCGACAGACGCAACGCCACACCAATCAGACCGAGAATGATTGCCAGGGCCATCGATGACAGAGCCAACTGCAAGGTCAGCCCGGCACCTTCGAGGATTACAGCCCCGTAGCCTTTCAACATGTTTGTGCGGTCCTCAAGCGTGGGTATAAAAAATGGCGCAATCCAGGCTGCCCTGTTTGCGCCATCCAGATCAGGAACCTGACGTTACTTGCCGTAGATATCGAAATCGAAGTACTTGTCCTGGATTGCCTTGTACTTGCCGTTGGCACGAATCGCGGCGATGGCGGCGTTGATACGGTCCAGATTGGCCTTGTCGCCCTTGCGAACAGCGATACCGATGCCTTCACCGAAGTATTTCGGGTCGGTAAACGAAGGACCGGTGAAAGCATAGCCCTTGCCAGCGTCGGTTTTCAGGAAGCCGTCCTGCAGCAGGGTCGCGTCAGCCACGGTGCCATCCAGGCGACCTGCGGTGATATCCAGATAGATTTCGTTCTGGGAACCGTAAGGCGTGACTTCTGCACCCAGCGGAGCCAGGACTTCGCGAGCGAAGCGCTCGTGGATCGAACCACGCTGCACACCGACCTTCTTGCCCTTGAGTTCAGCGAGGCTGTCGCTGACTTTCGTGCCGTCCTTCATCACCAGACGAGCCGGGGAATTGTAGTACTTGCCAGTGAAGTCCACGGACTTCTTGCGATCATCCGTGATGGACATCGAAGACAGAATCGCGTCGATCTTGCGTACCTTGAGCGCCGGGATCAGGCCGTCGAATTCCTGCTCGACCCAGGTGCACTTGACCTTCATTTCTTCACAAAGTGCATTGCCGATGTCGTAGTCGAAACCCACGATGCTGCCATCCGGCGCCTTGGAGGCGAACGGAGGGTAAGCGGCTTCGATACCGATCTTGAGCGGTTTTTCATCGGCGAAAACCGGCTGGGCAAGCACAGACAACGCCAGCGCGCCAAGAAGCATGAGCTTTTTCATTTACAGGACTCCATCGATGAAACACGACAAATGGCAAAGTGAGCGATAGCCCAAGATGCAAAAGAACAATCCGGAGAGAGCGACGCCAGGCAACTGATACCGAAATTCCGGTCAGAGACCCCCTGACTAAGTGAGGGGCATTTTAGCGGCAGGTACGAAGTCGATATTTCTTCAATGCGACAACTAGTTACAGATGCATCGAGAAAACCACCCCACCCCATTGACTTGGCAAAAACTTCGTGATCTTAGAAATTCAAGAAAAGCAGTTGATGCAGCAAAAAGCGCGCCCATTATTGGCAAAGCCTTCTAATACGGCAAGTCCAGCATTGCATACGACTGACAAAGCGCTGGGAAATGCACCGTAATCCTACAAATACCTAGCAACTCGTCCTACAAAGAAGCACACCCAAGCACAGTCTGGGTGAACAGGTAACACATCGATATATATCCCTTTTTGAAATGAGTGAGCAGCAGTATCAGCCGAGTGCCCCGATCATTTTCAGAAAGCAGACATGAAAACGCCCCGTACCGGACGGGGCGCTTCGGTGACTCAAGGGATCATGCCGCGCTCATGGTCTTGTGAGTATCGACCAGATGCTGAACCACGCCAGGGTCGGCCAGGGTCGAGATATCGCCCAGCGCATCGTACTCACCGGTGGCGATCTTACGCAGGATTCGGCGCATGATCTTGCCCGAGCGGGTTTTCGGAAGCCCAGGTGCCCACTGGATGAAGTCAGGCGAGGCAATCGGACCGATTTCCTTGCGCACCCAGTTGCGCAGTTCGATACGCAACGCTTCGTCCGGCACCTCACCGGCATTGAGGGTGACGTAGACGTAGATGCCCTGCCCTTTCAGATCATGAGGCACGCCCACCACAGCGGCTTCGGCGACTTTCGGGTGCGCAACCATCGCGCTCTCGATTTCGGCGGTCCCCATGCGGTGACCGGAAACGTTGAGCACATCGTCCACGCGCCCGGTGATCCAGTAGTAGCCGTCTTCATCGCGACGGGCACCGTCACCCGTGAAATACATGCCACGGAAGGTTTTGAAGTAGGTATCGACGAAGCGGTCATGATCGCCATACAGCGAACGTGACTGACCTGGCCAGGAATCCAGAATCACCAGATTCCCTTCAGCCGCACCTTCGATCAGGTTGCCCAGGTTGTCCACCAGCGCCGGGATCACACCGAAGAACGGACGTGTTGCCGAGCCGGGTTTCAGCGCCGTTGCACCCGGCAACGGGCTGATCAGGATGCCGCCGGTTTCGGTCTGCCACCAGGTATCGACAATCGGGCAGTTTTTCTTGCCCACGGTGTCGTAGTACCAGCCCCAGGCCTCGGGGTTGATCGGCTCGCCCACCGAACCCAGCAGACGCAGACTGGAACCGTCTGCCCCCTCCATGGATTTGGTGCCTTCGGCCATCATGGCGCGAATCGCGGTCGGAGCGGTGTAGAGAATATTGACCTTGTGCTTGTCGACGATCTTCGACAAGCGAGTGATGTCCGGATAGTTCGGCACGCCCTCGAACAGCAGAGTGGTCGCACCATTGGCCAGCGGGCCGTAGACGATATAGCTGTGGCCAGTGACCCAGCCCACGTCCGCCGTGCACCAGTAGATTTCGCCCGGTTTGTAGTCGAACACACGCTCGTGGGTCAGCGCGGCATACAGCAGGTATCCGGCGGTGGTGTGCAACACGCCCTTGGGTTTGCCGGTGGAGCCGGAGGTATAAAGGATGAACAGCGACTCTTCGGCGCCCATCTCTTTCGGCGCGCAGGTGCTCGATGCCACTTCCAGCAGCGCGTGGTACCAGATGTCACGGTGACGGTTCCACTCGATCTCGCCACCAGTGCGTTTGCAGACGATGACCTTCTGCACACTGCTGGTTTCAGGGTTGGTCAGCGCACGGTCGACGTTGGCCTTGAGCGGGGTCTTCTTGCCGCCACGCAGACCTTCGTCGGCGGTGATGACGACCTTGGAATGGCAGTCGATGATCCGGCCGGCCAACGCCTCTGGCGAGAAGCCGCCGAACACCACCGAGTGAATCGCACCGATACGGGCACAGGCCAGCATGGCGACCACAGCTTCGGGGATCATGGGCATATAAATGGTGACGACATCACCACGATGCACATCCTGGCCGCGCAAGGCGTTGGCGAACTTGCAGACTTCCTCATGCAGTTCGCGGTAGGTGATGTTGCGGTGTTCGGAAGGATCATCGCCTTCCCAGATGATTGCGATGCTGTCGCCACGTTCTTCGAGATGGCGATCCAGGCAGTTGTAAGCGACGTTCAGTGTGCCGTCGGCAAACCATTTGATATCGACACGGTGATCGTCGAAGGAGGTCTGCTTGACGTGGGTGAAGGGTTTGATCCAATCGAGGCGCTCGGCCTGCTCGCGCCAGAAACCATCCGGGTTGACCACGGACTGCTGGTACATGGCCTTGTAGGTCGCCTCGTCGGTCAGCGTGCTCGCTGCGACTTCTGGGCGCACGGGGTACAGAGAAGCTGCACTCATCTTGGATACCTCGGTGGAATAGTTGTTGTTTTATGACTCTGTTGTATCCCGCCATATCCTGTGGGGCCATTCGACGATGGTCTTACCGCCCTACTCTTTCACACTCCCATACGCAAGGGGGACACGCCAAAGAAAAGGCTGATAACCCTGTGTCGCCGCCAAGGCAATCAGGCTACCCTGTAAAAAACAATAACTCCCTTGGGAGGTCAGCATGAGCCAGACGCAATACGTGGCCCGTGAACCCGACGACAAAGGCTTCATCGATTATCCACCTGCCGAACACGCAGTCTGGAACACCCTGATCACCCGTCAGATGAAGGTGATCGAGAACCGTGCCTGCCAGGAATATCTGGACGGTATCGCACAGCTGAACCTGCCCCACGATCGCATTCCGCAACTGGGCGAGATCAACAAGGTACTGGGCGCCACCACCGGCTGGCAGGTCGAGCGGGTTCCGGCATTGATTCCCTTCCAGACTTTCTTCGAGCTGCTGGCCAGCAAACGCTTTCCGGTGGCAACCTTCATCCGCACCCCGGAAGAACTCGACTACCTTCAGGAACCCGATATCTTCCACGAGATATTCGGCCACTGCCCGCTGCTGACCAATCCCTGGTTTGCCGAATTCACCCACACCTACGGCAAGCTGGGCCTGAGCGCGAGCAAGGAACAGCGCGTCTATCTGGCGCGACTGTACTGGATGACCATCGAGTTCGGTCTGGTGGATACCGCTCAGGGTCGCAGGATCTATGGCGGTGGCATTCTCTCTTCGCCCAAAGAGGCGGTTTACAGTTTATCCACAACGCCGGAACACCAGGTTTTCGATCCACTGGAAGCGATGCGTACGCCTTATCGCATCGATATCCTGCAACCCGTGTATTTCGTCCTGCCCGAGCTCAAACACCTGTTTGAACTTGCCCATGAAGACATCATGGGACTGGTTCATCAGGCCACGCAGTTGGGCCTGCATTCACCCAAATTCGAACCACGGCCCAGAAACCATGCGGCCTGAACAGGAGTCCTGGCATGTCATCTCTTAACCAAGCCCATTGCGAAGCCTGCCGCGCTGATGCTCCGCAGGTCAGCGAAGCTGAACTGGCCGAGCTGATCAAACAGATCCCCGACTGGAACATAGAAGTACGCGACAGCGTGATGCAACTGGAGAAGGTCTATCTCTTCAAGAATTTCAGATTCGCTCTGGCCTTCACCAATGCGGTGGGCGCCATTGCCGAAGCAGAAGGTCATCATCCGGGACTACTGACCGAATGGGGCAAAGTGACCGTGACCTGGTGGAGCCATTCGATCAAGGGACTGCATCGCAACGACTTCATCATGGCAGCCCGCACTGATCAGGTGGCGCAGGACGCCGAAGGCCGCAAGTAGGGGGTTTTGCCAGCATTGAGGCACCTTGGGCAAGACACTGAAAATCGTTTTTTGTTTCACCAATGGACGAACGGAGTGAAAAAAATATCCGGTTTGTCATTTTCAGTGTTGTATCCTGCAGAAGCTTTTTAAAGCACGGTTCAATCTGCAAACCCTTGTGAGGCGACGACGATGCATGAAATTCCAAACTTCCCCTTCCCAAGTCAACAGGAACCAAAGCAGTCTCCCCTGGCTCAACAGGAGCTTGGTCAAACTGCCGCAATGAAAGCAGCATCGCTGGCTCAAACCAGCCAAAAAGCCCGACGCAAAGACTGAAGGCAACTGTTTTCAGGCGTATGGAAACCGGTCTGATCAGGTTTCGATACGCCTGAAAAACCAACACAAGAAAGCGGATTCATGACCGACTTCACCGAACACCAGGCCAAGGCCCTCATTGGCGCTGCCGAAAAGATGATCGATATCTGGGAACGCCTCAGCCCGGAGAAACAGAGCGCCCTGCTCGCACGTTTCGGTACCCAGGAAAACGCACTGGCGGCCTTGATCACCACCCAGCTTGTAGGCTCCAGCAAAGGCTGAACGTCTACGCCTGCACTTTAAATTTCGCTTTTATCCCCTGCATCGCCCGCTGGATCGTTATCATGGCAACTTCGAAAGCTTGCTAAGGGTTTTACCTGCGCCTTTCGCCAACCCGCCGCCAGAAGGGTCCGCTACTCCCATGTCCCAGATACAAGACACACCACGCCTGATGGTGACGCTGCAGGTCGTCTCCATCGTACTGTTCACCTTCATTGGTTATCTGAATATCGGCATCCCTCTCGCGGTGCTGCCGGGCTATGTCCACACCGATCTGGGCTTCGGCGCGATAACCGCTGGGCTGGTGATCAGCGTGCAGTATCTGGCGACACTGGTCAGCAGGCCCTGGGCGGGGCGCATCATCGATAACCTGGGCTGCAAGAAAGCCGTGCAATACGGTCTGGCAGGATGCGGACTCAGTGGCGTCTTCATGCTGCTGCCCATAGCCATGCCCAACTGGCCTGTTGCGAGCCTGATCAGCCTGTTTGTCGGCCGTATTCTGCTGGGCAGCGCGGAAAGCCTTGTGGGCTCAGGCTCCATTGGCTGGGGCATCGGCCGGGTTGGCGCACACAACACCGCCAAGGTCATTTCCTGGAACGGTATCGCCAGCTATGGCGCCTTGGCGATTGGCGCCCCGCTGGGTGTATGGCTGGTCAAATCCCTGGGCCTTTGGACCATGGGCGTCAGCATCATTGCCCTGTCTTCGTTCGGGCTGTTGCTGACCCTGAAAAAACAGGCAGCGCCTATCGTGCAGGGCGAACGCCTGGCGTTTACCCACGTACTGAAGCTGGTTTTCCCTCACGGAATGGGCCTGGCGCTGGGCGCTATCGGTTTCGGCACCATCGCGACCTTCATCACGCTGTATTACGCCAGCAATAACTGGCCCGATGCGGTCCTGTGCCTGAGCCTGTTCGGCGCCTGCTTCATCATCGCGCGCCTGCTGTTCGGCAACCTCATCAATCGCCTGGGCGGCTTTCGCGTCGCCATTGCCTGCCTGTCGGTGGAAAGCCTGGGCCTGTTGCTGCTCTGGATCGCGCCCACCCCAAGCCTTGCGCTGGCGGGCGCCGCCTTGAGCGGTTTCGGGTTCTCACTGGTATTTCCGGCGCTGGGGGTCGAAGCCGTGAATCTGGTTCCGGCATCCAGTCGTGGCGCGGCAGTCGGCGCCTATTCGCTGTTCGTTGACCTGTCCCTGGGGATTACCGGCCCGCTGGCCGGCGCCATTGCAGCCGGATTCGGCTTTGTCTCGATCTTCCTGTTTGCTGCGCTGGCATCCCTGAGTGGACTGGTCCTGAGCATCTATCTGTATAAACAGGCGCAGATGCTGCGCGAACAGAAAAACCTCAACGTCTCTTAAAAATCCACCTTGCCGCGCCCGGCCTTGATGGAGCCTCGCTTGCTCTTGGAATCCAGGCGCCGGGTCTTGGAACCCAGCGTCGGCTTGGTCGGGCGGCGCTTCTTTTCAACCTTGGTGGCGCTGACGATCAACTCGCTCAAACGCAGCAACGCATCAGCCCGGTTCTGCTCCTGGGTGCGGTACTGCTGCGCCTTGATCACGATCACACCGTCACCGGTGATGCGGCTGTCGCGCAGGGCCAGCAAGCGCTCCTTGTAGAACGGCGGCAGCGACGAAGCGTTGATGTCGAAACGCAAATGCACCGCACTCGACACCTTATTGACGTTCTGCCCACCCGCGCCTTGCGCACGAATGGCTGTCCACTCGATCTCGGCGTCCGGCAGGTGAACATTGTTGGAGATGATTAGCATCGGGTTCTCATGGCAATTGCAGGGAGCATCTTACTCGCGTTCAAAAAATCACTTAACCCTTTCCATTGATCAATCTGATTCATGACCTTATGCAATCGCGCAGGCTTTTCAGGCTCATGAGCAATCGGGGTATGCTGCCGAGCCGGGAGGAGCCCGGAACCACACAAGAGAGCCATCGATGATCAGGGATTTCGCACTGCGCGACTATTTCAGCGGCCTGCTGGCATTCATTGCCGTGGCCCGCGAGCGCAGTTTCACTCGTGGCGCCGCACAACTGGGCCTCTCGCAATCCGCAGTCAGTCATGCAGTGCGAGGGCTGGAAACCTCTCTTGGCGTACGCCTGCTGGCGCGCAATACCCGCACCGTGATCCCCACCGAGGCCGGTGAGCGGCTGCTGCGAAGTGTTGCCCCGCAGTTCGAGGAGATCGACGCGGAACTGGCCGCGCTTCAGGAACTGCAGGATACCCCGACCGGCACGATCCGCATCACGGCCTCCGACCATGCCATCCGCAGCGTGCTGTCTGCAAAACTAAAGAAATTTCTGCCCCGATATCCTGCCATCAAGGTCGAGCTTTGCTCAGAAAACCAGATAGTGGACATCGCGGCACAACGCTATGACGCAGGTGTGCGGCTCGGCGAGTTTCTTGATCAGGACATGATTGCAGTCCGTATCAGTCCCGATATCCGCTTTGCAGTGGTGGGCACCAAGGCGTACTTCGAGCGGTACCCGATCCCCAAGACTCCCGACGATCTGATTGCCCAGAACTGCATCAACCTCAGGCTCGCCACCCATGGCGGTCTGTGGCCCTGGGAACTCGAACGCGATGGCAACATACTCAACGTGCGTGTCGAAGGCCAGCTTGTCTACAACAGCATGTATGAAGTCCTGGACGCTGCGATTGCCGGCCTGGGCCTGGCCTATATCGCCGAAGACATGGCCAGCCCCTATATCCGCTCCGGGCATTTCATCCAGTGCCTGGAAGAATGGTGCCCGCTGTGGTCGGGGTTTCACCTGTACTACCCGAGCCGCAGACAGCCTTCAGGAGCAATGTCCCTGCTGATCGCCGCGTTAAGGTATGAAGAACCCGCAGGAGCGAATTCATTCGCGAAAGGTCGCGAATAAATTCGCCCTCATCAAACAAGACGCAAGACCATGAATTAGAACGTATTTTATGTAGGGTAAAAACGTTATCCGGCGTACATATCCATTATCGGCATGTGTTGGTCCTACTGGTTCCGCCTTTACGGCGGCCCCCTTTTGTTTCGGCAAAAGGGGGGAAAACCATCCGCTCCGGTTCGGCCCCGCCTTGGGGCGGGGTTCCCTCGCTCCGGCATTGCTCCGTGGGTACGCGCCGACGGGCCTTCCATGGCCCTGCGGCGCTTGCTCGGCGTCCTGCCTCGCACCCCACTACGCAATACCTCCACTCGGCCGTCACCCACGTCGCAATCGGCGGTGTCTGGAAGATTTTTGCTCATCCCGGTAGGAGCGAATGAAGCTCCTACACAACAATCGTGAGAGCGCCGCAGAACGCGCCGTAAAGGCGCAAGGCGGCCTCAAGCCGAACCATGAATCTGGAAACACCTGCTCCTGTTTGCTGCGCGACAGCGCGGCGCCGAGGCGGCGGGTGATCTCCTACATTTGAACCAACGTTTCCTCACGCTGCTTGGCTATGGCGACCGAGGACTCTCGGGGCAGTGGAACGTTGTTCTTGGCCGCGAGAATTTCGGCCATGACGCTGACAGCGATTTCCGCCGGGGTTTTGCTGCCGATATAGACGCCGATGGGGCCGCGCAGGCGCTGTAATGACGCCTCGGTTTCGCCAAAGTGGGTCATCAGCCGCTCTCTGCGACTCTGGTTGTTGCGCCGCGAGCCGATTGCGCCAATGTAGAACGCCTGACTTTTCAGCGCCTCCAGCAGCGCAAGGTCATCCAGCTTGGGGTCGTGGCTCAGAGCGATAATGCAGGTCCGCAGGTCAGGGCGAAACACGGCCACCACATCGTCAGGCATGCCGCTGCTCTTCTCCACGCCCGGCACAGCCCAGGTATCCATGTATTCGATGCGCGGGTCGCACACGGTTACCTTGAACCCGTTGAACAGCGCCATGATCGATACATATTCAGCCAGGGCACCGGCACCGATCAGCAGCATGCGATAGCCTGGGCCAAGGGTGTTGACCAGACGCTCACCGTCGAACTTGAGCTCCTCAGGGATCGGCGTCGTTTCCAGGCTCACGCTGCCATCGGCCAGGTTCACGTTGCGCCGCACCAGAGAACCCTGTTCAAGCTGGGTAACCAGTTGCTCCAGAGTTTGCAGCAGAGGACTGAATTCCAAGACCAGTTCCAGCGTACCGCCACAAGGCAGCCCGAACCGGTGAGCTTCGTCGGCACTGACGCCATAACGCACCACTTCAGGGGGCGTCAGGGGAAGACTGCCCGCACTGTAAGCCGTAGTGTAACGGTGGATCAGGTCGTCCTCGATGCAACCACCGGACACACTGCCAACGGCACGGCCATCATCACGAAGCACCATCATCGAACCGACAGGCCGGGGCGATGAGCCCCAAGTACGTACCACGGTGGCCAGCAGAACCCTGTGACCGCTGGCAAGCCAGTCACAGGCCGTACGCAATACCAAGACATCAATGCTCGCCATGATCAACGTCCTGTCTATTCAATATGCGGCGAAAAGCCTGGTCCATGTGTGTGCTCATAGCGAGAAATAAGAAAAGCGGACAGGACTGCAATCAGCGCCCTGCCCTTTGCGGGTCATGACTCATTAAAAGGCCGTGATGCCTCTGAGGAAAGCCCCTGAAACCGAATAGAGTCATGAGCCATATCAATCAATATCGTCCTCATGGATTGAAGCAGAAATACTGCAGTCATGAGTGCTGCGGTGCTGTGTCTGTCTTGATACAGTGGCTCGCCTACCATGCAGAGAATTGATTAATGCCCAAGGAAAACTACAGCGACCTGCTCGCCCTGATTGCAGTTGCGCGCGAACGCAGCTTCACGCGAGCGGCCTCTCAGTTGGGGATTTCTCAATCCATGCTCAGCCATACCATCCAGGGGCTGGAGGCACGGCTGGGCGTGCGCCTTCTGACTCGCACCACGCGCAGTGTCTCGGTAACCGAGGCCGGGGAGCGTCTGTTACAGACAGTCGAACCGCGCCTCAAGGCCATCGAGTCCGAACTGATC
Organism: Pseudomonas sp. Irchel 3A18; assembly: GCF_900187465.1. Taxonomy (NCBI): domain Bacteria; kingdom Pseudomonadati; phylum Pseudomonadota; class Gammaproteobacteria; order Pseudomonadales; family Pseudomonadaceae; genus Pseudomonas; species Pseudomonas sp. Irchel 3A18. Next base: position 35,748 of record NZ_FYDI01000002.1, read on the forward strand.
GCCGTGGTCGAATTCGGCAACACACCCGCCGGCAATATCCGTATCACGGCCACTGACCATGCCATCGATACCCTGCTCTGGCCCAAGCTCGCGCAGATTCTGCCCAAGTATCCGCAAATCAGTGTGGAAATGGTCATCGACTATGGCCTGACTGATATCGTGGCGGAAAACTTCGATTTCGGTGTTCGCCTGGGAGACGGGCTGACCAAGGAGACCGAGGCCGTGCGCATCGCACCCGACATGCGCCTGGTGATCGTCGGCGCACCGTCCTACCTTGAGTCGCGCACAATGCCCGCCCGGCCTCAGGACCTGACGGATCATGAATGCATCAACATGCGCCTGCCGACTCGCGGTGGGCTGTATGCCTGGGAATTGAAGAATGGCGATCACGAGATCAACGTGAGGGTCAAAGGCAAACTGATTTTCAACGGCATCAAGCAGATCCTCAATGCCGCCGTATCGGGCTTTGGGCTGGCTTTTGTGCCCGAAGACATGGCCCAGCCGCATTTCGATGACGGCACACTGATCCCGGTCCTGGAAAGCTGGTGGCCGCGCTTTCCGGGTCTGCACCTCTATTACTCAAGCAAACGGGAAAAATCACGGGCGATGCAGACGCTTATCGATGAGCTGCGCTACGAACAGTAGCCTTATCACTGCATGCGCTTACGGCAAAGCCCTGCTGATTGTGGCCTTGAAAGGCCCGGGTTGACGCATCGCTTCAATCCCCGAATCGAGATGCCCCAGTTTCACCAGCCCCTTGGAATAACTGAAATCCTTGTAGTAAATCGCCAGATTGCCCCAGGGCGCATAGAAAGCAAGGTCGCCAGTGCGAGGCGTCACGCCTTCAGGCGCTCCGGCAGTGGACAAAGGTCTGGGCAGATCGCTGACCTTCTCGGTCGCCGCGTAATCCTTGAGAGTCAGCGTCAGAGGTAACAGCGAGGCGAAATCCCTGGCCGCTTCACTGTCTTCCAGCGTGGCAGTGAGGGTCTTGCCATTCATTTCAATATTGATGCGCACTGGGTTCTCCTGGCGAGTACCGGTTGCCTGCTCCTGAGCCATCGCGCCAACGATACCGGCAGTCGCGAGCAGAGAGACCACCAGAACAGCAATCCGGACTGACATGAATGGCTCCTGAAAAAGGGATGATCACGTCCTATTTAACCGAACTGCCTGATACAAGACAGCCGACCAGAGCGAATGGAGTCATGAGCCAGAATCATCAAAACTGGCCGGTTCAAGACTTCTCGCGCATCTCCAGCAGGCTCAGGCGCAACTCCGAAGGTCGCAGCGGTTTGGACAGCACAGAGACTTTACGGCCCTGCAAGGCTGCCTGGACCATTTCCACCTCGCGCCCGGTGACGATCAGGGCCGGAACATCCCAGCCACGATCAGCCCGTATTCTGTCGATGCAGTCCAGACCATTGGCGGTGGTCCCCAGATCGTAATCGGCGACGATGATGTCGCAATCGGTGGTCAGGCCTTCCGCAGAATTGGCCATCTGCACCTCGCAGCCCCACTTTTCCAGTAGCGCAGCAGTGGCCATCAAGACGTTGCTGTCATCTTCCACCAGGCAGATTTTCACGCCATTGAGCAGGCTGTCGCCCAGCGTCTTCCTGCGTGCAGGCTGCGCAGGCGCGGCCACCTCTTCAAGCCCGTGAATCGTCACCGTCGTGCCACGATCCACCCGCGAATCGATACTCACCTGCACGCCGAGAATCTGACTGAGCCGCTTGACGATAGACAATCCAAGTCCCACGCCTTCAACGTCCTTGTCACGCTCGTGGCGGATCCGGTAGAACTCGTCGCAGACCTTGGGCAGATGCTCGGCGGCCATGCCACGGCCCTGATCATGAATGCTGATCGACAAGCCATCCCTGCGTTTGCGGACACCGATCAGCACTGGCTGCCCGGGAGCATATTTGAGTGCGTTGGAGAGAATATTCTGGACCATAGTGCTGAGTAACGTGCCGTCGGTCCTTACCCAGAGCCGACAGGCCCGGACCCGAAGCTCGACACCCGCCCAACGTGCCGCCGCACTGTTTTGCTGGACGATCTCGGCCAGCATCTCGTCCAGATTCACCTGATCCGAGCTGGCCGAGACCTTGCCGCTGTCCAGGGTGTAGATATCCAGAATGGAGCGAAACAGTTGCGAAACGTTGTGCAGGGAACGATCAATGCTGTCGACCAGTTTCCGCTCATAGTCGCCCAGCGAACTTGAACGCAGGCACGCGGTAAACATGCCGATGGAGTGAATGGGCTGGCGCAGGTCATGACTGGCCTGAGCCAGAAAGCGCTCTTTCTCCTGGTTGGCCACGGTTGCCTGTTCCGAAGCTTCCCGGGCTCTGACCAGCAGGATATGGGCATAGCCCGGCACCAGAATGGTCACCGAAATCAGCATCAGGACCATGAACGGCTGTGACTGCCAATACGGCGTCAATTGGTAAGTGATCAGGATCGAGAGCATCGCCAGCCCCGCGGCAATCGCCAGGTAGCGCGAGCCGAAGCGCATGCCGTTACCGAGCGTGACCCAGACCATCACACTGAAGATCGGCAAGGTCGCCTCCCCGCCGACGATCAGCCCGACGGAAATACCGGTGTAGTCATGCAGCATTCCCAGCACGCGGCGCACCGGATACACGCCCGGATAGCGGACGATGTGATGACGCAGGAGCAAGGAAACCACCAGGAAGACCGAGTAGTAGGCAAGGATCGGCTCATACTGAGCGACGTCGAAATTCGGCAGGAAACCGATCGACCCCACATAGACGATGGCAACCGTGGCAACGATCAGTCTCAGCGTCGCCTGATCCAGTTCGGCGTTTTTCCGCTCCTGCATGTTTACTCCTGATTTCAGGCCGGAAAAGTTGAACAACCTTTCCTGAACTCAAAACAAATACTGGCGTCCTAATATCACTTAAAAAGAAACGGTTCGACAATGCCGCTAAACGATAAAGAATCAAGTTAAAGGCGTATCACTTATGATACATATTGTCTCTATCGAGTATGATAAGCGCACTTAAATTCGGAAGCAGAGGCATGTCGTGCAGAATCATCGTGGCCGACGACCACCCCTTATTTCGTGAAGGCATGCTACGCACCATCGAGCGGCTGCTGCCTGAAGCGATCATCGAGCAAGCCGGTAATCTCAATGAAGTCCTGACCCTTGCACGCTCGGGTGATGAAGTCGATACGCTGATTCTCGACCTGCGCTTTCCCGGCCTGGATTCGATGCAGAATATTGCCGAACTAAGGGACGAATTCCGGCGCACGTCGATCATAGTTGTTTCAATGATCGATGATATGGAAACCATTTCCCAAGTCATGGCTCATGGTGCAGATGGTTTTATCGGCAAGAACATAGACCCGCTGGAAATAACCGAGTCCATTATCGCCATTCGTCAGGGCGAAGTTGTGGTCAAGTACAAGTCCGAAGGCTCGATTCTGAGCGATTCGACGATCAGCGCTATCAGTGCGCTCACTTTCCGTCAGAAACAGGTGCTGGGCCTGGTCGCCGCCGGAAAGACCAACAAGGAAATTGCCAAGGAACTGGGTATCTCGCCTTTCACGGTGCGCATCCATGTGTCCAGCCTGCTCAAGGTGCTTGGCGTATCCACACGCTCTGCCGCCGCGGCGCAGTTCTCCAGCCTCGCCATCAAGTAACTCTTCGCCTCACTGCCAGCCAGGAACCGCGATGTCGATACTCTCCAAATGCAAAGACCTGGAAATGATCCAGGCCCTGCTGCGCATGGCGGTCATCGCCACCTCCGCACTCTACGCGCTGATCATGTTTGCCCTGGATGATATGTCCGAAACCCGGATGTGGGTGATTCTGGTCTATTGCCTGGGCTTCGGTATCGTCGGCACGGGCCTGATCGTGCGCATCGCCCAGCGACCGGGCGCATCCACAAGACGCCGGGTATTCGCACTGGTTCTCGACAATATGGCCGGGATTGTCACCATTACCGTGGGCGGCGAACCGATGTTGCCGGTGTATTCGGTGATGCTCAGCATGACCGTCGGTTACGGCATGCGTTACGGGCGCAACTACCTGTTGCTGGCCACCGGCTTTGCCCTGGCTTCGCTGGCAATCATCATCCAGCTCACGCCCTTTCTGCAGGAACATCCCGCCGTCGCGGTACTGATGATCCTGACCATGCTGGTGCTGCCACTGTTCGTGTACTTCCTGCTCTCACGCCTGCATATCGCTCTGGAAGAAACCCAGGCGGCCAATGAGGCCAAATCGCGCTTTCTGGCTCAAGCCAGTCATGACCTGCGTCAGCCCATCCACTCCATCAGCCTGTTCACCGCCTGCCTGCGAGACGCGAAACTGGGTACGGACGAGCGCCGTCTGGTGGACAATATCGACCGGGCGCTCAGCGCGGTCGAGCAGCTTTTCCGTTCATTGCTGGACAGCCACACACTCAATCAGGGCGAAGTGACGCCACGCCCGGAAACCGTGGATGTCGATGCACTGTTGAACGATCTGGTCAGCCAGAACAGCGAAGCCGCCAACTGGGCCGGCGTGGAAATCCGCGTACGCCCCTGTCAGCAGCATGTCCACAGCGACCCGGCGCTGTTGCGCACCCTGTTGCAGAACCTGATCTCCAATGCCTTCAAATATGCTCCCGGCAAACCGATGCTGATCGGCTGCCGACACCACAAGGGCAGACTGAGCATCGGTGTCTATGACCTGGGCCGCGGCATCCCGGCGGAACACCTGCCTCATCTGTGCAACGAGTTTTACCGGGTGCGCGAAGAGCGGGATCAGGACATTGAAGGCGTCGGGCTGGGCCTGAGCATCGTCAACCGTATTGCCCGACTGCTGGAACTGAAGGTCAATATCGGATCGCGCCCCGAGCGCGGCACGGCAGTGGTCATCAGCGGCCTGCAAACAGTAGCCGCAAGCCCTGCCGCACCAACCCTTGATATCGACTGGAACAAGCGCCTGCTGAACGGTTTGCGCGTCTTGCTGATCGAGGACAACATCAACGTGCTGCAAGCGACCGCCATGCTGCTGCGCAAATGGGGATGCGAAGTGCAGACTGCCTCGGCCACCCCCAAGACCCGTGTCGATTGCGACCTTGTGGTCACCGACTTCGACCTTGATCGCAGCGCCACCGGCGCAGACTGCATTGCTTACCTGAGCCAGTTGCACGGTCGACAGATACCCGCCATCGTGATCACCGGCCACGAAATCCAGCACGTTCAACAATCGCTGAACGATCCACAGATCCCGGTCCTCTCCAAACCTCTGCGCCCGGCAGAACTGCGTTCGCTGCTGTTGAGTTTCAGGATGAGGCTGTTGCGCGCCTCGGCATGAAGCGCTGCACCGGGATTTTGCAGAACGCTGTCGTTCACAGCTTGAATAAATGCCCGGATCAGAAGCGGTATGTTGCCCCCACGCCAAACAGACTGGCATCGCTTTGATAAGTGGCACTGTAACTGCCCAGCGCATTGGCACGACTCACATCGACACTTTCTTCCCTGAGGTAAGAGTAAGCCAGATCAATCGTCAGTTGCGGCGTCACGTTGTAGCCGACGCCCAGGCTGAATATGCGCCGATCCCCAGTCGGTGTACGCGGCGAACGGTTGGTATTGCTGGTCGGCGACTGATCGAACATCAAGCCGGTGCGCAACACCCATTGCGGGCTCAACTGGTAAGCGGTGCCGATGGCATAGGCCCAGGTGTCGTGCCAGTTCAGGCCTTCCTGGATCGAACCGGTCAAGGCCGAGGCCAGCGAGCCACCTTGCGCAGCGGAAATCGGCTGATTACGCAGACTCAGGTCCTGCAGGCGACTCCAGCCTGTCCAGGTCGCGCTGGCATAAAGCGTCCAGGCATCGCTCAGTTCCTGGGTGACCGAAAAATCGTAGGACTCGGGCGTGGTCACTTTCAGGGTGCAGTCATAACGATTGCTGGCCAGTAACAGCGGCGGGGTTCCGGCACCCGTAGCCACCTGGGTGTGGCAATCCAGCTTGTAGTCCACTTTGGAGTGGTAGGTCAGCCCGACCCGAGTGGTATCGGTCGCATTGAACAATACGCCGACATTGAAGCCCAGGGCCGTATCGTCGCCCTTGACCTTCACATGGGTGTCGGGAATCGCCGGGCTGAGGGTAATGTCAGACTCCAGGGTGCCCGCAATCCGGTTCAAGGTCGGCCCAAAGCCAATCGACAACCTGTCATTGAAGGCGTAGCTGATAGTGGGCTGCAAGGTCACGACCTTGAGGTCACTCTTGCTGGCAAACATGCGGCCCTGAAAACCGTTTTCATAATCGGTCGACAGTCCAAACGGCGCGTAGACCCCGAAGCCGAACGCCCAGTGCTCATCGAGTTGCCGGGTATAGAAACCGAACGGAACGCTGCTGAACGGCACCATGTCGCCGTCATTGCTGCCACTGGAGCGGCCGCTGACATGGCTGATGTCAGTGGACGCATCGATGAAAACCGCACCCGCCGTGATTTGCAGGCCTTCAAGACGAGCCATGCCGGCGGGGTTGCCATAGACCGTACTGGCCTCTTCAGCCGCCGACGCACGCCCGGCCTGACCGATCCCCATGCCACTGATACTTTGTTCGGTTCGGGCAAAGCCTCCCGCAAGCAGTTGAGTCGATACAAGTGCAACGGTGAGGCCAAGGGAAGTCTTGAGCATGGTCATTTCGATTTATGGAACTCGTCATTCGTCAGCGGCGAAACATCGTCAGATGTCCATATTGCCGCCATGGGTCGGCGTCTTGCCGAGAGTGAGTCCATTCATGGCAATCAGAGAAGAGTTCGTGAGGAGATTCAGGAATTCGACGCAAGCGGGCAAGGCTATCAGCAGCAAAAAGATCACTCCATAGTGCACATGTGCTATAGGAAAACCTGAATTTTCATGAAACCGGCCAGCACTACTCGGCCCGTCGAAGCGCTGGTCGGGCACATCTCTTACTTTTTCGGCCCAGGCGAGCCTGGTTTGTGAGACTGGTTAACCGTCGGGTCCTGAATCTGTATCACCCGCCCTTCGCGCCACGCATCAGCGCCCGGCAACACCGCGGGCGCGACGATATCGTCCCTGGCAGCCTTTCGTTCAGCACTCCTGATGCCAAACCGCTCATCACGCTCTGACACCCTCCTCTCATCTGCCTGGCCATCAGCGGTAAAGCCCATCATCAATTGAGGAACGCCCAGCGGCAGTTGCTTATCCATATCGGTATGCCAGGTATGCCAAGTCTTGCCGTAGGTCCCCACAAGCTTTTCCATCAAAGCATGCTCTGCCGGCTGCGGGATACCCGGCGCGAACAACTGTCCTGATTTGACCTCGTGCGCATGGCTATGCCAGAGCGCCTTTTCCTGCTCGGGAAGCGTGGTGAACAGTTGCTCGCTGATGATGTACTCCACGCCCATCAACTTGGCATCTTTCATGTTGCCGTCGAAAATCGCGCACTGAATGACCTCTTCATTGAGGATCGAGCAGTAATGATGGGCTTCCATCTGGTCTTGCATGCGGCCATTGTAAAAATGGAAGCCGTTGAGGTAGGCATTCAGCTCATTGATGGGCGGACGGCTCTGCAACGCATCCGCCCCGACATCAAGAGCCTGGGTCAGCGGCGCCTTGGCTTCCCCCGGCGCCACCACTGCAGATTCTGTATTGCTCTCGCCACATGCCAGCAACATCCCCAGACACAGCGAAACGGTTGAACACTCCAGCGCTATACGCCAATTGAAACCCTTCATCTTCCCCTCCCTGACCGTTCGAGGTCGTACCGGTGACGGCAACAAGGTTGAGAACCCTCGCACACCGACAGGTTTCGACTTTCTGCCAGACAGGGAACAGCAGGCATGAAACCGGGCCGGTCAGGCACATGCACTTCGGGAAAAAGGCTGAACGAATCGGGAAAGCCCTCAGTCCGAACTCATACAAGCCGTAAATACACGCCCCATAAGACTGATAAAAGGAAGGATCAAATGGCTCACCTAATCAAAACATCCGCACTCGCACTGTTGATTTCCCTGGCTGGCCAGACGGCCCTCGCCGCTCAGGATAGCGACGATTTCGTGGAGGATGCTTCTGCCAAAGGTATTGCCGAAGTGGAAGCCGGCAAGCTTGCGCAGGAAAAAGGCAGCTCTGCCGATGTGAAAAGCTTCGCAGACAAGATGATCAAAGATCACACGGCAGCCAACAATAAGCTCAAGGCTCTGGCCGAAAGCAAGAATCTGGAGGTTTCCAGCGACGCGCAAATGATGGACAAAGCGAAGTCGATGGTGCTGGAGCTACGCAGCGCCAAGTCTTTCGACCAGGCCTACGCCAACAACCAGGTAAAGGCCCATGAGGAAGCCATCGCTCTCTTCGAGGAGGAAGCGGCAAACGGTGAGGATGCCGAACTCAAGGCTTTCGCTGCAGATACGCTGCCCAAGCTGAAGGAGCATCTCGTTCATGCGAAAGAGCTGGCAAAAGCTCATGGCGGCAACGCCGGCAATTGAAGCTAACGCTTCGCCAGGCTTGTGAGTCTGGCGAAGCTGCAAGCTGCAAGCTGCAAAAAGATCGGGGTTGGAGGTATTGCAGGCAAACCTATAGCATCTAAAGCAGAGATTTTGCTTTCATTGAAGAGTGCTAGAAGGATTTTGTTTCGTATCAGATCGAGTGATCTGTATCTTTTTGACAGGCCTTGAGCATGTCGCTCAAGGCCAGAAAAATGGTGGGTCGTGTAGGATTCGAACCTACGACCAATTGGTTAAAAGCCAACTGCTCTACCAACTGAGCTAACGACCCTCTGTTGTGTGGCGCGTATATTACTGATTTTTATCAGTAATTCAACACCTTTTTGTAAAAAGATTAAAAATAACGTGTCGGGTCTGCAATACCGGCGGCGGCGAAGCCTTCTGCGCGCAGACGACAGCTGTCGCATTTGCCACAGGCACGACCTTCGTCATCGGCCTGGTAGCAGGAAACGGTCAGTCCGTAATCGACGCCCAGAGCAACACCCGCCTTGACGATGTCGGACTTGCTGAGGTTTTGCAGCGGCGCACGAATGGTGAAGCCCTGCCCTTCCACACCGGCTTTGGTCGCCAGATTGGCCATGCGCTCGAACGACTCGACGAACTCGGGGCGGCAATCCGGGTAACCCGAATAGTCCACGGCATTGACGCCGATAAAGATGTCGCGTGCTTCCAGCACTTCTGCCCAGCCGAGGGCCAAGGACAGGAAGACGGTATTGCGCGCGGGCACATAGGTGACCGGGATGCCTTCAGTCGGTGCCTCCGGAACGGCAATGGAGCTGTCGGTCAATGCCGATCCACCGATGCCATTGAGGTTAAGGCCGATGACCTTGTGCTCGATGACGCCCAGGTCCCGTGCGACACGTGCAGCAGCGTTCAGCTCTGCGCGGTGGCGCTGGCCATAGTCGAAGCTCATGGTGTAACAGGCGTAGCCCTCGGCACGAGCCATGGCAACGACAGTGGCTGAATCAAGCCCGCCGGACAGCAGGATTACGGCTCGTTTCTCGGTCATGGTCAATTCACTCATTTTCAGCGCCCCGGCTCGTCGTCCCAAAGAATTTTATGCAACTGCATCTGCAAGCGGACCGGCAGGTTGTCTGCCACGATCCAGTCGGCCAGATCACGGCCTTTCAGCTCATGGTGGCTGGCAGAAAACAGCACTTCACCAGCGCGCTTGTCCAGCCCGTACTGAATCAGCTTGGACACAGCCCAGTCATAGTCGTCCCTGGAACAGATCACAAACTTGACCTGATCGTTGGGCGTCAGCAATTCCATGTTTTCGTAGCGATTGCGAGCAACTTCCTTGGAGCCTGGGGTCTTCAGGTCGACGACGCGACTGACACGACTGTCTACAGCCGAGATATCCAGGGCACCACTGGTTTCCAGCGAAACCTCGTAACCGGCATCACACAGGCGCTCGAGCAAGGGAATGGCATTGGGCTGGGCAAGCGGTTCACCACCGGTTACACAGACATAACGCGGACGATAGGCAGCGACCTGCTCAAGGATGTCTTCCAGCGACAGGATCTTTCCGCCGCTGAATGCATAGGCACTGTCGCAATACTGGCAGCGCAGCGGACAACCCGTGAGGCGCACGAATACGGTGGGTAGCCCAGCCGTACGAGTTTCACCCTGCAACGAGTAAAAGATTTCGGTGATACGTAATGTGTCTTGCATATGGGCCACGGGCGTAACAGCTAAACAGGCCGTCCGCCTCCGTCAGGCACTTCAAGGCACCCTGCACTCGCAGAATCCAGTGAAGCGTAATGATTACCGGAATTTCGGGTGCGAAATTCTAACGAAAAAAGCCGCGACAAGCGCGGCTTTCTTGAATGGCGGGCTCAGGCATCAGAGACGCTGAAGATCCCGCTGTGCCAATTGTGCAGCCGAAGTGCCCGGATACTGGGCCACGACTTGCTGCAGGATGCCTTTGACCTTGTCGGTGTGGCCGAGGCGACGCTCGACATCGGCCAGCTTGTAAAGCGAATCAGGTACCTTGGCGTGCTTTGGGTACAACTGACTGACCTTGGCAAATGCCTGACCAGCGCCTTGAAGATCGCCTTTGGCCAGATTCACTTCACCCAGCCAGTATTGGGCGTTGCCCGCATACGAGCTGTTTGGGTACTTGCGCAGGAAAGCGGTAAAAGCCTGACTGGCTTTATCGAAATCCTTGGCCTTGATCAAATCGAAGGCAGCTTCGTAATAGAGCTTTTCCTTCGCCGGGTCAGGAGGCTCTGTGCCTGCTGCCGGAGCCTGAGCCGCTGGGGCTGAAGGCGTCCCGCTGGCGTCGATACTGCCGCCAGAAGGTTGGGAATTATTGGTAGCTGCAGCGGCTGCGCCACTGGAGATACGCGAGTCGAGATCCTGATAACGCTCCAGCGCTTCCTGCTTCATGCGCTGAATATCGTTCTGCTGGACTTCAACGAGACCACGCAAGCGCGCGATTTCTTCCTGCATTTGCTGCAATTGCATGAACAGCTGACCATTTGCCGAGGTCGGGGCCGAAACCCCTCCCCCGGCATAGGCGCCGGACGTGCCATAACCAGCTGGCGGATAACTGCTGCTGCCAGAGCCAGAATTGTCATCGACCACAGGAACCGCACCCCACGCTGAAAGCGGGAGGGTGAGGGCCAAAACGGTTAGAGCACGTCGGCACGTTCGCATGTCAAATTACTTACGCAGTTCGACGCGACGGTTTTGAGCCCAGGACTGCTCGTCGTTGCCGGTAGCAACTGGACGCTCTTCGCCGTAGGAAACCAGTTCCAGCTGAGCTGGGGAAACACCTTGCAGAACCAGGTAGCGTTGAACGGCTTTCGCACGACGCTCGCCCAGAGCCATGTTGTACTCACGAGTACCACGCTCGTCGGTGTTGCCTTCCAGAACGACGCGAGCGCCGTTTGCTTTCAGGTCCTTGGCATGCACGTCCAGAGCACGCAGTGCTTCTGGCTTCAGATCCGAACTGTCGTATTCGAAGTAGAAGGTGGTGATTGCACGCAGAGCAGCTTCTTCGCTCAGGCTGCCATCTACAGCGCCAGTGTTGGCACCGTAACCAGCGTTAGGGTCAACAGCGCCAGCGCCAGCGTTATCGCCGCCTTTGGACGAGCAACCAACAGCTACAGCCATGGCCAGAGCCAGCGCAGCAAACTTACCAAACTTCAACATTTCCATCTTGAAACTCCTAATGAACCCCAGTGTGTTAAGCAAATCGTGTAGCGCCGCGTCAGTTCAGGTAAGGGGACCAGGAAGGTTCTCTGACTTCGCCTTGAGCGGTAGGAAGCGGGAGCCTTACGCGTCCGTTAATGGACACGAGCATCAAGACTCCCCGGCCCTGCTGGCGGGTGGCGTAGATTACCATGGTGCCGTTGGGCGCAACAGTAGGCGACTCATCAAGGTTGCTATCTGTGAGGATTTTTACACTTCCGCGAGCCAAATCCTGTACAGCTACCTTGAAATTAGTGAAGCCGTCCTGCCGGTGAATCATTACCAGCGTCTTTTCATCGGCTGACAATTTCGGGTTGGCATTGTAGTTACCCACGAACGTTACACGCTCGGCACCACCGCCATTGATGTTGGTCTTGTAGATCTGTGGCTTGCCGCCACGGTCCGACGTGAAGTACAGCGTAGAGCCGTCCTTGCCGAAAAACGGTTCGGTATCGATGGACGAATCGTTGGTCACGCGAGTCAGCTGACGGGAAGCCAGGTTGATCACGTAAACCTCGGGGTTGCCATCCTTGGACAGTACGAACGCCAGCTTGCCGCCATCGGGCGACCATGCAGGCGCGCCGTTGAGGCCTTCGAAGTTGGTGATCTGCTCACGACGACCGGTATCGATGTGCTGCACGAAAATACGTGGACGCTTCTGCTCGAACGATACGTAGGCGATACGCTTGCCATCCGGCGCAAAGCGTGGCGACAGGATCGGCTCGCGGGACTGCAGCAGCGTTACAGCACGCGCACCGTCGTAGTCCGAACGTTGCAGGGTGTAACGGGTGTTGCTTTCAGAGAAACGTTCGGCAGTCACGTACAGCATGCGGGTGGAGAACGCGCCCTTGATGCCGGTCAGTTTTTCAAACGACTGGTCGGCAATGTAGTGCGCCATGTCCCGCAACTGGTCATTGGTGCCCGACACGCTGCCGGTCAGGACCTGCTGCTCGGTGGCAACGTTGAACAGAGCGTACTGGATCTGCAGACGACCGCCCGCCGGGACGATGTTACCGACCATGACGTACTGCGCATTCAGGGCCTTCCAGTCACGGAAGATGATTTCGCTTGCCTGGGTCGGCAAGCTGATCATGTTCTGTTTTGGAATCGGCGAGTAGTAACCCGAGTTGCGCAGGTCGTTACTCACGATATCGGCCATGTCTTCAGGCAGCACATTGCCGCCCTGCCAGCCAAAAGGCACCACGGCAATCGGAGTGGCGCGGTCACTTCCGCTGGTGACCATGATGTTCTTTTCTTCCGCAACGGCTAAGCCCGCCGCACAGCAAAGAACCAAAAGCAGTCCTCGAAGAAGGTTAATCACAAGGCTAGATCCTCAGGTGTGAATGTCATCTTGAATGAACGATAGGGAGCGAAGTCCGCTGGCTTCAAACCCTGCATTTCTGTCAAACGACCAATATTCTTGACCGCTGCCACTGCCGAACTGTCGAACGGACCGTCACCACTGGACCTGGCAATAGTCACCGAAGTCACTGTGCCGTCCGGCAACATGCCGATCTGCAATACCACTGCCATGCCTTTGCGCGCCGATGGTGGGCGAGCCCAGCCTTCGGATGCACGCAGACGAATCAGGTCATCGAAGTTACCCGCTACCTCATCGCCCACTTCATCGGCCAGAGCCTGTTGACGCTGAGGCTTGTCGGAAAGCAGGTCAGCCAGAGCCTGTGCCTTCTTGTCCTCGGCAGCCTTGCGCGCAGCTTCCTGAGCCTTTTTGGCTGAGTCGGCAGCAGCTTTCTTCTTGGCGTCCTCGGCAGCCTTTTTCTTCGCGTCTTCAGCCGCTTTTTTCTTCGCTTCATCGGCAGCCTGTTTCTTGGCTTCCTCGGCGGCGGCCTTCTTGGCGTCTTCCTCGGCTTTTTTCTTCGCTTCTTCTTCGGCTTTCTTCTTGGCTACATCAGCCAATTGTTTCTCTTCGGCCTTTTTCGCATCGGCAGCTTTCTTGGCGTCATCGGCCTTTTTGGCTTCCTCGGCTTTCTGTTCGGCTTTCTTGGCCTCGTCAGCAGCCTTCTGTTCTTCGGCTTTTTGAGCAGCCTCTTCTTTCTTTTGTTCCGCAGCCTTTACAGCTTCCTGTTTCTGCTGCTCGATCTTCTTCTGCTCCAGCTGCTCGACTTCAGTCTGTCGTGCAGCGGCTTTCTTTGCCTCGCCGGCAATCTTCTGGTTGGTCTGGGTCGTCGCCTGACTCTTGGACTTGAGTTGATACAGAGTAGCCTGAACCACAGGTTTGGCCTCCGGCAACTCGGGAGTCATGGCAAAGCTCACGAAAAGCATGCCAAAAATCAGGATATGCAGGCCAACGGCCCAGACAGAGGGCCAGAAGTAGCTTTCCGAGGCAGACGGCTCTCGAATCGGCTGCATCAGGGGGCCTCAGTAATCAAGCCAACATTCCCTACACCAGCTTTCTGCAGCCCGCCCATCGTGCCCATGACAGAACCGTAATCAACGGTCTTGTCACCACGAATGAACACCTGCGTCTGCTTGCCGGCATCACGACCGGCAGCGACTATCTTGGTCACGGCAGCGGTCAATTGCGGCAGGGTCATTGCCTTGTCCATCTGTTTGTCGGTATCGACTTCGCTGCCAAGGTTCCAGTAGTAGGTCTTGTCAGCCTTGATCGAAATGGTCAGGACCTGATTGTTGTTGTCTTGCGGCAAAGCCTCGCTGGAGACCTTGGGCAAGTCGACTTTCACGCCCTGATTGATCATGGGAGCGGTCACCATGAAGATGACGAGCAGCACCAGCATCACGTCGATGTATGGCACTACGTTCATTTCGGCGACCGGCTTGCGTTTTCTGCGACGATCTCGAGCGATTAAAGCCATGGGGAATTACCTGCTCACTCTTCGCTGGTATGCACTTTACGGTGCAGGATCGCCTGGAATTCGTCGGCGAACGTGTAGTAACGACTGATCAGAGTCTCGCTGCGAGCGGCAAAACGGTTGTAAGCGATAACAGCAGGGATTGCCGCGAACAGGCCGATGGCCGTTGCGATCAATGCCTCGGCAATGCCGGGAGCCACAGTAGCCAGGGTTGCCTGCTGCGCAGTCGCCAGACCGCGGAAAGAGTTCATGATGCCCCAGACCGTACCGAACAGACCGATATAAGGGCTGGTGGAACCTACGGTAGCCAGGAACGGCAGGCCGGCTTCCAGCTTTTCTTCTTCACGGGAGATCGCAACGCGCATGGCACGAGCCACGCCTTCCATCACGGCATCTGGATCGACGCCAGCCTGCTGACGCAGACGGGAGAATTCCTTGAAGCCGGCACGGAAGATCTGCTCTACGCCGGAATCCGGATCAGGGTTGCTGCCCGCCTGGCGATACAGCTTGGACAGATCGATGCCCGACCAGAAACGCTCCTCGAAGCTGTCCAGTGCGCGTCGACCGGCACGCAGCATGTTGCCGCGCTGAAAAATCACGATCCACGAAGTGACTGAAGCAGCCACAAGCATCAGCATCACCAACTGAACAACAATGCTGGCATTGCTGACCAAACTCCACATGGAGGAATGGTCGACTACGTTAGCTTCCACGCTTTATCTCCTGCTCTGAATGTATGCCCGCGCCGCTCTGGTCGGCAAAGGCCGCTCGCAAAGCTTCGGGAATGGCCCGGGGTTTCAAACTATCGGCGCGTACACACGCCACCAAAAACTGCCCCTCACAGAGCAGCGTTGCATCCGCAGCCAGCCTGACCTGCTGCTTGAAGCGCAGGCTGACACGGTTCAATTCGATTACTTCAGCGCTTACCAGCAGCTCATCGTCCAGACGCGCAGGCTTGTGATAACGAGCCTCACTGGAATGCACGACGAACAGCAGGTCCTCCTTCGCAAGCTCGGACTGGGCAAAACCCAGCTCTCGCAGTTGCTCGGTACGAGCCCGCTCCATGAATTTCAAATAGTTGACGTAGTAGACGATGCCGCCTGCATCGGTGTCCTCGTAATAAACGCGACAGCGATGTGCGAACGACGGAGCCCCGTTTTGCGCGCGCATACTCTAGTGCTTACTCCTCGGGTTGCCAATCGGGTCAGGCAACTGTTTTTCATGGTTTGGCCACTTATTGATGGCTTCTGCCATCACGCTGGCAGTCTGACCACCAAAAGTGCAAATAAGTCGCTGATGGCCACTATTAATACGTCGAGCCATCAGCAAAGTCCTCCGGTGCTGGCATTTCGCCCATTCGCGAAGGAATGTTCAACCCGAAATGCAGGTAGGCATGCCGGGTAACGACCCGTCCACGCGGTGTGCGCATGATATAGCCTTGCTGGATCAAATAGGGCTCCAGCACGTCTTCGATGGTGTGCCGTTCCTCGCTGATGGCAGCCGCCAGGCTGTCTACGCCAACAGGACCGCCGTCGAACTTCTCGATCATGGTCAGCAGCAGACGCCGGTCCTGATGATCGAAACCGTGCTCGTCGACATCCAGCAGGTTCAGTGCCTTGTCGGCCGTTTGCCGGGTGATGTGGCCATTACTGCGAACCTGGGCGAAATCCCTCACGCGTCGCAACAAGCGGTTGGCGATACGGGGAGTGCCACGAGCGCGACGAGCAATTTCAAAAGCCCCTTCCGGCTCGATGGCCAGCCCCAGAATACCGGCGGAGCGTGACACGATGGTCGACAGGTCGGCGATGTTATAGAACTCCAGACGCTGAACGATCCCGAAACGGTCACGTAGCGGGTTGGTCAGCATGCCTGCGCGAGTCGTCGCCCCCACCAGGGTGAAAGGAGGCAGATCGAGCTTGATGGAGCGTGCGGCAGGACCTTCGCCAATCATGATGTCCAGTTGGAAGTCTTCCATGGCCGGATACAGCACTTCTTCGACGATAGGCGACAGGCGATGGATTTCATCGATGAACAGCACGTCGTGAGGTTCGAGATTGGTCAGAATCGCCGCCAGGTCACCCGGACGCTCCAGCACAGGGCCGGACGTGCTCTTGATCGACACCGACATTTCCTGGGCAATGATATTGGCCAGTGTGGTCTTGCCCAGCCCCGGCGGGCCGAAGATCAAGGTGTGGTCCAGGGATTCGTTGCGCCCACGCGCAGCCTGGATGAACAACTCCATCTGCTCGCGCACGGTCGGCTGACCGATGTAGTCAGCCAGGCTCAGAGGACGAATGGCACGGTCCAGTTGTTCCTCACGATCACGGCCACTGCTGGCGGTAATCAGGCGATCCGCTTCAATCACTTACGCCATCCCCTTCAAAGCACGTCGGATCAGATCTGCACTGCTCAAGCCTTTTTCCTTGATCGCAGAGACGGCCTTGCTCGCCTCTTGAGGTTTGTAGCCCAGAGAAATCAGCGCACTGACCGCATCGGACTCGGCAGATACCACAGGTTCGGCCTGATTCGGGCCATCGGAAACCAGAGCAAACGTGCCCGGCAGCGCGTCCCAGGCCTTGAAGCGATCCTTGAGTTCGACCAGCAGACGCTCGGCGGTCTTCTTGCCGACCCCCGGAATCCGGGTCAGGGCCGAAGTATCCTGCGCCTGGACGCAACGTACCAGTTCATCGACCTCAAGACCCGACATCAACGCCAGCGCCAGTTTCGGGCCGACGCCATTGAGGCGAATCAGCTCACGAAACAGCTCACGCTCGCGCTTCTCGTAAAAACCATAGAGCAGATGCGCATCTTCGCGAACCACCAGATGGGTATGCAAAGTCACCGGCTCACCCACATGCGGCAAACGATAAAGCGTTGTCATGGGTACTTCCAGCTCATAGCCGACGCCATTGACGTCCAGTACCAGATGCGGTGGCTGCTTCTCGGCGAGAAAGCCACGTAAACGTCCAATCACGTATCAGATCCTTTCGTGTTGCCCATCGCTGGCGTCGCCAGTGCAAAAATATGAACACCATCATCACAGGAGTAGCCAGACCTGCAAGCAAAAATATGCGTGCGGATGATGCAGTCAGAGACGCAGCCGACCACCGCGACTGCGTGCAGTCCCCAGACCATGGGGAATAAGACTTGAGCGCGTGTGCGCATGACACAGCGCGATGGCCAGTGCATCGGAGGCGTCGATCTGGGGTTTCTGGGTCAACTTGAGCAAATGCATGACCATCATCATCACTTGCTCCTTGTTGGCACCACCCGTGCCGGCAACTGCCTGCTTGACCTGAGTGGCCGTGTATTCGGCAATCTCCAGCCCTTCCTCGGCACCCGCCACAATGGCCGCGCCCCGGGCCTGGCCCAGTTTCAGCGCAGAATCGGCATTGCGCGCCATGAAGACCTTTTCGATCCCCATGGTGACAGGACCATGAGTCTGGATGACTTCACGCACACCGCGAAACACAATCTGCAGCCGCTCTTGCAGCTCACCGGCTCCCGTGCGAATGCAACCCGAAGCCACATAGACACAGCCGCGCCCGGTATCACGCACAACGCCATAACCGGTGATTCGCGAACCGGGGTCGATGCCAAGAATAAGAGTCATAACGCCCGCAACTTGAAAAGTAACGCAAAACAATTGATGCAGCATAAAGGCAGAAGCCGGAGGCCGATAGCGGCGTGATCATCACCGCTTCCTGCCTCCGGCCTCCAATGTACAGCGAAGCAGCCTGCAATCAGCCAAGCTGCTCCAGAACGTCATCCGGAATTTCCGCGTTGGAGTAGACGTTCTGCACGTCATCCAGGTCTTCAAGCATATCGATCAGCTTGAGCACCTTTTCAGCGGTTTCCAGATCGAGCACGGCACTGGTAGTGGGCAACATGACGATTTCCGCGTCAGAAGCCTTGAAGCCCGCCGCCTCCAGTGCGTTACGCACGGCATAGAAACCGGCGAACGAGGTGAACACGTCGATGGAGCCATCTTCGTTGCTCACGACATCGTCGGCATCAGCCTCCATAGCCGCTTCAATCAGTGCGTCTTCATCGACACCGGCCGCAAAGGAGATCTGCCCCTTGCGATCGAACAGATAAGCCACGGAACCGTCAGTACCCAGGTTGCCGCCACACTTGGTGAACGCATGACGAACGGCAGCGGCGGTACGGTTGCGGTTATCGGTCATGGCTTCAACCATGATGGCAACGCCACCGGGGCCGTAGCCCTCGTAACCCAGCTCCTCGACATCGTTGCCATCGTCGGCACCGACGCCACGTGCAACAGCACGGTCGATGGTGTCGCGGGTCATGTTGGCGCCAAGCGCCTTGTCCAGCGCCAGACGCAGACGCGGGTTGGAACCTGGATCACCACCACCCTGACGGGCAGCGACAGTCAGCTCACGAATCCACTTGGTGAAAATCTTGCCTTTCTTGGCATCCTGACGCTCTTTGCGGTGCTTGATGTTCGCCCACTTAGAATGACCTGCCATTTCTCGCTCCAGATTCTTTTTGAAACACCGTCACCTTTTACCCGCGTAAACGGGCAAAAGGCTTTTTACTCGACAGGCACACTGCAGAGCGCATCAAAAATGCGCCCTGCCCCGCATCACTCGGCCTTCTGCTGCTCGCGCAGGCGAATGTGCAGTTCACGCAGAGCCTTGGCATCAACGACGCCAGGAGCCTGGGTCATGACATCGGCAGCGCTCTGGGTTTTCGGGAAGGCAATCACTTCACGAATCGACTGGGCACCAGTCATCAGCATCACCAGACGGTCCAGACCGAAAGCCAGGCCACCATGGGGTGGTGCGCCGTATTTCAGTGCGTCGAGCAGGAAGCCGAACTTCTCTTGCTGCTCGTCTTCGGCGATACCCAGCAGGCGGAATACAGCCTGCTGCATTTCCTTGCGGTGGATACGGATCGAACCGCCGCCAAGCTCGGTACCGTTGAGCACCATGTCGTAAGCGCGGGACAGCGCCTTGCCAGGGTTGGCTTCCAGCTCTTCAGGGGTGCACTTTGGCGCCGTGAAGGGGTGGTGCAACGCGCTGAAGCTGCCGTCGTCGTTCTCTTCGAACATCGGGAAGTCCACAACCCACATCGGTGCCCACTCGCAGGTGTGCAGCTTGAAGTCGTTACCCACCTTGATACGAAGCGCGCCCAAGGCCTCGCTGACGATCTTGGCCTTGTCCGCGCCGAAGAACACGATATCGCCATCAACCGCGCCAACGCGATCGAGGATCACATTGAGGTTGGCTTCCGGGATGTTCTTGACGATAGGCGATTGCAGGCCATCAACGCCGTTGGCGCGCTCGTTGACCTTGATGTACGCCAGGCCCTTGGCACCGTAGATGCTGACGAACTTGGTGTAATCGTCGATCTGTTTGCGCGGAATACTTGCCCCGCCTGGAACGCGCAATGCGGCAATCCGGCACTTCGGATCGTTGGCAGGACCGCTGAAGACCTTGAACTCGACGTCCTTGAGCTGATCGGCAACATCGACCAGTTCCAGAGGGTTGCGCAGGTCAGGCTTGTCGGAACCATAGCGGCGCATGGCTTCTTCAAAGGTCATGTGCGGGAATTCACCGAATTCCAGGTCCAGGACTTCCTTGAACAACTGACGAACCATCTTCTCGGTCAGACCGATGATGTCTTCTTCATTGAGGAAGCTGGTCTCGATGTCGATCTGAGTGAACTCAGGCTGACGGTCGGCACGCAGGTCTTCGTCACGGAAGCATTTGGCAATCTGGTAGTAGCGGTCGAAGCCGGCAACCATCAGCAACTGCTTGAACAGTTGAGGCGACTGAGGCAAGGCAAAGAAGCTGCCAGGGTGCGTGCGGCTTGGTACCAGATAGTCGCGAGCGCCTTCAGGCGTGGCGCGAGTCAGGATCGGAGTCTCGACATCCAGAAAGCCGTTGTCATCGAGGTAGCGACGGATGCTGCTGGTGATGCGCGAGCGCAGACGCAGCTTCTCGGCCATTTCCGGACGACGCAGATCGATGAAGCGATAGCGCAGGCGGGTTTCTTCGCCGACGTCGGAGTATTCGTTCAGCGGGAACGGCGGAGTCTCGGACTCGTTCAGGACTTCCAGCTCGTAGCCCAGCACTTCGATGGCGCCGGAAGCCATGTTGGCATTGACGGCACCGGCCGGACGGGCACGCACCTTGCCGACGACCTTGACGACATACTCGCTGCGCACACGGTCGGCAGCGGCAAAGGTATCGGCACGATCGGGATCGAACACCACCTGGGCCATGCCTTCACGGTCGCGGATATCGAGGAATATCACGCCTCCGTGGTCACGACGACGGTGGACCCATCCGCAAAGGGTAATTTCCTGACCTTCCAGACTTTCGTTCAGTTGGCCGCAATAATGGCTGCGCATCATGATGGTGTGTTCACTTCTCGTAATTCGAAATTCGGTGGGGGCTTTCGCTCCTGGCCGCTCAATAGTGCAAGGCACCGGCCTCCAGTTCAAGCCAGTCCCTGCCACGCGGAGCCATGCCCGTCAGCAAGGCGAAGGATTATATAGAGTTAATCGAGGCCGTGCAGCCGAACGAACTCATCCTGTCTGGATAAGTTCGTATTAGTGCCGGGCAACAGGCTTGCGACACTGCTCGAAAGGACCCGTCAGCAGCGAGTCCGGAGAAATATCAGGCTTGAACCTGCTCAAGGCGATCAGCCTTCAAAAGGTGCGCAACACACACGACGCGGATCAGCCCGCTGAAGTTCTTCACACCGCCGTAACGCAGATGAACCTCCCTGTCGATATAGGAAAGCACTGCATTCACGGAGCAGTTATTGGATCGGGCAATCGCCGACAATATATTCCAGTAGACCTTTTCCAGACGCAGACACGTCGCCAGACCATTAAGGCGTACCGACTTGGAGTGCGGCTGTGCCAGATTCATATTGAAATCCTCGACAAAAGGATCATTGCGTATGGACGAATGCCTGCTTAAATCTTTGACCTCACGCTCAACACCTCTGACCATGGCTATTCCACCTCTACAAAATCAATTCGAATCCCGATAAGAAACATTTAAAAATAAATAAATGCGACTCCTATAAGGCCCGATTAAAGATCTTATATCCAGCGGAACCATTACCTTGTTTCTGTAGGAGATGACTACAAAAGAATACAGAATAAGGAAACACCAAAAACGCTATAACTTAAGAAAAGTTCGCCAATGTGTTTAATATTTATACTTTTACATTTTAAAAACGGGCTGCAAGTGCAGCATCAGGTCGAACGCAGGAAGGCTCGACTGCAGCGCGTTGCCAGGGGGGACGGCAACGCGCTCCGGGCAGAAGGGCAACAGCCCTGCTGTCAGCGGGACTCGAGCATCGAGCGCAACATCCATGCAGTCTTCTCGTGAACCTGCATGCGCTGGGTCAACAGGTCTGCAGTCGGCTCATCACTTGCTTTATCCAGCAGAGGAAAAAGACTACGAGCCGTTCGGACAACAGCCTCTTGGCCCTGAACCAGACTTCTGATCATATCTTCAGCACTCGGCACGCCTTCTTCTTCCTTGATCGAAGACAGACGAGCATAAGTCGAATATGTACCTGGCGCCGGGAAGCCAAGAGCACGAATACGCTCGGCAATGGAATCGACGGCCAGTGCCAGTTCGTTGTATTGCTCTTCAAACATCAGGTGCAGCGTGCGAAACATCGGCCCACTGACGTTCCAGTGAAAGTTGTGAGTCTTGAGGTAAAGTACATAAGTATCCGCAAGCAGATGCGAAAGACCGTCTACGATCGATTTGCGATCCTCTTCACTGATACCGATATCGATTGCCATGTTTCATGCCCTTTTAATGAGGATTGGAAAGCAGTAACAGAGCTACTTTATCAAGAGACGCCAACGGGCGCAGCCTTCTATTGGTGCACTCGCTCAAATAGGCACATCCATACAGGAAAGTAGCGCCTGAATCGTCAAGCCTGTCTGACCCCGCCCCGACAAAACGAGTTCCATGAATTCGTCAAAGGCCAGCCAGGGGCTCTGGCTCAAGGCCGCCAGCGGCCATTGAAGCAGACGTTTTACTGGCGCCAACAAAACCGGCGAGGCCTCACAGGTACTTGATTTGAGTAGAGTTCGGCTTTGCTGTTAAATACACCGCGTGTCGCTACCGATCCTGCCATCCGGCTGTAGCGCATAGGCTGGACCATCGCTCGTGCATCACGCCTCCACTTTTTCAGAAGCGTACCGGGCGCTACCAGCTATTTCCTTGTGATCCTTCTTAATGTGAGCTTTTTAAAAATGTTGAAAATCGTCCATCTGGTAACAGGAGCAGCAGCCCTGCTGTTGTCCCTCATACCCAGCCTGCGTAGTGAAATGCTCCAGCCCGATGCGCTTTATCTCGCTTTCTTCGGACTGCTCAATCTTGTACTCGCTCCTGTGATCCCCTATTGGAACCGGGGACCACGTCACAACCTGCAAAATCTGGTCAGTGCTCTGCTTGTTCTTGCCGTCATCATCCAAATTCTCACCCTGCTCGTTCCGCTCGATAGAATCGCCGGTCTACCAGCCGTCATGATCAGCCTGATTGTCGCTGTTGCTGCCGTTGCCCTGCACCTGGGAGTGAGCTTCTACAGATCCTCTCCTTCTCCAGCACCTCAAAGCCAGGATCTGGGCAATCGCGATACTGGCACCGTGAAGTGGTTCAACACGTCCAAGGGCTTCGGCTTCATCTCCCGTGACTCGGGCGACGATATCTTCGTGCACTTTCGCGCCATTCGCGGCGAAGGTCATCGCGTACTCGTCGAAGGCCAGCGTGTCGAATTCTCCGTAATGAACCGCGACAAAGGCCTGCAGGCCGAAGACGTCATCGCCGCATTGCCACGCCGCTGATTTCTGCCGCCCAATAAAAAACCGCGCCTTCCTCCGGGAAAGCGCGGTTTTTTTATGCAGCAACCCTCAGTAATGAGGTGGCGGAGCGTCTTCGACGAACGTATCGAACTGACTGCCCATTTCTTCCTGACGCTTGAGCATCGCGCTCATTTGCAATTGCAGACGATCCAGCTCACGTCGCTGCACCACCAGCACATCATTCAACGCCTGAAGCGTATCCTCCTGAAAGGTCAGGCGGCTTTCCAGCTCCATGACTCGCTCTTCAAGATTCATGGTCATTCACCCTCAAATCGAAAGTCTTGCGTCAACACCGGCCTCAAGCGTTCGAGAACCGCTGCGAACTGCTCGTCCGTATAAGGAAGAGCCGGATGTTTGCCCCATACAGGCGCTGGCCAGGCAGCATCGTCACGCTTGCGAACAATGACGTGCATGTGAAGCTGGCTGACAACATTACCCAGCGCCGCGACATTGAGTTTATCAGCGTCGAACACGCCCTTCAGGATTTGAGACAGAACGGTGGTTTCCTGCCACAACTGCAACTGATCCTGCGCCTCAAGCTGAAAGACTTCACTGATCTCCGGGCGACGCGGCACCAGGATGAACCATGGGTAACGGGAATCATTAGACAGCAACAGCCGGCACAACGGGAAATCGCCGACAGGCAAGGTGTCCTGCTTGAGACGTGAATCCAGAACGAACACGATAAAGCTCCCAGGTTGAATGTCTGCCACGCAGGATACGCAGGATCGAGCCATGCTTCACCCTGCTGGATGCATTTTATCGCGAAGCGACGAGCACGCCTTCAGGACCTGCGCACCAACTTGCTCACTCGCCCCTGGCAATTGCACCAACTTGATCCACCCACCTCACTCACCGGCCAGCCCTGTGAGCTTGCCTTCGATACGCAAAAGCGGCAAAAAACGACACACAGACATAAAAATGAAACAACCTCATGCCAACCCTATTGGCAGATGAAAACCAAGATCCAGGTTGTGGCAGCGCTGCGAGTCAATGCACCAAAAAGAAACACTTTGGTATACCAACCGGAGCAATGACACGGGATTTACTCAAATCCCGGTGCAGGCAGTAACATTTTATTGCATCTCACCCCTCGAGCGATTGTCCAGCAGCTTGCACACCATCGTTTTCATCTGCTCGGACAACCCGATCAAAATCATGAGGTTATGGTCATAACACCCGGTAAAAACTGAAATTTCACATTTTTTTTCGAAAAAATTGAACTTTGTGCACGCTTGTTGCTTTAACCCTCAGCATGGTCACGATGCTTCTGGCGGAAAACACAGGCATCAGGACCAAGGGAAGCAACAGCTCGCAGCTTCGAGCACACACCCTGAAGCCTCTCTGTAGCCGTTTTGTTGCAAACCGGATACGAGATTTCAATGGTATCGAGGCTGAGGGTGAGATAAGGAATGATGCACATGCGACCTGTGCGAAACGTTTAACGACATCGCCGTAAAGATTTCGGAAAGACAGGTTTGCAACTATCGTAACCACGGTCAGCGTGATATAGATTTTCGCCGACAAAAAAAGAAAGAGCCGCCCAGATAAAAAACAGGTGGGACGGCCTGAAACTTCTTAAAACCAAAGGAGCAATCACGATGAGAGTGATGAAGTGGAGCGCAATCGCACTGGCAGTTACTGCAGCCAGCGCCCAGATGGCAACAGCAGCACCGTTTGTTAGTGACCAGGCTGAAGCCAAGGGCTTTGTCGAAGGCAGCACTCTTGACCTGAAGTTGCGCAACTACTATTACGACCGTGACAAGAAAAACACCACCGGCCCTAACCGTCGCGATGATAAAGACTGGACTCAAGGTCTGTGGGTCAACTACAGCTCCGGCTACACCCAAGGCACCGTTGGTGTGGGCGTAGAAGCATTCGGCTACTTCGGCCTGAAACTGGACGGTCAGAAAAAATACTCCGGCTCCGGCAACCTGGTGACCAGTTCCGACGGCTCCAACGAAGACAGCTTTGGCAAAGGTGGCGGCGCAGTCAAATTCCGCATCTCGAAAACTGAGCTGAAAGTAGGCGACTTGCAACCTACCAGCCCTGTATTTGCAGTCGGCGGTAGCCGCCTTCTGCCTCAAACTGCCAGCGGTATCAGCCTGCAAAGCAGCGAGTTCAAAGGCCTGGATCTGGAAGCAGGTCACTACTACTCTGGCACTAGCCAAGATGAGACCAACCGTAGCGGCAAGATTTATGCGAACTACGCTTTCGTAGAGTCTGACAGCGCTGACTTCGTTGGCGGCAAATATGCCATCACCGATAACCTGGGTGTTGCGTTCTACGCTTCCAAGCTGGAAGACATCTGGAACCAGTACTACGCCAACGTGAACTACGCATTGCCTCTGAGCGGCGACCAGTCCTTGGCATTTGATGCCAATATCTATCGCACACTCGATGAAGGCAGCGCAGAAGCAGGCTCAATCAATAACACCACCGCTTCCGGCTCGGTTGCTTACTCCTTCGCAGCGGCACATACCGTAACGCTGGCCTTCCAGAAGGTCGACGGTGATACTCCGTTCGACTATATCGGTATCGGCGACAACAACCGCGGTGGCGACTCGATCTTCCTGAACAACTCCGTTCAGTACTCCGACTTCAACGCCCCTAACGAGAAGTCCTGGCAGGTTCGCTACGACCTGAACATGGCTCCTTACGGCGTGCCCGGCCTGAGTTTCATGACTCGCTACCTGCGCGGCTATGACATCGACGGCACCAAGACTCCAGCTGGCAGCTCATATGCTGGTATCTATGGCGAAGACGGCAAACACCACGAAACCAACTTTGAAGCCAAGTATGTCGTACAGGCCGGCCCAGCCAAGGACCTGTCCTTCCGTATCCGTCAAGCATGGCACCGTGGCGACACTGCCCAGGGAGACGGCGACGTCAACGAGTTCCGCCTGATCGTCGACTACCCGATTTCGGTTCTGTAACCGCAACTCAGGTATCGGCTACTCAAAAAGCCCGGCAGGCCAAATGCCGGGCTTTTTCATGCGCCCGAAAAGCACCTCCCTGTGACTCAGCGCCAGCCGCGCCCTGTACGCGACCGGCACACCACCGTACAATGCCGGGTCATTTCCAGTCCCAGCAACAGACAACGGCCAACCATGCGCACCAGTCAATTTTTGCTCGCCACACAGAAAGAAACCCCTTCCGATGCAGTCGTGGTCAGCCATCAGCTGCTGCTGCGCGCTGGCATGATCCGCAAGCTGGCTTCCGGCCTCTACACCTGGCTGCCCATGGGCCTGCGCGTGCTGCGCAAGGTCGAAGCCATCGTTCGCGAAGAAATGGACGCTGCCGGCGCACTCGAAATCCTGATGCCGGGCATCCAGCCCGCTGAACTGTGGCAGGAATCCGGCCGCTGGGAGCAGTACGGCCCCGAGCTGATGCGCCTGGTCGACCGCCACAACCGTGACTTCTGCCTGGGCCCGACCCACGAGGAAGTCATTACCGATCTGGCCCGCAACGAGCTCAACAGCTACAAGCAGTTGCCGATCAACATGTACCAGATCCAGACCAAATTCCGTGACGAGATCCGCCCACGCTTCGGCCTGATGCGCGGCCGCGAGTTCGTCATGAAGGACGCCTACTCCTTCCACGCCGATCATGCTTCGTTGCAGGAAACCTACGACCGCATGCATCAGGCCTACAGCAACGTGTTCACCCGTCTGGGCCTGAAATTCCGTCCTGTAGAAGCCGACAACGGCTCCATCGGCGGTGCCGGCTCCCACGAATTCCACGTGCTGGCAGATTCCGGTGAAGACGACATCGTGTTCAGCGATGGCTCCGACTACGCCGCCAACATCGAGAAGGCCGAAGCCGTACCTCGCGAGAAGGCTCGCGGTGCTGCAACCGAAGAGCTGCGTCTGGTGGATACACCTGACACCAAGACCATCGCGCAACTGGTCGAAGGCTTCAACCTGCCTATCGAGAAGACGGTCAAGACGCTGGTTGTCCACGCTGCCGAAGAAGGCAAGCTGATCGCGCTGATCATTCGTGGCGACCACGAACTCAACGAAATCAAGGCCACCAAGCTGGAGCAGGTCGCCAATCCGCTGGTGATGGCCTCCGAAGCCGAACTGCGTGACGCCATCGGCGCAGGCGCAGGCTCCCTGGGCCCGCTGAACCTGCCACTGCCGTGCATCATCGACCGTTCGGTCGAGCTGATGAGCGACTTCGCGGTCGGCGCCAACATCGATGACAAGCACTACTTCGGCGTCAACTGGGAACGCGACCTGCCTGTACCGACCGTTGCCGACCTGCGCAACGTCGTCGCCGGCGACCCGAGCCCGGACGGCAAAGGCACGCTTGAAATCAAGCGCGGCATCGAAGTCGGCCACATCTTCCAGCTGGGCACCAAGTACAGCGAAGCCATGAAGTGCCAGGTGCTGGGCGAAAACGGCAAACCCGTCAACCTGTCCATGGGTTGCTACGGTATCGGCGTCTCCCGCGTCGTGGCGGCTGCCATCGAGCAGAACAGCGATGAAAACGGGATCATCTGGAACGATACCCTGGCGCCTTTCCATATCGCCCTGGTTCCACTGCGCTATGAAACGGACGCCGTTCGCGAAGCGACCGACAAGCTGTATGCCGAACTGACTGCCGCGGGCTTTGAAGTCCTGCTCGATGACCGCGACAAGAAAACCAGCCCGGGCATCAAGTTCGCCGACATGGAGCTGATCGGTATTCCGCATCGCATCGTGGTCAGTGATCGTGGTCTGGCCGAAGGCAATCTGGAATACAAGAGCCGAACCGAGTCGCAACCGCAAGCCATTGCGGTCGCCGACGTGCTGTCGTTCATCCAGGGTCGCGTGAAACGCTGAGTCAAAGGCGCGCTCGCTGTGCGGGCGCGCCACTCATCACACGCCCCAATCTGCATCAAGAGATCCCATGTTCAGACGAAGCACCCTAAGCCTCGGCAGCGCCGTTCTGTGCGGCACCTTCCTCGTCAGCGGTTGTGCCAATCAGCTGTCACAGCGCAGCGAGCACGAAGAACGCATAGAGCGCAAACTGCTGGAACACACCCTGCAGATCGATATCGGCGAGCCCAAGACCCTTGAGCTGCCACAACGCCGGGTGCGGATTCACGAGCATAAATCCTTCGAGGTCACCGACTTTGAAGTAACCCGTCATTACGACCGTTACACCCCCTATCAACCCTGGCGGGAAATCTATGAGATTCCGCTGGGAGCAGTCGCAGTGGTCGCCGGCATCGGCGCCAACGTGGTCAACGTCTTCACTCTCGGCAGCCTGCCGGACAGCGTGACCAAGGACTGGATCAATTACGGCGTGGCAGGCCTCAACCCGTTCATGAACGCACCGTCCCATGGCCGTGCGCAGCAGAACCTGGCCAGTATCGATGAAGTCCAGAAGGACAAGAGAATCGAGAACTCCACCCTGCCCTGGAACGAGCGTCCGGTCATGGTGAAAGCGGGTAACGAAACCCATGAGCTGAATACCGATCGCAACGGGATTCTGCGCCTCAACCTGCTCGACAGCCCGTTTGCCGAACAGGACCTGAGCCGGGTCACGCGCCT
This sequence comes from Pseudomonas sp. Irchel 3A18, assembly GCF_900187465.1. Classification (NCBI taxonomy): domain Bacteria; kingdom Pseudomonadati; phylum Pseudomonadota; class Gammaproteobacteria; order Pseudomonadales; family Pseudomonadaceae; genus Pseudomonas; species Pseudomonas sp. Irchel 3A18. The sequence goes on from NZ_FYDI01000002.1 coordinate 64,659, forward strand.
GTACCTCAACATCGAGGACGATCAGGACAATGCTCACGCCAATGCCAGCCTGCCGATCAGCCAGTCGCTGCGGGGCAAGCTGCTCGAAGCTCACGAGCTGATCTACGACGACCTGGAAGACGATGAAGTCAAACAGTGGGTGCATCGCGTCAAGCGTCTTTCAGAACTGGGTCTTGAAGAAGAAGCCAGCGAACTGGAGCAGAGCCTGATCGAGCTGACACGCAACGACCCACAACTGCAGAACGAGTTTCTGAAGTCTCTGGCCAAGGATGCTGGCCGCCTTGTGGCACCCGCCACAGAACCTGATAGCGAATGACAACCAGGCTCCTTGCAAGGAGCCTGCAACTATTGGGTAAACAGCTCCAGTTGCTCATGAGCGCCACGCAAATCATGCAGGCGCACGCCGATACCCAGTAATCGCACCGGTTTGGCACCACGTGCGAAAGCCTGGGTCAGCAATTGCTCGTAACTGGCCAGATCCCGCCCTGCCCCCGACTGCTCCAGCGTGGTCTGGGTAAAATCATGGAATTTCACTTTCACGAATGGCTTGCCGGGGCGATATTGCCCGGCCATTCGCTCCATGCGCACAGCCAGGGTCTCCAGCAAGGCTGGCAGTTTTTCCAGGCAACTGGCCAGATCGGGCAAATCCGTATCGTAGGTATTTTCGACGCTCACGGACTGACGCCTGCTGTCCGTCTGCACGGGACGCTCATCGATCCCGAACGCCAGACTCCAGAGCCGCTCACCAAAGCTGCCGAACTCGCGCACCAGCGCCAGCTTGCTCCAGCGACGCAAGTCCATGCAGGTAATGATCCCCAGCCGTCCCAGCTTGTCAGCCGTCACCTTACCGACGCCGTGCAACTTGCTGACCGGCAGGGATTCGACAAAATCCTCGACCTGATCCGGAGTAATCACGAACAAACCGTTGGGCTTCTTCCAGTCACTGGCAATCTTGGCAAGAAACTTGTTGGGCGCAACGCCAGCCGAGACCGTGATGTGCAACTGATTTGAAACCCGACGCCGGATATCCTGGGCGATACGGGTCGCACTGCCGGAAAAATGACTGGCATCGGAGACATCCAGAAACGCCTCGTCCAGCGACAGCGGCTCGATCAGGTCGGTGTAATCACGAAAGATGCCCTGAATTTCCCGGGACGCTTCCTTATAGGCATCCATGCGCGGCTTGACGATGGTCAGCTCCGGGCACAGCTTCAAGGCGTGACGCGAGGACATCGCCGAACGCACCCCATAGGCTCGTGCTTCATAATTACAGGTCGCAATCACCCCTCTCTTGTCCGGCGACCCGCCGACAGCCAGCGGCTTGGTGGCCAGGCTCGGGTCGTCTCGCATTTCGATGGCTGCATAGAAGCAGTCACAATCGATGTGGATGATTTTGCGCTGAGTCATGAACGGCGATTTGCAATCAATGGTCGTGCAGTATCGCACTGGTATCAGGAAGTGACACTCATGACGCCAAATGAATGCATCAGAAAAGCGTGCGCTCCCTACACCACTGCCCTTTCGGATTGTCAGACAAACCGTCATATCCCCTGTAGCACTGGCCTTACAGCGCTAACCATTTGAAGAAAAAAGCATTTTTTGAAACTAATGATTGACAGGATCAGCTTCCCCTGTAGAATGCCGCCCTATCAGACGCGGGATGGAGCAGCCTGGTAGCTCGTCGGGCTCATAACCCGAAGGTCGTCGGTTCAAATCCGGCTCCCGCAACCAAATGCAGTAAAGTAGAAGGCCCGCCCACAAAGCGGGCCTTTTGCATTCTGATGCCAACATCCGTCAACCAGCAGCAAACAGTATTAATTTTCATGTTTTCTGCATTAAAGGTTGACACTTCTGGATTCGGCTGTAGAATGCCGCCACACAGACGCGGGATGGAGCAGCCTGGTAGCTCGTCGGGCTCATAACCCGAAGGTCGTCGGTTCAAATCCGGCTCCCGCAACCAACATCAAAGAAGGCTAATCGAAAGATTGGCCTTTTTTGTGCCTGCTGAAAAAGCATGGGACCAGCCATGCTAACTGTCTGACAAAAAAAGACTATTTCCCCTCCCCCCTGAAACCCTATCATCACGTACGTAACGTAATATTTCTGTGTCCGACAGTTTTTCGATGGGCTGCCGATAGAATCATTACGAGACGTAGTAGGAAAGATCGGCACGCGATCGTCATGCCCGGCGCCCCAGTCACTCTTCAATACGGCATGACACAACGTAGTCATTTTTGTTACATACGCCTAAGCTGAATCAAAGCTGAACGGTACCCGCTCAAGCCATTAGCAGTTCGCCCATGAGACGTTGACGCGATAACATCTCGAAATATTTTTTGCGTAGGGATTGGTAACTTGGCTGCATACCTCCATCCTGTCGCGCACGATCCAAGGAGTGATTGATGCGCGACAACCCGTCAGATACCAACGAAGCAGTTGCTGCAAATAGTTCGATAAAACCTGTCCGCTTCCGCTGGCTGGAACTGCTCAGCAAGTACCGGCAACCCATCGGTTTGGCCGTCATGCTGCTGCTTTTCGGCATGGCCTTGATCGCCTGTCGACACATGCTGATCGAGATGGACTTCTTTGCGCTGCGCGACTCGCTGTTCGCCGTGCCCCTTCCATCGCTGGGTGGCGCTCTGCTGGCTGCGATCATCGGCTTCGTCATCTTGATGGGCTACGAGCTGTCCGCCAGCCGTTACGCCAACGTCAACCTGCCGACCCGCACCTTGCTGCTTGGGGGCTTTACCTCTTTTGCGATTGGCAATGCCGTGGGCCTTTCCATGCTCTCCGGCGGATCGGTGCGTTACCGACTGTATTCGCGTCATGGCATCGGGGCGATGGAAATCGCCCGCATGACCCTGTTCGCCAGCCTGTCGCTGGGCTGCGCCTTGCCACCACTGGCAGCAGTAGCAACCCTGAGTAACCTGTCCGGCGCGTCACTGGCACTGAAACTGCCGGTGGATGTACTGGCCGTTATCGCTACCGCGGTGCTGGTCGCCAGCGTTCTGCTGGCGGTTGCGGTCTATCGCCGTCGTCTGCCGGAACAGACCATTCCCCACAATATTCTGGTCAGGGCCGGCCGACGCACCTTGCGTCTTCCCGACCTGCGCCTGACGCTGATACAGCTGGTCATCACCGCTCTGGACGTGGTCGCCGCAGCCATGGTGCTTTACCTGCTGCTGCCGTCAGCACCGCCGCTGGGTGCTTTCATCCTCATCTACCTGCTGGCCCTGGCCGCAGGCGTACTGAGTCATGTACCGGGCGGCGTAGGGGTTTTCGAGGCGATTCTGCTGGCAGCCTTCGCCAACGAACTGGGCGCCGCGCCGTTGGCGGCTGCCTTGCTGCTGTATCGCCTGATCTACGTGGTGTTGCCACTGTTGCTGGCATGCCTGACGCTGCTCTTTACCGAAGCCCAGCGCCTGCTGCCCACCCGCCAGGCCATGCGCGTAGCCTCCGGGCTCGCCGCGCCGATCCTGGCGCTGCTGGTATTTCTGTCAGGTGTTGTGCTGTTGTTCTCCGGCGCCACACCGGAAATCGACACCCGCCTGGAAAACGTCGGCTTCATGATTCCCCATCGCCTGATCAACGCCTCGCACTTTGGCGCCAGTCTGGTAGGTGTGCTGTGCCTGTTGCTGGCTCAAGGCTTGCGGCGTCGCCTGTCGGCGGCGTGGATGCTGACGGTCATTCTGCTGCTGGTGGGCGCAGTCCTGTCGATGCTCAAGGGCTTCGACTGGGAAGAAGCCAGCCTGTTGCTGCTGACAGCCGCTCTGCTGGCTACTTTCCGCCGCTCTTTCTACCGTCCGAGCCGCCTGCTTGAGCTGCCCTTCTCGCCGCTTTACCTGATCGCCAGTGCCTGCGTGGTAGGCGCCTCGATCTGGCTGCTGCTGTTTGCCTATCAGGACGTGCCTTACAGCCATCAGCTCTGGTGGCAGTTCACCCTCGACGCCGATGCTCCACGGGGCCTGCGCTCCGCTCTGGGCAGTGCGGTGCTGCTGGTGGTCGTGTCCCTGACCTGGCTGCTGCGCACCGCTCGCCCGGTCATCAAGCTACCGAACGCCGCCGAGCTGGACAAGGCTGCCGAAATCCTCAAGGCCTCCAGCCAGCCCGATGGCGGACTGGTGCTGACCGGTGACAAGGCGATTCTGTTCCACCCCAACGAAAACGCTTTCCTGATGTACTCCCATCGCGGACGCAGCCTCGTGGCCCTGTATGACCCGATCGGCCCGACTCAGCAGCGCGCCGAACTGATCTGGCAATTCCGTGACCTGTGCGACGTTCACCATGCCCGCCCCGTGTTCTATCAGGTCCGTGCAGAGAACCTGCCGTACTACATGGACATCGGGCTGACAGCGATCAAGCTGGGCGAGGAAGCACGGGTAGACCTGCGGCGCTTCGACATCGACGCCAAGGGCAAGGAAATGAAAGACCTGCGCTACACCTGGAACCGGGGTGGCCGCGACGGTCTGTCGCTGGAGATCTACGAAGCCGGTCAGGCGCCGCTGGATGAGCTGAAAGCTATTTCCGATGCTTGGCTGACCGGCAAGAATGTGCGCGAAAAAGGCTTCTCCCTGGGCCGTTTCAGCCCTGAGTACCTGAAGTATTTCCGCATCGCGATTATCCACTTTGAAGGCAAGCCGGTGGCGTTTGCCAACCTGCTGGAAACCTCCAGCCTCGAACTCGCCAGCCTGGACCTGATGCGCTCACACCCGGACGCCCCCAAGCTGACCATGGAGTTCATGATGGTCGGCCTGATCCTGCATTACAAACAGCAGGGCTATGCACGCTTCAGCCTGGGCATGGTGCCGTTGTCAGGCCTGCAGCCAAGACGCGGCGCCCCCTTGACCCAGCGCCTGGGCTCGATGGTGTTCCGCCGTGGCGAACAGCTCTACAACTTCCAGGGTCTGCGCCGCTTCAAGGACAAGTTCCAACCGGACTGGGAACCTCGCTATATGGCCGTGCCTGCCGGACTCGATCCGCTTGTGGCACTGGCTGACACCGCCGCCCTGATTGCGGGCGGCCTGACTGGATTGGTGAAACGCTGATGATTCGACGCTTTTCGCGCTATTTGCTTGCTGCTCTGGGTGTTGTTCTGCTGGCGGCACTCGGCTTCTGGCTATGGACCCGCCCTGCTCCACCTGCCAGCCTTGAACGCCTGAGCCTTGACGATGGCACGCCACTGACCAGCGTCACACCGGCAACCAAGGTCAAGACCCGGATTGCCCTGGCCGTGACCGCTGAAGAAATGCTGACTGACAAGCAACTGCTGGCCATCAGCAAGGACGCCTCGGCGCGCATCATTCAAGTGGTCTTGCCCAAGGATGACTGCGTCCTGCAACAGAAGACGTTCCAGAACGCCCTGCAAAAGCTTGAGGGTGCGCCTCTGGTTGTTGGCGGCATTGGCCCGGGCGCTACGCTGGCATGGCGCTGGCTGGCCGAACAGAAGGACGACAAGGCCCAGGCCATCTCGGTCGGTTTTGCCCTGGAGCATGTTTCCAACCCTCCTCCGGTGGTGGAAGAGGATGAAACCCCGCCGCAGATCTGCGACGTACCGCTGCCGCAAAAGGCACCACACGGCCACTGGCTGGCCGCCTGGAACGACGCACCGGACGATCCGAGCGCTGCTTTCGTACGCGATCAGACGAACGCCGAAACCAGCATCAGCGACTACGACATCTCTCTGCCGCAAGTGCTCAACACCGAGCTTCGTCACCTGCTGCTGGGTGAAAATGACGCAGGCGGCCTGGGCATCCCGACGGTTGAAGTGCCTGTGGCAGCCAACCAGAGCGCCGACACCGTAACCCTGTTCATGTCAGGTGACGGCGGCTGGCGCGATCTGGACAAGGTCGTGGCTGGCGATATGGCGAAGATGGGTTATCCGGTGGTCGGCATCGATGTGCTGCGCTATTACTGGGAGCACAAGACGCCGGAACAGACCGCTATCGACCTCACCGACCTGATGAATCACTACCGTCAGAAATGGGGCACCAAGCGCTTCATCCTGGCTGGCTACTCCTTCGGTGCGGATGTCATGCCTGCGGTCTATAACCGCCTCGCACCGGAAGACCAGAACCGTATCGACGGGATCATTCTGCTGGCCTTCGCACGCTCCGGCAGCTTCGAGATTCACGTAGACGGCTGGCTCGGCAATGCAGGCAAGGAAGCGACTACAGGCCAGGAAATGGCCAAGCTGCCAGCTTCCAAAGTGCTGTGCGTCTATGGCCTGGAAGAGAAGAAAACCAGCGGCTGCACCGATACCACCGCAGTCGGTGAAGTGATCGAGCTACCGGGTGGCCATCACTTCGATGAGAACTACCCGGCACTGGCCAAGCGTCTGATCAATGCGATCAACAAATGGCAAGGCAAGCCTGCCGCTCAATAAGTCCTGATAGGCAGACATGAAAAATCCCGGCACCGCGAGGTGACCGGGATTTTTTGTACACCAGGAGAAACGCTACATCTCGACCTGGGTACCCAGTTCGATCACCCGGTTGTACGGCAGCTTGAAGAAGCGCAGGTTACCGTTGGCGTTCTTGAGCATGAAAGCGAACAGGGCTTCACGCCAGCGCGCCATACCCATCATCTTGGACGGAATGACGGTTTCGCGGCTCAGGAAGTAAGTGGTGCGCATCGGGCTGAAATCCAGATCGTCCAGATGACACAGCGCCAGCGCAGCCGGTACGTCCGGCTCGTCGATAAAGCCGAAGTGCAGGATCACCCGGTAAAAACCTTCGCCGTAGGACTCCACTTCAAAACGCTCATGGGCCGGGACCCTTGGCCGGTCTTCATAGACCACGGTCAGCAATACCACCTGCTCGTGAAGCACCTGATTGTGCAGCATGTTATGCAACAGCGCATGGGGCACCGCGTCGCTGCGCGCCGTCAGGAACACGGCAGTGCCCTGAACCCGGTGCGGCGGCTGCACACGAATGCTGCCAATGAAGATCGGCAGCGGCAGGCCGCCCTCGTCGATACGATCGGCCAGCAACTGCTTGCCACGCTTCCAGGTGGTCATCAGGATGAACAGCACCGCACCCGCCAGCACAGGGAAGGCACCGCCCTGCACGACTTTCGGCACGTTGGCAGCAAAGAACAGGCCGTCCACCAGCAACAGGCCCAGCAGCAAGGGAACCGCCAGCACTGCTGGCCACTTCCACAACAGCAGCATCACCGAAGACACCAGAATCGTGGTGCAGAGCATGGTGCCGGTCACGGCAACGCCATAAGCCGAAGCCAGCGCGCCGGAAGACTCGAAGCCGATCACCAGCAACACCACACCCACCATCAACGCCCAGTTCACGGCACCGATATAGATCTGGCCCTGTGCATCGCTGGAAGTGTGCTGAATGTACATGCGCGGGATGTAACCGAGCTGAATGGCCTGCAAGGTCATGGAGAACGCACCGGAGATCACCGCCTGGGAAGCAATGACCGTTGCCAGTGTCGACAGCCCGATCAGCGGCAGTAACGCCCAGCCCGGTGCCAGCAGATAGAACGGGTTGCGCACCGCCTCGGGGTTTTCCAGCACCAGCGCGCCCTGCCCGAAGTAGTTGAGCAGCAGCGCAGGCAGCACCAGGATGAACCAGGCCCTTGAGATAGGCTTGCGCCCGAAGTGCCCCATGTCGGCGTACAGCGCCTCGGCACCGGTCAGTGCCAGCACGACGGCACCGAGAATGGCGACTCCGATACCCGGATGCAGAATGAAGAACCGGATCGCCCACATCGGATTCACGGCATTGAGCACTTCAGGCGAATGCATGATGCCGTAGATCCCGAGCGCACCCAGCACCAGAAACCAGGTCACCATCACCGGCCCGAACAATACGCCGATGCGTGCCGTCCCGTGCTTCTGGATCAGGAACAGGCCAACCAGCACCACCAGCGCCATGGGCACGATCCAGTGCTCAAGCCCGTCGAAGGCCAGTTCCAGCCCTTCCATCGCCGACAGCACCGACACCGCCGGGGTAATCATGCTGTCGCCGTAGAACAGAGCCGCGCCGAACAGACCGAATACCACCATCAGCATTTGCAGCCTGGGGTAGTGAGCCGTTGCGCGTCGCGCCAGAGCCGTGAGGGCCATGATCCCGCCTTCGCCCTGGTTATCGGCGCGCAGAATGAAGGCCATGTACTTGAAGGACACCACCCAGATCAACGACCAGAAAATCAGCGACAGGATGCCCAGTATCGCGTCATGGGTGACATCAACCCCATATCCCCCCTGAAAGACCTCCTTGAGCGTATACAGCGGGCTCGTACCGATATCCCCATACACCACGCCCACAGCCGCAATCAGCAGCCCCAAGGGTTTTGCAGTGCTTCCAGTCTCAGCATGACTGCTTGCCTGACTCATCCAATACTCCTGAAACAAGACTTGAGGCCCAAAGCACTATGAACTTCACACCACGTAACAATTCCGATCGCGCCAATTATTGACATGCGTTGGCGCAATGCCGCGAAGCATAGCGCAGCACTCGTCGTAATTCTCTGTTTAACACTGGTCATCGCACGCACTCATCGCTAGAATTGCGCACTTTTTGATCAGAGGCGCACCAAGCGCCCAATCGGTGCCCGCGTATTGAGCCAGGCACCCTTCACGCCGAGGTTTGCCATGTCCACCGTCACCACGCCGTCCGCCCCCAAGGTAGGCTTCGTTTCCCTGGGTTGCCCGAAAGCTCTGGTCGACTCCGAGCGCATCCTGACCCAACTGCGCATGGAAGGTTACGAAGTCGTTCCGACCTATGAAGATGCTGACGTGGTTGTGGTCAACACCTGCGGCTTCATCGATACCGCCAAGGCGGAATCCCTGGAAGTGATTGGCGAGGCCATTGCCGAAAACGGCAAGGTGATCGTGACCGGTTGCATGGGCGTGGACGAAAGCGTCATTCGCAACGTGCACCCGAGCGTGCTGTCGGTCACCGGCCCTCAGCAATACGAGCAGGTGGTCAATGCCGTGCATCAGGTCGTGCCACCGAAGCTGGACCACAACCCGCTGATCGATCTGGTACCGCCACAAGGCATCAAGCTGACGCCACGTCACTACGCCTACCTGAAGATTTCCGAAGGCTGCAACCACAGTTGCAGCTTCTGCATCATCCCGTCGATGCGCGGCAAACTGGTCAGCCGTCCGGTAGGCGATGTGCTCGATGAAGCCCAGCGTCTGGTCAAATCCGGCGTGAAAGAGCTGCTGGTGATTTCCCAGGACACCAGCGCCTACGGCGTCGACGTCAAATACCGCACCGGTTTCTGGAACGGCCAGCCGGTCAAGACCCGCATGACCGAACTGTGCCAGGCTCTCAGCTCCCTGGGCGTCTGGGTTCGTCTGCACTACGTTTATCCGTACCCGCACGTCGATGAGCTGATCCCGCTGATGGCCGCCGGGAAAATCCTGCCGTACCTGGACATCCCGTTCCAGCACGCCAGCCCGAAAGTGCTCAAGAACATGAAGCGCCCGGCCTTTGAAGACAAGACCCTGGCGCGCATCAAGAACTGGCGCGAACAGTGCCCGGACCTGATCATCCGCTCCACCTTCATCGTCGGCTTCCCCGGCGAAACCGAAGAAGACTTCCAGTACCTGCTGGACTGGTTGACCGAAGCACAACTCGACCGCGTCGGCTGCTTCCAGTACTCGCCGGTTGAAGGCGCGCCTGCCAATCTGCTGGACGCAGAAATCGTACCGGACGACGTGAAGCAGGATCGCTGGGATCGCTTCATGGCGCATCAACAGGCAATCAGCGCTGCCCGTCTGCAGATGAAGATCGGCAAGGACATCGAAGTCCTGATCGATGAAGTGGACGAGCGCGGTGCAGTAGGCCGCTGCTTCTTCGATGCGCCGGAAATCGACGGCAACGTCTATATCGGTCTTGAAGACGACAGTCCGGTCAAACCCGGTGACAAGATCATGTGCCGCGTGACAGACGCCGACGAATACGATCTGTGGGCCGAAATCATCGACTGAAGTTGAAACCGAATCAGCCCCGCCCTTGAAAACGGCGGGGCTTTTTTATCGGTCCGGGTTGTCTACTCATGCAGCCCACCACAAGAGCCCATCGAAATGGACCTGTACACGCCCGAGCAAAACGACTTTCAGGAACTGGCCAACCTCTGGGAACGCTCGGTACGTGCGACCCACGACTTCCTGCCCGATAGCTACATCGCCATGCTCAAAGAGCTGCTGCTCACGCAGTACCTGGGTTCGGTCACCCTGTTCTGCACCCGCGACGCACACTTGAAGATCACAGGCTTTGCAGGCATCAGCCTGTACAAGCTGGAAATGCTGTTCGTCGATCCCGAACATCGCGGTCAGGGCCTGGGCAAGTACCTGCTTGACCATGCCATCGAGTATTTCAACATCAACGAGCTGGACGTCAACGAACAAAACCCGCAAGCCCTGGGGTTTTATCGCAGGCAAGGTTTCGAGGTGATCCACCGCAGCGAACTGGACGGGCTTGGGCAACCTTATCCGATCCTGAGAATGCGGCGCTAGAAGCGCTACCCTGCTTGAGTTGATCCACCAAACGCGGGAAAAGCCCTGGCCGCGACAAGGCATCCATTAATTATTCGCACCGATTATCAGGCGTGCGCAGGTACAATGGCGTCTTTCCCATCAGTAACGGCTTCTTTTTCATGACAGACCCCATTCGCCTTTCCAAACGCCTTATCGAACTGGTCGGCTGCTCCCGTCGCGAGGCTGAACTGTATATCGAGGGCGGCTGGGTGACCGTGGATGGCGAGGTGGTCGAAGAGCCGCAGTTCAAGGTCGAAAACCAGAAGGTCGAACTCAGCCCCGACGCCAGGGCCGAAACCCCGGAAGCCGTCACGATCATTCTGCACAAACCGGCCTCGGCCAGTGTCGAAAGCGCGCTGCAAATGATTACCCCGGGTACCCTTTCCCAGGAACACAGCTTCGGCAAGCGCCCGCTCAAGGGGCACTTCCTGCGCCTTGAAGCGATTTCGACCCTGCAAGCCAATGCCAGCGGCCTGATGGTGTTCAGCCAGGACTGGAAAATCCTGCGCAAGCTCACCGACGACCGCAGCAAGATAGAGCAGGAATATGTCGTGGAAGTCTCGGGCGAGATGGTTGCCCATGGCCTCAACCGTCTGAACCATGGCCTTAGCTACAAAGGCAAGGAACTGCCTGCCGTCAAAGCCAGCTGGCAGAACGAGAACCGCCTGCGCTTTGCCATGAAGAACCCGCAGCCCGGCATTATTGCCCAACTGTGCGAGGCCGTGGGCCTCAAGATCGTCGCAGTCCGGCGCATCCGCATCGGTGGCGTCTCCATGGGCAAACTGCCTGAGGGCCAGTGGCGCTACATGACGGCCAAGGAAAAATTCTAACCTTCATTTTTTGCAGCGCACGACAACTCGTGCGCCGTTACAACGACTTACCAGGACTCACGCCTCATGATGAACAACGATGTACTGCGCAGCGTGCGCTATATGCTGGATATCAGCGACAACAAGATTGTCGAGATCACCAGGCTCACCGGCTTTGAAATCACCAAAAACGACGTGATCGCTTTCACCAAGAAGGAAGAGGAAGAAGGCTACCTCGATTGCAGCGATGAAATCATGGCCCATTTTCTCGATGGACTGGTGATCTTCAAGCGCGGCAAGGACGACAGCCGTCCACCACAGCCCATCGAACTGCCGATCACCAACAACATCGTGCTCAAGAAACTGCGTGTCGCCTTTGAACTCAAGGAAGACGACATGCACGACATCCTCAAGTCCGTGAACTTCCCGGTGTCCAAACCGGAGCTCAGTGCCCTGTTCCGCAAGGTCGGCCACAACAACTACCGCGAATGCGGCGACCAGTTGCTGCGCAACTTCCTCAAGGGCCTGACCTTGCGCGTACGCGGCTGATTCGTGACCTACAACGTCTCTCCTGTCGGTTTCGTGCGTTCCTGCTTCAAGGAGAAATTCGCGATTCCGCGCCAGCCACAACTGGCTCCCGCCGCCCGTGGCTGCCTGGAGCTGGTTGCGCCCTTTGATCAGGGTGAAGCCGTACAAGGCCTGGAACAGGTCAGCCATGTGTGGCTGCTGTTTCTGTTCCATCAGGCTCTGGAAGACAAGCCACGCCTCAAGGTGCGTCCGCCACGCCTGGGTGGCAACCAGTCCATGGGCGTGTTCGCCACCCGTGCAACGCACCGGCCCAATGGCATCGGGCAATCCGTGGTCAGGCTGGACAAGGTCGAGGCGGGGCGGCTCTGGATTTCCGGTATCGACCTGCTTGACGGCACGCCGGTGCTGGATATCAAGCCCTATGTGCCTTATGCCGATGCCCTGCCCCATGCAAGCAACCGCATTGCTAGTGCGGCACCGGAACTGATCCCTGTTCACTGGGAGGACAGCGCGCTGCTGCAAGCCCGTGAGCACGCACAACGCCTTGACGAGCCACTGGTGGAACTGATCGAGCAATGCCTGGCTCAGGACCCGCGTCCGGCCTATCAGGTGCCTGCGCCGGAACGTCGCTACGGCGCGCAGTTCTGGGATATGGACGTGCGCTGGCATTATCCGCAGCCGGGGATGATCCGGGTGCTTGAGGTTGTGCCAGCTAAAAATCCCGCCCAATAAAAAACCGCCTCGCTCAGGAAGAGGGAGGCGGCTTTTATCAAAACAACTTACTTCTCGACGAATGCACGCTCGATCAGGTAGTCGCCCGGCTCACGCATGCGTGGGGAGACTGTCAGGCCGAAGCTGTTCAGCACTTCGCTGGTTTCATCAAGCATGCTCGGGCTACCGCACAGCATGGCGCGATCGTCCTGAGGATTGATCGGTGGCAGACCGATGTCGCTGAACAGCTTGCCGCTGCGCATCAGATCGGTCAGGCGGCCTTCGTTCTCGAAAGGCTCACGGGTAACGGTCGGGTAGTAGATCAGCTTGTCGCGCAGCGCTTCACCGAAGAACTCGTTCTGCGGCAGGTGCTCGGTGATGAATTCGCGGTAAGCGACTTCGTTCACGTAACGTACGCCGTGGCACAGGATGACCTTCTCGAAACGCTCGTAGGTTTCCGGGTCCTGAATGACGCTCATGAACGGCGCAAGACCAGTACCGGTGCTCAGCAGGTACAGATGCTTGCCAGGCTTGAGGTCATCCAGAACCAGAGTGCCCGTAGGCTTCTTGCTGATGATGATCTCGTCGCCTTCCTTGAGGTGCTGCAACTGCGAGGTCAGCGGACCATCAGGCACCTTGATGCTGAAGAATTCCAGATGCTCTTCCCAGTTCGGGCTGGCAATCGAATAGGCGCGCATGAGCGGACGACCGTTAGGCTGCTGAAGACCGATCATCACGAACTGACCGTTCTCGAAACGCAGACCCGGATCGCGGGTGCACTTGAAACTGAAGAGAGTGTCGTTCCAGTGATGGACGCTGAGGACACGCTCGTGGTTCATGTTGCTCATGTACGTGGGAACTCCTGAAAAATTCTTCTGCGCTGGGCATAAGCGCTATTGCGCGACATTCTAGTGGCAGACACAATATCTGTTAAATTAATTATCAAGATATGGGTTATCGGTTATATAGATATGCGATTTACTCTTCGTCAGCTTCAAGTCTTCGTCGCCGTTGCCCAGCAGGAAAGCGTGTCCCGGGCAGCGGTCATGCTCTCTCTCTCGCAATCGGCGGCCAGCACATCCATCACCGAGCTGGAGCGCCAGTCCAGCTGCCAGTTGTTCGATCGCGCCGGCAAGCGATTGAGCCTCAACGCGACCGGACGCCAGTTACTGCCCCAGGCGGTGGCTCTGCTGGATCAGGCCAAGGAAATCGAAGACCTGCTGAACGGCAAGTCCGGCTTCGGCTCACTGGCAGTCGGCGCCACACTGACCATCGGCAATTACCTGGCGACCCTGCTGATCGGCGGGTTCATGCAGCGTCACCCGGAAAGCCAGGTCAAGCTGCATGTCCAGAACACTGCGCATATCGTGCAGCAGGTGGCGCATTACGAAATTGATCTGGGTCTGATCGAAGGCGATTGCAGCCACCCCGATATCGAAGTGCAGTCCTGGGTCGAAGATGAGCTGGTGGTGTTCTGCGCTCCCCAGCATCCACTGGCCAAACGCGGCCATGCCAGCCTGGCGGAACTGACACGTGAAGCCTGGATTCTGCGTGAACAGGGCTCGGGCACACGGCTGACCTTTGATCAGGCCATGCGTCATCACCGTAACGGGTTGAATGTGCGTCTTGAGCTGGAACACACCGAAGCCATCAAGCGAGCGGTGGAATCGGGGCTGGGCATCGGCTGTATTTCCCGGCTGGCCCTGCGCGATGCGTTTCGACGTGGCAGCCTCGTGGCTCTGGATACGCCGGAACTGGATCTGTCGCGGCAGTTCTACTTCATCTGGCACAAGCAGAAGTACCAGACCTCTGCCATGCGAGAGTTTCTCGAGTTGTGCCGCGCCTTTACCGCCGGGGTCCAGCGCAGCGACGAAATCGTGATACCCAGCCTGTACTGAGAAGGTCAGCCGAGCAGGATCACTCCCCAGACCACGGCGATCATGCTCAGCGCGACCAGTTGGGCGGCACTGCCCATGTCCTTGGCGTTCTTGGACAACGGGTGCAGATCCAGAGAAATGCGGTCAATGGCCGCTTCGACTGCCGAGTTGAGCAGCTCGACGATCAGGGCCAGCAGGCATACGGCAATCAACAGGGCATGCTCGCCACGGCTGACGTTGATCACGAAGGACAACGGAATCAGCACGACATTGAGCAGCACCAGTTGACGAAAGGCCGCTTCCCCCTTGAAGGCGGCCGACAGACCGTCAAAGGAATAACCTGCAGCATTGAGGATACGTTTCAGGCCGGTCTGGCCCTTGAAGGGTGAAGGCATGGATAGACTACTGTGTCGAAAGGTGAGGAAATCTAAGGCAACACGGGTCAAAAAAGCGTGAAGAACCGATGCTCAATTGGCCGAAACCGATTCCAGCTGTTGCAGCAACAACGCAGCCTGAGTGCGCGTGCGAACGCCGAGCTTGCGGAAAATCGCCGTGACATGAGCCTTGATGGTTGCTTCGGAAACGCTGAGCTCATAGGCGATCTGCTTGTTCAACAAGCCTTCACAGACCATGGTCAATACGCGGAACTGCTGCGGCGTCAGGCTGGCAAGGCCGGCACTGGCCGCCTTGGCTTCATCCGACACACTGACCACTTCATTGACTTGCGGCGGCCACCAGACATCCCCCTCAAGCACGGTGCGTACCGCCTGCTGGATGGTTTCCAGGGGACTGGACTTGGGAATGAAGCCGCTGGCGCCGAACTCACGGGAGCGCACCACGATTGAAGCCTCTTCCTGGGCCGAAATCATGACCACCGGAATCTGCGGATACTGACCCCGCAGCAAGACCAGCCCGGAAAAACCATAGGCACCCGGCATGTTCAGATCCAGCAGGACAAGATCCCAGTCAGTCTTCTGCGCCAGGTGAGATTCGATCTGGGCAATGCTCTCTGCCTCGACCAGCCGCACATCAGGCCCCAGGCCGATGCTCAACGCCTGATGCAACGCGCTACGAAACAGCGGATGATCATCGGCGATCAGGATGTCGTAGGTCATTTTTTGATCCTGTTTTTATAGTGAGCGCCCGGGGCACATTCACGCCAGACCAGCAAGTTCAGCGCTCAGGCGGCGCCAAGCATGCCCAGCCCGGCAATGGTGGTCAAGCTTGATACTGCCTTGAGCCCAATCCGAAATGGCAATCGGCCTCTATCCGCACGACAGGCACTCGGCTCCTCAAAGAAAAGCCTTCAGATAACGGTGAGCGGCATCGTCCGGATCGATCGGTCTCTGGAACTTGGCACCCAGATAATGGGCGCTGAATACGTCCAGATAAGCATCCAGCACACTGCTGGCACTGGTGTCTTCAGCCAGCTCCAGACAAAGCGCGGCGACCTCGGCCGTACAGAAATGGTCATCGCGACGGGAACGACGCAACCGGTAACGCGAAATCTGCTCCGGCTCCAGGCTCAGTACCGGAAACCGCTCAAGGTAAGGGCTCTTGCGGAACATCTTGCGCGCTTCGGTCCAGGTCGCATCCAGCAGAATGAACAGCGGACGCTTGCCCTCTTCAAGAGCCACACGGGTCACGACCCGCTCTTTGGCGACGAACTCACCCGGAAAGACAATATAGGGCTGCCACTGCGGGTCATCCAGCAAGGCCAACAATTGCTCGTCGACTTCGATGCGCGACCAGCCAAAGGCGTGGGTGTCCTCGATGACATCAGCGATCAGCCAGCCGGTGTTGGTCGGCTTCAACGGCTCGGTGTCATACATCAGCAGGCACATGCCCGAGGTTGCCGCGACTTTAGGCCGCCACCCACACAGACAATAGCTGGAAATCACCCGGCAATCCGGACAGCGTGGTGCCCGGGAACCACGGGCAATGAAGGGCTTGGTGCTACGGGCCAGACGCTGATCGCGCAGGCGGGAAACAGCATGGCTCATGGAAAGACACGCCCGCTGAAGAAAGGCATCGACACAGCAAGAACTCGACAGGGGTAAAAAGTCCGCGCAGTTTACCAGAGCCCCGGCGGTTCAACCTGCTTTCGAGCCGACTGCTCCTATCCTATACTGGCGCGCCATTGGAGCCGCGCCGTGGGCAGGTTATCCGGAACACACGTTGAAGTCGCTGGTCAAAACCGCCAGCCACTGAATCAGGAGAGTTTGATGCTGCGCCTCATCGCCCCAACCCTTACGCTTTTGCTCGTCGCCCCTCTGGCCGCGCAGGCAGCGTCAAAGCAGGAATTCGAACTCAGCACCATGCTGGAAAAAGTCGCGAAGGAAAGCAGCGTCGGCACGCCACGGGCAATCAACGAAGACATCCTGGACCAGGGTTACACCGTCAACGGCAAGGAGTTGATCAACCACCTGAGCGTGCGTGCAGGCCAGGCGCAGCAGATGCGTGCCAATCCGGACGCCGTCCGCAGCCAGCTGGGCAACAGCGTTTGCCACAACAACGGTTATCGTCAGTTGATGACCAAAGGTGCCGTGCTGAAATATCAATTCACTGAATACAAGACCAATCGTCCGGTCATCAGCCAGACATTCCAGGCTTCGGACTGCGCGGTCAAGAAATCCGGCAAGTAAGCAACTCCCTCGCTTCATTGCGCGCAGCCCTGAAGGCGGCGCGCTCCTTCGCAAAGCCCCCTTCCAGCCCCTTGCCACCAACCGATAATCGATAGCCTTTTAGAGGAAAGCGGGACATTATCGAGCCATCATATAACCTGAAGAGAGCTTCAATCATCGGCAACGTACGATGCTTTGCGATCCTGGGACGAGTCTTGTCAGGATCAAATCATTCTGCAGGAGGAGAAATCTTGAATGCCGTATGTACCTAACGATGTTCTATCGCAACACTTTCAGAGCAATGGTCTGGATATCACCAGCAAGATCGAAGAGCACATCAAGCAGGTCGCTCCCGACAGTCCCAACCTGCCCCTTTATCGGGACATGATCCTCACCGTACTACGCATGGCCGAAGATGGCCGAAATCGCTGGGACGCCAAGATAACGCTGCAAACCCTGCGCGAACTGGACAGAGCCTTCCGGGTGCTGGAACGTTTCAAGGGGCGCCGCAAGGTGACGGTGTTCGGCTCGGCACGCACGCCGGTGGAACATCCTCTGTATGCACAGGCCAGAAACCTGGGGGAAAAGCTGGCGCGTTCCGACATGATGGTCATCACCGGTGCCGGTGGCGGCATCATGGCTGCCGCACATGAAGGTGCCGGACGTAACAGCAGCCTGGGCTTCAATATCACCCTGCCCTTCGAGCAGCATGCCAACGCGACGGTGGAAGGCACTGAAAACCTCCTGCCGTTCCACTTCTTCTTTACCCGCAAGCTGTTCTTCGTCAAGGAAGCCGATGCGCTGGTGCTATGCCCGGGCGGCTTCGGCACTCTGGACGAAGCACTTGAAGTGCTGACACTGATCCAGACCGGCAAAAGCCCGCTGGTGCCTGTGGTTTTGCTGGATACACCGGGCGGAAACTTCTGGCAGAGCGCACTGGACTTCATCAAGAATCAGTTGGAGGACAACCACTACATTCTGCCAGCCGACATGAAACTGATGCGGCTGGTTTACAGCACCGATGAAGCAGTCGAAGAAATCAACCGGTTCTACAGCAACTTCCACTCCAGTCGCTGGCTGAAGAACACGTTCGTGATTCGCATGCATCACCCGCTCAGCGAGCAGGCAATGGCGCACATCCAGAAAGCCTTTGCCGATATCTGCAGCAGCGAGGACTTCCATCAGCACAGTTATCAGGGGGAAGAGCACGACGAAGCGCAATTCAGTAACCTGACACGCCTCGCCTTCGCATTCACAGGGCGTAATCAGGGCCGGCTTCGCGAGTTGATCGACTACATCAACCTGCCGGAGAGCCTTGCCCGAAAAGCCTGATATCCGTACTGGATACCTGGCTAATCATCCTCACCTCGGCCGCTCAACAAGCGGCCGATCATATCCAGCGGATACCCGCGATAACTCAGGAAGCGGCCTTGCTGGGCACGCTCTCGCGCATCAGCAGGCAACCTGCCAGCGAACTTGCGCTGCCAGGTTTCGTACAAGCGGGCTTGCCAGTCGACACCGCACTCTCTGAGCGCTTCTTCAATATCCCCACGCTGCAAGCCACGCTGCCCCAGTTCCTCACGGATACGCAAAGGCCCATAGCCAGAACGCGCTTTGGAGGAAACGAAGCTTTCAAGGTAGCGGGATTCAGAGAGCAGACCTTCCTCGACCAGACGATCAAGGGCGGACTCGATATGCTCTGGAGAAGCGCCGCGCTGACGCAATTTGCGCGTCAGCTCGACTCGACCGTGCTCGCGCCTAGCGAGCAGGTCCATTGCGGTTCGTCGTACAGCGACAGTGGTATCGAGCACAACTGGCATGAGGCTGATCAGATATCGGCGTCGATTTCAGCCATGTCATCGGCATCGGCTGATTCACGGGAGCCTACAGCCTTGGTGTCGACGCCTGGAGTCAGCAGCTTGTCGCGAATCTGCTTCTCAAGTGCCGAACCGATTTCCGGGTTATCCGCCAGGAACTTGGCCGAGTTGGCTTTACCCTGACCGATCTTGCTGCCTTGGTAGCTGTACCACGCGCCGGACTTCTCGACAAAGCCATGCAACACAGCCAGGTCGATGATCTCACCGTTGAGGTAGATGCCCTTGCCGTAAAGAATCTGGAACTCTGCCTGACGGAACGGCGGAGCCACCTTGTTCTTCACGATCTTGACACGGGTTTCGCTACCCACCACTTCATCGCCTTCTTTCACGGCGCCGGTACGGCGAATATCCAGACGTACCGAGGCGTAGAACTTCAGGGCGTTACCACCGGTGGTGGTTTCCGGGCTGCCGAACATCACGCCGATCTTCATACGGATCTGGTTGATGAAGATGACGAGGCAGTTGGCGTTCTTGATGTTACCGGTGATCTTGCGCAACGCCTGGGACATCAGGCGAGCCTGCAGACCCACGTGCATGTCACCCATTTCGCCTTCGATTTCGGCCTTGGGTACCAGTGCAGCCACGGAGTCGACGACGATGACGTCAACGGCATTGGAGCGCACCAGCATGTCGGTGATTTCCAGCGCCTGCTCACCGGTGTCCGGCTGCGAAACCAGCAGGTCGTCGACATTGACGCCCAGCTTGCCGGCGTATTCAGGGTCCAGTGCGTGCTCGGCATCGACGAACGCACAGGTTGCACCTGCTTTCTGGGCTTGAGCGATGACCGAAAGGGTCAGCGTGGTTTTACCCGAAGACTCTGGACCGTAGATTTCAACGATCCGGCCTTTAGGCAAGCCGCCGATACCCAGCGCGATATCCAGACCCAGCGAACCGGTGGAAATAGAAGGAATAGCCTGACGGTCATGGTCACCCATGCGCATTACGGCACCTTTACCGAATTGACGCTCGATCTGACCCAGGGCCGCAGCCAAGGCTTTCTTCTTGTTGTCGTCCATTGAAGTCCTCACGTAATCAAATTCAATTTAGGGCCTGAGCGATCAGAACACCTGTATAAGTAGACAGTATTATTCCACAGCGATGAGCGCTCGCCTACCCCTGTTTTGGCATTTCTCCAACAGCAAGCTGTATCAGCCCCTCTAGCGCGGCCTTCACCGTTTGTCGGCGCACTTCATCGCGATCGCCGTCGAACTGTCGACGCTGAGCGACAAGCGTCTCTCCCATGCCCCAGGACAGCCATACAGTGCCGACCGGCTTTTCAACCGAACCACCGCCAGGCCCTGCCACGCCACTGACGGCAACGGCGAAACGAGCACCACTTTTCTCCTGCGCACCACGCACCATGGCTTCCACGACGGGCTGGCTGACTGCACCATGCGTCACAAACAGCTCGGCAGGCACATCGAGCTGGCGGGTTTTCTGAGTATTGGAATAGGTTACATAGCCTGCCTCAAACCAGGCAGAGCTACCGCCGATACGGGTAATGGCTTCGGCAATCCCGCCGCCCGTGCAGGACTCGGCGGTCGTCACCTGAGCCTTGATGGCTTGCAGATGCTTGCCGAGAGAGGCAGCAAGCCGGGTTATTTCATCCACGATCTTTTCCTGTACCAACCGAACGAAGCGGGCAAAGCGGTTACCTGGGCAACCGCCAGCCAGATAAGCCAACTATGACTCTTTTTTCCTGGGAGAGGGTTTGCGGATCGTCTCAACGGTTGTTTCTTTGGGCCTGCGCCTGGCTTCATCCACCGTAATGAAGCGCCCGTTACCGGAATCCCTTGCTCGTTTGTTCTTCATATAAAAGTCCCTTTTTATAAGATGCCGCCCGTTATCGAGCGGCGACGCTGGAAGTCTATACAGGCCATCCGCACCCTTGGGCGCCCTGAAACCTTCGGTGACGATACAGGAAGTGTCAGCCGCGCCTGCGTTGTGGAGGTGTGCGTGGTAACCTTGCGCCCATCGCAAAGACACGGCAGACAACCCTCGGCACGAGAGGGAGCCCATGTCGCCCCCTGAAATTTGCCCCACCCTTCTAACGAACTTGCCTAACCTACTGATGAATAAAGCAATTTCCGATCTCTCTTCGCACACCCCGATGATGCAGCAGTACTGGAAGCTGAAGAACCAGCATCCCGATCAACTGATGTTCTATCGCATGGGCGACTTCTATGAAATTTTCTACGAAGACGCAAAAAAAGCCGCCAAGCTGCTGGATATCACCCTGACTGCACGCGGTCAGTCAGCAGGCCAGAGCATCCCCATGTGCGGCATTCCCTACCATGCCGCCGAAGGCTATCTGGCCAAGCTGGTAAAGCTGGGCGAATCGGTGGTGATCTGCGAGCAGGTCGGCGATCCGGCAACCAGCAAGGGGCCGGTGGAACGTCAGGTCGTGCGTATCATCACGCCGGGCACCATCAGTGACGAAGCGTTCCTGGACGAGCGCCGGGACAACCTGCTCGCCGCCGTGCTGGGTGACGAACGTCTGTTTGGTCTGGCGGTGCTGGACATCACCAGCGGCAACTTCAGCGTGCTTGAAATCAAGGGCTGGGAAAACCTGCTGGCCGAGCTTGAGCGTATCAACCCTGTCGAACTGCTGATCCCCGATGACTGGCCTCAAGGCCTTCCGGCAGAAAAACGTCGTGGCTCTCGCCGTCGCGCGCCCTGGGATTTCGAGCGTGATTCGGCACATAAAAGCCTGTGTCAGCAGTTTTCGACTCAGGACCTCAAAGGCTTTGGCTGTGAAAACCTGACACTGGCCATCGGTGCCGCAGGCTGCCTGCTGAGCTATGCCAAGGAAACCCAGCGCACCGCATTGCCGCACTTGCGCAGCCTGCGTCACGAGCGTCTGGACGATACCGTGGTGCTGGATGCCGCCAGCCGCCGCAACCTCGAGCTGGACACCAATCTGGCCGGAGGTCGCGACAACACCCTGCAATCGGTCATGGACCGCTGCCAGACTGCCATGGGCACGCGCCTGCTGACTCGCTGGCTCAATCGTCCGCTGCGTGACCTGACCGTTCTCCAGGCGCGCCAGACTTCCATCGGCTGCTTCCTGGAAAGCTACCGCTTCGAGAGCCTGCAACCGCAGCTCAAGGAAATCGGCGATATCGAACGCATTCTGGCGCGTATCGGCCTGCGCAACGCCCGTCCTCGCGATCTGGCTCGCCTGCGCGACGCACTGGGCGCCCTGCCGGCACTGCAAGAAGCGATGACCAGCCTGGAAGCGCCGCACCTGCAACAACTGGCCAGAACCACCAGCACCTACCCGGAACTGGCAGACCTGCTGCAACGGGCGATCATCGATAACCCGCCTGCGGTGATCCGCGACGGCGGCGTGCTGAAGACCGGCTACGATGCCGAGCTGGACGATCTGCAATCGCTGAGCGAGAACGCCGGCCAGTTCCTGATCGACCTGGAGGCCCGTGAAAAGGCCCGTACCGGCCTGGCCAACCTGAAAGTCGGCTACAACCGCGTACACGGATACTTCATCGAGCTGCCCAGCAAACAGGCCGAACAGGCGCCCGCCGACTACATCCGTCGCCAGACCCTCAAAGGTGCCGAGCGCTTCATTACGCCCGAGCTCAAAGAGTTCGAGGACAAGGCACTGTCGGCCAAGAGCCGCGCCCTGGCCCGGGAAAAAATGCTTTACGAGGCCTTGCTGGAAGACCTGATCGGCCATCTGGCACCGCTGCAGGACACCGCCGCGGCCTTGGCCGAGCTGGACGTCCTGAGCAACCTGGCCGAGCGGGCACTGAATCTGGACCTCAACTGTCCGCGTTTTGTCAGCGAGCCGTGCATGCGCATCGACCAGGGTCGTCATCCGGTCGTCGAGCAAGTGCTGTCCACGCCTTTCGTGGCCAACGACCTGTCTCTGGATGACAGCACCCGCATGCTGGTGATCACCGGCCCGAACATGGGCGGTAAATCGACCTACATGCGTCAGACCGCCTTGATCGTATTGCTGGCCCACATTGGCAGCTTTGTACCGGCTGCCAGTTGCGAGCTGTCTCTGGTGGACAGGATCTTCACCCGTATCGGCTCCAGCGATGATCTGGCGGGTGGACGTTCGACCTTCATGGTGGAAATGAGCGAAACCGCCAATATCCTGCATAACGCGACTGATCGCAGTCTGGTGCTGATGGACGAGGTCGGCCGCGGCACCAGTACCTTCGACGGTCTTTCCCTGGCCTGGGCTGCGGCAGAATGTCTCGCCCAATTGCGCGCCTACACCCTGTTCGCCACGCACTATTTCGAGCTGACGGTATTGCCCGAGAGTGAACCACTGGTCACCAACGTGCATCTGAATGCCACCGAGCACAACGAGCGGATCGTGTTCCTGCACCGGGTTCTTCCGGGGCCGGCAAGCCAGAGCTACGGCTTGGCTGTGGCACAACTGGCGGGGGTTCCAGGCAAGGTCATCACTCGCGCCAAGGAGCATTTGCAACGGCTGGAAACCACCAGCCTGCCCCACGAACAACCACGGCCAAAACCCGGAAAACCGGCGGCGCCGATGCAAAGTGACCTGTTTGCCAGCCTGCCTCACCCGGTACTGGAAGAACTGTCGAAGGTGAAAGTCGACGACCTGACACCTCGTCAGGCACTAGAGTTGCTGTATTCATTGCAAACTCGGATCTGACGCGAAGTGATACAAGCTGTTAGAATCCCGCGCGGTTTGGGATGCTCTCAGCTTTTAGCCTGGTTGGGCAGCTAATCGAGCCGCGTGAAAACGCAGCGAACCAAGGATCGAGCGGAAGACAATACAGTCATGCCGCTCACTCCAAGCACGTGTTTTTCACAAGGCCGGGAAACGCCCCGAACCTGGCAGCCCCTATCTGGAAGGGCGATGCCGCAGCCGCCTGAGGAGAAAATTAGAAATGACCTTCGTCGTCACCGACAACTGCATCAAGTGCAAGTACACCGACTGCGTAGAAGTCTGTCCGGTGGACTGCTTTTACGAAGGCCCGAACTTCCTGGTGATTCACCCGGATGAGTGCATCGATTGCGCGCTTTGTGAGCCTGAATGCCCTGCGCAAGCCATCTTCTCGGAAGATGAGATTCCTGCCGGCATGGAAAACTTCATCGAGCTCAACGCCGAACTCGCTGAAGTATGGCCAAACATCACCGAAAGAAAAGATGCACTGCCCGACGCAGAAGAATGGGACGGGAAGACAGGCAAGATCGCAGATCTGGAACGCTGAGTTCCGGCATTGCCAGAAAGGCCCTTCGGGGCCTTTTTCATGGGCAAAAAAAAGGGGCGGTATGACCCGCCCACATTTCTTCCCTAATCCCTGTAATCCTTTTCATCATCCTGATGAATCGCTTCTTGCGATGTCCTTGACTGTCTTCCTTGACTGCCTGTGCCTGTCCGTTGGCACAGTTCTGATATTAGTGATTTTCAGGCCGTGGGCAACACCCAAAAAATCGCAAAAACATTTCTTACGGCGCCGTATAAAAAATAAAACTCTTTTAAATTCATTGAAGTAGCAGAACTCCTGTACAGAAAAATCTTTTATCCGCCCCAATAAACCCTTGATAACTTACGACACGGGTAAGCAAAGGCTTACGCATCTTGCGCATATCTCTGGCAAAGACCTGTAGAGCCTCCCATGACTCTTCCCCTGAAGAAATAGCAAAGAGATCAGACAACTTTATAGGATGGTAATCATGTAAAAGGCCGATGCAAACATTTGATGTTTACATCGGCCTTTCGCACGCAGAGGGAGAGGATTATTGGAAGAGGGACTCGCTCGAAAGACCATTCTTTTCGAGGATTTCACGGAGACGCTTCAGACCTTCGACCTGAATCTGACGCACACGCTCACGGGTAAGACCAATCTCGAGACCTACATCCTCGAGCGTACTGCTTTCATGCCCGCGTAAACCAAAGCGGCGTATCACCACCTCACGCTGCTTGTCGGTCAGCTCGGACAGCCATTGGTCAATACTCTGGGAGAGATCATCGTCCTGCAGAAGCTCACAGGGGTCCGTAGGGCGATCATCAGTCAGTGTGTCGAGCAGCGTCTTGTCCGAATCCGGCCCCAGAGAAACATCCACCGAGGAAACACGCTCGTTGAGCCCAAGCATGCGCTTGACCTCGCCGACGGGTTTTTCCAGCAGGTTGGCGATCTCCTCGGGAGAGGGTTCGTGATCGAGCTTCTGTGTGAGTTCACGAGCGGCACGCAGATAGACATTCAGCTCCTTGACCACATGAATCGGCAGCCGGATGGTCCGGGTCTGATTCATGATTGCACGCTCGATGGTCTGACGAATCCACCATGTTGCGTAAGTCGAGAAGCGGAAACCGCGCTCCGGATCGAATTTTTCAACAGCCCGGATCAAGCCCAGGTTGCCTTCTTCGATCAAATCAAGCAATGACAACCCACGATTGACATAGCGCCTGGCAATTTTGACCACCAGCCGCAGATTGCTTTCAATCATGCGTTTGCGTCCAGCCGGATCCCCACGTTGCGACAATCTCGCAAAGTGGACCTCCTCTTCCGGGGACAGCAGGGGTGAGAACCCTATTTCATTGAGATACAACTGGGTAGCATCGAGCGCCCGAGTGTAATCAATATATTTATGTTGTTTGAGCGATGAATTGTGCTTGGCTTTCGTTCGATCCGATGCGGCAGTAGACGGCTGCTTCTCGTTCGAGTTGTCCTCCAGGACAATGCCGGTTTCCATGAGGAGCACTTCATCATCGATGTCAAACTCCGGCGCTTCGCTGCTAAGAGCCATTGTTATAGTCCTTTGGTGAGTTCGACCTCAAGCTCAGCGCCGCCTATATCCGTGGCAACGCTTGAGCCCATTCCCTCTGCGTCAGGAACAGGCTGACAACTATCAACGACGTGGCAAAAACTGCAATGGATCTACAGGCTTTCCTTGGCGGCGAATCTCGAAATGCAGCTTCACCCGGTCAGTTCCTGTGGACCCCATCTCGGCAATTGTCTGTCCCGCCTTGACCTGTTGCCCCTCCCGTACCAAAAGCCTGCGGTTGTGACCGTAGGCACTGACGTAGGTATCGCTGTGTTTGATGATTATCAATTCGCCGTAGCCCCGTAATCCACTTCCGGCGTATACAACTGATCCATCAGACGCGGCTAAAACAGGCTGTCCCAAATCACCTGCGATATCAATTCCTTTATTCAAACTGCCGTTTGAGGAAAATTTTCCTATCAAAATACCACTTGCTGGCCATGCCCAACCTGTCGGGGACTTACCCGCAACGCCCACGGGAGTATCACCAGCGGGAGGTATAACCACAGGTGTAACCGCGACCGGTTTGGAGAGGACCGTCGTTTTCACCGAGCCGGAGCTGCTGGTACGGGTGGATGTAGACGAGGTCACCGGACCCGGTTGTGCTACGACAGGAGCGGAAGCCACAGCCTCGGATGTTGAATTTGAACGCCCGTCAAAGCGAATCGTCTGACCGGGTTTAATCGTGTAGGGCTCGGGGATCTGGTTGCGCGCAGCGAGTGCTTTCCAGTCCCAGCCGTAACGAAATGCAATGGAAAAGAGCGTGTCGCCACGTCGCACGACATATTGTCCGGTCGTGACGGCAGGACGCTGTGACGTTACGTTGCCGTTGCGATCAACGACACGAACACCGCCCGACGGAGAACTGGCGCAGCCGACCAAGAGGACACTGAGCACAATGCCAATCACCAGACGCTGATAACTTGTTGAACAATTTAGCTGCCGAATGACTCTGTGACTCACCCGCCACTCCCTTTACTGGTGACTGAATTCGAAAGATGCCTATTGTGCCGCAACAACGGCGGGCAGCCAGTAATTAACAATGCCAAGCCCTTGTCATGCATGAATCATTTTGGTGAAGTGATGCCATGCTGCCATACCGGGTAAGTAGACCGATGAGTGTGCTCAGAATTCACTTGAAGTTCCATTAACGTTTCAGGCCAGAGGCCCGTTGAGCAATGGCACGAATCGCACAGCCCCCAGTACATGCCGGGAAAAACCGTTTTCCTCACGCACGATCAGCATCAGTTGCTGGACCTCACCGGAACCGACTGGAATCACCAGCCTGCCTCCCGGTGCCAGTTGATCAAGCAAGGCTTGAGGCACGTCGGTCGCCACGGCCGTCACGATGATGCCATTGTAAGGCGCCAGCGCAGGCCAGCCCTCCCAGCCATCGCCCCAGCGAAAGACCACGTTGCGCAGGTTCAACTCCACCAGGCGCTCCTTGGCCCGGTCCTGCAGCACCTTGATGCGCTCGACCGAGAAGACCCGCTCGACAAGTTGCGCCAGCACAGCGGTCTGATAGCCCGAGCCGGTGCCAATTTCCAGCACCTTGTCCAGCGGACCGGCTGCCAGCAGCAGCTCGCTCATGCGTGCGACCATATAAGGCTGGGAAATGGTCTGGTTGTGGCCGATCGGCAAAGCCGTGTCTTCGTACGCACGGTGGGCCAGGGCTTCATCGACGAACAGATGCCGCGGCGTCTTGCGGATGACATCCAGCACACGGGTATTGGACAAGCCTTCTTCATACAAGCGCTGGATCAGTCGCTCGCGAGTACGCTGCGAGGTCATGCCGATCCCGCGACGTAACAGATCATCTTGCTCGCGTGACATCAGATCAGTCCCTCCAGCCATGTATTCAGGCTGCTGAAGCCGTTCTGATAGGTTCGATCCAGTTGCAGCGGGGTAATCGAAACATAACCCTGCATGACCGCATGAAAATCGGTGCCTGCCCCGCCGTCTTCAGCATCGCCGGCAGCAGCGATCCAGTAGCCGGCACGACCACGAGGGTCGACGACTTTCACCGGAGCGGCAGCGCGGGCACGATGGCCAAGGCGGGTCAGTTGAATCCCCCGGATATGGTCGAGGGGCAGATTCGGGATATTGACGTTCAGTACCGTACGCGGCGGCAGGTCCAACTGCTCATGGGCCTCAACCAGCAGGCGCGCATAATGCGCTGCAGTCGCGAGGTTGTCCGGCTGGCGCGACAGAAACGAAAAGGCAAACGAAGGGCGTTCCAGAAAACGTCCTTCGAGGGCTGCGGCAACCGTACCGGAATACAGGACATCATCCCCGAGATTGGCGCCCAGGTTGATGCCCGAGACCACCATGTCCGGCTCGTGCTCCAGCAGCCCATTGAGCCCCAGATGCACGCAGTCGGTCGGCGTGCCATTGAGGCCGATGAACCCATTGGGCAGCGTATGCGGGTGCAAAGGCCGGTCGAGTGTCAACGAGCTGCTGGCGCCGCTTTTGTCTTGATCGGGAGCGATAACCACACAGTCGGCATAATCCGCCAGCGCCGCATACAGCGCCGCGAGACCGGGTGCAGTTACCCCATCATCGTTTGAAATCAGAATACGCATGGGCTGTCCGTCTGCCCAACCGGCACCAGATCGACGAGTTCGCGCACCAATACAGTGGCAAAGCATCCGGGCGGAAGGACGAATTCCAGTTGCAAAATGTCAGGCTCGGGATAATGCCACGTCAAACGGCCAATGGGCAGCCGCAGTATGCGACGTTCGTGCTCCATTCCAGCCTTTATCAGCCATTCGCACAGAGCCGCCTGCTCAGCGGCAATGCGGTTTTCCAGTTCGGCGGTTGCGCCGCTGGCCGGGGAAGGCCCTTCACCCCACTGCGGACCAGTGGGATGCAGGTCCAGAATGTCGAGCCGGGGATCGCTGCACTCGGCAACACCAGCCGGGAAAAAGCTCCGGCTGTCGGTAAACGCCAGCAGGTCGCCGGGCTGGGCACGCTCCCAGGTGCCATCGGCTACCCGGGCGTCCAGCACGCGGTTGAACAGGTAGCTGCGGGCCGTGGACAGCAACCGGGAACGGACATTGCGCTGCTCCGGCAAGGCCTTGCGCTCGGCGTAATGCCGGGCCTCGCCCAGATTGCCACCCTGATAGCCAAAACGCTGTGCACCGAAGTAATTGGGGACTCCCTGGCGGGCGATGGCTTCAAGGCGCCGATTCAGCGCGTCATGATCGGCATTCAATTGTGTCAGGCGCAAGGTGAAGCCATTGGCCGCATGAGCACCGCGCTGCAACTTGCGCTTGTGGCGGCTGCTCTTGAGGATCAGCAGGGTTTCGTCCTGGGCCGCTGAAAGGTCCGGATCGGCCTTGCCCGGCAATTGCAGGCTGAACCACTGGCGAGTGAGAGCCTGACGGTCTTTCAGGCCGGCATAACTGACGGTACGCAACGGCACGCCAGCGGCACGGGCCAGACGACGGGCCGCTTCCTCGGTATTGAGGCCGCGTTTCTCGACCCACAGCCAGAGATGCTCGCCATCCCCGGACAAGGGAATATCGAGCACTTCATCAACCTGAAAATCTTCGGCCGTCGCCTTGAGAACAGCGCTGCCCAGCGCTTCACCATAGGCCCGCTGGCCCAGCAGCTCCAGTTCGGTCATGCGCGCAGCAACAGCGCGACGGCATGCACCGCGATGCCTTCTTCACGGCCGACGAAGCCGAGTTTTTCCGTAGTCGTGGCTTTTACGTTCACTTGATCCAACTCAACCTGGAGATCTGCGGCTATCAAAGCGCGCATCGCATCGATATGCGGAGCCATCTTGGGTGCCTGGGCCACGATGGTGGCGTCGACATTGCCGACTTTCCAGCCTTTGCCCTGTACCTGCTTGAGCACATGGCGAAGCAGTACACGGCTGTCCGCGCCCTTGAATTGCGGATCAGTGTCCGGAAAGTGCTTGCCGATATCGCCCAGCGCAGCAGCTCCCAGCAAGGCGTCGCTCAGCGCATGCAGCAGAACGTCGCCGTCGGAATGAGCCAGGAGGCCGAAACCGTGTGCAATCCGCACGCCGCCCAAGGTAATGAAATCGCCCTCAGCGAAACGGTGCACATCATAGCCATGGCCAATACGCATAGAAAAACGCCCTGAAAAAAGTCAGGGCGTGATTCTACCTGCTTTGGCGCAAGTTAGGGCCTGTCGCTGACAGTCATCCGCTCAGAGCCTGGGCATGATGACGCAGATGGTCCTCGATGAAACTGGCAATGAAAAAGTAGCTGTGATCATAGCCGGGCTGCATTCGCAGGGTCAGCGGGTGCTGAGCGGCCTTTGCCGCCTGGACCAGTGCTTCGGGCTTGAGCTGATTGACCAGAAAGTCATCCCGGTCACCCTGATCCACCAGGATCGGCAGTTTTTCACTGGCTTCGGCAATCAGTACCGTGGCATCCCACTCGCGCCAGCGTGAACGATCTTCGCCCAGATAACGGGAGAACGCCTTCTGCCCCCAAGGGCAATCCATGGGGTTGGTGATCGGCGAAAACGCCGAAACCGACTGATAGCGACCCGGGTTGCGCAAGGCACAGACCAGAGCACCGTGTCCCCCCATGGAATGACCGCTGATGCTACGCGCCGTGGAAGCCGGGAAATGCTCCTCGACCAGAGCCGGCAGCTCATCGACCACGTAGTCGTGCATCCGGTAGTGCTTGGCCCAGGGTTGCGCCGTGGCATTCAGGTAAAATCCGGCCCCGAGCCCGAAGTCCCACGCACCATCCGGATCATCCGGCACATCCGCGCCACGGGGGCTGGTGTCGGGTGCAACCAGGATCAACCCCAGTTCCGCAGCCACCCTCTGGGCAGCGGCTTTCTGCATGAAGTTTTCATCATTGCAGGTCAGGCCGGACAACCAGTACAGCACCGGCAACTTGCCGCCCTGCTCTGCTTGTGGCGGCAGGTAGACCGCAAACACCATGTCACAACCCAGCACGGCAGAATGATGCTTGTAACGCTTGAGCCAGCCGCCGAAGCTTTTCTGGCAGGAAATATTTTCCAGTGTCATGGACGAAGCTCCTGAGCTTCAAGTTTCAAGCCTCAAGCTGCAAGAAGAGAGCCGTACGCCCGCTTGCAGCTTGTCACTTGCCGCTTGAAGCTGCCCCTCAAAAATGAATGACAGAACGAATGCTTTTGCCTTCGTGCATCAGGTCGAATGCCTTGTTGATGTCTTCCAGCCCCATGGTGTGGGTGATGAAGGTATCCAGCGGGATTTCGCCGGTTTGCGACATGTCGACGTAGCTTGGCAACTCGGTACGACCACGTACGCCACCAAATGCCGAACCGCGCCAGACGCGGCCGGTCACCAGCTGGAATGGACGGGTGGCGATTTCCTGGCCGGCACCGGCCACGCCAATAATGACCGACTCACCCCAGCCTTTGTGGCAGCATTCCAGAGCAGCACGCATCAGTTGCACATTGCCGATGCACTCGAAGGAGAAGTCCACGCCGCCATCGGTCATGTCCACGATCACTTCCTGGATCGGACGATCAAAGTCTTTCGGATTGACGCAATCGGTTGCACCCAGTTGCTTGGCGATTTCGAACTTGGCCGGGTTGATGTCGATGGCAATGATGCGCGCCGCCTTGGCCTTGACCGCACCGATGACCGCCGACAGGCCGATGCCGCCCAGACCGAAGATGGCCACGGTGTCACCTGGTTTTACCTTGGCGGTATTGAGCACCGCACCGATACCGGTGGTGACGCCGCAACCCAGCAGGCAGACCTTCTCCAGCGGGGCGTCTTTCTGGATTTTGGCGACCGAGATTTCCGGCAGGACTGTGTATTCGGAAAAGGTCGACGTACCCATGTAGTGGAAAATCGGCTGACCCTTGTAGGAAAAGCGCGCAGTACCATCCGGCATCAGGCCTTTGCCTTGGGTCGCACGGATCGACTGGCAGAGGTTGGTTTTACCCGACAGACAGAATTTGCACTGGCGGCATTCCGGGGTGTACAGCGGAATCACATGATCGCCCACTGCAACCGAGGTCACGCCCTCGCCGATGGCTTCGACAATCGCGCCACCTTCGTGGCCCAGAATCGCCGGGAAGATACCTTCCGGGTCAGCACCGGAGAGCGTGTAGGCATCGGTATGGCAAACGCCCGAAGCCACGACCCGCAGCAGCACTTCTCCCGCCTTGGGCATGGCGACATCGATTTCAACGATTTCCAATGGCTTCTTGGCTTCAAAGGCAACAGCAGCACGCGACTTGATCATCGATCTTCTCCAGCAGGATAAAAACAAGGTCTGGAGTGTAGTACAGTGCCTTTCAGTTAATAATCCAGACAAAAGCAAAACATTATTGCCATACAGGGATAATCGATGTACGCGAATCGCTGGGAAGGTCTGGACGAGTTCGTTGCGGTGGCCGAATGCGGGCAATTCACTGCGGCCGCCCAGCGCCTGGGTGTATCTTCCTCCCATATCAGTCGCCAGATCGTGCGCCTTGAAGAACGCCTGCAAACCCGTTTGCTGTACCGCAGCACACGACGTGTAGCCTTGACCGAGGCCGGTCAGACATTTCTGCATCATTGCCAGCGTTTGCAGGATGGACGCGAGGAAGCACTGCGCGCCGTGGGCGATCTGACCAGCGAACCGAAAGGCCTGCTGCGCATGACCTGCGCCGTGGCCTACGGCGAGCGCTTCATCACGCCACTGGTCACGCGCTTCATGGATCTGTATCCGCAACTGCGAGTCGATATCGAGCTGAGCAACGACACGCTGGACCTGGTTCACGAAGGGATGGATCTGGCGATTCGCCTGGGTCGGCTACAGGATTCGCGTCTTGTCGCCGCAAGGCTGGCGCCGCGACGCATGTACCTGTGCGCATCGCCTTCCTATCTGGAGCGCTACGGTCGGCCGCACAGTCTTTCCGAGTTGAGTCGTCATAACTGCCTGATCGGTGGCAGTGACACCTGGCTGCTTCAGCAGAACGGCAGGGAGTTTTCACAACGGGTCCAGGGCAACTGGCGCTGCAACAGCGGCCAGGCGGTACTGGATGCCGCATTGCAGGGTGTTGGTCTGTGCCAGCTTCCGGACTACTACGTGCAGGAACACCTGAAGAACGGCAACCTGATTTCCCTGCTCGAAGCGCACCAGCCACCTAACACCGCCGTCTGGGCGCTTTACCCGCAGCAGCGCCACTTGTCGCCCAAGGTGCGCAAGCTGGTCGATTACCTCAAGGAAGGTCTGGCTGTGCGGGAAGAGTACAGAATCTAGTTGCCCATGGACCTGCGCTGACGCAGCCACTCAAGGTCTTCGGGACGGGTCACCTTGATATTGTCGGAGCGCCCTTCGATCAGACGAGGCGACTGCCCTGCCCACTCGATGGCTGAAGCTTCATCGGTGATGCTGACATTCGACACCTGGCTGTCCGCCAGCGCCCGATGCAAGGCGCCGAGACGGAACATCTGCGGCGTGTAGGCTTGCCAGATCAGACTACGATCGACGGTCTGCGCCACACGGCCATGTTCGTCGGCGCGCTTGAGGGTATCGCGAGCCGGTACCGCCAGCAGGCCGCCTACCGGATCGTCCGCCAGTTCGCCCAGCAGGTTGTCCAGATCGCTACGGGCAAGGTTGGGACGTGCCGCATCGTGAACCAGCACCCAGTCGTCATCGCTGGCGCCCTGGGCATGCAGGTGCAGCAAGGCATTGAGCACCGAGTCCGAACGCTCCTTGCCGCCATCCACACGCTGGATACGCGAATCCAGCGCACACGGCAGGGTTGGCCAGTAAGGATCATCCACAGCCAGACTGATCACCATGCCCTTGAGGCGCGGGTGATCGAGAAAGCAAAGCAGGCTGTGTTCAAGAATAGTGAGGCCGCCCAGTTGCAGGTACTGCTTGGGACGGTCTGCTGCCATGCGAGCACCAACGCCCGCTGCAGGAATCACTGCCCAGAAGGCAGGAAGAGAGTTTTTCATTGCGCCAACTGATAGAGAGTTTCGCCGTCCTTGACCATACCCAACTCATGACGGGCACGTTCTTCAACGGTTTCAAGGCCCTTTTTCAGTTCCATGACCTCAGCATCCAGAACGCGATTTCGTTCGAGCAGGACTTCGTTTTCGGCATGCTGTTCTGCAATTTGCTCGGTCAGGCTGGCCACTTGCGCCAGACTTCCGTTACCTACCCACAGGCGATACTGAAGACCACCTAGCAGCAGGATCAGGATGAGGAACAACCAGTTAGGACTGCGCATGAAATATCAGGTACCCAGTAAAAAAGACTGCAGAGCCAGCAATATGAACAATCGACTGAGGGCATTGAGCCTGACATAAGCCAGGCTCAATCACTCCTGATTACAGCGGAGCGTCCGCATCAGGGCTGCAAATATGTCGGCATGACCGGCTTTTTCTGCAGCACCTGTCTTTTACCATCTACGACTCAGCCGCGAAACTCTGCGCGACCACGGTACACGGCTTTGCTACCCAGTTGCTCTTCGATACGCAGCAATTGGTTGTACTTGGAAACGCGGTCGGAGCGGCACAGCGAACCGGTCTTGATCTGACCCGCCGAAGTACCGACTGCCAGATCGGCAATGGTCGAATCTTCGGTTTCACCGGAACGGTGCGAGATCACGGCCGTGTAGCCGGCAGCCTTGGCCATCTGGATGGCTTCCAGGGTTTCGGTCAGGGTGCCGATCTGGTTGAACTTGATCAGGATCGAGTTGGCGATCTTCTTGTCGATGCCTTCTTTCAGGATCTTGGTGTTGGTCACGAACAGATCGTCACCGACCAGTTGAACCTTGTCACCGATCTTGTCGGTCAGGACTTTCCAGCCAGCCCAGTCGGACTCGTCCAGACCGTCTTCGATGGAGATGATCGGGTAACGGTTGGCCAGGCCAGCCAGGTAGTCGGCAAAACCGGCTGCGTCGAAGGAGTGACCTTCGCCCGACAGGTTGTATTTGCCGTCTTCGTAGAACTCGCTCGCTGCACAGTCCAGCGCCAGGGTCACGTCGGTGCCCAGTTTGTAACCGGCATTGGCCACCGCTTCGGAGATAGCGCCCAGGGCGTCTTCGTTGGAAGCCAGGTTAGGTGCGAAACCACCTTCGTCACCCACTGCGGTGTTCAGGCCACGAGCCTTCAGAACAGCCTTGAGGTGGTGAAAAATCTCGGTGCCCATGCGCAGCGCATCGGAGAAGGTCTTGGCGCCAACCGGTTGAACCATGAACTCCTGGATGTCGATGTTGTTATCGGCGTGCTCGCCACCGTTGATGATGTTCATCATCGGAACCGGCATCGAGTAGACGCCCGGTGTACCGTTGAGGTTGGCGATGTGAGCGTAGAGCGGCAGATCCTGATCCTGCGCAGCGGCCTTGGCGGCAGCCAGGGAGACAGCGAGGATGGCGTTGGCGCCCAGGCTTGCCTTGTTCTCGGTACCGTCCAGCTTGATCATCGCGTGATCCAGCGCCTTCTGGTCAACCGGGTCCTTGCCCAGCAGCAGGTCGCGGATCGGACCATTGATGTTGGCTACAGCCTTGAGAACACCTTTGCCCAGGTAACGGCTCTTGTCGCCATCACGCAGCTCGAGCGCTTCACGCGAGCCGGTTGAAGCACCCGACGGCGCGCATGCGGTACCGATGATGCCGTTATCGAGGAGCACATCTGCTTCCACGGTGGGATTGCCACGGGAGTCGAGAACTTCACGACCTTTGATGTCGACGATTTTTGCCATTGTTGTAAACACTCCAAGATTGACGAAAACGACGCAGCTGGGAAAAAACGATTACCGCTGTCAGGCAAGAAACGAGGCAGGCCTGAATGAGACAACCCCCGACACAAGGACGGGGGAACGGCACTTTACCGGAGAACCGGACTCAAGCGGTCTCGACTGCAGGAAAACTTTTGACCAGTTCATCCAGAGCCTTGAGCTGAGCCAGGAACGGCTCCAGCTTGTCCAGACGCAAAGCACAAGGGCCGTCGCATTTGGCATTGTCAGGATCTGGATGCGCTTCAAGGAACAGGCCGGCCAGATTCTGGCTGATGCCGGCCTTGGCCAGCTCCAGAACCTGGGCGCGACGGCCACCGGCCGAATCGGCGCGACCACCCGGCATTTGCAGGGAATGGGTCACGTCGAAGAACACCGGATAGTCGAACTGCTTCATGATGCCGAAGCCGAGCATGTCCACGACCAGGTTGTTGTAACCGAAGCTGGAACCACGCTCGCACAGGATCAATTGATCGTTACCGGCCTCTTCGCACTTGGTCAGGATGTGTTTCATTTCCTGAGGCGCGAGGAACTGGGCTTTCTTGATATTGATCACGGCGCCGGTCCTGGCCATCGCCACAACCAGATCGGTCTGGCGCGACAGGAAGGCCGGCAACTGGATGATGTCGCAGACTTCGGCAACCACGGCCGCCTGCTCAGGCTCATGCACGTCGGTGATCAGCGGAACATTGAAGGTCTTCTTGATCTCTTCAAAGATGCGCATGCCCGCTTCCAGGCCCGGCCCACGGTAGGACGTGACCGAAGAACGGTTGGCCTTGTCGAAGCTGGCCTTGAACACGTAAGGGATACCGAGTTTTTCGGTAACCCGCACATATTCTTCACAGACCTGCATGGCCATGTCCCGGGACTCCAGCACGTTCATGCCGCCAAACAGGACCATTGGCTTGTCGTTGGCAATCTCGATGGAGCCTACACGGATGATTTTCTGAGCCATGTTCTGATATCCCTGTCAGGCGTTCTTCTGATGTTGAGCCAGTGCAGCCTTGACGAAACCACTGAACAGCGGATGGCCGTCGCGAGGCGTCGAAGTGAACTCGGGGTGGAACTGGCACGCGACGAACCATGGATGATCCGGAGCTTCAACCACTTCGACCAGCGCGCCGTCACCGGAACGACCGGAAATCTTCAGGCCGGCTTCGATCAGTTGCGGCAGCAGGTTGTTGTTCACTTCATAACGATGGCGATGGCGCTCGACAATAACGTCGCTGGCATAGCAATCGTGAACCAGGGAGCCGGCTTCGAGCTGGCATTCCTGCGCGCCCAGACGCATGGTGCCGCCCAGATCGGAAGCTTCGGTACGGGTTTCCACAGCACCGGTAGCGTCTTCCCACTCGGTGATCAGGCCGACGACAGCGTGAGCGCTGGTACGGTCGAACTCGGTGGAGTTGGCATCCTTCCAGCCCAGCACGTTACGGGCGAACTCGATAACGGCCACTTGCATGCCCAGGCAGATACCCAGGTAAGGCACCTTGTTCTCGCGAGCGAACTGCACGGCAGTGATCTTGCCTTCGACACCACGCAGGCCGAAACCGCCAGGAACCAGGATCGCATCCACACCTTCGAG
This sequence comes from Pseudomonas sp. Irchel 3A18, assembly GCF_900187465.1. Lineage (NCBI taxonomy): Bacteria > Pseudomonadati > Pseudomonadota > Gammaproteobacteria > Pseudomonadales > Pseudomonadaceae > Pseudomonas > Pseudomonas sp. Irchel 3A18. The sequence goes on from NZ_FYDI01000002.1 coordinate 101,661, forward strand.
CAGGCTGGTGCCCTGGTTCTCGATGTCTTCGGAGTCGATGTAGCGCAGGTTGACCTTGGTGCGGTTGGTGATACCGGCGTGGCTCATGGCTTCGATCAACGACTTGTAGGCGTCGAGCAGTTCCATGTACTTGCCGACCATCGCGATGGTGACTTCGTGCTCCGGGTTGAGCTTGGCATCGACCACTTTGTCCCATTCGGACAGGTCGGCACCGTTGCATTGCAGGCCGAAACGCTCGACGACGAAATCGTCCAGGCCCTGGGCGTGCAGCATGCCCGGGATCTTGTAGATGGTGTCGGCGTCTTCCAGGGAAATGACCGCACGCTCTTCAACGTTGGTGAACAGCGCGATCTTGCGGCGCGAGGACACATCGACGTGGTGGTCGGAGCGGCAGATCAGCACGTCAGGCTGCAGGCCGATGGAGCGCAGTTCCTTGACCGAGTGCTGGGTAGGCTTGGTCTTGGTTTCGCCAGCGGTGGCGATATACGGAACCAGCGTCAGGTGCATCAGCATGGCGCGCTTGGCACCGATTTCGACGCGCAACTGGCGGATGGCTTCCAGAAACGGTTGCGACTCGATGTCACCCACGGTGCCGCCGATCTCGACCAGCGCGACGTCGGCATCACCGGCGCCCTTGATGATACGGCGCTTGATTTCGTCGGTGATGTGCGGGATGACCTGGATGGTCGCGCCCAGATAATCACCACGGCGCTCTTTGCGCAGGACGTGTTCGTACACACGGCCAGTGGTGAAGTTGTTGTTCTGGGTCATGGTCGTGCGGATGAACCGCTCATAGTGGCCAAGGTCCAGGTCGGTTTCTGCGCCGTCGTGGGTGACGAACACTTCACCGTGCTGGAAAGGACTCATGGTCCCCGGATCCACGTTGATGTAGGGGTCCAGCTTGAGCATGGTGACCTTAAGTCCCCTCGCCTCCAGGATGGCCGCCAATGAAGCCGAGGCAATGCCTTTCCCCAATGAAGAAACAACACCGCCCGTGACGAAGATGTAGCGCGTCATGAAAAACCCTAGAAGTCTGCGTTAAAGCGGTCAGAGCCGCCGGGGAAAGCGAAGGAAGGCCGAAGCCCCCGATTACCGACAAAATTCACGGTGCACTCCCGAAACTGCTGCGTTTGAACCGACATGCCAGAAGCTTGTCCATTGGCGCCACATTTTAAGAATCGCCCAGTAAACACTGGTTGGTAACCGGCAACTTGCGTTGGTTCAAAAGAGCCAACAGAAGCTGTATCAAGAAGGGAGCGTAGTCTACCTGAAAGGGCCTTTCAGCTCAAACTTTGGTCGCTCGTCGGTGCAATCCAGTGCAAGCGCCAGTTTCCATGGGATGCGCCGTCCAGCCCCGGCAGGTTAGCGATGGCCAACAGTTCATCGTCACGATAGAGCAGCGGCAATCTGCCGCGCACGAACAGCGGCACGCTACGTTCATTGAGCAGCCGCTTGAGATCGCGATGGCCACGACCTTCTAACTGCATGACTTCGCCGCCCTGACGGTAGCGGATCTGCAAGGGACCGGCAGGCCCGTCACCTTCGATCCACACATGACCGTTACCGGGCAGATTCAATGGACTGGATGCATCAGGCCAGAGCGACATTTCGCCAGGAGACTGTAACCAGTTGCCCGATAACCACCAGACATGCCCGTCAGCCCGATGCAATTCACCGTCGGCCAGCCGCCACAGGGGACGTGCGTCGTCGGCTGCATTGCGCAAGGTTTCCCAGCCAGCCCAGTGATCGGTATCCGGCAGACGGGTCAGCGGTGCCAGCCAGTGGCGCAGCGCATTGCGTTGCCGGGCGGCGGACAGACTGACCAGCGGCTCCAGGGCCAGCACCGGCCTACCTAACCAGACAAAGGCCGTTTCGGGTCGGGCATTGGCAAGATCCTGCTCCGCCAGTTCACCCAGCAACTGCTCGGCCTCGCCCATGTGCTCGGCAGTACGCGCCATGCTGGCGGACACCTGCGGCCAGCGCGATGCCAGCAAAGGCATGACCTGGCTGCGCAGAAAATTGCGGGAGAGTTGTTGATCCTGATTGCTGGGATCTTCGACCCAGCTCAAGCCATGCTGCCGGGCATAGTCTTCAAGCTCCCCACGGGAAACCGATAACAGCGGCCGTAACATCTGCGCCTTGCCTATGGCCCGCAGCTGCGGCATGCAGGTAAGCCCCCGAACACCGGCACCTCGCAACAGACGAAACATCAATGTCTCGGCCTGATCGTCACGATGCTGCGCCGTCAGCAGCAGATCGCCCTCACCCAGTAATTCAGTGAAAGCCGCATAACGCGCCTCACGGGCCGCCTGCTCGATGCTTGCGCCAGGCTTCACCTGCACCGCCACGCTCTGAAAGGAAACGCCCAGTTTCAGGCAGACCTGTCGACAATGTTCCGGCCAGGCATCGGCAGCGGCCTGCAGGCCGTGGTGAACATGGATGGCATTCAGAGGCGGCAAGCGCTCGCGCGTAGCAAGCTCAGCCAGGAGGTGCAGCAATACAGTGGAATCCAGGCCACCGGAGAAACCGACATGCCAGACAGGCGCGTGACGCCAGGGAGCCAGGACTTGAAGTAGTCTGACGGGAAGATAGTGACCGTCATGCTTGTACACAGAAAGGTCGCAGCCCTATAGGAGCGGATTCATCCGCGAAAGCGCCATTCATATCGCCGGATACAATGCTTTTCGCGAATGAATTCGCTCCTACAGGAATTGGCAGGAGCGGATTCATCCGCGAATAAAGCAACGCTATATCAGAGGCCGTAGCTCATCAGGCGCTCATAGCGACGTGCCAGCAGGGCATCATTATCCAACTTCTTGAGCATCGCCAACTGGCTGCTCAGCTCTGCACGAATGGTGGCAGACGCCGCAGCCGGGTCACGGTGCGCGCCGCCCAGAGGCTCGCTGATCACTTTATCAACGATACCCAGGCCCTTCAGGCGCTCGGCAGTGATACCCATGGCCTCGGCAGCATCCGGAGCCTTCTCGGCAGTTTTCCACAGAATCGACGCACAGCCTTCCGGGGAAATGACCGCATAGGTCGAATACTGCAGCATGTTCAACTGGTCGCACACGCCAATGGCCAGCGCACCACCGGAACCGCCTTCACCGATAACGGTAGCGATGATCGGCGTCTTCAGACGCGCCATGACCCGCAGGTTCCAGGCAATGGCTTCGCTCTGGTTGCGCTCTTCGGCGTCGATGCCCGGATAGGCGCCCGGCGTATCGATGAAGGTCAGGATCGGCATCTTGAAACGCTCGGCCATTTCCATCAGACGGCAGGCCTTGCGATAGCCTTCAGGACGCGGCATACCGAAGTTGCGACGCACCTTTTCACGGACTTCACGGCCTTTCTGGTGACCGATCACCATGACAGGCTGGTCTTCCAGACGAGCAATACCGCCAACAATGGCCGCGTCATCAGAGAAATGACGGTCGCCGTGCAGCTCATCGAACTCGGTGAAGATGTGTTCGATGTAGTCCAGGGTGTAAGGACGACGTGGGTGACGCGCCATGCGCGCGATCTGCCAGCTGGTCAGATTGCCGAAGATGCTTTCGGTGAGCGTATTGCTCTTGTCTTGCAGCCGGGCAATTTCATCGCTGATGTTCAGCGAGTTGTCATTACCGACCAAACGCAGTTCTTCGATCTTGGCTTGCAAGTCAGCGATAGGCTGTTCGAAATCAAGAAAATTCGGGTTCATAGGCATCCGTCTTGGGTCGACGGCCAAGAGGCCGGCCGGTTGATCCGTCAGCGCCCTGTCCCATGGAAAGAGCGCGTTCCGGTCGAGATTAAAAGTTCAGGCTGAGCCTAGTCGTTCAGCGATACTGGAGAAAGACGTTCTCACGTCCGAACTGGTCACGCAGAGCTTGAATCAAGCTGTCTGCCGGATCAATTCGCCACTCCTCGCCAAACTGCAATAATGCCTTGGCATCAGGTCCCGTGTAATCCAGCGTGATAGGGCACGCACCCCGGTGACGCTTGCACAGATCGCCCAGCCAGCGTAGCCGGTCGCCCTTGAGCGCATCGCAATGCACGGTCAGGCGCAGGCTTTCTGCCAGGTTGGTACGTGCATCCTCGATACTCATGACACGCTTGGCGCGCAGGCGCAGGCCACCGGAAAAATCGTCGTTGCTGATTTCGCCTTCGACTACCACCATAGCATCGGTCTGCAAAAGCGATTGCGCCGAATGGAACGCTTCGGCGAACAGTGAAGCTTCAATTCGTGCCGAGCGGTCGTCCAGGGTAATGAACCCCATCTTGTCGCCCTTCTTGTTCTTCATGACCCGCAGGGCAATGATCAGCCCCGCGATGGTCTGGGTATCGCGTGCGGGCTTGAGGTCGATGATCCGTTGGCGGGCGAAACGTCGGATCTCACCTTCGTACTCATCGATCGGGTGCCCGGTCAGGTAGAGCCCCAGGGTTTCCTTCTCGCCACGCAACCGATCCTTGAGGCTCAGCTCGCGGGTCTTGCGATGGTTGGCATAGACGTCGGCATCCTCTTCGACGAACAGGCCACCAAACAGGTCCGAGTGCCCGCTGTCACGGCTACGGGCAGTCTGCTCGGCAGCCTGGATCGCCTCTTCGAGCGCCGCCAGCAGCACTGAACGGTTGCGGTCGATATTGGCCTGATAGGCTTTTGGCTCTTGCTCGAAGTAAGGACCGAGACGATCAAGGGCGCCACTGCGAATCAGGCCGTCCAGCGTCCGCTTGTTGACCCGTTTGAGATCGACGCGGGCACAGAAATCGAACAGGTCCTTAAACGGACCGGCCGCACGGGCTTCGGTAATGGCCTCCACCGGCCCCTCACCCACACCTTTGATCGCGCCCAACCCGTAAAGAATCCGGCCATCGTCGCTCACCGTGAACTTGAACTCGGAAATGTTCACGTCCGGCGCATCGAGGCGCAGCTTCATGGTCCGCACTTCTTCGATCAAGGTCACGACCTTGTCGGTGTTGTGCATATCCGCAGACAACACGGCCGCCATGAACGGCGCCGGGTAATGGGTCTTGAGCCATGCGGTCTGGTAGGACACCAGACCGTAGGCGGCGGAGTGGGACTTGTTGAAGCCGTAACCGGCGAATTTCTCCACCAGGTCGAAAATGTTACCCGCCAGGTCCGGGTCGATATTGTTGGTCTTGCAGCCTTCGATGAAACCGCCGCGCTGCTTGGCCATTTCCTCGGGTTTTTTCTTACCCATCGCACGGCGCAGCATGTCGGCGCCGCCGAGGGTATAACCCGCCATGACCTGAGCGATCTGCATCACCTGTTCCTGATACAGAATGATGCCGTAGGTCGGTGCCAGTACCGGCTTGAGGCCTTCGTACTGGTAATCGACGTGGGGATAGGACAGCTCTGCACGACCGTGTTTACGGTTGATGAAGTCGTCCACCATCCCGGACTGCAAAGGCCCCGGACGGAACAGGGCCACCAGTGCGATGAGGTCTTCCAGGCAGTCGGGCTTGAGCTTCTTGATCAGCTCTTTCATGCCGCGGGATTCAAGCTGGAATACCGCGGTGGTTTCTGCCCGCTGCAACAACTGGTAGGTCGGCATGTCGTCGAGCGGGATGAAAGCGATGTCCAGAGGCTCTTCGTTGACCTTGGCGCGGTCGCGGTTGATGGTCTTGAGCGCCCAGTCAATGATGGTTAGCGTCCGCAGCCCAAGGAAGTCGAACTTCACCAGCCCCGCCGCCTCGACATCGTCCTTGTCGAACTGGGTCACCAGACCGTCGCCCGCCTCATCGCAATAGATCGGCGAGAAGTCCGTCAGCTTGGTCGGTGCAATAACCACGCCCCCGGCGTGCTTGCCGACGTTACGCACAACCCCTTCAAGCTTGAGGGCCATTTCCCAGATTTCAGCCGCTTCCTCGTCGACCTTGAGGAAGTCGCGCAGGATCTCTTCCTGCTCGTAGGCTTTTTCCAGGGTCATGCCCACTTCAAACGGAATCATTTTCGACAGACGATCAGCCAGCCCGTAGGACTTGCCCTGCACCCGCGCCACGTCACGCACCACAGCCTTGGCGGCCATGGAACCGAACGTGATGATCTGGCTTACCGCATTGCGGCCGTATTTCTCGGCCACATAATCGATCACCCGGTCGCGACCATCCATGCAGAAGTCGACGTCGAAGTCGGGCATCGATACCCGTTCCGGGTTGAGGAAGCGCTCGAACAGCAAGTCGTATTCCAGCGGGTCCAGGTCCGTGATCTTCTGCACATAGGCCACCAGCGACCCGGCGCCCGACCCACGACCCGGCCCTACCGGCACGCCGTTGTTCTTGGCCCACTGGATAAAGTCCATAACGATCAGGAAGTAACCGGGGAACCCCATCTGGATAATGATATCCAGCTCGAAATTCAGCCGGTCGACATAGACCTGGCGCTTGGCCTCATAATCTTCGGTCGTGTCCTTGGGCAGCAGAACCGACAGACGCTCCTCCAGCCCCTCGAACGACACCTTGCGGAAATATTCATCGATGGTCATGCCATCGGGGATCGGGAAGTTAGGCAGGAAGTGCGTGCCCAGCTTGACGTCGATATTGCAGCGCTTGGCGATTTCGACGGTATTTTCCAGCGCCTCGGGCAGATCGCTGAACAGCTCGGCCATTTCCTCGGGGCTTTTCAGGTACTGCTGATCGCTGTAGTTGTGGGAGCGGCGCGGGTCATCCAGCGCCCTGCCCTCACCGATGCATACACGGGTTTCATGTGCTTCGAAATCAGTCTGTTTGATGAAACGCACATCGTTGGTCGCAACCAGCGGTGCGCCATGACGATCGGCCAGGGCAACGGCAGCATGCAGATGCTCTTCGTCGTTGGTCCGGTTGGTGCGCTGCAATTCGATGTAGAAACGATCAGGGAAAATCGCCATCCACTCGCGCAACAGCTCATCGGCCTCACCCGGATTGCCGCCGAGCAGGGCCATGCCGATTTCGCCCTCCTTGGCCGCAGACAGGGCAATCAGCCCTTCATTGGCTTCGGCGATCCACTCACGCTCGACGATGATCAAGCCGTTGCGCTGGCCTTCGATAAAGCCTCGGGAAATCAGTTCGGTCAGATTGCGATAGCCCTGGGGATTCATCACCAGCAGGCTGATACGGCTGAGCTGGGCGTCTTCGTCCTTGCCTGCCAGCCACAGGTCGGCACCGCAGATCGGCTTGATGCCTGCGCCCTGGGCCGCCTTGTAGAACTTGACCAGCGAACACATGTTGTTCTGATCGGTCACCGCCACGGCAGGCATGTTCATACCGGCCAGGGCCTTGATCAGTGGTTTGACCCGGACCAGACCATCGACCAGTGAGTATTCGGTGTGCAGGCGTAGATGAACGAAAGAAGCCGGCATGGTGATCCTATAGCGCGAAAACACAAAAAACGAAGGTCAGGATTGTAGCGAGCCTTGGCCGATACGTCAGTCCTGCAACAACCCATTCGAGCTGAAGGACGAAGCAATCGAGATGGACTCACGCGCTTCCCAGGCCGCCCGTACCGGCCCGAAGGAACGACGATGAATAGGCGTCGGCCCAAGGCGGGACAGGGCTTCCAGATGCACGGCGGTCGGATAGCCCTTGTGCCCGCCCATGCCGTAACCGGGGTACATCAGCTCGAAAGCGGCCATTTCCCGGTCCCGGGTGACCTTGGCCAGAATCGATGCGGCGGCAATAGCCGGCACCTTGGCATCACCCTGCACCACCGGCGCACAGGGAATCGACAGTTGCGGGCAACGATTGCCATCGATCAATGCCAGTTTTGGCGTGATGCTCAGGCCTTCCACGGCACGCTTCATGGCCAGCATGGTGGCATGCAGAATGTTCAATTCGTCGATTTCATGGACTTCGGCGCGGGCAACGAACCAGCACAGGGCCTTCTCGCAGATCTCGTCGTACAGTTTCTCGCGACGGGCTTCGGTGAGTTTCTTGGAGTCATTGAGGCCCAGTATCGGCCTCGCAGGATCCAGAATCACCGCCGCGGTCACCACGTCGCCACAGAGCGGACCACGGCCCACTTCATCGACGCCCGCGACCAGATCCTCGACCAGATTGAAATCCAAACCTATTTGCATTGCTCGGGAACTCACAGTGAAGGCGAATGGCAAAGCAGGCTCAGCACCGCATCGGCAGCCTGATTGGAGGCGTCACGGCGCAGGGTGCGATGAATCTCGTCGAAACCTGCCGTCTGCGCCTGCCCGTCATCGAGCAGCGGCAGCAAAGTCCGGGCCAGCCCCTCGGGGGTTGCATCATCCTGCAGCAGTTCAGGCACCAGCAGGCGCTGGGCCAGCAGGTTCGGCAGGGAAACGTAAGGACTTTTGACCAGCCGCTTGAGTATCCAGAAAGTCAGCGGCGCCAGACGGTAGGCAACCACCATCGGCCGCTTGTACAACAAGGCTTCCAGGGTCGCGGTACCGGAAGCGATAAGGACCGCATCGCAAGCCGCCAATGCGGTATGGGAACCGCCATCGAGCAGCGTGACCGGTAAATCACGACCTTGCAGCAATTGCTCGACCTGCGCCCGACGCTGAGGGCTCGCGCAAGGCAGGACGAAACGTAAATCCGGACGCTGAGCCAGGAGGCGTTCGGCAGTCTCGAAGAACAGGCTCCCCAGGCGACCGACTTCACCGCCACGGCTGCCGGGCATCAGCGCAATCACCGGGCCATCAGCCAGGCCAAGCTCGGCGCGTGCAGCAGGACGATCGGACTCAAGAGGAATAGTATCGGCCAGCGGATGCCCGACAAAACGCACCGGCACGCCCTTCTCTTCGTAGAAACGGGCCTCGAACGGCAGCAGGGTCAACATCAGATCGCAGCCTTCGCGAATCTTCAGGACACGCTTCTGACGCCAGGCCCATACCGAAGGGCTGACGTAATGCACGGTCTTGATCCCGGCACGCCGCAGCTGAAGTTCGATATTGAGGGTGAAGTCAGGTGCATCGATACCGATGAACACATCGGGCTTCTCGTCGATGAGCGTCTGGACCAGCAACTTGCGTCGTGCCAGCAGCTCTCGCAGACGGCCCAGCACTTCCACCAGCCCCATGACCGACAGGCGCTCCATGGGAAAGCTGGAAACCATGCCCTCGGCTTCCATCAACGGGCCACCGACACCCATGAACTCTACATCGGGATGACGTGCCTTGATGGCACGCATCAGTCCCGAACCGAGAATATCGCCGGATGCCTCTCCAGCTACCAGAGCGATGCGCAATGAACCGGCCATGATCAGCGGGTGATACCGCGGGTCGACGTCTGGATTGACTGGAGGAAGATCGCGACTTCGGGAAACAACGAAGCAGGCTCAGCCAGCTCGGCAATCGCCTGATCCACGGTCAGCCCCTGACGATAGACAGTCTTGTAGGCCTTGCGCAGTGCATGAATGGCTTCTTCGGAGAAACCACGACGGCGCATGCCCTCGAAGTTCATGCTGCGAGCTTCGGCCGGGTTGCCAAACACCGTGACAAAGGCAGGTACATCCTTGCCGATCGCCGTGCCCATGCCTGAAAAGCTGTGAGCACCGATATGGCAGAACTGATGGACCAGGGTGAATCCGGACAGGATCGCCCAGTCGTCCACATGCACGTGGCCGGCCAGCGCCGTGTTGTTGACCAGAATACAGTGATTGCCGATGACGCTGTCATGCCCGATATGGGCGTAGGCCATGATCAGGTTATGGTCACCCAGAGTGGTTTCAGCGCGGTCCTGAATGGTACCGCGGTGAATCGTCACCCCTTCGCGAATCACGTTGTGATCGCCGATCACCAGGCGAGTGTCTTCGCCCTTGTACTTGAGATCGGGAGTGTCCTCACCTACCGAAGAGAACTGGTAGATGCGGTTATGCTTGCCGATCCGCGTCGGCCCCTTGAGGATGACATGCGGACCAACGACCGTACCCTCGCCAATTTCCACACCGGCTCCGATGATCGACCACGGGCCGACCTCAACATTGTCGGCCAGTACAGCCGTCGGATCGATGATTGCGCGAGGGTCAATCAAACTCATAGCTTGCGTTCCGCACAGATGATTTCTGCGGAGCATACAGGCTTACCGTCGACCGTGGCCTGGCATTCAAACTTCCAGATCTGGCGCTTGCTGCTCAGAAACTTCGCTTCCAGAACCAGCTTGTCGCCCGGAAGCACCGGCTGGCGGAAGCGCAACTTGTCCGAACCCACGAAATAGTAAATCGTGCCGTCGGCAGGTTTGGAGTCGAGCAGTTTGAAGGCAAGAATACCGGCAGCCTGAGCCATCGCTTCAATGATCAGGACCCCTGGCATGATGGGATGATCAGGGAAGTGGCCGTTGAAAAAGGGCTCGTTGACGCTGACATTCTTGTAGGCGCGAATGCTTTTATTCTCGATATCCAGCTCTGTCACGCGATCTACCAACAGAAACGGGTAACGATGAGGCAGGTATTCGCGAATTTCTTTAATGTCCATCATTTCGAGGGGAAGCCTGTAGTAAAGATTGGGAGTGCGTCGCTACTACGCAACACTCCTCTGCATCAAGGATGGCAGTTTATCGCCTGTACACACTTGATATGAAAAAGGTATCAGCCATCAGATGAAACATTACCGTTACAGGTCACTGTCTCGACGATCTTTTCCAGCTTCTGCAGCCGACGCGCCATGTCGTCGAGCTTGCGAATGCGCGCTGCACTCTTGCGCCACTCGCCGGCTGGCTGCATCGCAGTACCGGAAGAATAGGAGCCAGGCTCGGTAATCGAGTGGGTAACCATGGTCATACCGGTGATGAATACGCCATCACAGATATCGATATGCCCCACAAGACCTACACCGCCAGCCAGCATGCAGTGCTTGCCGATTTTCGTGCTTCCCGAAATACCGACACAGGCGGCCATTGCGGTGTGATCACCGATCTGGACGTTGTGGGCAATCTGGATCTGGTTGTCGAGCTTCACGCCGTTGCCGATCCGGGTGTCGGCCAGCGCGCCACGATCGATCGCCGTGTTGACGCCGATTTCCACGTCATCACCGATGCTGACACCGCCAATCTGGGCAATCTTCTGCCAGACGCCCTTCTCGTTGGCAAAGCCGAAGCCTTCGCCGCCCAGCACTGCGCCCGACTGGATGACCACACGCTTGCCAATGCGAACATCGTGATAAAGCGTCACGCGAGGAGCGAGCCAGCCGCCCTCGCCGATCTCGCAGCGAGCACCGATGAAGCAATGAGCGCCGATAGTCACGTTCGCGCCGATCCGCGCACCGCTTTCGATCACCGTATAGGCACCGATACTGGCAGCAGGGTCTACCTGGGCGTCCTCAGCGATGAGGGCCGTGGCGTGTACACCGGCAGCAGCCTTGGGCTTGGGATCGAACAGGTGGGAGATGCGTGCATAGGCCAGATACGGATCCGGCACCAGCAGCGCATCGCCCGCGTAGCCTTCAGCGTCTGCCGGCTTCAACAGCACCGCAGCAGCCCGGGCATCCGCGAGAAACTTGCGGTACTGTGGATTTGCCAGGAAGCTGAGCTGATCAGGGCCGGCCTCTTGTAAAGTGGCCAGCCCCGTAATGTTCTTGTCCTGGTCGCCACGTAACGTGGCGCCAAGGTACTCGGCCAATTGGCCGAGTTTGATGATTGTGCTCATGGATTATTTCAGCTGATTCATGCGCTCGATGACCTGGCGAGTGACGTCATACTGAGGTTTGACATCAATCACTGCACCGCGCTCGAACACGAGGTCGAAACCACCTTTCTTGATGACTTCTTCCACTGCCTGATCCAGCTTCGGCTTCAGTTGCTTGAGCATTTCGCGGTCAGCAACGGCCTTGGCTTCGTTCAGCTCCTTGGACTGGAACTGGAAGTCGCGAGCCTTTTGCTTGAATTCAAGCTCCAGGCGCTCGCGCTCAGGCTGAGCCATCTTGTCGCCGCCGCTTACCAGACGATCCTGGATGCCCTTGGCGCTGCTTTCCAGAGTCTTGAGCTTGGTCAGTTGGGGGCCGAATTTCTTCTCGGCATCCACGGCATATTTCTTGGCAGCATCGGATTCCAGCAGGGCCATCTGATAGTTCAGGACAGCGATTTTCATGTCCGCAAACGCAGGACCTGCGACGAGAACGGTTGCCAGCATTACCAATTGAGTCAACTTACGCACAATACACTCCTACAGAATTCGTTTCGTTATCAGGAATCAGACGCTTAGAAGGTCTGGCCCAGGGAGAATTGGAAAACCTGAGTTTCGGCTTCGTTGTCCGGCTTCTTGACCGGCATTGCCAGTGCGAAGCTCAGAGGACCGAGAGCGGTGATCCAGGTGACACCAACACCGACAGAACTTGCCATGCCGGAAAGGTCAATGTTGTTGCACTCGACCCTTTGACCATTGAGCGTCCTGTTGGAATCGCAATTTGAGTCAAATACGTTACCCACGTCCCAGAACACGGAAGTACGCAGGGAACGCTGATCCTTGATGAACGGCAGAGGGAACATGACCTCTACACCACCCTGAACCAGTACGTTACCACCGAATGGCAGCGGGTCCTGATCCGGGTCAGCGAGCGTACCGGCGTTGCGACCGGAACTTGGCGTGCTGCGAGGGCCCAGGGTGCTGTCCTTGAAGCCACGAACCGAGTTGAAGCCACCGGCATAGTAGTTTTCATAGAACGGCAGACCCGAGGTCGAACCGTAGCCGTCGCCATAACCCAGCTCGGTGTGCAGACGCAGGGTGTAGTTGTCGGTGATCGGGTGGAAATACTGTGCGCGGTAATCCAGTTTGTAGAACGACAGGTCGCTGCCCGGCAGAGTGGTTTCGAACACGAGGCTCTGGGAGTGACCACGGGTTGCCAGCACACCTTTGTTCAGGGTGGACTCGGACCAGCCGACGGAACCCTTGAAGTTCAGGAAGCTGTCGCCTTCCCTATTGATGAAATCGAAGATCTCGTCAACGGTGTAGGTACCGGTCTTGATCTTGTCCTGCTGAACGTTCAGGCCGTAGGTCAGACGCGACGTCTCGCTGATCGGGTAGCCCAGGTTGATACCGGCGCCCAGGCTGTCTACCGCATAGCTCGCCACGTCGACGTCGAGTTCGTCGTAGTTGGTCGTACGATAGAAGGCGCTGTAGCCCAGGCTCACACCATCGGCAGTCCAGTACGGATCGACATAGCTGAAGTTGTAACGGCTCTGGTATTCGCTACGGGTCAGGCCGATGCTGACACGGTTACCTGTACCCAGAAAGTTGTTCTGGCTGATGGAGCCACCGAGGATCAGACCGGCGCTCTGTGCAAAACCGACGCTGGCGGTGATCGAACCGGAAGCCTGCTCTTCAACTGCGTAGTTGACGTCCACCTGATCATCGGTGCCCGGCACGGCAGGCGTTTCGACGTTCACTTCCTTGAAGAAGCCCAGACGGTCCAGACGGGTTTTCGACTGGTCGATCAGGTAGGTCGAAGCCCAGCCGCCTTCCATCTGACGCATTTCGCGACGCAGCACTTCGTCCGCAGACTTGGTGTTACCACGGAAGTTGATACGGTTCACGTAGGCACGCTTGCCCGGATCGACCACGAAAGTGATGTCGACGGTATGGTCTTCGTTGTTCGGAGTCGGTACGCCGTTGACGTTGGCGAAGGTGTAGCCTTCGTTACCCAGACGACGGGTGATCAGCTCGGAAGTAGTGGTCATGACCTTGCGTGAGAACACCTGACCCGGCTGAACCAGCAACAGGGACTTGACCTGATCTTCAGGTACTTTCAGGTCGCCGCTGAGCTTGACCGACTTGACGCTGTATTTTTCGCCTTCGTTGACGTTGACCGTGATGTACACGTTCTTCTTGTCAGGCGTGATCGAAACCTGGGTCGAGGCGATATCCATGTTGATATAGCCGCGGTCCAGGTAGTAGGAACGCAGACGCTCGAGGTCGCCGGAAAGTTTTTCACGGGCGTACTTGTCGTCGTTCTTGAAGAAGGAAAGCCAGTTGGTGGTCTTGAGTTCAAACAGGTCGATCAGGTCTTCATCGGGGAAAACCGAGTTGCCCACCACGTTGATGTGCTGAATGGCAGCAACGGTGCCTTCATTGATGTTGATCTTCAGGCCGACACGGTTGCGCGGCTGAGGAACGACCTCGGCAGCAACTTCGGCAGAGTAACGGCCCTGGGCAACGTATTGACGTTGCAGCTCGTTACGCACGCCTTCGAGGGTCGCACGCTGGAAGATCTCACCTTCGGCCAGACCGGACTGTTTCAGCCCTTTCATCAGGTCTTCGGTGGAAATCGCCTTGTTGCCTTCGATTTCGATGCTCGCAACGGAAGGGCGCTCGACGACAGTAATGACAAGAACATTGCCATCACGTCCCAGCTGGATATCTTGAAAGAAACCGGTTTTGAACAACGCACGAGTAGCGTCAACCAGACGACCATCATCCGCCTGCTCACCCACGTTGAGCGGCAAGGCACCAAAGACGCTACCGGCGGACACCCGCTGCAGGCCGTTGACACGGATATCGGAGATGGTGAAGGACTCGGCGTGAACTTCGGCGATCATCAGTACGGCAAGAACCGCAGTTAGCAGCAGACGTTTCATGAAGTCCTTTCTTATTCCAACTGGCAATAAACAAACTGCCGCAAAATGCGGCAGATTTCGCAATACAGCAAGGACTTACAGTCGTCCCAGATCGTTGACCAGCGCGAGCAACATAACGCCCACCACCAGACTGATACCGATCTGAACTCCCCAACCTTGTACCTTTTCCGAAAGGGGGCGACCACGTGCCCACTCGATCAGATAAAACAGCAAATGCCCCCCATCAAGCACGGGGATCGGCAATAGATTCAGAACACCCAGGCTTATACTCAGATAAGCGAGGAAGTTCAGGAAATCGCCAATGCCCGACTGGGCTGAAGCGCCCGCCACTTTAGCAATGGTTATCGGTCCACTCAAGTTTTTTACCGAGAGCTCGCCGAACAACATTTTCCTGAGCGAATCCAGTGTCAGCACGCTCATGTTCCAGGTACGGCTGGCACCCTCGGCCACAGCGGCCAGAGGACCGTAGCTGACCTCGCGCAACATCTCGGGCGGCCAGTCGACACCTTTGACACCGGCCCCCAGGTAACCCGTTGCAGCTTTGCCCTCGCCACGCGCCGCCAGGGTCAGCGGAACGTCGAGTTGCGCACCGTCACGTTCGATTCGCAGAGAAATTCTTGCATCCGGGCGCTCGCGGACCCAGTCGACGACCTGTTGCCATTCGTTGAGCGGCTTGCCATCGACTGCCAGCAGCAGATCGCCGGTTTTCAGACCTGCCGCCTGGGCAGGGCCTTTGGGATCGAGTTCAGCCAATACCGGCGCCAGGGCCGGACGCCATGGGCGAATACCCAGGGAGCGGATCGGATCAGGCTCTTCGGCCCCCTTGAGCCAGTTATCCAGCGTCAGGGTGTGCGTGGTATCCACCGTCGAGCCCTCATCGCGAACCTTGACCGCAATGGTGCCGCTCTCGCCAAGGCGACGGACCAGTTGAAGATTGACGGCAGACCAGCCCGAAGTTGCCTTGCCGTCTACCGAAACGATTTCCTGGCCTGGGTTCAGACCGGCCTGCTGAGCGATACTGCCCGCCTCCACTGCACCGATGACCGGGCGAACCTGCTGGCTGCCCAGCATGGCCAGCGCCCAGAAAAACACGATGGCCAGCAGAAAGTTGGCGGCAGGGCCGGCAATGACGATAGCAATGCGCTGATACACAGTCTTGCGATTGAACGACTGATCAGCCAGATGCTCAGGCACATCGCCTTCGCGCTCATCGAGCATCTTGACGTAGCCGCCCAGAGGAATCGCTGCCACGACGAACTCGGTCCCGTGGCGGTCATGCCAGCGAACCAGCGGCGTACCGAACCCCACCGAAAAGCGGAGAACCTTGACGCCACAACGCCGGGCCACCCAGAAGTGACCGAATTCGTGAAAGGTAACCAGCACACCCAGAGCAATCAGGGTGCCAATGATCATATATAGCGCGCTCATCAACCTTCTCCGGGTGCCGGGATGCCGGCAACTGTGTTTATCATCGCAGCCGCAAAAGCCTGCTCCCGATGCATCACATCGACCCTGTCATCCATGTTCAGTTATCGTCCGTTTCGTTCCAGCCAAAGCCCTGCCAGAACACGCGCCTTTGCATCGGCCGCAAACACCGCATCGAGCTCTTCGACCGCAACGGCAGGCTCGAGATTCAGAACTTCCTCGATCATACCCGCGATTTCCAGATAACCAATACGCCTGTCGAGAAATGCAGCGACAGCCACTTCATTCGCAGCATTGAGCATGGCCGGAGCACTTCCTCCTGCCTGAGCCGCCTGCCGGGCCAGTCGCAGGCACGGAAAACGCTCCTCGTCAGGCTCCTCGAAATCCAGTTGACCGATACGGAACAGGTCCAGCGGCGAAACGCCAGAATCCATCCGCTGCGGCCAGGCCAGCGCATTGGCAATCGGGGTACGCATGTCCGGATTGCCAAGCTGCGCCAATACCGAACCATCCACATAATCCACCATCGAGTGGATCACGCTCTGGGGATGAATGACGACTTCAACCTGATCCGGGCGAGCATCGAACAGCCAGCAGGCTTCGATCAGTTCAAGCCCCTTGTTCATCATGGTCGCCGAATCCACGGAGATCTTGCGCCCCATGGACCAGACAGGATGCGCGCAGGCCTGCTCGGGAGTAACGTCATGCAGTTGCGCCAAAGGCGTCTTGCGAAACGGCCCGCCCGACGCGGTCAGGAGAATGCGCCTGACACCCACGACACTCAGGCCACGGGAAAAATCTCCCGGCAGGCATTGAAAGATCGCATTGTGCTCACTGTCGATAGGCAACAGCACCGCACCGCTTTGCCGGACGGCCTGTATGAACAGGGCGCCGGACATGACCAGCGCTTCCTTGTTTGCCAACAGAACCTTCTTGCCTGCCTCGACGGCCGCCAGTGTCGGCCGCAGACCGGCTGCACCGACAATGGCCGCCATGACAGCATCGACCTGAGGATGTGCGGACACTTCACACAATCCGCCCTCCCCCACCAGCACACGGGTATCGAGCCCGGCAGCAGCAAGATCATCCTGCAACTTGCGGGCGACATCCTGGGTAGGCACCACGGCAAAACGCGGCGTGTGCGTGATGCACAACGCCAGCAATTCCTTCAGGCGGGTGAAGCCGGTCAGTGCGAAAACCTGATACCGGCCCGGATGACGAGCGATGACATCCAGCGTGCTGAGACCAATCGAACCGGTAGCACCCAGGACGGTAATCTGTTGCGGCTTCACAGCACACCCCAGTCAGCAGCCCAGAGCAGCACGGCAAAAACCGGAATGGCAGCCGTCAGGCTGTCGATACGATCCAGCACGCCGCCATGACCGGGCAGCAGGTTGCTGCTGTCCTTGACGCCGGCCTGACGCTTGAACATGCTTTCGGTCAGGTCGCCGACCACGGAAATCAGGACGATGGCAGCCGCGCCCAGAAGAGCGACGATCAACTGCGAAACCGACCAGCCGCGGGAAAGACCTACGCCAGCAGTAATAAGCAGACTGACCACCAGACCACCATAAACACCTTCCCAGCTTTTACCCGGACTGACCTTGGGTGCCAGCTTGCGCTTGCCAAATGCCTTGCCGGAGAAATAGGCGCCAATGTCCGCCGCCCATACCAGCACCATGACCGCCAGAATCAATCCATTGCCCAGAGGCCATTGCTTGATAAGGATAAGTCCTTGCCAGGCAGGCAGCAGGATCAACAGACCAATGACCAGTTTGCAGGCAGCGCTCGCCCAGTAATCACTGGAGTCGGGGAATGTCAGAACCAGAAAGGTCGCCGCACACCACCAGATAACCGCCGCGACGAGAATCCAGGGCGCAAGGCCCGGCACCAGATACATGAGAAACAGCAACAAGGCGACTGCAGCGGCATAAGCCACTCGCATGCCTTGGGAAACAAGCCCTGCAAGCCTTGCCCATTCCCAGGCACCCAGCACCACGACCAGACCGATGAACAGGGCGAAGTCGGCGCCCTTGAGCAGGAAGAACCCGCAAAGAGCGACCGGCAGCAGGATGAGCGCAGTGATGATCCGTTGTTTCAGCATTAAACCCGGGCTCCAGCTTCGACCTGTTCGCTGGTTTTACCGAAGCGACGTTGGCGCGAAGCGAAATCGGCCAGCGCAGCGCGCATGGCATCGTGTTTGAAGTCCGGCCAGAACAGGTCGGAAAAATACAGCTCGGCATAAGCCAACTGCCAGAGCAGGAAGTTACTGATGCGGTGCTCGCCACCCGTACGGATACACAGGTCCGGCAACGGCAGATCGCCGGTTGCCAGACAGGTCTGCAACAGTTCGGGGGTGATGTCTTCAGGCTGCAGATGCCCGGCCTGAACCTCGCGGGACAGACGCTGGGCAGCCTGGGCGATATCCCACTGCCCACCATAATTGGCCGCGACCTGCAGGACGAAACTGTTGTTGCCAGCCGTCTGCTGCTCCGCCTCACGCATGGCCGCCTGAAGCTCGGGATGGAAGCGCGAGCGATCACCAATGATGCGCAGGCTGATGCCATTCTCGTTCAGACGACGGGTTTCGCGCCGCAGGGCTGTGAAGAACAACTCCATCAAGGCCCCGACCTCCTCGGCCGGACGCTGCCAGTTTTCGCTGGAGAACGCGAACAACGTCAGCACCTCGACCTTGGCCTCGGCACACACCTCAATGACCGCACGCACGGCATCAACGCCTGCCTTGTGACCCGCAACACCTGGCAGCAGACGCTTCTTGGCCCAGCGATTATTACCATCCATGATAATCGCGACATGACGCGGCACCGAAGACGATGCGGCCGGTTTTGTCTTTTCCATGAAAGCGCCCCGAACCTTATACGGCCATCAGGTCTGCTTCTTTCTGCTTCACCGCCACTTCGATGTCCGCAACGAACTTGTCGGTCAGTTTCTGGATGTCATCAGCAGCACGACGCTCTTCGTCTTCGCTGATTTCCTTTTCCTTGACCAGATCCTTGTACTGGCTCAGCGCGTCACGACGGATGTTTCGTACGGCAACACGTGCATCTTCGGCAGCGTCACGAGCCTGCTTGGTGAAGCCCTTGCGGGTTTCTTCGGTCAGGGCCGGCATGCTGATCAGCAGCAGTTCGCCCAGGTTGGTAGGGTTGAAGCCCAGACCGGAGCTCTGGATTGCCTTGTCGACCGCGCCCAGCATGTTGCGCTCGAACGCCACGACCTGAAGGGTACGGGAGTCCTTGACGGTGATGTTGGCCACTTGCTTGATCGGGGTATCGGAGCCGTAGTAAGGCACCATGACACCTTCGAGGATATCCGGGTGCGCCTTGCCAGTACGAATGCGGCTGAATGCGTGCGCCAGCGACTCGAGGCTCTTCTGCATACGAGTCTGAGCGTCTTTCTTGATTTCGTTGATCATTGTTGAACTTCCTCGATCAGGGTTCCTTCAGCGCCACCATGTACGATATTCAGCAGGGCGCCGGGTTTGTTCATATTGAAGACGCGCAACGGCATCTTGTGATCGCGACACAGGCAGATAGCCGTCAGATCCATTACACCCAGCTTGCGATCCAGCACTTCATCGTAAGACAGATGATCGAACTTCTCGGCATTCGGGTCCTTGAACGGGTCTGCGGTGTAGACGCCATCGACCTTGGTCGCCTTGAGGACGACATCGGCATCGATTTCGATCGCTCGCAGGCAGGCAGCCGAATCCGTAGTGAAAAACGGATTGCCGGTTCCGGCAGCAAAGATGACGACTTCCTTGGAATTGAGATGGCGCATGGCCTTGCGACGATCGTAGTGATCGGTCACGCCCATCATGGAGATGGCGGACATCACGATAGCCGAGATGTTGGCCCGCTCCAGCGCGTCACGCATTGCCAGAGCATTCATCACAGTGGCCAGCATGCCCATGTGATCGCCCGTTACCCGATCCATGCCGGCGGCACTCAGGGCTGCGCCACGAAACAGGTTGCCACCGCCGATAACCAGCCCGACCTGAACGCCGATACCCACCAGCTGGCCGACTTCCAGCGCCATGCGATCCAGTACCTTGGGGTCGATACCGAAATCTTCCGACCCCATCAGGGCCTCGCCGCTAAGCTTGAGTAGAATGCGTTTATAGCGAGCCTGATAACCACTGCCCTGCTGAGCCATTGCGAATCTCTCCTGCGGCGTTTTCTGAAAAAAATCTGTGCGGGCCGTTTCAGGCCTGCGCTTACTCTAGCTTGACGCTGCAAGAGCGTCTGGAGAATGCAGCCTTACCGGCCAATTCTCAAAGGGAAATTCCCTTTCTTTTTTGACAAAGAGGCCGCGCGCGTGAGCGGGCAGCCTCTTTGGGGCGACAGTTGTAAAACCGTCTTACTTCTGGCTTGCAGCTACTTGAGCAGCAACTTCTTCAGCGAAGTTGTCGACTGGCTTCTCGATGCCTTCGCCCACTTTGAAGTAGGTGAAAGAAACGATTTCAGCGCCAGCTTTCTTCGCCAGAGCACCAACGGTGATTTCCGGGTTCTTGACGAATGCTTGCTCAACCAGGCTGGCTTCGGCCAGGAACTTGGTGATACGACCGCTCACCATTTTCTCGACGATTTCAGCAGGCTTGCCTTTGATCTTGTCTTCGTTCAGTTGCAGGAAGACGCCCTTCTCGCGCTCGATCGCTTCAGCCGAAACTTCCGAAGGCAGCAGGAACTCAGGGTTGCTTGCAGCAGCGTGCATGGCGATGTCTTTGGCCAGCTCGGCGTCACCGCCTTTCAGAGCCACGACTACACCGATCTTGTTGCCGTGCAGGTAAGCATTGACCACGTCACCTTCGATGCGAGCCAGGCGACGGATGTTGACGTTTTCGCCAACCTTGGCAACCAGGGCGGTACGCTCGGCTTCCTGAGCTTCGATCAGCGGAGCTGCGTCAGTCAGCTTGTCAGCGAAAGCTTTTTCGATGCTGCTGTTCACGAAGTTCTTGAAGTCGTCCTGCAGAGCCAGGAAGTCGGTCTGGGAGTTGACTTCGATGATGACAGCAGCTTTGCCGTCTGCACCGACTTTAACGCCGATAGCGCCTTCAGCAGCAACGTTGCCTGCTTTCTTGGCAGCCTTGATGGCGCCGGAAGCACGCATGTCGTCGATGGCTTTTTCGATGTCGCCGCCAGCCTTGGTCAAGGCCTTTTTGCAATCCATCATGCCTTCGCCGGTACGCTCGCGCAGTTCTTTGACCAACGCTGCAGTAATCTCTGCCATTTCAAAATCCTCTTGGATAGGTTTTCAACCATTCCACCCGGGTAAACGGGCGTTCAAATTCTTGAAAAATCAGGGTGACAGCAACACATGACAAGCAGCCCACGGTCACGCCAACAAATCATTTTCGAGGGGGCAAAAAGGGGGCCAAGCCCCCTTTTCGCGTACTGAGTAAACGCTAAGCGTTTGTTACTCAGCCTTCTACAGCTGCTGCAGCTGGAGCTTCTTCGACGTATACGTCGGTGCCGCCAGCGACATTGTTGCGACCACGGATAACAGCGTCAGCCATCGAACCCATGTACAGCTGGATAGCGCGGATTGCGTCATCGTTGCCTGGGATGATGTAGTCAACGCCTTCCGGGCTGCTGTTGGTATCGACTACGCCGATAACCGGGATGCCCAGTTTGTTGGCTTCGGTGATAGCAATGCGCTCGTGATCAACGTCGATAACGAACAGTGCATCAGGCAGACCGCCCATGTCCTTGATACCACCCAGGCTGCGATCCAGTTTTTCCAGATCACGGGTGCGCATCAGGGCTTCTTTCTTGGTCAGCTTGGCGAAAGTACCGTCTTCAGCCTGTACTTCCAGCTCGCGCAGACGTTTGATCGACTGACGGATGGTCTTGAAGTTGGTCAGCATGCCGCCCAACCAGCGGTGATCGACGTACGGCGAACCGCAACGTGCTGCTTCTTCAGCAACGATCTTGCCAGCGGAACGCTTGGTGCCGACGAACAGAATCTTGTTTTTGCCCTGAGCCAGGCGCTCAACGAAAGTCAGAGCTTCGTTGAACATTGGCAGGGTTTTTTCAAGGTTGATGATGTGAATCTTGTTACGCGCGCCGAAAATGTACTTACCCATTTTCGGATTCCAGTAACGGGTTTGGTGACCGAAGTGCACACCGGCCTTCAGCATATCGCGCATATTGACTTGGGACATGATAGTTCCTTGATAAGTCGGGTTAGGCCTCCACGTATCCCAATGACCAACCAGTGGCGAGCCGCCAAAGGCACCCAGGTCATCGTGTCGACACGTGTGTGGGTTTAAGCTTCCAGGACGGACCTTGGAAAGCGGCGCATTTTATATCACAAAAGGAAAGCCAGCGAAACCCGAATCACACGCTTGTTTCTCCATCCTTTTGAAAACAGACAGATTCCCCTGTGTTTCCTTTATAGAAGGAAGCGCTAGTCATGAGCCCGGGTCTGATAGAATCGTCACTTTTCGCATTGACCGCGTGCAACCACGCAGAGAGAAATTCGAATGACCGTGACCCTCAAGACTCCAGAAGACATCGAAAAGATGCGCATCGCCGGTCGTCTGGCCGCCGAAGTACTGGAAATGATCACCCCCCACGTCAAGCCCGGTGTCACCACCGAAGAACTCGACCGCATCTGCCACGACTACATCGTCAACGAACAACAGGCGATTCCGGCGCCGCTCAACTACAAAGGCTTCCCCAAGTCGATCTGCACCTCGATCAACCATGTGGTCTGCCATGGCATTCCCGGCGAGAAGCAGCTCAAGAATGGCGACACCCTGAATATCGACATCACCGTCATCAAGGACGGTTATCACGGTGACACCAGCAAGATGTTTCACGTAGGCAAGGTGCCTGAGTGGGCCGAGCGCCTGTCGAAGATCACTCAGGAATGCCTGTACAAGGCCATCGAGATCGTCCGTCCGGGCACGCGCCTGGGGGATATCGGTTCGGTGATCCAGAAGCACGCCGAAAAGAACGGCTTCTCCGTCGTTCGTGAATTCTGCGGCCACGGCATCGGCAAGGTCTTTCACGAAGAACCGCAGGTACTGCATTATGGCGAGGCTGGCACCGGCATCGAGCTGCTTGAAGGCATGACCTTCACCATCGAGCCGATGATCAACCAGGGTCGCGCCGACACCAAGATTCTCGGCGACGGCTGGACCGCTATCACCAAGGATCGCAAACTCTCGGCACAATGGGAGCACACGATTCTGGTGACCGCTGACGGCTATGAGATTTTCACCCTGCGCAGCGACGACACCATCGCGCGGACATCAGCCTGACACGACCTGTTCGCCCGACACCCAGCCCGCACAGCCAGATATAGATATAAAGGAAAGCCGCTCCATGCCGCAGGTGGATCCCGATTTGTTCGACCGCGGCCAGTTCCAGGCCGAACTGGCCTTGAAGGCAAGCCCCATCGCCGCTTTCAAGAAAGCCATCCGCAAAGCGCGTGACGTGCTCGACGAGCGCTTTCGTGAAGGCCGGAATATTCGCCGCCTGATCGAGGATCGGGCCTGGTTCGTGGATAACATCCTGCAACAGGCCTGGGATCAGTTCGACTGGAGCGAAGACGCCGACATCGCCCTGCTGGCGGTCGGCGGCTACGGTCGTGGCGAACTGCACCCTTATTCGGATATCGACCTGCTGATCCTGCTGGACAGCGCCGATCACGAAGTCTTTCGCGACTCCATCGAGCGCTTCCTGACCCTGCTGTGGGATATTGGCCTTGAAGTCGGGCAAAGCGTGCGTTCTGTGGATGAGTGCGCCCAGGAAGGCATGGCGGACCTGACCGTCATCACCAATCTGATGGAAAGCCGCACCATCGCTGGCCCCGAGCACCTGCGCCAGCGGATGCTGGAAGTCACCAGCACGCAGCATATGTGGCCGAGCAAGGACTTCTTCCTGGCCAAACGCGCCGAACAGAAGAAACGGCACCACAAATACAACGACACCGAATACAACCTGGAGCCCAACGTCAAAGGTTCCCCCGGTGGCCTGCGGGACATCCAGACCATCCTCTGGGTCGCCCGGCGCCAATACGGCACCCTGAACCTGCACGCACTGGCGGGTGAAGGTTTCCTGCTGGAAAGCGAGAACAACCTGCTCGCCTCTTCCCAGGAGTTCCTCTGGAAAGTGCGCTACGCCCTGCACATGCTGGCCGGGCGATCCGAAGACCGGCTGCTGTTCGATTACCAGAGCAGCATCGCTGGCCTGCTGGGTTATCAGGACAGCGATGCGAAGCTGGCCATCGAACGCTTCATGCAGAAGTACTACCGCGTGGTCATGAGCATCGCCGAACTGAGCGACCTGATCATCCAGCACTTTGAAGAAGTCATTCTGGTGGAGGATGACGGCAGCAGCACGCAGCCGATCAATTCACGCTTCCAGTTGCATGACGGTTATATCGAAGCCACGAAGCCGAACGTCTTCAAGCGCACGCCGTTCGCCATGATCGAAATCTTCGTGCTGATGGCTCAACGCCCGGAGATCAAGGGCGTGCGAGCCGACACGATTCGCCTGCTGCGCGAACACCGGCACCTGATCAACGACGATTTCCGCAACGATATCCGCAATACCAGCCTGTTCATCGAGCTATTCAAGTGCGAGCAAGGCATCCACCGCAACCTGCGCCGGATGAACCGCTATGGAATCCTGGGCCTGTACCTGCCCGAATTCGGCCATATCGTGGGCCAGATGCAGCATGACCTGTTCCACATCTATACGGTGGATGCGCACACGCTGAACCTGATCAAGCACATGCGCAGGCTGCAATACGCCGATGTGGCCGAGAAATTCCCTCTGGCCAGCAAGCTCATGGCGCGCCTGCCCAAGCCGGAGCTCGCCTATCTGGCCGGTCTGTATCACGACATCGGCAAGGGACGCGGCGGCGACCACTCCGAACTGGGTGCCGTGGATGCCGAGGCCTTCGGCATACGCCACCATCTGCCAGCATGGGACACACGCCTGATCGCCTGGCTGGTCAGCAACCATCTGGTGATGTCCACCACCGCGCAGCGCAAAGACCTTTCCGACCCTCAGGTCATCCACGACTTCGCGCAGTTCGTCGGCGACGAGGTGCATCTGGATTACCTCTATGTACTGACCGTCGCCGACATCAACGCAACCAACCCGACGCTCTGGAACTCCTGGCGCGCCAGCCTGCTGCGCCAGTTGTATACCGAAACCAAGCGGGCCTTGCGCCGCGGACTGGAAAACCCGGTCGACCGCGAAGAACAGATTCGTCGTACGCAGATTGCAGCCCTGGACATCCTGGTGCGCAACGGCATCGACCCGGACGATGTGGAACAGCTCTGGTCAGCCCTGGGTGACGATTACTTCCTGCGCCATACCGCTGGCGATGTGGCCTGGCACAGCGATGCCATCCTGCAGCAGCCTGCCGATGGCGGCCCGTTGGTGCTGATCAAGGAAACCACCCAGCGCGAGTTCGAGGGCGGCACCCAGATTTTCATCTACGCACCGGACCAGCATGACTTCTTCGCTGTGACCGTGGCCGCGATGGACCAGTTGAACCTGAACATCCATGACGCCCGCATCATTACGTCCAGCAGCCAGTTCACCCTCGATACCTATATCGTGCTGGACAACGATGGCGGTTCAATCGGCGACAATCCCGAGCGAACCCGGCAAATCCGTGACGGCCTGACCGAAGCGCTGCGCACCCCGGACAACTACCCGACCATCATCAAGCGTCGCGTACCGCGCCAGCTCAAGCATTTTGCCTTCGCGCCCCAGGTGACCATCCACAACGATGCTCAACGCCCGGTGACCGTGCTGGAACTGCTGGCCCCCGACCGCCCAGGACTGCTGGCACGCATCGGCAAGATTTTTCTGGAGTTCGACCTGTCCCTGCAAAACGCCAAGATCGCGACCCTGGGAGAGCGAGTGGAAGACGTGTTTTTCATCACCGACGCCAACAATCAACCACTGTCTGATCCTCAGTTATGCAGCCGCCTGCAGGAAGCCATCGCCAAGCAATTGAGTGTCAATTCCGAGCCGGACAGCAGTTTGCGGATCAGTATCTAACGAATCGACTCGGCGCTCAGCCATTGAGGACCCAGCATCATGAACAACGCCATGCAACAGCTTCAGCCTTACCCGTTCGAGAAGCTTCGCGCCCTGCTCGGCAGCGTGACGCCCAACCCGGACAAGCGCCCCGTGGCCTTGTCTATCGGCGAGCCGAAGCATCGTTCACCCGAGTTCGTCGCCAAGGCCCTGGCCGACAACCTCGATCAAATGGCGGTCTATCCAACGACGCTGGGTATCCCGGCCCTGCGCGAAGCCATTGCCGGCTGGTGCAACCGTCGTTTCAATGTGCCCGAAGGCTGGATCGATCCGGCACGCAACGTACTGCCGGTCAACGGCACCCGCGAAGCGCTGTTTGCCTTCACCCAGACCGTGGTCAACCGCAGCGACGATGGCCTGGTGGTCAGCCCCAACCCGTTCTATCAGATCTACGAAGGCGCAGCATTCCTGGCCGGCGCTCAGCCGCACTACCTGCCTTGCCTGAGCGAAAACGGTTTCAATCCCGATTTCGACGCTGTCACACCTGATATCTGGAAGCGCTGCCAGATCCTGTTCCTGTGCTCGCCCGGCAACCCGACCGGCGCGCTGATCCCGCTGCCGACCCTGAAAAAGCTGATTGCCCTGGCCGACGAATACGATTTCGTGATCGCCGCGGACGAGTGCTACAGCGAGTTGTACTTCGACGAGCAGACACCGCCGCCCGGCCTGCTCACCGCCTGCGCCGAACTGGGCCGCCAGGACTTCAAGCGTTGCGTGGTCTTCCACAGCCTGTCCAAGCGCTCCAACCTGCCAGGCCTGCGTTCAGGCTTCGTGGCCGGTGACGCCGACATCCTCAAGGCTTTCCTGCTGTACCGCACCTACCACGGCTGCGCCATGCCGGTTCAAACCCAACTGGCCAGCATCGCAGCCTGGAATGACGAAGAACACGTACGCGCCAACCGCGACCTGTATCGCGAGAAGTTCGACGCAGTCCTGGAAATCCTCGCCCCCGTGCTGGATGTCCAACGCCCGGATGGTGGTTTCTACTTGTGGCCAAACGTGGGCAAGGACGACGCCGAATTCTGCCGCGACCTGTTCGCCGACCAGCATGTAACGGTTGTGCCGGGCTCCTACCTGTCCCGCGAAGCCAATGGCGTCAACCCTGGCGCTGGCCGCGTACGCCTGGCGCTGGTTGCACCGCTGGCCGAATGCATCGAAGCCGCCGAGCGGATTCGCGCCTTTATCACACGCTGAGTGTTGCGATTCCATGGCACGCAATGTGCCATGGAATAAACCTGTTCCGACACAGTCTGTGTGCTACAGAAACAGGTTACAAAGTCGATACAGTTCGCATACTCACTTCATGGAAGAGCATATGAACCTCGTATCGACGCTGTCGAACACGGCCATTTCCACCTACAGCAGCCTTGAAACTGCAAACACTGCTGCCAGCAAAACCGCTGCACTTACAACTTCAGTCACAACACCCCCAGAAACAACCCAACAGCCTAAGGGGACGGATCAAGCGACCTTCTCCAACGTTGCCCTGCAACTCAGCCAGACGACCTCTTCTGCCAGCTCACTATTTCCGGCTCGTCCCGGCATGAGCACCTCCGCCCTGATCATGGCACCCGCCAATCCGGGGCTGGCCACCAGTTCCAAAGGGCTGACCTTTGCCGATGTCGCCACTGACGCCCGCGCACGCATGAATGACAAATACGCGCAAATGGAAGCCAGCGGCACACCTTACGACCGTAATAGCTATGAAGGGCGCGACACCAACTCCCTGCTGGGCGATCTCGACCGGCGCTCGCTTTATGCCGTCAGCAGCAATAAAGACGGGCTCTTTACCAAAGAGGAACAACAAGCCGCCACCAGCGCCATGAGTCGCCAGCAAGGCATTGCAATGGGCCTGTACGACAGCAATGCCGCCAACGCCTTCACCGCCAACCCTGCCAAACACTACGAAGCAGGCCTGACCTTCCTCAACAACGTCAGCCCGGAAGAGAAAGGCTCGGCAGAGTGGCTGCTGCAACACATGAACCTCGAAGAAGGCATTGCCGCGCTCAAGAAAGAAGATAAAACCAAGCCCTCTCAGACCCTGTTTGAAATGATCGCCGAAATGAATTCAGGACAAACCAGAGAAGAGGAAGAAGAGAAGCCTCTGCCTGGAGCCAGTACGGCGAGCGCCCAGGCACCTGTCGCATCTTCGAGCCCGGCACCGGCATCAGGCGCAACCTCCTGACAGTCAGTTTGTCATCGCCACCAAGGTATAGACGCTGCGCTACGCTCTCATTGCGCCCGGATTGTCCGACAGATATCGCGACAGCCCGGGCACAGTGCGTTTGGGCGTGGCATAATCGCTGGCTGTTTTTTCGGGATGCATGAGGCATTTGGGCAATGGGAAATTCCGCCGATGGCAGCAAAGGCATTTGTCTATACGGCATCAAAGCCTGCGACACGATGAAAAAAGCGCGTACCTGGCTCGATGAACATGCTGTGAGCTACGAGTTTCATGATTACAAGACCCTTGGCATTGACCGTGAGCACCTGACGCAGTGGTGCGATGAACACGGCTGGCAAGTGGTGTTGAACCGCGCGGGGACGACCTTTCGCAAGCTCGATGACGGACAGAAGGCCGATCTCGATCAGGCAAAGGCAATCGAACTGATGCTCGCGCAACCGTCGATGATCAAGCGCCCGGTGCTGGATCTTGGCGATAAAACCCTGATTGGTTTCAAACCCGACCTGTATGCAACGGCCATCGCCTGATTGAGATGGCCCTTTAATTGGCAAGAGGAATTTGCATGTCTACTACCCTGTTCAGCCTGGCCTTCGGTGTCGGCACCCAAAACCGTCAAGGCGCGTGGCTGGAAGTCTTTTACGCCCAGCCGTTGATCAACCCGTCGGCTGAGCTGATTGCCGCTATCGCGCCGGTTCTGGGCTACACCGCTGGCAACCAGGCCATTGCGTTCAACACCGATCAAGCCTCGAAACTGGCCGATGCGGTCAAGTCCATCGATGCCACCCAAGCGGCTCTGCTGACTCGCCTGGCAGAAAGCCACAAGCCGCTGGTCGCCACTCTGCTGGCAGAAGATGCGCCGCTGACTTCTACGCCTGAGGCCTACCTCAAGCTGCACCTGCTGTCCCATCGTCTGGCCAAGCCACACGGCCTGAATCTGGCCGGTATCTTCCCGCTGTTGCCAAACGTTGCATGGACCAGCCAGGGTGCCGTGGATCTGGCCGAGCTGGCCGAGCGTCAACTCGAAGCACGCCTGAAGGGCGAGCTGCTGGAAGTCTTCTCGGTGGACAAGTTCCCGAAAATGACCGACTACGTAGTGCCGAGTGGCGTGCGTATCGCTGACAGCGCACGTGTTCGCCTGGGCGCCTACGTGGGCGAAGGCACCACCGTGATGCACGAAGGTTTCGTCAACTTCAACGGCGGCACCGAAGGGCCAGGCATGATCGAAGGCCGTGTTTCGGCAGGCGTCTTCGTCGGTAAGGGTTCCGACCTGGGCGGCGGCTGCTCGACCATGGGCACCCTGTCCGGTGGCGGCAACATCGTCATCAAGGTTGGCGAAGGCTGCCTGATCGGTGCCAACGCCGGTATCGGCATTCCGTTGGGCGACCGCAACACCGTCGAAGCCGGCCTGTACATCACCGCTGGCACCAAAGTCGCTCTGCTCGATGAAAACAACGAGCTGGTCAAAGTCGTCAAGGCCCGCGATCTCGCAGGCCAGACTGACTTGCTGTTCCGTCGCAACTCGCAGACCGGCGCGGTGGAATGCAAAACCCACAAGTCGGCCATCGAGCTGAACGAAGCACTGCACGCTCATAACTGATGCCGTGTCGGGTACAGGGCTTCGCACCCTGTACCCGCTCCATCGAAGCAGGATGAACAATGCCCCTCATTTCTCCATGGCGCGCTGACTTTCCTGCCATCGACGCCCTTCAGCGCCAGGGCCAGACCTATCTGGACAGCGCCGCAACCACGCAAAAACCCCAGGCATTGATCAATGCCCTGACCCATTACTACGCAAACGGTGCCGCCAATGTGCATCGTGCGCAGCATTTACCTGGTGCCCATGCCACCCAGGCGTTCGAGGACAGCCGCAACAAGGTCGCTCACTGGCTGAACGCCCATGAATCCGGCCAGATCATTTTCACCCATGGCGCGACCTCGGCCCTCAACCTGCTGGCCTATGGTCTGGAGCAGGAATTCGCCCCTGGCGACGAGATCGTCATCAGCGCTCTGGAACACCACGCCAACCTGTTGCCCTGGCAACAACTGGCTCAGCGTCGCGACCTGAAACTGGTGATCCTGCCTCTCGACAGCCATGGCCTGATCGATCTGAATGCGGCCACTGCACTGATCGGTCCGCGCACTCGCCTGCTGGCGGTCAGTCAGCTCTCCAACGTCCTCGGTGCCTGGCAGCCCTTGCCGCGCCTGATGGAACTGGCCAGGGCGCAAGGCGCATTGACGGTGGTGGATGGTGCGCAGGGCGTGGTCCATGGTCGGCATGATGTGCAGGCACTGGGTTGCGACTTCTATGTGTTTTCCAGCCACAAGCTCTACGGCCCGGACGGGCTCGGCGTGCTGTATGCCAGCAACACCGCCCTGCCACGCCTGAAGCACTGGCAATACGGCGGCGAAATGGTGCTCGACGCCGATTATCAGCAGGCCAGTTTCCGCCCCGCGCCCCTGGGCTTCGAGGCCGGTACGCCGCCGATTGCCAGCGTGATCGGCCTGGGAGCGACACTGGATTATCTGGACAGTCTGGATCAGCAGGCCGTGGCCGAGCATGAAACCCGGCTGCATCAGCGTCTTCTGGAGGGCTTGCAACAGCGCGAAGGCATTCGCGTGCTGGGTTCGCCGGAACTGGCACTGGTCAGCTTCGTGGTCGATGGCGTGCATAACGCCGATCTGGCTCACCTGCTGACTGAACAGGGCATTGCCGTGCGCGCTGGCCATCATTGCGCGATGCCGCTGCTCAAGAGTCTCGGGCTGCCGGGCGCAATCCGTGTATCACTTGGCCTGTACAACGATTCGGATGACTTGCTGCGCTTTTTCAGTGCTCTGGATCAGGCGCTGGAGTTGCTGCGATGACCCTGACCACAGGTGCACAAACCGCGCTGGACACCTTCAGCCAGCTTCAAGGCTGGGAACAACGCGCTCGTCTGCTGATGCAATGGGGCGACCGGCTGCCCGCCCTGAGTGACGACGAAAAGTCCGAAGAGCATCTGGTGCAGGGCTGTGAAAGCAAGGTCTGGTTACTGGGCGCTGTCAGCGATGGACGCTGGCAGTTTCGGGCTGCCAGCGACGCCCGGTTGATTCGCGGTCTGGTGGCGCTGCTGCTGGAGCGGGTCAATGGCCTGTCAGAGCAGGAGCTGCTGGAAGTTGACCTGCCCGACTGGTTCAACCAATTGGGCCTGAGTCGCCAGCTGTCACCTTCGCGCAGCAACGGCCTCAACGCCGTGCTGCAAAAGATGCGGCAACTGGCTCACGCCTGAGGCAGCGGGACCGAAACCGGTTTTGCACGCTCGGACGGGCGTCGTGCTCCGGCCACCAGCTTGTCGATAGCCCGGGTGGCCGCGACCATGCCGAAGGTCGCCGTCACCATCATCACCGCGCCGAAACCTCCCGCGCAGTCGAGTTTGACGCCATCACCTACGAAACGCTTCTGCAGGCAGATGCTGCCATCGGGCTTGGGATAGCGCAGTTGCTCGCTGGAAAACACACAGGGCACGCTGTAGTGACGATTCGGCGTACGGGAGAAACCGTATTCGCGGCGCAGAGTCGAGCGTACCTTGGAGGCCAGCGGATCGTTGAAGGTGCGGTTCAGGTCACCGATCTGAATCTGGGTGGGGTCAATCTGCCCACCAGCCCCTCCCGTGGTCACGATCTGGATCTTGCGTCGCTTGCACCATGAAATCAGCGCTGCCTTGGCATTGACGCTGTCGATGCAGTCGATCACGAAGTCCAGATCCGGGGTGATGTAATCCGCCATGGTGTCCCGGGTCACGAAATCGCTGACCGCATGAACCGTACACGCAGGGTTGATGGCCTTTATGCGCTCGGCCATGACCTCGACCTTGGGCCGCCCTACCGTGCTGTCCAGCGCATGCAACTGACGATTGCTGTTGCTGACGCAGACGTCATCCATATCGAACAGGGAAATCTCGCCCACACCGCAGCGCGCCATGGCCTCGGCCGCCCATGAACCCACGCCGCCGATACCGACCACGGCCACATGAGCTGCACGCAAGCGCTCCAGCCCCTCGATGCCGTACAAACGGGCGATGCCTGCGAACCGTGGATCTTCTGTGCTCATGTCAATTACCCCGAAAAACCGGCGCGCATTATAAGAGGTTTGGCAGAGGCGCGGCACCCTTATCATCGCCCGGTTTGCAATCAGCGCCTGCAGAGTACCGGCCAAATATGCATAGACTCCCTTTACAAGCGGGAACAACTTACCACCGCCCTACATAGAAAACCTTTTCACTGAATTATTTTGTTTATAAATCAGAATCAGTACCGCAACACACTGACGACATGAGTTCTATATCCTGCCCTTCCAGAAAGTTTCAGATCTGTGCAATCAGAAAAACTACAAAACGGATGTATGTTCATGAGTTCTACCCGCACCGACCCACTTCCCTCCCCCATGGAGCAAACTGCCTTTCAGGAAAAGCGCTGGCAAGCGTTAGCCGTTATCTGTCTGGCAACCCTGATGATCGTGCTGGATACGACGATCGTGAATGTTGCACTTCCCTCTATCAAACTTGATCTGGGCTTTGATGATGTCTCGCTGGCATGGGTCATCAATGTCTATCTGCTGACCTTTGGCGGGTTCCTGTTGCTGGGTGGCCGCCTTGGAGACCTGTACGGACAGCGGATGATTTTCGTCTGGGGCACCAGCCTGTTTACCCTGGCATCACTGGCCTGCGGTATCGCAACGACTCAAGAGACGCTTATCGCAGCCCGCGCACTTCAAGGCTTTGGCGGTGCACTGCTGACCTCGACGGCGCTGTCGCTCATCATTCGCCTGTTCACGGACCCGTCCGAACGTGCAAAAGCCATTGGTGCCTACAGCTTCGTATGTACCGGTGGCGGCAGCATCGGTGTACTGCTCGGTGGCGTCCTGACCGACCTTTATGAGTGGTATGCGATTTTCCTGATCAACCTGCCGATAGGCGTTCTTGTTCTCGCACTGAGTCGGCGCTTGCTGCCACCTGTCGAAATAACAGAAAAAGGCGCCCTGGACATAGCAGGTGCCATTACCATAATTGCAGCGTTGATAGTGGCCGTTTATGCAATCATGAATGGCAATCATATTGGCTGGACTTCTAAAACAACAGTAAGCCAACTGACCTTGGCAACCCTAATGTTCATTGTATTTATCCGGATAGAACTTTGTACGAAAGTTCCTCTGATTCCTGTACGACTTTTCCACTCAAGAAATCTGACAACGGCAAACTTCATCGGAATGCTTTGGGCAACTTCCATGTTCGCCTGGTTTTTTCTTTGTGCCCTGTATCTTCAACAAGTACTGGACTACTCACCTCTTGAAGTCGGCCTGGCGTTTCTTCCGGCCAATCTGGTGATGGCACTGTGTTCATTGCTCCTGTCTTCGAGACTCATCATTCGCTACGGCGTCAAACTGCCGCTGGTTCTTGGGCTGGGGCTCGCTGCCGCAGGTCTTTTCCTGTTGGCCAGGGCACCCGTCGATGGCAATTTCCTGCTGGATATCCTGCCGGGGATGCTGCTGATCGGCGTGGGTGCAGGCATGGGTTTCAACCCGATACTGGTGGCCGCCATGAGTGATGCAAAGACCGGCGAAGAAGGTATCGCTTCGGGCATCGTCAATACCTCTTTCATGATGGGAGGCGCGCTGGGTCTGGCGATTATCAGCAGCCTGGCTTCGCATTACAGCGAACGACTCACAGAAGCAGGCCACACCGCACTTGAAGCCTTGAGCGGCGGCTATGGCGCGGCGTTCCTGCTCGGTGGTCTGCTGGCGCTTGTGGCATCACTGACCGGGGCAATATTCATGCGCAAATGACAGCGAGATTGAAGGTCCGGGTATTGAACGGCGGTCATGAACGCCGTTTAACTTCGTTTTGCTTTAAGATATCCGCCTTTTCGCGCCCACAGCCTTGTTCCCGGAGTTCTGTTCATGACAGCCCCAGCCGACCTTTCGCCCACGCTTCAACTCGCCTGCGACCTGATTCGCCGTCCTTCGGTCACTCCGGTCGATGCCGATTGCCAGACGGTGATGATGCAACGTCTGGGCGGTGCGGGCTTCAAGCTGGAGCCCATGCGCATCGAAGACGTCGACAACTTCTGGGCCACCCATGGCACCAGCGAAGGTCCGGTGCTGTGCTTCGCCGGTCACACCGATGTGGTTCCCACCGGCCCGGTCCAGGCCTGGCAGACCGATCCGTTCGATGCACTGATCGATGAGCACGGCATGCTCTGCGGTCGTGGCGCAGCGGACATGAAAGGCAGTCTGGCGGCGATGGTGGTGGCGTGCGAGCGTTTCGTCAGCGATTACCCTGACCACAAGGGTTCGGTGGCATTCCTGATCACCAGCGACGAAGAAGGTCCGGCACACCATGGCACCAAGGCCGTGGTTGAACGTCTGGCAGCCCGTAAAGAGCGCCTGGACTGGTGCATCGTCGGCGAACCGTCGAGCACCACGCTGGTGGGCGATGTGGTGAAAAACGGACGTCGCGGCTCGCTGGGCGCCAAGCTCACCGTGCGCGGCATTCAGGGCCATGTGGCCTACCCGCATCTGGCGAAAAACCCGATTCATCTGGCCGCTCCGGCGCTGGCCGAACTGGCCGCCGAGCACTGGGACGATGGCAATGCCTTTTTCCCGCCGACCAGCTTCCAGATATCCAACCTCAATTCGGGCACTGGCGCGACCAACGTGATCCCCGGTGATCTGGTGGCAGTATTCAACTTCCGCTTCTCGACCGAATCCACCGTCGAAGGTTTGCAACAGCGTGTCGCCACCATCCTCGACAGACACGGCCTGGACTGGCATGTGGACTGGGCGCTGTCGGGCCTGCCGTTCCTGACCGAACCCGGCGCTTTGCTGGATGCGGTTTCAGACAGCATCAGGAAAGTCACCGGCCGTGAAACCAAGGCGTCCACCAGTGGCGGCACTTCGGATGGCCGTTTCATCGCAACCCTGGGGACTCAGGTGGTTGAACTGGGGCCGGTCAACGCGACCATCCACCAGGTCAACGAACGTATCCTGGCCAGCGACCTCGATGTCCTGACCGAGATCTACTACCAGACCATGGTCAAGTTGCTCGCCTGATGCTGACCTGCCCAATCTGTTCGGCGCCTCTGGGCGCCGCCGACAATGGCGTGGTATGCCCCGCCAATCATCGCTTCGACCGTGCACGTC
This sequence comes from Pseudomonas sp. Irchel 3A18, assembly GCF_900187465.1. Lineage (NCBI taxonomy): Bacteria > Pseudomonadati > Pseudomonadota > Gammaproteobacteria > Pseudomonadales > Pseudomonadaceae > Pseudomonas > Pseudomonas sp. Irchel 3A18. The sequence continues at coordinate 137,044 of NZ_FYDI01000002.1, forward strand.
AGGGCTATCTGAACCTGTTGCCGGTGCAGCACAAGAACAGCCGTGACCCTGGCGACAATCAGGCCATGGTCGAGGCCCGACGCGACTTCCTGAATGCCGGGCATTACGCGCCGGTGGCTCAGCGTCTGGCCGAGCTGGCTGCAGAACGTGCCCCGGCTCGCTGGCTGGATATCGGCTGTGGCGAGGGTTACTACACGGCGCAGATCGCCGAGGCCCTGCCTGATGCCGATGGCTATGCGCTGGATATTTCCCGCGAAGCGGTCAAGCGCGCCTGCCGCCGTAACCCGAAGCTGACCTGGATGGTCGCCAGCATGGCCCGTGTGCCAATGCCAGACGCCAGCTGCCAGTTTCTGGCCAGCGTTTTCAGCCCTCTGGACTGGAAAGAAGCCAAGCGTTTGCTGAGTCCCGGCGGCGGACTGATGCGCGTCGGCCCCACCAACGACCATCTGATGGAGCTGCGCCAGCGGCTCTATGATGAGGTTCGCGATTATGCCGACGACAAGCACCTGGCTCTGGTGCCGGAAGGCATGCAGTTACAACACAGCGAAACCCTGCGCTACACCCTGAAGCTGATCGACGGGCAGTCCCGCGCCGACCTGCTGGCCATGACGCCCCATGGATGGCGTGCCAGCGCCGAGCGCCGCACGGCTGTCATCGAGCACCCCGGACCGTTCAAGGTCACCGTTTCCATGCGCTACGATTATTTCGTGCTGCTGTAGCATTCAAGTGAGGCCCCCATGCGCCAACCCGATATCGAGATTTACCTCAAAGACGAAGACGTCGATCACAAGGCCATTGCCCAATGGCTCGGCACCGCGCTCGGCCCTTGCAGCGACTGGACCCAGAAAGGCCAGACCTGGAAGTGCAAGGCCGGCAATGTTCCTGTGACCTGGCTGCCAAAGGCCGTGGGCAAATGGAACAGCCTTTACCTGGAAAGCGACAAGACACCATGGGAAGACGACATCGCCTGCGCCCGTGCCGCTTTCGCCGCCCTTGATGTCGAAGTGCGCTGTGCGCCGGGAACCTGGGTCGAAGAAGAAAGCGATGATGCTGCCGATCGCTGGATTCGCATCAGCGCCGATGGCGAAGAAGAGATTACCTGGCGCACTTCGTAACCCTTTCGCGAATTCATTCTCGAAAGCATCCAGGCACACATTTTCAGTACCTGAACATACTGTCGCGACCAAGACACCCCCCGCTCGTTTGCCTCCGGGATCGGCCACTTTGCCCATCCCGGACAGATACGGCACACTGATGCCCATCGGGCGCTCGCCCCTACATCCCACTCAGCAGAAGCCGTATGACCCGTTCCCCGTTCCGTCGTCTTGTATTCGGCACTCTGCGCCGGTTGCTGTACCTCTGGGTTCGCTCGGAAACCATCAACCAGTCGTCTTTCACGCTCAATCTGGACCGCAGTCGTCCGGTGTTCTATGTGCTGCAATCGCCATCCCTGAGCGATCTGGCAGTCATCGATACCGAGTGCCGCAAGGCCGGCCTGCCGCGACCGATCCTGCCGGTGTCGGTGGGTAACCTGATGGAACCTGCCGCGTTCTTTTACCTGACCCCCGAGCCTGACTGGCTGGGCCGTCACGACAAACGCGGTGCGCCGCCGACGCTTGAACGGCTGCTTGAGACGGTCAACCAGAACCCGACTGAAGATGCGCAAGTCATTCCGGTCAGCGTGTTCTGGGGACAATCGCCGGACCGCGAATCCAGCGCCTGGAAACTGCTGTTCGCCGACAGCTGGGCGGTAACCGGACGCCTGCGTCGCCTGGTCACCATTCTGATTCTGGGCCGCAAGACCCGCGTGCAGTTCTCGAACCCTATCCATCTGCGCGATCTGGTCAACGAAAACAAAAGCCCGGAACTGACGCTGCGCATGAGCCAGCGCCTGTTGCGGGTGCGCTTTCGCAACCTGAAAACAGCGGTCATCGGTCCCGACGTTTCCCACCGTCGCAATCTGGTCAAAGGCCTGCTGGACGAGCCCATGGTCCAGCAGGCGATTGTCGAAGAAGCCGAGCGCGAGAAAATCACTCACGAGAAGGCCCGGGAACAGGCCCTGCGCTACGGCAACGAAATTGCGTCGGACTACACCTATTCGGCCATCCGTTTTCTGGAAGTGGTGCTGAGCTGGTTCTGGAACAAGATCTACGACGGGATCAAGGTCAGCCACATAGAAGGCGTGCAGGACGTCGCGCCCGGCCATGAAGTGATTTATGTGCCCTGCCATCGCAGCCACATCGATTACCTGCTGCTGTCCTATCTGCTGTTTCGCAACGGCCTGACGCCACCGCACATTGCAGCAGGCATCAACCTGAACATGCCGGTGATCGGTGGCCTGCTGCGTCGGGGTGGCGCGTTTTTCATGCGTCGGACCTTCAAGGGCAATCCGCTGTACACCGCCGTGTTCAACGAATACCTGCACACCCTGTTCACCAAGGGCTTTCCGGTCGAATACTTCGTCGAAGGTGGCCGTTCGCGTACCGGACGCATGCTGCAACCCAAGACCGGCATGCTCGCCATTACCCTGCGCAGCTTCCTGCGCAATTCGCGTATGCCCATCGTGTTCGTGCCGGTGTATATCGGCTATGAGCGGGTACTCGAAGGCCGTACTTACCTGGGCGAACTGCGCGGGGCCAGCAAGAAGAAAGAATCGATCTTCGATATCTTCAAGGTCATCGGCGCCCTCAAGCAGCGCTTCGGGCAAGTGTCGGTGAACTTTGGCGAGCCGATCAAGCTGGCGCAGTTCCTCGACAGCGAACAGCCCGACTGGCGCGAACAGGAACTGGGGCCGCAATTCCGTCCGGCGTGGCTCAATGAGACCACCAACCGCCTGGGCGAGCGAGTAGCCCGGCATCTGAACGAAGCCGCAGCCGTGAACCCGATGAATCTGGTGGCCGTAGCACTGCTTTCCACCCAACGGCTGGCGCTGGACGATCAGGCCATGGAGCGGGTGCTGGATCTGTATCTGGCACTGCTGCGCAAAGTACCGTATTCACCACACACGACATTGCCCGAAGGCAATGGCCGGGCACTGATCGAGCATGTCAAAGGCATGGATCTGCTGGCCGAGCAAAAGGATGCATTGGGCAAGATTCTGTATCTGAACGAACAGAATGCAGTCCTGATGACCTACTACCGCAACAACGTGCTGCATATCTTCGCGATGCCTTCGCTGCTGGCAAGCTTCTTCCAGAGCTCGTCGCGCATGAACCGCGAGCAGATCCTGCGCTACACCCGTGCGTTGTATCCGTACCTGCAATCGGAGCTGTTCATTCGCTGGCCCCTGGAAGAGCTGGATGAAGTCGTCGACCAATGGCTGGCCGCACTGGTCGAGCAAGGCCTGCTGCGCTTCAAGAACGATGCCTATGTCCGTCCGGAACCGAGTTCCAGGGAGTATGTGCAACTGACGCTGTTGTCCAAGGCCATCGCCCAGACCTTGCAGCGTTTCTACATGGCCATCTCGTTGCTGCTCAACAGCGGCCAGAACACGCTGAGCGCAGAGGAGCTGGAAGACCTGTGTACGGTCATGGCCCAGCGGCTATCGATCCTGCATGGCCTAAATGCCCCGGAGTTCTTCGACAAGAGCCTGTTCCGGCATTTCATCCAGACCTTGCTCGACCTCGGTGTGCTGCGCAAGGACGGCGCTGGAAAGCTGAGCCATCACCCGTTGCTCGGAGAACTGGCGGAAGGCGCAGCCAAGCGTGTGCTGCCGGGCGATATCCGCCTGTCGATCCGGCAGGTGACGCTGCATAACGAGATCGAAGAAACGCCTGCCGCAGATTGATCCACGCTTTTCAGGTTCCCTGATAACCTCAATGCAGGGTCGCGCTGATGTTCATGTCAGCGCGACTTTCAAGACTCCACAAAATAAGGATGCTGCCATGCTTCGCCCATCGTTTAGCTTTGCCGGCCTGTGCGCAGGCCTGCTGCTGTCGGCCAACGTGTTTGCCCTGTCTCTGGGTGACCTGTCGCAATCGGACGCCACTGGCGGGCTCAAGGATGCACTGACCCAGGGCGCTCAGGTAGCGGTCAAGCAACTGGGCGTGCCCGGAGGTTTCAGTAATAACCAGGAAGTGCGTATCGAATTGCCGGGGAATCTGGGCAAGGTCGCGAAAAAGATGAAGCAGTTCGGCATGGGCGCTCAGGTCGATCAACTGGAAGCCAGCATGAACCAGGCCGCCGAGGCTGCCGTTCCCCAGGCTCAGGCCTTGCTGGTGGATGCGGTCAAGAAAATGAGCGTGGCCGATGCCAAGTCGATCCTCAGTGGCGGCAAGGACTCCGCCACTCAGTACCTGAACAGCAGCAGCCGTGAGCAGATCCGCGCCAAATTCCTGCCTATCGTCAAGCAGGCCACCGACAAGGTAGGCCTGGCCCAGAAATACAACGCCTTTGCCGGTCAGGCCGCCACCTTGGGCGTTCTGGACGCGAAAAGCTCAAATATTGAAGGCTATGTGACCGAGCAGGCGCTCAACGGCCTGTTCGAGATGATCGCCAAACAGGAAGAAAGCATCCGCGCCAACCCGGCTGCAGCAGCGACCGGATTGGCGAAGAAGGTGTTTGGAGCGCTTTAACCGAGTAGGAGCGGATTCATCCGCGAATGGTTTTTCGCGAATACATTGGCTCCTACGACCGCTTTACCCTGAACCACGCCGCATAAAGCGCTGGCAGGAACAGCAAGGTCAGCGCCGTGGCGACAATCAGTCCGCCCATGATCGCCACTGCCATCGGGCCGAAGAACAGGCTGCGCGACAGCGGAATCATGGCCAGGACGGCAGCCAGTGCCGTCAGCACGATCGGGCGGAAACGGCGCACCGTGGCTTCGATGATGGCGTGCCATTGATCCTGGCCGCTGGCGATATCCTGCTCGATCTGGTCCACCAGAATCACCGAATTGCGCATGATCATCCCGGACAGGGCGATGGTCCCCAGCATGGCAACGAAGCCGAACGGCTGGTTGAAGATCAGCAGGAACAGCGTCACGCCGATCAAACCCAACGGCGCAGTCACGAACACCATGAACATGCGTGAAAAACTGCGCAACTGGATCATCAGCAAGGTCAGCACGACCACGATGAACAACGGCACACCGGCATTCACCGAGTTCTGCCCGCGAGCCGAATCCTCCACCGTACCGCCCACTTCCAGCAGATAGCCATCCGGCAGTTCAGCACGTACCGGCTCAAGGGTCGGCAGGATCTGCTGGACCAGTGTCGCCGGCTGTTCCTTGCCGTAGATATCGGCACGCACCGTCACGCTGGGCAGACGATTGCGATGCCAGATGACACCCTCTTCAAAACCATACTCCAGGGTCGCAACCTGCGACAGCGCAATGCTGGCTCCACTTTGCGTGGGCACCGCCAGACTCGACAGATTACCCAGTTGCTCACGTTCGTTGCGGGTGCCGCGCAGCAGGATTTCGATCAGTTCATCGTCCTCACGGAACTGGCTCACGCTGGAACCGGTAAGGGAGTTTCGCAGGAAGGCCGAAAGATCCGCCGTGGTGACGCCCAGCGCCCGCGCCCGGTCCTGATCGATATTCAAATGCACGACCTTGCTGGGCTCTTCCCAGTCCAGATGGACATTGGAGACGTGCGGGTTCTCCCTCACTTTCTCCCGGACCTGACGAGCCAGCTCCCGAACCACTTCGATATGCTCGCCCGTCACCCGGAACTGCACCGGATACCCCACGGGCGGGCCGTTTTCCAGGCGTGTCACCCGTGAACGCAAAGTAGGGAATTGCTCGTTGAGACTGGTGATCAGCCAACTGCGCAGGGCTTCACGATCTTCGATGGTCTTGGTCAGTACCACGATCTGGGCAAAGCTTGGCGCGGGCAGTTGCTGATCCAGCGGTAGATAGAAACGCGGCGAACCGGTGCCCACATAAGCCACGTGGTTATCGATACCCGGATGATCCTTGAGCATCTGCTCCAGCCGGGTGACCTGCTCGGTGGTGTTTTGCAGGGACGCGCCTTCCGCCAGCTTCAGATCGACCATCAGTTCCAGTCGTCCCGATGCCGGGAAGAACTGCTGCGGAACGAAACGGAACATCACCACCGACAACACAAAAAGCGCGACGGTGGCGACAATCACGGTCTTGCGCCGCTCTACGCACCAGCCCACCAGCGCACGCACACGCTTGTACATGGGGGTCGCGTAAGGATCGGGAGCGTCAGAGCCATGTTTGGCCGCATGAATCTTCGCCAGATCCGGCAACAGGCGGTCGCCCAGATAAGGCACAAACATCACCGCCACAATCCAGGAAGCGATCAGCGCAATGGTCACGACCTGAAAGATCGAGCGGGTGTATTCGCCGGTACTCGACAGCGCAGTGGCAATCGGCAGAAACCCGGCTGCGGTAATCAAGGTGCCGGTCAGCATCGGGAAGGCCGTGCTGGTCCAGGCGAAGCTGGCCGCCTTGAGCCGGTCGTAGCCCTGCTCCATTTTTATCGCCATCATTTCCACTGCAATGATCGCGTCATCCACCAACAAGCCCAACGCCAGCACCAAAGCGCCAAGGGAAATCTTGTGCAGGCCGATCCCCAGGTAATACATGGTGGCGAAGGTCATGGCCAATACCAGCGGAATCGCCAGGGCAACCACCATCCCGGTGCGCACGCCCAGCGAGAAGAAACTCACCAGCAAGACGATAACCAGCGCCTCGGCCAGTACCTGAACGAACTCGCCCACACCGGTTTTCACCGCTGCTGGCTGATCGGAAACCTTGCGCAGTTGCATGCCGGCGGGCAGGTTGTTCTGCAGGCGGGCAAACTCGCCTTCCAGAGCACGGCCCAGCACCAGAATGTCGCCACCGTCCTTCATGGCCACCGCCAGACCGATGGCATCCTCATCCATGAAGCGCATGCGCGGTGCCGGTGGATCGTTGAAGCCGCGATGCACGTCGGCCAGATCGCTGATGCGCAATGTGCGATCACCGACCCGGATCGGGAAGTTGCGAATTTCGTCCACCGACTGAAAGCGCCCGCTGACCCGCAACTGGATACGCTCGGCCGGGGTTTCAAAGAAACTGGCAGACGACACCGTGTTCTGCGCCTCAAGGGCCTGCTGCACGGCCTCCATGGGCAAGCCGAGGGTGGCCAGCTTGACGTTCGACAGTTCGATCCAGACCTTCTCGTCCTGCAGGCCGATCAGTTCGACCTTGCCGACATCCTTGACCCGCTGCAAACGTATCTGAATGCGCTCGGCATAGTCCTTGAGCACGGCGTAATCAAACCCTTCGCCGCTCAGTGCATAGATATTGCCGAACGTGGTGCCGAACTCATCGTTGAAAAACGGCCCCTGCACGCCTTGTGGCAAGGTCTGGCGGATATCGCCGATCTTCTTGCGCAACTGATACCAGAGCTCGGGCACCGCCGCCGAAAAGATCGAGTCGCGGGCAATGAACGTCACGGTCGATTCACCGGGACGCGAGAACGAGGAAATCCGCTCGTACTCACCGGTTTCCATCAGTTTCTTTTCGATTTTATCAGTCACCTGCCGCGCCACTTCCTCGGCACTGGCGCCCGGCCACAAGGTACGGATGACCATGGCCTTGAAGGTGAAAGGAGGATCTTCGCTTTGCCCAAGCTTGGTGTAGGAAAGCGCTCCAACAACCGCCAGCACGATCATCAGGTACAGGACGACCTGGCGATGACGCAGCGCCCATTCGGAAAGATTGAAATGCATCTGCGTCTACTCCCCGGCCGCCATTTTTACCGCACGATTGCTGCGGTCCACCGGGCGGATCCGTTCGCCTTCGCGCAACACATGCACGCCAGCGGCGACGATCCAGTCGGTTTCTTTCAGGCCTTCGAGTACCGGCACCGATTCCTGCCCGTATGCCCCAAGCTGCACGGGAGCACGCTTGAGAATGCCGTCAGGGCTGACCCGCCAGACGTAGCTGGCGCCATTTTCCGAGCTGACCGCCGAGAGTGGGACGGACAGCGGAACCGCATGCTCTGCCGCGATAAACACCCGGGCGCTCTGCCCCAGTTCGACCGGAACCTGCCCGGTGGCAAAGGCAATGCGCGCAGCGAAGGTACGAGAACGCGGATCGGCAGCCGGTGACAGCTCACGGATACGACCGGCAAAACGCTGATCGCGCACGGTCCACAGCTCGACGGACACCGGCTGACCCACCTTGAAGCGGGCAAAATTCTGTTCCGGCAGGCTGATCAACACTTCACGCTCGCCATCTGCCGCCAGGGTAAAAACCGTCTGGCCGGCCGCAACCACTTGCCCGACTTCCACCGAACGCCCGGCGATGACGCCATCCTGGGAAGCACGCAAAACGGTGTAGCGGGTCTGGTTGTCGGCGACGGTCAACTCGGCCTTGATCTGCTTGAGCCGGGCTTCGCCGGAGCGATAGAGGTTTTCCGCGTTGTCATATTGCGAGCGGCTGACCATCTGGCGATCCAGAAGGGTTTTGTAGCGATCGCGCTCGGAACGCACCAGATTCAGGTTGGCTTCTGCGGCCGCGACCTGGGCGCGGGTCGCTTCCAGTTGCAGGCGCACGTCCTCGGCATCCAGCTCAGCCAGCGGCTGATCGGCCTTAACCCTTTGCCCCACTTCCACCAGACGCTTGCTGACCTTGCCGCCGATGCGGAATGCCAGCTCAGGTTCAAAACGAGCCCGCACTTCGCCGGGATAACTGTCCACCGATTGGGAGGAAAGCAGTGGCTGGGCCACCATGGCCGGACGCACCACTACAGGCGCAGCCACTTCCTGACTGCAGGCTGTGAGCAATGACAGCAGACAAACCGGCACGACGAGAGACAAAGCATCGCGGAACATGATGTGGACCTTTGCACGAATAGGGCTTGGAATAATTGTACTGGCGAGTATATTAAATTTTTTCAAACTCTCCAGTTCATTATTTCAACATATGCCAAACACTTCGTTGACCTCAGGTCCGGGTCGCCCAAAGGATCCGGAAAAGCGCAAAGCCATTCTCGAAGCCGCGAAAGACCTTTTCGTGCGTCACGGTTATGGCAACACCAGCATGGACAGCATCGCCGCCGAAGCAGGCGTCTCCAAACTCACGGTCTACAGCCACTTCACCGACAAGGAAACGCTGTTCTCTGCCGCGGTAGTCGCCCGTTGCGAAGAGCAGATGCCTGCCCTGTTCGTGCATCTGGGCAGTGATCTGCCGGTTGAGACAGTGCTGTTGAATGTCGCTCGCGCCTTCCACACGCTGATCAACAGCCCCGAATCCCTGGAGCTGAACCGGTTGATGGTCAACCTGGGCACCCAGGACCCGAAACTGTCGATGATCTTTTTCGAGGCCGGCCCGCAACGCATTCTCAACGAGATGGAACGCCTGCTGATCCAGATCGACAAGGCAGGCGAGCTGCGTATCGAATCCCCGAAAACCGCCGCCGAGCACTTCCTGACCATGGTCAAAGGACTCTTCCACTTCCGTCTTCTGGTGGGCTGCGCAGGGATGCCCGACGCAGAAAAGGCCGAGCAGCATGTCCGGGAAGTGGTGGCATTGTTTATGCGGGCTTATGGGGTTTAGCACTGCAAAACTGTACAGACTTTGAAGGAGCGACTTCAGTCGCGAAGGTCACGTTGCGCTGGATTTACTGCCTCTCGCGAATGAATTCGCTCCTAGACACGCGGGAATTCAGCTCTTGAGCGCTTTCTTCGGGTAGATGTCATAACGGCTGGATTTGCCATCCAGCGCATACCCCGGTTTCGGGCCTGCGATGCAGGGAGCCTTGCGCGGACGCTTGACCACTACGCGGTGGGTCGCCAGAGCCAGGGCGGCCTCCAGCAAGGCCGGTGCGTCCATGTCATCGCCCACCAGGGGACGGAACAGGCGCATTTCCTTTTTCACCAGCGCGGTCTTTTCGCGATGGGGGAACATGGGGTCGAGGTAGATCACCTGCGGAGGCTCGCCTTCCCAGGCACGGATCAGCTCGATGGAGTTGCCGGTCAGCAGACGCATCTGCGCGATAATGCCACCCACATCGGCATCATGACGACCGCGCAGCAAACCATCTTCCAGCAGGGCAGCAATGATCGGCTGACGCTCGATCAGGCTCATTTCACAGCCCAGGCTGGCCAGCACGAACGCATCCTTGCCCAAGCCTGCCGTGGCATCCAGCACCCTTGGCCGCACACCCGGTTGAATACCGACGGCCTTGGCAATCATCTGCCCGCTGCCACCGCCGAACAGACGGCGATGGGCCACAGCGCCCTCGACAAAGTCCACTCGCACAGGGCCTGGAACATCATCGCCCAGTTGCTGCAATTGCAGGCCATCGTCGCTCACTTGCAGGGCAAAGTCGGCCTGCTCATCCTGCAAAGGCAGGTTCAGACGCTGCGCCCACTGCGATGCCTGATCCTGTCCGCTCACCGTCAGGGCTTCGACCCGTATACGGCTGCCCGCTTGCTGCTCACTCATTCGCTGCACACACTCAAAAAATGTTAATGATCGGCAAAATCTGCCGATAACCAAGTATCGGGCATTTTGCCAGACCCAAGGCCAGAACTGATCGCCATGTCAGAGATTGTTCAATCATCCATCGGCTACTTGTCGCACGCAGGCGACTACAGCCTCAGCAACAGCCGCACCCTGACCGGTGTGACGCAGTTGTGGTCGGATGCATTTGCACGCGCGATGGCAGAACAGATCGGTGATGGCAGCAAGCCTGAGCAAGCGCCAATCAAGATCGAAGTCGATGTTGAAACCGGCGAACCGGTCACTGGCGCACGCACCCTGAGCAAGATCGTCGAGCAGCGCGCCTGCCCGGTCACCGACACTCAGGTCAAGCCACCAGAACCGCTGTTCCTGCCGATTGCCGAATTTGAACTCGACCTGCTGCCACCGGCTGCCGAGCCGTTCAGCATCAGCGAAATCATCGAACAGCAACGCCACCTGGAATTCGACAGCAACTGGGTCCGTCCGACCGTGGTCAACCCTTACAACTACAACGGCAACCCAGGGCCAGGTCCACAACCGCGTCCTCTGCACCTGCCGATTGCCGAACTCGAGTGGGAACTGGCCGACAAGCCTGCTCTGCCACTTGACGAAGAAACCATCCAGGCTCAACAGCGCCAGTTCGACTATGAAAATGGCTGGGCTCGTCCGCTGATCCTGCAAAACCTGCGCATGGCTGCCTAGGCTCTGTTTGAAATGCTTTCGAGCGAAGGTGAGCCTGTTTTAACGCAGCATCACCGAGCGCAGATACATTTCATATAGAGCCTAACGACACACCTGCCACAACCCCATATCCAGATGAAAATGATCGCGATGCGCCGCGTTGTATTCCGGCCCCAGCACCGTGCTGAAATTCTTGCAGGCGCCGTCGCGCACCAGCCTCAGAAAACGCCCCTTGTCGCCTTCGTCGCTCCAGTCCTTGAGCAGATTGATTCTCTGCCCGTCAGCCAGACGAAAACTGGCGATGTCCAGAGCATTGGCGGTGGCGTGCTGGCTGAGGCGGCTATTGGCGCGGTTATAGATATTGCGACAGGCGAAACTGCCCAGGTGATCGATCCGTGCGACGCGCTGGCCAAAAACCGTCTGGGCCGCAGGCTGCAAGGTGTGGATGTCGAACAGGGCGTAGGCAACGGCCAGCGGGCAACTGGCCAGGAAGCTGCTGCTCAAGGCAATGTCGCCGCCCTGTATGCGCAAGGTGTTCTGCAAGGGACATCGGGCAGACGGGTCGCTGTCGGCCTGACGGCTGTAACGCAGGCTCGATGAGCCCAGCGCCAGATCGCACAGCGCCGGATCATCCTTCAACCGCGCCAGCTTGAAGGGCGTCAGCAGGTTGGGCTCAACTTGAACATCCAGAGGCGCCCATGGGTTCCACTGCGGCGGAACATCGACCCAGCCTCGCCAGACCGCCATCACAGCTGCCGCACACAGCAACAGGACCAGCAGAAAAATCCGCATCCTCAGCTTTTGAACAGAGTATTGAGCCGATGGAACGGCAATGCCTGATCGGCGTAGCTGAAGGTGCCTTGGGTGCGAACCTCTTCGGCCGCCCGATAAAGCGCGCCCCAGGCCGCTCGCGCCATGGAAGAACCCACGCTGATGCGCTTGACGCCACACTCGCTCAGCTCAGCGACCGACAAGGTTACGCCGCCAAGCCCCATCAGCACATTCACTGGCCGGGGTGCGACAGCACGAACCACGGCGATGACTTCCTCACGGGTCCGCAACCCCGGCGCATACAGTACGTCAGCACCGGCTTCGGCGTAGGCTTCAAGGCGACGCAGGGTGTCGGCAAAATCCAGTCGGCCGTGCAGCAGGTTCTCGGCACGCGCCGTCAGCAGGAACGGAAATGGCAGCCCCTTCACCGCCGCAGCCGCCGCCCTCACCCGCTCGACAGACAGCTCGAAATCGTAGATGGGTTGTCCCGCATCGCCACTGGCATCCTCGATGGAGCCACCGACAATCCCGGTCGCGGCAGCCTTCAACAAGGTTTCGGCACAATCTTCGGGACTGTCGGCGAAGCAGTTTTCCAGATCAGCCGCCACGGGCAGGTCCGTTGCAGCGACGATGTCAGCGACATTTTCCAGGGTTTCATCGCGACTGATTGCACCTTCGGCATCGGCTCGCCCAAGGCTGAAGGCAAAACCGGCACTGGTGGTCGCCAAAGCCTCGAAGCCCAGCGAGGCCAGCAACTTTGCCGAACCTGCATCCCATGGGTTGGGAATTACAAAGGCGCTGTCGCGCTCATGCAAGGCCTTGAAGGTGTGTGCCCGGTGCAGTTGTCGAGAGTCCATGAGCTTTTCCAGGTCATCGTGAGGTGGGGGCCTATTGAACCCACAACTATCGACCTCAGAGCAAGCCCAGTTGCTCCACTTGCGGGCCACGATCCAGCTCGGGCAATGGCGGCAGCCCCGGCAGGCGCGCCATCAGGAAGCCATGAAAACGCTGAGCCAGGTCAGGCGCCTTAAGGTTGTCCGGGGTGTGCAGAAACACGTAGGGAGTGCGCCCTTCCTCGATCCAGACGGCGACCTTCTCGACCCATTGAGTCAGGAACGGGTCATTGTCCTCCAGCACCGGGCGGCCAATGAAGCGAACCTGCGGCGAATGGGTCAAGGCCGCCGGGCGCGTGGGCACCTTGGGCTTCTTGGACTGGGCATGCAGCACTGCCGGATCCGTGGAGACACAACTGAACAGTGCCCGGGAATCCAGGCAGATCCGCTCCACGCCACGGTCCAGCAGCATTCGGTTGAGCATGCGCTCTTCGTCGCCCTTCTCGAAAAAGGCCATGTGCCGCACCTCAACCGCCAGAGGCACCTTGAGCTCATCGAGAAAACCCGCCAGCTCCGCCAGACGATGAGGCGAGAAACTGGCTGGCAGTTGCAGCCAGAACGGTGAAACACGCTCGCCAAGAGGGGACAGCAGCTTTACAAAGGCTTCAGCGGCATCCAGTTGCAGGCGCAGGTCGCCGTCATGGCTGATGTCCCGGGGAAACTTGGCCGTGAAACGAAAATCCTGTGGCAGGACTTCAGCCCAGCGCTGGACAGTGGCGGGTGCGGGACGTGCATAGAACGTGGTATTGCCTTCAACGACATTGAAGACCTGGGCGTAGAGGCGCAGGAAGTCGGTGGGACGGGCATCTTCGGGGTAAAACGACTCACGCCATGCGCTTTCGCTCCATGACGGACATCCCAGGTAGTAAGGCAGGCTGGGCACGGTCAGACGTGGAGATCGAGCCCCGACACTTCCAGATCCCAATCCACAAAACTGGCAGTGGTCAGATAGCTGGCCAAAGCGTTGGCGACACGAGTGCTCATGGAGCGAGGGAAGATGATGTCCTGCGGGCGAGCAGGGACGTTGGCAGTGGAGCCAATCTGAGCGTCACCGGAAGACTCGCGGCGCGAGGCCTGAGCAGGCCGCGCAGGCAATTCGACGTCTACATCGCCATCGATTTCTTCAAAGGTGCCTTCAACGGTCGAAGGAGCCTTCTTCGGCTTTCGCTTGATAGGGTATGAACGTGATGAGGGTCCGTCTATGCGCATCGATATCTACTCGGCGTCTTGTAGTGGCAATTTAACGTCACAGGCCGGAACTTGGCAAATACGTGAACGATAACTAGACCACACATATTGCAGATTGTTTGCGCCTTCGGGCATAACGAACGGATTAGTCGACAAGTGGTAGATGGCCAATTGATATTTTCGTAGCTTTTTCCCGTCTTTCGTGGGTGTTACGCCCTTACTTGACTTGAGGCCCCTTGGGCGTAGCCACCTTGTCGCGCAGATAGACCGGCTGGGCATCATCTGCCGGAATCGACTCGCCACGGTTCCAGGCAAACGTCGCCAGGGTCAGCAGATCCTGGGCATGGGGCAACATGCTCGCGTCCTGACCGACCAGCGAAACCGGAATACGCTCGGCATACCCCCAGCCGGTACCGGCACCGAACCATTGACCGTCGGCATCGACAGGCAAGGCAACCTGTTCGGGCGGCAAGACCGCTTCGTTGCCGACCAGACGCATCTCACCGGCAGTTTCGCGATAGCAACCCCAATAGACTTCATCCATCCGGGCATCAATGGCCGAAGCGACCTGCTGGGCGCCGTACTCGCGGCAGGCACGCTGCGCCAGCACCGCCAGGTTCGAGACCGGCAGCACCGGACGCTCCAGCGCGAAGGCCAGCCCCTGAACCACGCCGATGGCGATACGCACGCCGGTGAAAGCGCCCGGCCCCCGCCCGAAGGCGATGGCATCCAGCGCCGACATTGCAATGCCCGCCTCGGCCAGCAGATCCTTGATCATGGGCAGCAGGCGCTGGGCATGCAGACGCGGGATCACCTCATAGTGGCTCAGTACCTTGCCGTCATGCAGCAAAGCGACCGAGCAGGCTTCAGTGGCGGTGTCCAGGGCCAGCAAGGTGGTCATCGGTGTATCCGTCTTCGTTGGAAAAAGTGACGCAGTATAAATGACAAATGGCCCGCAAGCGGGCCATTGTTGAACTCAGACCTTTCGGGCTCAGGTCAATGCAGCAAGCACCTTGGCGGTGATCGCATCCACGGAACCGACACCTTCGATATGGCTGCACTTGGGCTTGCCATTCTTCTTGCTCAGTTCGCTGTAGAACGCAACCAGCGGCTTGGTCTGTGCGTGATAGACCGACAAGCGATGGCGCACGGTTTCTTCGACATCGTCCTTGCGCTGAACCAGAGGCTCGCCAGTGACGTCGTCAACACCTTCAACCTTCGGCGGATTGTGCTGCACATGGTAGATACGGCCGGAACCTTCATGGACGCGACGGCCCGACATGCGCTGGACAATCTCCTCGTCATCAACGGCGATCTCCAGCACATGGTCGATGTCCAGACCTGCCTTCAACAGGGCTTCAGCCTGAGGAATGGTGCGCGGGAAACCATCGAACAGTACGCCGTTCTTGCAGTCAGGCTGTTCCAGGCGATCCTTGATCAGGCCGATGATCAGGTCATCGGAAACCAGGCCACCCGAGTCCATGACACTTTTGGCCTTCAGGCCCAGTTCAGTGCCGGCCTTGACCGCTGCGCGCAGCATATCGCCAGTCGAAACCTGCGGGATGCCGAATTTTTCAGTGATGAATTTTGCCTGAGTACCTTTACCGGCTCCAGGAGCTCCCAGCAGAATCACGCGCATCGTCATGCTCCTCAAATTTTTATAGTCAATCGTCGGATTCGCCTCTTGGGCCAATCTGAAAAATAAACGTCGGCCAAAGGCCAAAAGGCTGACCAAGATACACAGCAGACACAGGCCGCACAAGACGCCAAAAGTCGCAGCAACCCAAGGCATGACGGCAGTTGCGCCCACCTGTGCAAACCCGCACCTGCTCAACCCGCTTTCACGCAATACACATCTGTCCCGGCAATGGCCTGCAAGCAACCGGAATAAGGACTGTCAGCCGGTATTGCGCAATCCGGCTGCAATACCTGCAACAGACACCAGTAAAGCCAGTTCCAGAGGACTGTCCAGGCTGGACTCACGATACCGGGAGCGCGCCAGAAGCTCGGCCTGCAACAGATGCAGCGGGTCCAGATACGTGTTGCGCAGACTGATGAATTCCAGGGTCTCCGGACTATGGGCCAGCAGTTGCTGCTGCCCGGTGAGGCCCAGGACAACCTTGCACGCCTGCGACAATAGGCCGCGCAAATGCGCACCCAAATGCTGCAGTTCAGCGCTCACCAGACGGTCATCGTAGAGCTGGGCGATGTCCGAGTCGGCCTTGGCCAGCACCATTTCCAGCATATCGATGCGGGTGCGGAAGAATGGCCACTGCTCGCGCATCTGCGCCAGCACGTCACCCTCGCCGCGTTCCAGAGCCTTGCTCAGGGCGGCTTCCCAACCGAGCCAGGCAGGCAGCATCAGGCGCGTCTGGGTCCAGGCGAAGATCCACGGGATGGCCCGCAGGCTTTCGACACCACCCGCACGACGCTTGGCCGGGCGACTGCCCAGCGGCAGGCGACCCAGTTCCTGCTCGGGCGTGGCCTGACTGAAGTACTCGACGAACTCGGGGTTTTCCCGCACAACGGCCCGGTAGGCATTCACCCCGTCGGTGGCCATCTGATCCATCATTTTCCGCCAGGACGGCTCAGGCAAAGGAGGTGGCAGCAGGGTCGCTTCCAGAACGGCAGCCAGATAAAGGTTGAGGTTCTGCTCGGCAATGTCAGGCAGGCCGAATTTGAAACGAATCATCTCACCCTGTTCGGTCGTGCGGAAACGCCCCGCAACCGAACCCGGCGGTTGCGACAGAATCGCCGCATGAGCCGGACCACCACCGCGCCCGACGGTGCCTCCACGGCCATGGAACAACAGCAGTTCGACTTGCTGCTCGCGGCAGATTTCCACCAGTTTTTCCTGCGCCCGGTACTGCGCCCAGGCCGCGGCAGTGGTGCCGGCATCCTTGGCGGAATCCGAATAGCCGATCATCACTTCCTGCGGGCCGTGCAGCCGCGAGCGATAACCCGGCAGCCCAAGAAGCCGCTCGATCACAGGCCCCGCATTATCCAGGTCAGCCAGGGTCTCGAACAGCGGCACCACGCGCATAGACCGTTGCAGGCCAGCTTCCTTGAGCAGCAGTTGTACCGCGAGCACGTCCGATGCGGCACCGGCCATGGAGATCACGTAAGAACCCAGCGAAGCCGCCGGTGCAGCCGCCACGACGCGGCACGTTGCCAGAACTTCGGCGGTGTCGGCAGCCGGTTTGAAATGAGCGGGAAGCAAGGGACGACGGTTATTCAATTCACGCAGCAGGAAATCGATGCGCGTCGGCTCATCCCAGTCCTCGTAACGACCCAGGCCCAGATAGTCGGTGATTTCGGTCATGGCCGCGCAGTGACGGCTGGAATCCTGGCGCACGTCCAGACGCACCAGAAAAAGCCCGAAAGTCACCGCACGACGCAGGCAATCGAGCAACGGGCCATCGGCGATCACTCCCATTCCACAGTCATGCAGCGACTGGAAGCACAACATGAGAGGTTCAAGCAGTTCACGGTTATCGTGCAACACGGCATCCGGCGCAGGCTGTGGCGCGGTCAGCGAAGCATTGGCCCAGTTTCGGGTGGCCCTGAGACGTTCGCGCAAACGCTTGAGTTCAGCACGATAGGGTTCAGCGCTCTCACCGACGCTGGCGCGCAAGGCATCGCTGGCCTGCTGCATGGAAAGGTCGGCAGCCAGTTGATCCACATCCCGCAGGAACAGATCGGCCGCCATCCAGCGGGCCAGCAGCAGGACTTCACGGGTAACGCTGGCCGTGACATTGGGGTTGCCATCCCGGTCGCCGCCCATCCACGAAGCAAAGCGGATCGGCGCCGCTTCCAGTGGCAAATGCAGGCCGGTAGCCGCTTGCAGCGCCTGATCGGCCTTGCGCAGATAGCTTGGAATCGCGTGCCAGAGCGAATGTTCGATGACCGCAAACCCCCACTTGGCCTCATCGACAGGCGTAGGGCGAATACGGCGGATTTCTTCGGTGTGCCAGGCTTCGGCGATCAGTCGTTGCAGTCTGGAAGTGATCTGCTCGCGCTCGATGCTATTGAGATCCCGATGGTCCAGCGCCGCCAGTTGCGCTGCAATGGCGTCGTATTTCTGGATCAGCGTGCGGCGCGCCACTTCGGTGGGATGCGCAGTAAGTACCAGTTCGATTTCAAGCTTGCCCAACTGGCGGGCCAGCGCATCGGGAGAGTGGCCTTCAGCCTTGAGCCGATCAAGCAGTTCAGGCAGAACCCGGGCCTCGAAAGGCTGAGGCTGGGTGTCATCGCGACGGCGCATCAATTGATACTGCTCGGCGATATTGGCCAGGTTCAGGAACTGGTTGAACGCTCGCGCCACGGGTAACAGCTCGTCATCGTCCAGGCTGTCGACACTGGAGCTCAACTGCTCGGCACCCGCCGCAGAGCCTCGCCTGCCGGCCTTCGCCCCTTTGCGAATACGCTCGATCTTGTCGAGAAAGGCGGCCCCGCGCTGATCGCGAATCGTGTTTCCCAAAAGCTCGCCCAGCAAGTGAACGTCTTCGCGCAAACGCGCATCGATATCGGCCATCGTTCTCTCTCCCCTGTTCTTGTATGACTGACTTGTATGGGTGACTTGTATGGGTGACGTGTACGGGTAGCTTTCAATGAACTGTGTCCAACAGTGCACCAAAAACCTGTGCCGCGACAAATTCTTGCATCCCGGCAACAGTCGATCTGTCTTTTGGCGAGCACTCTCCAATCGTCCCGCAAGCCCGTGCGAGCCTGATATTTCCCGCAGGCTGACTATATTTTCCTGACATCACCCAATGCCATTACGCAAAGCGTCCGGTGAAAAATCCTGACCATGCTGAAGAAATTTCACTGAACTATTCAAAAAACCCACAGGTCGGAACCTTTGACCATTACAGAAAGCCACAAGGCAGCGGGAACATACCCTGAAGCCTTCCGGCCAGGAAAACTGACTGTCATGGATAACCACGTTCGGAGTCTGACAATGGAGTTGATCACCATGAACACCCTTACTGCCAAATCCAAGTTCAAAAGCCTGCGCGGGTTGAAACTGGCTGCGCTGGCCCTGGGTAGCACCTTCATTCTGGCTGGTTGCGCGGGAAATCCACCAACCGAGCAGTACGCAGTGACTCAGTCAGCCGTCAACAGTGCCGTCAGCGCTGGCGGGACCGAGTACGCCGCGGTAGAAACCAAGGCCGCTCAGGACAAACTCAAGCAAGCCGACCTGGCGATGCAGGAACACAAATACGACGAAGCCCGCCGTCTGGCCGAACAAGCCGAATGGGATGCTCGTGTAGCAGAGCGTAAATCGCAGGCCGCCAAGGCCGAGAAAGCCGTGCAGGATGCTCGTCAGGGCGTCGAAGAACTACGTGAAGAAGGCCTGCGTCAGGTGCAATAAGCACAGATCGCACCCTGCGTTTTTCATGCATTGGTAATTGATTAAAGGACGATCCTATTATGCGCAAACAATTGATGATCCCTGCCCTGCTGGCCATGAGCGTAGCCCTGGCGGCCTGTGCCACTAAACCGAACCCGAATCTGGAACAGGCGCGGACCAACTTCTCCGCCCTGCAAAGCAACCCGCAGGCTACCAAAGTTGCCGCCCTTGAAACCAAGGACGCCAGCGACTGGCTGGACAAGGCTGACAAGGCCTTCCGCGACAAGGAAGACGAGAAAAGAGTCGACCAGTTGGCTTACCTGACCAACCAGCGCGTTGAACTGGCCAAAGAGACCATCAACCTGCGCACTTCCGAAGCGGCCCTGCAAAACGCCTCGGCAGAACGCGCCAAGGCCCGACTGGACGCTCGCGACGCACAAATCGCCCAGCTCAAGAACAGCCTGAACGCCAAACAGACCGAACGCGGCACCTTGGTGACCTTCGGTGACGTGCTGTTCGACCTGAACCGTGCCGACCTGAAGCCGGGCGCACAGGGCAACATCGCCAAACTTGCGCAGTTCCTGCAGGAAAACCCTGATCGCAAAGTGATCGTCGAAGGCTATACCGATAGCACCGGCTCCGCTTCCTACAACCAGTCGCTGTCCGAAAGCCGTGCCAACTCGGTGCGTGCTGCTCTGGTCCGCGTGGGTGTAGACCCGGCCCGCATTGTGGCAACCGGCTATGGCAAGGAATACCCGGTCGCTGATAACACCAGCAACTCGGGCCGCGCCATGAACCGTCGTGTGGAAGTGACCATTTCCAACGACAACCAGCCAGTGGCACCGCGCTCTTCGCTGCGTTGATCGCGAGAGTCAGCTGACCCAAGCCCCGCCTGCTTCGTGCAGGCGGGGCTTTTTTATGGCTTCAATTGCTGTGGCGTCTCCTGCCCCATGCAGCGCACGGCCTGTTTCTTGTTGTTGACCAACACGCCCGACAGGCCTTTCTGGGAGGTGTCGAACAGCACCAGTACGCCATCGATGCATTGCGCAACCTCTGCGGCTGGCGTCGCGGCGATCATGTAGTCTTCCCCCGGTACGGTCTTGAGCAGAGTGAAGTCACTGAGCAGCAAGGCATCTTCGGGCCTGGCGAAATGCAGATAGCCATAGAACCACAGGCACCCGACCGTACCGATGATGGTGCCGATGCCGGTGAGGATCAGTGGGATAAGGTTACGCTCTTCACTCATGAGGGCTCTCTGCCGGTTCGGTTTGAATAGCCGGTTGCGGGTAGTTGGGGACTTCGGCCAGACGGCGCAGGCCGTTGAAACGCTCCGGGTCTTCCAGATAACGCAGCATCACCTGACGCCAGAGCGGGTCAGAGAAGGTCTGCACGTGGCCGCCACGGGTCACTTGCAACACCCGCGGCAGAGGCGCGGCCTTATAGAGACGGATGCCATTGGAAAGTGGCACCAGGGTGTCGTCCATGCTCTGGAAGATCATCATCGGTGTGCCCTTGAGTTGCGGCAATCCGTTGATGGCGCTGTCGGCATCCGGGATCAGCCATGACAGCGGGGTCTTCAGCGGCCAGGTCAGCCAGGACGTGCCAAGGGTGTAGCGGGCGACATCGCGATAGCTGGCCGGCACGCCGTCAAGAATCAGCGCCTTCAGCTTGCTGCGCTGTTCAGGATGTTGCGACAGATAATGCACACCCAACGCACCGCCAATACTCTGCCCCAGCACGATCCGTGGCTTGCCTTGTACCTGAGGTTCGGCATCCAGCCAGTCGAATGCGGCCTGAATGTCCTGATAGATGGCCGGTATGCTCGGCGCCCCTTCAGACAGCCCGTAACCGCGATAGTCCAGCAGCAGGACCTGATAACCCTGCTCGGGCAACCACCCGCTTCCCCCCAGATGCCAGGCCAGGTTGCCGCCGTTGCCATGCAGATGCAGCACCGTGCCCTTGACCGGGACGCCTTCCTTGGCGGGCAGCCACCAGGCATGCAGACGAGTGCCATCGGCCGCTGTCAGCGTGACGTCTCGGTATTGAAGGTGGGCCTTTTCAGGCGTGAACGGCAAACCGGGTTCCGGGTAGAACAGCATCGAACTGCAGCCTGTGAGGCTGAAGATCAACACGAGAATGCCGATCAGCTTCACGTTAAGGGTCCTTTTTCGGGTGGTTTTTTTCGCGAATGAATTCGCCCACAAGGTTTGTGTCTGTGTGGGAGCATTCATTCACGAAGGAGGCTACAAAATATTCGAATAATCGGCCTCGATACGATCCAGGCTCAAGTGGTTGAGGAAGTTGGAGAAACACATCCAGGCCGACAGGGCGTTCATGTCGCGGAACTGGTCGGGCAGGTATTTGGGCGCGACCACCAACCCCTCATCCACCAATTGACGCAGGGTACGCATGTCTTCAAGGGTGGTCTTGCCACAGAACAACAACGGTACCTGTTCAAGCTTGCCCTTGCGCACGGCCAACTGAATATAGTTGTAAACCATGATGAAACCCTTGAGGTAGGACAAGTCTTTGGTGAATGGCAGCCCGTTTGGCGTCGATCCACGGAAGACCCGGCTGGCATTGCCATAGCTCTCCGGCATGCCAAAACCCTGCTCGCGATAGAACTCGAAAACCTGCAGGAAGTCAGCGCCCTCCTCCGCCATATGAATCGCACGAGTGCGGTTGGTCAGCTTGCGCAGGCGGCTGGGATAGGACGCGAACGCGATGACTTCCATCAGGATGGCAAGCCCTTCCTGAGTCACGGTCGATGAGGGCGGCCCCTTGGACAGAAAGGTGCAGATCGGCTGGTTCTGACCATTGAGCGTGGTGCCGACATGCACCAGCCCTTCATGGACTTCAAGCGCTCGCACATCGCGCTCGTTGAACATCGCGTCGGAGCGGATCTTGATGTAATCGGCCCCCGCCGCCGCATCGGCAACGATACCGTCTGACTCAAACACCCGGATGGTTTCCTCGGCTTCGCCAAATACCCTGTTCAAGCGGCTCTGCAGCAGGGAAACGGCATCCTTGGCGGTGAGTATCTTGGGTTCGTCCTTAAGGTCGCCCCGACCGGCAATATTGTTCAGGTAATCCGAAAGCATCAGCCCCAGGTCCGCCAGGGTCGGGTCACCGGCATGAAATGCATCGGAGGCCGCGCCGTACAGTTCCTGGGAGATCAGCCCGAAATCCGGTGTGCCACGGGCTTCGAGCATGCGGATCACCATGCGGTATTCCTTGCACATGCGACGCATGATCTGCCCGACCGGGTTGAACTGGCCCAACTGGCGGGTGATATCACGCTCGATGTTCTGGAACTCGAGCTTCAAAGCCCCGGAGTCGAACCCCAGAGGACGATTCTCGTAATAGGCACGGTCAACGGCAGGCAATGCCTTGCCTTTGGCGGCGAGAAAATCCTTGCGTACTTTTTCATCCCACTTCACCGCATCCAGTACACGAATCGGCGTCTGGGCTAAGACTATTCGATCCGATAACGCACGAATGGTTTGCTGGTACTCGTCCACCCGGTACTCCTTGGCTGGCGGGCTGCTGCCCTACTACTTGGGTACACGCTGATAGCGTGCGACCTCCAGGAAAACATCGGAATTGGCCGGATCGTCCAGATAATCGAACACCTGGTCCAGAGGACTGGTGATCAGAATGCCCTGCCCGATCCCACTCTCCACTGGCTGGCCAGTGAGGTTCTGCTGATCCACCCATTGCCTGAATCGATCCAGATCCAGGTTATAGACAACCAGTTCATGGGCATCGGTCACCTCGAATCCGGCCATTACATAGTGAGAGCCATATTTTTCAGGCAGTTGCGCCGACAGATACCAGCGGCTGCCATGCTCGGTCACCGTGAAGCGGTACTCATCGCGATGCTTGCGATCACCTTTACGATAGCTGACTGCCTTGTAAAGGTTGCCGCTGATCCGGGAAAGCTCGAGTTCGAGGGGCTCGCCCCAGGCATTCTTGCTGGTCCAGGGCCCAAGCAAATGGGCCGGGGCGGCGCTGCCTGCGGGAAGGGTGTCCTCGAAAGTCACCAGACAACCGCTCAAGAGCAGGAACGACAGCGCAATCAATGCGCGCCAGGCTTTCATGGTGCTCTCCTGAAAAAGGGGTATCTCATGGGCAGACCGATGAGTCGATCCCAAGGACCAGACGCGTCTGGCGAGTGAGAATACCGAGTATTTCTTCGTCCGCCTGATAGTGCGGGCCATGAAGCAGACCCTGATATTCCATCCGGCGGATAATCCCCGTCAACACCTGAGCATCCTGAACAGGCTGCGATGAGCCGATAACCTGCAGAAACTGATAGGTGCCTTGCAGCAGGATCTCCTGATGGGCAACCACCAGCGGCGCCAGCCGAGGATTGATCAATGCCTCATGGTGAAAGGCGTGCTCGGCAATCAGATACTCACGGCGAGTCTGCAACTGGTGACGGATGTATTCCATGATCATGCGCGCAATATCATCGGCCAGACGCAAACGGTCAGCCGGATTGGCGGTACCGCGGGTCAGCATTTCCCGCAGCACGACTTCGGTGTTCTGCCACAATTTGGCCTGATAGGCTGCGCTGCGTTCGACATACTGAGCGAAGGCATCGGTCAGCAGGTCATCGATGTCCTTGAAGTAATAGGTGGTGGCCGACAGCGGCACCTGCGCTTCAGTAGCAACGGCCCGGTGCCGCACCGCCCGCACACCATCGCGGACCACGATGCGCATGGCCGCATCGAGAATCTTCTGCCGACGCTGCTCACTCCCCTCCCGACTGGCCTTGCGGCCCTGATACCTGACACTCCTGGCCACGGCGCTGGCAACGTCGGCGGCGCCTTCTTGAGCGATTGTCACGACGGGGGATTCCTTTCTGATTGGTCTCTTCGCGAATGAATTCGCTACGGGGATTCATTCGCGAAACATGGATATAAAAAAGCCGCCCTGTCGGGCGGCTTGTCTTGTAGCTGATTACGCTTGTGGCCGCATGTGCGGGAACAGGATCACGTCGCGGATCGACGGGGAGTTGGTGAGCAGCATCACCAGGCGGTCGATGCCGATACCTTCACCGGCCGTTGGCGGCATGCCGTATTCCAGCGCACGTACGAAGTCGGCGTCGTAATGCATGGCTTCGTCGTCACCGGCATCCTTGTCGGCCACCTGGGCCTGGAAGCGCTCGGCCTGGTCTTCAGCGTCGTTCAGCTCGGAGTAGGCGTTGGCGATTTCACGGCCACCGATGAACAGCTCGAAACGGTCGGTGACGCTAGGGTTGTCATTGTTGCGGCGTGCCAGCGGCGAGACTTCAAACGGGTACTGGGTAATGAAGTGCGGCTGCTCCAGCTTGTGCTCGACCAGTTCTTCAAAAATCATCACCTGAAGTTTGCCCAGACCTTCGAAGCCCAGCACCTTGGCGCCGGCTTTCTTGGCGATGGCGCGGGCTTTGTCGATGTCGTTCAGGTCATCAGCGGTCAGCTCTGGGTTGTACTTGAGGATCGAGTCGAACACGGACAGACGAACGAACGGCTCGCCGAAGTGGAACACCTTGTCGCCATAAGGCACGTCAGTGGTGCCCAGAACCAGTTGCGCCAGTTCGCGGAACAGTTCTTCGGTCAGGTCCATGTTGTCTTCGTAGTCGGCGTAAGCCTGGTAGAACTCCAACATGGTGAATTCAGGGTTGTGACGAGTAGAAACGCCTTCGTTACGGAAGTTGCGGTTGATCTCGAACACTTTCTCGAAGCCGCCGACCACCAGGCGCTTGAGGTACAGCTCAGGCGCGATGCGCAGGAACATTTCCATATCGAGGGCATTGTGGTGCGTCTCGAACGGTTTGGCAGCAGCACCACCGGGAATGGTCTGCAGCATCGGCGTTTCGACTTCAAGGAAGTCGCGCTTCATCAGGAAGCTGCGGATGTGGGCAATGACTTGCGAGCGGACACGGAAGGTATCGCGTACTTCTTCGTTGACGATCAGGTCAACGTAACGCTGACGATAGCGCTGCTCGGTGTCGGTCAGGCCATGGTGCTTGTCCGGCAGCGGACGCAGGGACTTGGTCAGCAGGCGCACGCTGGTCATTTCGACGTACAGGTCGCCCTTGCCGGAACGGGCCAGCGTACCTTCGGTGGCGATGATATCACCCAGGTCCCAGGTCTTGACCGCAGCCAGGGTTTCTTCCGGCAGGGTCTTGCGGTTGACGTAGACCTGGATGCGACCGGTCATGTCCTGGATCACCATGAACGAGCCACGGTTAAGCATGATGCGACCGGCAACCTTGACCGGAATCGCTGCATCGGCCAGCTCTTCCTTGGTCTTGTCAGCATACTTTTTCTGCAGATCGTTGCAGTAGCTGTCGCGGCGGAAGTCGTTGGGGAAGGCCTGACCCTTGGCGCGCTCGGCAGCAAGCTTTTCCTTGCGCAGGGCGATCAGGGTGTTTTCTTCCTGTTGCAGGGCTTGCGGGTCGAGTTGTTGGTCGCTCATGTCTTAGATTTTCCATCACAGGTTCGTTGTCCCCCGCCCTCGGCAGGGGATCGCGGGCAAGCCACGCTCACGGATCGAGGTGGCTGCGCGTTATTACAGGCCTTGCTTGAGGCTTGCGATCAGGTACTCGTCGAGGTCGCCGTCGAGCACCTTGTCACAGTCGCTACGCTCGATGTTGGTCCGCAGGTCCTTGATGCGCGAGGCATCCAGAACGTAGGAGCGAATCTGATGACCCCAGCCGATGTCGGACTTGGTGTCTTCAAGCGCCTGGGACGCAGCGTTGCGCTTCTGCACTTCCTGCTCATACAAACGGGCCCGCAGCATTTTCATGGCGGTGTCCTTGTTCGCATGCTGGGAACGTTCGTTCTGGCAACTGACCACGGTGTTGGTCGGAACGTGGGTGATACGTACCGCCGAGTCAGTGGTGTTTACGTGCTGACCACCGGCACCGGAGGAGCGGTAGGTGTCGATCCGCAGGTCTGCCGGGTTGATGTCAATTTCGATGTTGTCATCGATTTCCGGCGAGACGAAGACAGCCGAGAACGAGGTGTGGCGACGGTTGCCGGAGTCGAACGGGCTCTTGCGCACCAGACGATGAACGCCGATTTCGGTACGCAGCCAGCCAAAGGCGTATTCACCCTTGATATGCACGGTCGCGCCCTTGATACCGGCGACTTCACCGGCGGACAGCTCCATGATGGTTGCATCGAAGCCACGCTTGTCAGCCCAGCGCAGGTACATGCGCAGCAGGATGTTGGCCCAGTCCTGGGCTTCGGTGCCACCGGAACCGGCCTGGATGTCCAGGTAGGCGTTGTTCGGGTCCATGTCGCCGCTGAACATGCGACGGAATTCCAGCTTTTCCAGCAGTTCGCGCAGGCGCTCGACTTCAGCGGCCACATCGTCGACGGCAGCCTGGTCTTCTTCCTCGGCGGACATCAGCAACAGGTCCTTGGCGTCGGCCAGACCCGAGGTCATGTCATCCAGCGTTTCGACGATCTGCGCCAGCGAAGCGCGCTCGCGGCCCAGGTTCTGTGCGTACTCGGGGTTGTTCCAGACAGCGGGATCTTCGAGCTCGCGGTTTACTTCGGTCAGACGATCATGCTTGTGATCGTAGTCAAAGATACCCCCGAATGGTTTCGGAGCGCTCGGACAGGTCCTTGATGCTGTTTAGGATCGGGTTGATTTCCATGGTGGGCAGCACTCGCAGGCGAAATTTTCAAAGCCGACGAGTATACCCCAGGGAGAGTAATGAAAGCAGCCCGTTGTACAGGAGTTATGGCATCGGACTGCTTACAGGAAGATCAGCCGCCTACCGCTACCTGATTACGACCACTGTGCTTGGCCAGATACAGGCCCTTGTCGGCATCGAGGATCAGTTGTCGGCTGTTGAGGCCGTTCTGCGGAATCACGGTCGCCACGCCGATGCTCACGGTCAGCGTCGAGCCCGGCGCCGGTGCCATGTGCGGGATGTTCATGCCCGCCACGCTCTGGCGCAGTTTTTCAGCCAGCAACCGGACGCCACCGGGGGTGGTATTGGGCAGGACCATGGCGAACTCTTCGCCGCCATAACGGGCCGGCAAATCGGACGGACGGCTGCAACTGGCGCGAATCGCCTTGGCCACCTGACGCAAGGCTTCGTCGCCTTCGAGGTGACCGAAGTTGTCGTTGTAGGCCTTGAAGTAGTCCACATCGATCATCATCAGCGACAACTGACTCTGCTCACGGGTCGCCCGGCGCCATTCCAGCTCCAGGTATTCATCGAAATGACGGCGATTGGACAGGCCGGTCAAGCCATCGGAGTTCATCAGGCGTTGCAGCACCAGATTGGTGTCGAGCAGTTGCTGCTGGCTGACCCGCAAGGCGCGGTAGGCTTCATCGCGCTGCAACAGGGTCATGTAGGAGCGGGAGTGGTAACGGATGCGCGCCACCAGTTCGATGGTGTCGGGCAGCTTGACCAGATAGTCATTGGCCCCCGCCGCAAACGCCGCACTCTTGATCAGCGGGTCTTCCTTGGTGGAAAGCACGATGATCGGAATGTCCCGGGTCATGGGGTTGTTGCGGTATTCGCGCACCAGTGTCAGCCCGTCCAGACCCGGCATGACCAGATCCTGCAGGATGACCGTCGGTTTGATCTGCATAGCCTGGGCAATGGCCTGATGGGGGTCGGCGCAGAAGTGGAAGTCGATGGACTCTTCATTGGCCAGACCACGACGCACGGCTTCACCGATCATCGCCTGATCGTCCACCAGCAGCACCATCGCCGAGTTTTCATCGGCAGTCTTCAATTCGTCGGGCTGCACGTCATGCATGATGCGTCTCCTGATCACCGGCGGCGGGTGAATTCACCTGGACAGTCATTGGGCGAATACCTCGGTCAGGCGAGGCGCGATAGTCTGCAATGGCCGGATTTCAACGGCAGCATCAATTGCAGCGGCAGCCTTGGGCATGCCGTAGACAGCAGAACTGGCCTGATCCTGAGCGATGGTCAGAAAGCCCTGCTCGCGCATCAATTTAAGCCCTTGAGCTCCATCTCGACCCATGCCGGTCAATAAAACACCCACTGCATCACCATTCCAGTAGCGGGCCACACTCTCGAAGAAAACATCGATAGAAGGCCTGTAGATTTCGTTTACAGGTTCAGCCGTATAAGCCAGCGTACCATCCTTCAACAAGCGGATATGGTGGTTGGTCCCTGCCAGAAGTACCTGACCGCGTTGCGGCGGCTCTCCCTCCCGGGCCAGACGCACCGGCAAACCCGACGCTGTACACAGCCAGTCGGCCATGCCCGCAGCAAATACCTGGTCCACATGCTGCACCAGGACGATAGCCGCCGGAAAACTCGCCGGCAGCCCTTTCAATAGAATTTCCAGCGCCGCCGGGCCACCGGCCGACGAGCCGATGGCAACCAGCCCCTGGCGCATGACGGCATGACGCAGCGACGGTGGCGCCGTTCGCTCGCGAGGGGCGCGCTGGCCGATCAGCCAGCCGATATTCAATATCTTGCGCAGCAGTGGCGCGGCTGCCTCCCGCGGGTTGCCTGCACCGATAGCAGGCGTATCCACCACATCCAGTGCGCCATGGCCCATGGCCTCGAACACACGGTGGACGTTCTG
This sequence comes from Pseudomonas sp. Irchel 3A18, assembly GCF_900187465.1. Classification (NCBI taxonomy): domain Bacteria; kingdom Pseudomonadati; phylum Pseudomonadota; class Gammaproteobacteria; order Pseudomonadales; family Pseudomonadaceae; genus Pseudomonas; species Pseudomonas sp. Irchel 3A18. The sequence continues at coordinate 165,937 of NZ_FYDI01000002.1, forward strand.
CTCACGGTCAACAGTCACAAGAACGATAGCGCATGGTGTTTCGGCCATGATCTGGCGCGTGGCCTCGACCCCGTCCATGACCGGCATGATCAGGTCCATCAGGATCAGGTCCGGCGTCTGCTCGGCGCAAAGCCGGACCGCTTCGGCACCATTGCCGGCCACCCAGACGATCTGATGCTCAGGCTCGAATGCCAACGCACGACGCAAGGCTTCTACGGCCATGGGCATGTCATTGACGATGGCGATCTTCATTCTTGCGCATCCCCTATCAATTCAGCGACGGCATCAAGCAAGGCATCGTCGTGGAAGCTGGCCTTGGCCAGATAATAGTCGGCGCCCGCATCCAGGCCACGGCGCCGGTCTTCTTCACGATCCTTGTAGGAAACCACCATCACTGGCAGAGATTGCAACCGGGTATCCCGACGCACCAGAGTCACCAGTTCGATGCCGTCCATGCGCGGCATATCGATATCGGTGATCAGCAGGTCAAAGTCCTCGGCACGCAAGGCATTCCAGCCATCCATGCCATCAACGGCAACGGCCACTTCATAACCGCGGCCGACCAGCAACTTGCGCTCCAGCTCACGAACCGTCAACGAGTCATCGACCACCAGTACGCGCTTGCGCGCCACATGGCCGACCTGACGATTACGCCGGTCTATGCGCTCCAGGCGCCCGGTATTGAGCAGTTTCTCTACCGAACGCAGCAAGTCTTCGACATCGATGATCAGCACCACAGAGCCATCGTCGAGCAAAGCGCCAGCGGACACATCCTGAACCTTGCCCAGGCGGGCATCAAGCGGTATGACCACCAGCGTGCGCTCGCCAATGAACCGCTCCACCGCGACACCGTACACGGCATCACGCTCGCGAATCACCACCACCTTGAGCGCTTCATCGTTGCGCTGTGACTGGGGGCGATTCAATAACTGGCTGGCAGAAACCAGGCCGACATGGCGATCTTCGTGCCAGAAATGCTGGCGCCCTTCCAGTTGCACGATATCTTCGGGCTGCAGATCACGCATGCGCTCGATATGCGCCAGCGGGAAAGCATAGGCTTCGCCCCCCACCTCCACCACCAGACTGCGCACGACCGAAAGCGTCAGCGGCATTTCGATGCGGAAGCAACTGCCTTCACCGGCCCACTGCTGCAATTCGACACTGCCATGCATCTGACGAACCATATGCTGCACGGCGTCCAGGCCTACGCCGCGACCGGAGATTTGCGTGACCTTGTCCCGCATGCTGAAACCCGGCAGGAACAGAAAACTCAGAAGCTCCTCTTCGCTCAACTGCGCAGCGGTTTCGGCAGGCGACAGTTTGCGCTCGATGATGTTGCTGCGCAGACGTTCGAGATCCACGCCATTGCCATCGTCGCTGAGCTGCACCACCAGCAGGCCAGCCTCATGAGAGGCGCGCAGAAGAATCTGCCCTTCCGGGTCCTTGCCCAGCTCCTTGCGTCGCTCGGGAGATTCGATGCCGTGGTCCACGGCATTACGCAGCAGATGGGTCAGAGGCGCTTCCAGCTTTTCAAGCACATCGCGGTCGACCTGGGTCTTGTCACCCTCGATTTTCAGACGAACCTGCTTGCCAAGCTCACGCCCCAGATCGCGAACCATGCGCGCCTGACCAGTGAGCACGTCGGCAAACGGGCGCATCCGGCAGGCCAGTGCGGTGTCATACAACAACTGCGCTCGCTGCCCCGACTGCCAGCCGAACTCATCCAGTTCGGCAGCCTGCTGGATCAGCATCTGTTGAGCCTGGGACAGAAAATCGCGGGCATCATCCAGAGCTTTCTGTGCGTCAGGTTCCAGACCCGCATCGCCAAAACATGCCCCAAGCACTTCCAGGGCCCTGTCGCTGCTGACCTGCAGACGCTTGAGGCGCTGCATGCCGGCCTGCAAGGGTTTCATGCGCTGGGTTTCCACCAGCGCCTTGCTCGACAGATCCAGCAAGCCATTGAGACGTTCGGCGGTCACCCGCAAGACTCGTTCGCCACCATCGGACACCCGGCGCTCGCGTGTCGCGGCAGGCGCAGGTTCCGGTTCGGCCACCAGAGGCTCGGGGGGCGTCGGCGGCTCAAGACGCAAAGCGGCAGCCAGCGCATCGAGGGAGGCCTGATTGCTGCCCGGCGCTGGCACCAACAGCGGCTCGACCAGCGGTATATCGCTGGCCGTCAGCAGGTCGGGTAACGGCTCTGGCAATGAATCAGGCAATGGAACACTGACCGATCGCGCGGCTCCGACTCCCGAAGTCAGCAATGAATTCACGCGCTCGACATAGCTGTCGATATCGCTCTGCCCGATGCTGCTGTCAGTCGGCGTGGCAATGCGCATCAACAGGTCGGTGCCCAAGAGCAAGGCGTCGATGTGTTCGGCCTGGAGCAGTAATCGCCCTTCCTGGGCGCTGACCAGACAATCCTCCATGACATGGGCCACGCTGACGCCGTAATTGACCCCGACAATCCGCGCCGCGCCCTTGAGGGAGTGGGCGGCGCGCATGCAGGCTTCCAGTTGGTCGGCCAGGGTCGGATTGCGTTCCAGTTCCAGCAGGCCGGCACTCAGCACCTGGGTCTGCGCTTCGGCTTCCAGGGTGAACAGCTCGAACAGTGAGGCGTCGCGCATTTGATCGGGGGTCATGTCAGGCTCCGGTTGATCGCCGCCAACAACTCATCTTCATCGAGCAAACGCAGACTGCGACCCTTCCATTGCAGGACACCACGAGTAAATCGTGCATTGGCATGCGTGCCGGAGGCCGACGCCGCATTCAGATGGCGCTCTTCCATGGCGTGAATACCATCGACTTCATCCACAGGCACCACCACCGGCCCGCCTTGTGCGGCGATGATCAACATGCGCGGCACCACACGCCCACTGGTGGCCAGCACCGATCCGCTGTCGAGCCCCAGCAGTTCGACCAGAGAAATGCATGCCACCAGGGCGCCACGCACATTGGCCACCCCCAGCAGCGCACGGGAACGCTGATGGGGCAACGAATGGATGGCCTGATCGGGCGCGACTTCCGCCAGGCTGCGGGTCGCCAGCCCGAGCCATTCATCACCCAGGCGAAAGACCAGGATCGAGCGAGTCTGGACATCACGCTGCAGCTGGCTGCCCTGAAACGGGTCGCGATGCTCCTGAAGCAGGGAATAGCGATCGAGCAGGCGAGTGGCGGCAGCGGAGTACACCGCACAGTTGCGGCAATGAATGTGCTCCGGCAATACCGGACAGGAACGATCACCGTGAATGCCGATGCGGTTCCAGCAATCATCGATGGCCTGGGCGTCGTCGTGAGTCAGACTCGCAAGAGTGGACAGCCCCGTCATCGATTGCTTCCTTGTTTATTGGCGCCACGGGTGGCACGTTCCTGCAGGCGGCGGGCACCGGCACTGTCTCCTTGCGAGGCCAGCAAGGCAGCCAGTTGTGCCAGGGACTCAGGATGCTGCGGCTGCAGATACAGCGCCTTGCGATAGAAACCCTGGGCCTGCGCCACACTGCCCTCCACTTCGCTGAGCAGCCCCAGCCAGTAGAACACCTGCGCCACCGGCTCGTGCCGCTGCAGATAACGCTCGCAGGCCGCACGCGCTTCCACGCTTTTGCCCTCGTTGGCCAGACTGGCAATGGTCGCCAGTTGGGTAGCGGCATCGTCGCCACCGGTGGCAGCGGGCGCTGGCCGTGAAGGAACGGGCGGACTGGCTGGTACAGGCGCAGGTGCGAAAGGCCGTGGCGCGGGCCGGGCAGGCTCGCGAACCGGTGGCGCAACGCTACGGGCAATCGGAACAGGCTCGGCCAGTACTGGCGCACTGGCGTCCTGGCCGGGCGCATGCCTGAAGGCGAACGATTGCGCGATACCGGCAGAGCGCATGCCGACCCGGCTCAGCAGATTACCCTCGGCGGGACCTATGAATAACACGCCGTCTTCACGGGTCAGACGCTTGAGCACCTTGAATACATGGCGTTGCGTGGCCTGATCGAAATAGATCACCAGATTGCGACAGAACACAAAATCGTAGGGTTCCTGAGTCGCCAGAGCCGGGTCCAACAGATTGCCGGCCTGGAAGTTGACCCGCGCCTGCACCCGATCTTCAATCTGGTAGCCATCCCCCACCGGCTTGAAATACCGGTCGCGAAAGCCCAGATCAGTGCCCCGGAACGAATTCTTGCCATAGATGCCACGAACAGCCTTTTGAATCGACAGAGGGCTGATATCGATGGCGTCGATCTTGAAATGCTGCGCGCCGATGTTGGCATCGAACAGCGCCATGGCAATGGAATAGGGCTCTTCACCGGTCGAACACGGCAAACTGAGAATACGCAGTGGCCTTGAGTTCTTGAGCGTCATCAGGCGTTCAGATGACAGCTTGCCCAGGGTCAGGAAGGATTCGGGATAACGGAAGAACCAGGTTTCCGGGACGATCACCGCTTCGATCAGGGCCTGCTGCTCATCAGGCGAACTCAGCAGTAACTGCCAATAGGCTTCATCGTCTGCAGCAGTGGTGCTCTGAGAGCGCTGGCGCAGCGCTCGCACAATGATGGCCTCGCCCACAGAGGTGACATCCAGGCCAATGCGATCCTTGAGAAAACTGAAAAAGCGCGAGTCATCACTCATGGCGCATCCTCAAGAAGCTCCAGATCAAGCGGAGGTATGGGGTACAGCAGTTCACGCACGGGCTCGGTCAACAGCTCCTTAACGTGAATCCATTGCAACAGTCCCTGCTCGTCCTCTCGAACCGGCCCCAGATAAGGTGCCAGACGGTTTTCCAGGCCGTACTCCTTGAACTCCGAAGCCGGGCAACGCAAGGTCTCGGTCGCCTGCTCCAGGATAAGCCCGAGCAACTGTGCCGGGTGCGCATCGTCATGACGATAATGCACCAGCACCATGCGGGTACTGGTGCGTGCAGGTGCCGCCTGCCCGGAACTCAGGGCGCTGATGTCGATGACCGGCACGATTTCGCCACGGTGGGCGAAGATCCCCGCCACCCAATGGGGCACGTGAGCGATAGCCTTCAGTTTCACGCGCGGCAGGATTTCGGAGATCTCGATGGCCTCCAGCGCGTAACGCTCCTCGCCGATGCGGAACAACAGAAACAGCTTGTTCGCGACCGGCGCAGGGCCCTGGCGTTTGGGTGAGAGATCCATCATGACCCGGACTCAGACTTTGAAACGCGAGACGCCACTGCGCAGCCCTACCGCGACCTGACTCAACTCGTCGATGGCAAAGCTGGCTTGACGCAATGAGTCGACAGTCTGGCTGCTGGCATCGGCCAGTTGCACCAGGGCCTGATTGATCTGCTCCGCGCCCGTGGCCTGGGCCTGCATTCCCTCGTTGACCATCAGCACACGCGGTGCGAGGGCCTGGACCTGATGAATGATCTGCGAAAGCTGCTCGCCCACCTGAGTGACTTCGAACATGCCGCGGCGCACTTCTTCGGAGAACTTGTCCATACCCATCACGCCCGCGGAAACCGCTGACTGGATTTCGCGAACCATCTGCTCGATGTCGTAGGTCGCAACGGCGGTCTGGTCGGCCAGACGGCGCACTTCAGTGGCAACCACCGCGAAACCGCGACCATATTCACCGGCTTTCTCGGCCTCGATGGCAGCATTGAGCGACAACAGGTTGGTCTGGTCGGCGACCTTGACGATGGTCACCACCACCTGATTGATGTTGCCGGCCTTCTCGTTGAGGATCGCCAGCTTGGAGTTGACCAGATTGGCCGCGCCCATCACCTGATGCATGGTGTCTTCCATGCGCGCCAGCCCTTGCTGGCCGGAGCCCGCCAGAACCGAAGCCTGATCGGCGGCAGAGGTCACTTCCGTCATGGTGCGCACCAGATCACGGGAAGTGGCGGCGATTTCACGGGAGGTGGCGCCGATTTCAGTGGTCGTGGCTGCAGTTTCAGTGGCGGTAGCCTGTTGCTGGCGGGAAGTGGCAGCAATTTCGGTCACGGAAGTGGTGACCTGAACCGAGGAACGTTGCGCCTGGGCAACGAGTGCGGTCAGTTCGGTCATCATGTCGTTGAAGCCGGTTTCCACCGCGTTGAACTCATCCTTGCGCGCCAGATTCAGACGCGAACTCAGGTCACCGGTACGCATGACGTCGAGGATTTTCACGATGAGCTGCATTGGCGCGGTGATAGAGCGCATCAGCAGCAGACCGCACGAAGCCGCTGCAATGAGCGCGATCAGCAGGGAAAAGACCATGCTGATCTTGGCACCCAGAACGGCAGTGACAATGTTCTCGGTCGCCTTGTCGGCCAATAGCTTGTTGGCGACGATGATATCGTTGAGCTGTTTGCGGCCATCGCTCCAGACCGGATTCACCTGCTCGTAGAACTCGGCACGCGCCTTGGCATAGTCGCCCATTCCATAGGAAGCATGAACTTCCTTGAGCATGCGGCTATAGATTTCGCGCCGCTTTTCGAACAGGGCAAAGTTGGCCCTCTCGGCGTCGTCGAAAATGGATTTCTTGTAACCGTCGATCTGAACCTGAAGATTATCTTCAAACCCTTCGAACTGGGCCTGTTCCTGCTTGGTCAGAGGTCGAGCCTTGCCTTCACCGATCAGTTCCAGAGTACGAATGTAGCTTTCGCCCCAGGAACTGCGCACCAGGGTGCTGTAATAGACGCCTGGAAGCGCATCGAGGCGGACCTGTTCCTCGCTGGACTCAATCGACAACAAGCGCGAGTAAGACACAACCACCATCAACAGCATGATCGCGATGATGACGGCAAAACTCGCCAAAATCCTTTGGCGCAGAGTCCAGTTCTTCACAGTCAGTCCTCAAGAGTTCAACAACGGCATCTGGCCGTGTTCAAGAAGCGGACCGACAGACGGTCCAAGCGGCCTGAGTATAGCCCAGGCTTTTGTGTATTAGCGTGTTGCAAGGAAAGGAAATTGAAAGTGGCGATATTGGCGGGTTAGTTCAGAAAACCTGGCGGACGGGAGATGTGCGTTTATTACGGGTATCAAGTAAGCGTTGTCATCCGGAGGGCTATCGACAGTGACATAGCCCTCGCCTCTGTTCAGCCATTTATTGGGCCTGACGCACCTGCTCTTCCAGCTCGGACTTGAGACCCGGAGCCAGCTTCAACTGACGTGCCAGTTCGTCAAGGTAGGCCCTTTCCATGAAGTGCTCCTGGTCCACCAGAATCACGCTGGCGATATACATCTCGGCCGCCATTTCCGGGGTTTTCGCCGCACGTGCCACTTCCGAAGGATCAAGCGGCTTGTGCAGTTCGGCGTGCAGCCAGTGTCGCAATTCGTGGTCGTTGCTCAGCTTGCTGAACTCGCCTTCGATCAGTTCGCGCTCACGCTCGTCGACATGGCCGTCAGCCTTGGCTGCCGCCACCAGAGCCCGCAGGATGGCCTGGCTGTGTTCTTCGGCCTGAGACTCGGGCAAGCGATCAATGGTCTGGGGCTCACGCTGGGCAGTCACGCCCTGACTGGCCTGCCAGTTGTTGTAAGCCTTGTAGGCCAGCACGCCCAACGCAGCCAGACCGCCATAGGTCAACACTTTGCCGCCCATCCCGGAGCGTTTGCCCTTGAGCAGGCTCATGGCCCCGGCCGCCAGCGCACCGCCGCCCGCACCGGACAGCAAACTCCCCAGCCCACCGCTCTTGCCGCCGGATTTCGAACCCGAAAGCAGGCTACCCAGGCCGTTTACCAGCGCGTCGCTGCCGGATGAACGCTTGCCGGATTTGCCGCTTACCTTGTCTTGCAACATGTTTTGTCCAGACTTGAGCAACTGGTCAAGCAAACCACGCGTATTCATGAGAAACCTCCACAGGTCTAGTCAGATGATTCATTGACACGCAGGTTAATGGGAAGTCTCACAAGGGTGATTTAAGGTGTGCATCTGAATGTTGCAGATGATGCGTCCCGGTCAATCACTTCATACCTGAAAAAGTTAAACCGCAACTTGTGCAACCCTGACAAGTTTCAAAGGTCAATTCCCTCAGAGACATCACGTGCCCATCCGGGTGCATCGATAATAGATTCCAGACACCTCATGAATACGCCATCCCATCCGTGCTGCTTTACCGGAGCTTGCCTGAAGTGACGACAAGCATTGGTTTTCCAGCGGGCATGAGCGAAACGGCCCGGACGATAAGAAACAAGGACTGGAGCCAGACGTCTCTGGGGCCGGTAGAACAGTGGCCTGCCTCACTGAAAACCGCGCTGAATCTGATTCTGAACTCACCGGAGTCGATGTATCTGCTCTGGGGACCGGAGCTGATCTTTTTCCATAACGACACCTACACGCCGATTCTTGGGCCGCGCAAGGGCAATGCCATCGGCGAGCACGCCACGAAACTGTGGGCCGATGTATGGGATCAGGTGGCGCCCATGGTGCAAGACGCTCTTGCCGGCAAGAGCTATCAATGCAAGGACATGCCACTGACCATGGCTCGCTATGGCGAGACCGAACAGACCTGGTGGTCGTTTTCCTTTTCTCCGCTGATCGATGAGCAGGGCGTGATCGTCGGCATGTTCTGCATCACCAAGGAAACCACCCGCTATGTCCTGGACAAACAGGCACTGGAATCCAGCGAGCAGAAACGACAGCAACTGATCGACGACCTGATCGAACTGGAAAAGCAGCAGACCGCCAAGCTGGAACAACGGACTGCCGAGCTGAATACCTTTTGGGATATTTCCCCGGATCTGCTGGCGATGGTCGACTTCAATGGGCATTTCCTGCGGGTAAACCCGGCGTGGTGCGCAGTGCTGGGACGAGAGCCTCGGGAGTTGATCGGGAACTCGATTCTGGATCTGGTTCATCCTGACGATATATCCAGAACCCAGGACGCCCTGCGGCACGCCATCGACAACGTGCTGCCATTGTTTGAAAACCGCTACATGCACAAGGACGGCAGTTATCGCTGGATCGGCTGGACCTCTGCGCCGGGCGACGGCCTGGTTTTCGCCTTGGGCAAGCACATTACCCATGAAAAACTGCACTCCGAAGCCCTGCGCATTGCCGAAGAGGCCCTGCGCCAGTCACAGAAAATGGAGGCTGTCGGGCAACTTACCGGTGGCCTGGCCCATGACTTCAATAACCTGTTGATGGGAATCACCGGTAATATCGAACTGCTCCAGTCACGGGTGAATCAGGGCCGCACAGACCTGGGCCGCTATATCTCCAGCGCCCTTGAAGGTTCGAGACGTGCCGCAGCCCTCACCCATCGGCTGCTGGCCTTCTCCCGCCGCCAGACCCTGGCGCCGAAAGCCACCCATGTCGATCAACTGGTCGCGGGCATGGAAGAACTGATCAACCGCACCGTCGGGCCGGCCATCGACATGCAAGTCCTGCGCACCCACGACCTGTGGTCGACCATGGTCGACCCCCATCAACTGGAAAACTCGCTGCTCAACCTGTGCATCAATGCCAGGGATGCCATGCCGGACGGCGGCACGCTGAAGATCGAAACTGCCAATCGCTATCTGGATGATGCGACAGCAGCCAGGTACGAGATGGTCGCAGGGCATTACGTGGCACTCTGTGTCAGCGATAACGGTACCGGGATGACTGAAGAAGTGGTCGCCAGGGCATTCGATCCGTTCTTTACAACCAAGCCCATCGGCATGGGCACAGGTCTTGGCCTGTCGATGATCTATGGTTTTGCCCGGCAATCCGGCGGTGGCGTCAGAATCGATTCCCGGCCCGGGAAAGGCTCGAAGATCTGCATTCTTCTGCCGCAGCTCATTGGCGACAGCGAGCCGGTCGAACATGACAGCAGCCTCGATATTCCACTCATACAGAGCGCAGGCGGCGAAACCATCCTGGTGGTGGACGACGAACCGGCCGTGCGTGCGCTGATGAGCGAAGTACTCGAAGAACAGGGCTACAACGTTCTGGAAGCCGAGCATGGAGCTGCGGCCCTGGTGATTCTGCAATCCAGGGTAACCATTGATTTGCTGATCACTGATGTCGGCTTGCCCGGCGGTATGAATGGCCGCCAGGTGGCCGATGCGGCCAGAACGGTGCGTCCGGATCTGAAAGTGCTGTTCGTGACCGGTTACGCCGAGAACGCCGCCCTGGAGCAGGACACTCTTGAACCGGGAATGCATGTGCTGACCAAGCCGTTTGCAATCACCACACTGAGCAACCGTATCACTGAACTGCTGGATGGAACTGCACAGGAACCTGACTGGGCCCCTGTGCCTGAGTGATCAGTCCCGTAGGTCGGACTCATGAATCGGCTGGTCACGGTGGGTCGCACGCTGATACTGCGCAGGCCAGACCGCCTTGCGTCCGCCCAGATCGTCATCGGCATGCAACGGCCAGTACGGGTCGCGCAACAATTCACGCGCCAGCAGGATGATGTCGGCCTGTCCGGTGCGCAGGATATGTTCGGCCTGTGCAGGTTCGGTAATCAGGCCCACCGTACCGGTGGCAATCTCCGACTCCTTGCGCACGCGCTCGGCAAAGCGCGTCTGGTAACCGGGGCCGACCGGAATTTCAGCATTGGCCGAAGTGCCTCCCGATGAAACGTCGATCAGGTCGACACCCAGAGCTTTCAGGCGACGCGCCAGCTCCACCGTTTCGTCAGGGTTCCAGCCGTCTTCCACCCAGTCGGTGGCCGATACGCGGACAAACAGCGGCAACTCTTGGGGCCAGACATCCCTCACGGCTTCAGTCACTTGCAGCGTCAGGCGAATACGGTTTTCAAACGAACCGCCGTACTGGTCAGTGCGCTGATTGCTCAATGGCGACAGGAACTGATGCAGCAGATAGCCGTGGGCGGCGTGAATCTCGACCACCTTGAAGCCCGCGACCAGGGAGCGACGGGCGGCGTCGACAAAAGACTGGATCAGACCCTGGATCTGGCTTTCGCTCAGTTGCACCGGGGCCGTGTGTTGCGGATCGAAGGCAATGGCCGATGGCCCCCAGGGTTTCCACCCACCTTCACTCTCGGGCACGCTGCCATGCTTGCCCAGCCAGGGACGCCAGGTGCTGGCCTTGCGTCCGGCGTGGGCCAGTTGAATACCTGCCACCGAGCCCTGGGACTCGATGAAACGGGTAATGCGTTGCAGGGGCTCGATCTGCTCATCGTTCCACAGGCCAAGATCCTGGGCCGTGATGCGGCCATCTTCGGTCACAGCAACGGCTTCACTGAACACCAGCCCCGCACCGCCCACGGCACGACTGCCCAGGTGAACCAGATGCCAGTCGTTGGCCAGGCCATCGACACTGGAATACTGGCACATGGGGGAAACAGCGATGCGGTTGGGCAGTTTGAGCTGGCGAAGGGTGTAGGGTTCAAGCAGCAGGCTCATGGCGACCTCTCAGGTTGAAAATCAGGCGCTGGACTGTTTTGTGTCTACAGAGACTAGTCGACAACGTGAAAGGTGGCCGGGTTCCGGCTGATTAGCGGGGCGCTATATGGGTCACCATCAACTGCACCGTTTCATTGCCGCGAAACTCGTTGAGGTCCAGTTTGTAAGCCAGTTCGACCCAACGGATGTTGGGATTGGGCCAGATGTCGCGATCAACGCCGAAAGCGATGCCATCCAGCTTTACCGAGCCGCACTCGGTCCTGAGCACCATTTTCAAGTGCCGCTCACCGACCACACGCTGCTCGACCAGTTGGAAAACGCCATGAAACAGCGGCTCGGGGAAATGCTGACCCCATGGCCCGGCATTGCGCAGCGCACGCGCCAGCTCCAGATGAAACTCCTGGACTGCCAGCGTACCGTCCGAGAGCAACCGCCCGGTAAGGTCTTCTTCGCTGAGTTGACGCCGCACCTCCAGGTCGAAGGCTTCGGCAAACATCGGAAAGTTCTCTTCCGGCAGGGACAGGCCTGCGGCCATGGCGTGCCCACCGAACTTGCTGATCAGTTGCGGGTGACGAGCGGCAACGGCGTCCAGGGCATCGCGGATGTGAAAACCTTGTACCGAGCGAGCCGAGCCTTTCAACACGCCCTCCCCAGCACTGGCGAAGGCAATGGTCGGGCGGTGGTAACGCTCTTTCAGGCGCGAGGCGAGGATACCGATGACGCCCTGGTGCCAATCGGGCTCGAACAGGCATAACCCGAACGGCATGGACTCCACCGGCAAGTCCTTGAGCTGGGCCAGTGCCTCGCGCTGCATGCCTTGCTCGATGGATTTGCGATCCTGATTCAGCTCATCCAGTTGCACCGCCATTTCCCGCGCCAGGACCGGGTCATCGCAGAGCAGGCATTCGATCCCCAGGCTCATGTCGTCCAGACGACCCGCCGCATTCAGCCGTGGGCCAAGGATGAAGCCCAGGTCGGTGGAGGTGATGCGCGAAGGCTCGCGCCGCGCCACTTCAAGGATGGCCCGCAACCCGGGCCGGGCACGACCAGCGCGAATCCGCATCAGCCCCTGATGCACCAGAATGCGGTTATTGGCGTCCAGCGGCACCACATCGGCCACGCTGCCCAAAGCCACAAGATCAAGCAGATCGCCCAGATTGGGCTCGGCACGTTGCTGGCTGTTGAACCAGTCGATGGCCCGCAGACGGGCGCGCAGGGCCATCAGCACGTAGAAGATCACCCCGACGCCTGCCAGTGACTTGCTCGGGAACGTACAGCCGGGCTGGTTCGGGTTGACGATGGCGTCAGCTTGCGGCAGTTCATGGCCCGGCAAGTGGTGGTCGGTCACCAGCACGCTCAGCCCTGCCGCCTTGGCCGCCGCCACGCCTTCGACGCTGGAAATGCCGTTATCCACAGTGACCAGCAATTGAGGATCGCGCTGCAAGGCCACTTCGACGATTTCCGGGGTCAGGCCGTAGCCGTACTCGAAGCGATTGGGAACCAGATAATCCACATGCGCAGCACCAAACAGGCGCAGCCCCAGCACCCCGACGGTACTGGCCGTCGCACCGTCGGCATCGAAGTCCCCAACGATCAGAATACGCTGGCGCTCCTGCAGCGCCGTCACCAGCAACTCTACCGCCGCATCGATCCCCTTGAGCTGCTGATACGGGATCAACCGCGCCAGCCCTTTGTCCAGTTCAGCCTCGGACGTCACGCCCCGTGCGGCGTACAGCCGGGTGAGCAAGGGCGGCAGGTCGCCAAGAAAAGGCAGTGTATCGGGCAACAGACGGGGTTCGATGCGCATGCGGTTCAGCTGATTCTCTGTGTATTCAACAATCGGGGCGTGTCGTTCAAGGCCGGGCTGTCAGCCGCGCTCACCTGCCAGCCACTGCAACTGCACTTCGTGCTGACCGCGATCATCGGTCACGAACACAGTGCCTTCGCTGATCATCACATCCCACTTGATGACCCGTGGCATGTCCTTGGCCAGTTGCTCAAGGACTTCCTGCGGCACTGCCGCGATGTTGACGTTCTTCAGGTTCTTGACCGCCGGAACCACCTTGCCTTCCCAGACACGCAGGCTGCCATAGGCCAGCAGGCTGGTGCGCTCGGTACGACGCGAACACCAGGTCAGGCGATCGGCGTCAGGCTGGCCGACCTCGATCCAGTGCAGGACGCGGTCATCGAGACTTTTTTCCCAGAGCGCCGGTTCGTCTACTTCAGACAGGCCACGACCGAAAGATAATTGCTCGTTGTACCAGAAGGCATAGGCAAGCAGACGCACGGTCATGCGTTCTTCAGTCTCGGACGGATGACGGGCGATTGTCTGCTTGACGCTTTCATAGACCCCACGATCAAGATCGGTGAGGTTCAGTTCGAATTTGTAGGTCGTGGACGGCTGGGCCATGAACGGGCTTCTAGAGTCGGGGAAAAGGCGCAAGTCTAACCGATACCGGCCCGTGGAACGACCTCATTGCCCCGGCACGCAAAATACACTGGCCTGATGACGTGCATTGATGCAACTTAAGCCCGCGGCAAAAGCGACCCTGTTGGCATTGATGTCAGGATTCAAAGCACTTGTGACGTAAGCGTGACGATAGCGATCCAATCACGGTCCGTTCACTTGAATTTTATTTTTCGGGATGAAACCAGAGAATGTCTTTTCTCGCCTCGCCATCTGCAGGATCGCGCCTGACCAGGCTGCTGCTGATCCTGGTGGTATCCGGATTGCCCTCCATCAGTCAGGCCAAAGAGACATTGATCTGGCTGCTGCGGGACATGCCCCCCGTGACGATGTTTTCCGGCCCTTATCAGGGCCAGGGCGCTATCGATCTGTTCATGCCGGTCCTCACAGCCCGCATGCCCGAGTATGAACATGTGCTGATGCGGGTCAACCGGGCACGGGGCACACAGATGCTCAACGACCCGAAGCTGACCTGCGATCCCACCTTGCTGTGGACCGAGGAACGGGCCAGGACCATCGTGTTTTCGATTCCGACTTATATCGTGTTCAGCAACGGACTGGTGGTACGCAAAGATGATATGCACCTGTTCTCGCCGTTCATCGCCGACGGACATGTCGACCTGCGGGCGCTGCTGGACAGCAAGAGCATCAAGCTGGGTGTCGTTGCCGAGCGCAGTTACGGGAGCGTGATCGACGAAGTTCTCAGCCATACCCCAAGACAGGAATTGAACGAGCACTATGGCAACGATGCCGTCGGCAGCCTGCTGCAAATGGAGCGACTGGGACGTCTGCAGGCTCTGATCAGCTATTGGCCCGAAGCCCGCGCCCTGGCCATGGTCCAGGGGATAAGACCTGAAGAACTGGCCTTCCTGCCGGTCAAGGACACGCCCAAATACCAATTCACCCACATTGGCTGCTCCGACACCCCGCAAGGCAGGCAAGCCATGGAAATCATCAACCGGGAAATGCGCACGCTGCGCGAAACCAGCCTGTTGAATTTCTATGCAAACTGGCTGGATCCAGAACTGCGTGAGCAGTACATAAAGGATGCCAAGGCATTCTTCGAGACGAATTAGGTGCTGTACGAAATGTATTCAGCGCAGTAAACCGATACGCAGATATATTTCACACAAAAGAAACCCCGGGCAGAGGGGAGAACTGCCCGGGGCAAACACCTGGGAGGTTTTCGATCACCGGAGCACAATGATCGAACCTGCCACAATTTATGTGAACGCTCGCAAGGAGGAAGGTTCCTGGCTCGTTCAGGCAAAAGCCGGCGCGGTGAACCCACGGCTCAGTTCGGCGTGACGCGTCGCGGCGATCATGCAAGGTTCGATACGGCCTTCGGCAACCATCAAATCCCGGTGCAGACCATCCACGACATCTGTGAGCTGGCGTTTATCGCCCAGTTGATCGGCGCTGAAACGACGCTCGATCACAATGGCACCTGCCGCATCCCTCAGTGTTACCAGACCCTCCGGGCTGAGGCTGACCTGGTAAGGAGCCAGCGCTTCGCTTAGCAGTAAGCTGATATTTTCCATCTGGATCACCACTCAACAGTTTGAATGCAAAGGTGCTTATCACTGACCATCGGCAAGCGCGGAAAGTTCTTTCGCCTGCGAGGTTCATTGGATGGCTCAGATGACCGAGCATGCCTGTGGAATATGACAGGGAAAAAACCAGAGTTCAGATCGGCTCAACAACTATAGGAAAATTCACCATAACTTACGTCAATAATCCTACGGAACGCCTGTAGATCAAGGCGATACTCGAACAGCAACATCGTATGCAATGACTCTGGCCGCCATCCGATGGAGCAATACCTTGAGCGCTTCCGCTGATCATCCCTTGCGCATCATCCTGGCCGATGACCATCCGATTTTTCTGATCGGTCTGCGCGTGGTGATCGAGCAGGAAAACACCGCCCATGTCGTGGCACAGGCCTGTACCCCGAACGAACTGCTGCTGATGCTCAAGAACCATGAGTGCGATGTGCTGGTCACGGACTTCATGATGCCAGCCGAACGGCAGAACGATGGTTTACGCCTGCTGCAGCGCATTCATCGCGACTTCCCGCAACTGCCGGTTATCGTGGTGACAACATTGAGCAACCCGGGACTGTTCCAGGCGATGCTGGCGCTCAATGTCAAAGGGTTACTGAGCAAGGCCAGCGTGGCGAGCGAGTTGCCTGCCGCCATCAGGAGCATCCGCCGACAGGAAGTGTTCATGGCCGACTCGGTACACCGGGTTCTGCTGAAGGCAGGGGATCATGGAACTGACAGACCGAAGCCGCTTGAACAGTTGTCACCCAGGGAGCTGGAAGTCGTTCGCCTGCTCGCAGCCGGAAACACCGTCGGTGAAATCGCCACACAACTGAACCGCAGCAAGCAAACCGTCAGCGCCCAGAAAGTCAGCGCCATGCGCAAGCTCGGCCTGGGCAACGAAGCAGCACTGTTCATTTACCTGCAGGAACATGGGCTGTCCTGACCCGCCGTCTTGCGGGATACCGCCTGCGGTTTGTTCCTCTTGCGCTCGGCAAGCCAGACCAGCAGGTCTGCCGCACTCAATGGCCGAGAAATGAAATAGCCCTGAATGGCAGGGGCCTCCAGCACCATCAGGCTGTGAAAGTCATCGATGGTTTCCACACCTTCCACCACCACGTCCATCGACAGGCGGCGAGCCATGAACATCGCCCCGGCGACGACCGCCGACTTGCGAGCGTCGTCCGCCATGCCTCGCACGAACTCGGTCGGGATTTTCAGTTCGCAGAACGGTAGCTGTAACAGCCGCTGGATGTTCGATGCTCCCATCCCGAAGTCATCGATGGACAACTTGCAGCCCAGCATGCGCAAACGCAGCAGCGCCTCAAGTTGCCAGGACTGAGGCTCCAGGGCGTCATGCTCGAGCACTTCCAGAGTCAGGATGCTTGCCGGTAGTTCATACAGGACCAGAAGCCCCGTGATTCGCGTAGCAAAATCCGTCTGCTCAAGCACCTGCGGTGCAATATTCACGGCCACAGGCAACGCCTCGCCCTGCCGGAACCTGACGTCGGCAGACAATTGCAGAGCCAGCTCAAGCACTCGCCAGGTCAACGGCACGATCAACCCTTCGTTTTCAATCATCGACATGAAACTGCCGGGTGCCAACAGGCCATGTACGGGATGCTGCCAGCGGACCAGCGCCTCGACGCCCAGTACCTCACCATCGACACTGACCTTGGGTTGAAAGTGGGCGATCCATTGCTCGGCCAGTGACAGCATATCCAGGCTGATCTCACCGGCCTGTGGACCAAGCAGTTGCCCGGCACAGAAAACATGTTGAGACTTCGATACGCTTTGAGCCGGAGCGTGGGGCAAGTGCCCATATGCCTGGAGCAAATCGTACAACCGGGCTGCCGAAGCCGGCTTCTGCAAGCCCCCCAATACCTCGAGCCCCTGACTGCGGGCCAATTGAACCACGCCATCGAGCACCGACTTCGAAGCACTGCTGAGAATGATCAGCGCCCGAGCCTGGCCACTTCGAGCCAGATGAGCGATCAAATCCAGGCCATCCGCGCCATCCATCTGCAGATCACAGATGGCGATATCGACCCCTCCCCGATTGAGCAACGACTGCCGGGCCGCTTCGACGCTGTCTGCGGCCAACACCTGGAACACCTGATTGGCGTTGAGCATCTGGTGCAGGGCCATCAATTGGAAAGGGTTGTCTTCAAGGATCAGAACTTTGAGAGCGCGCATGGTCATTTTCCAGATCACATCGAGGTGAAAGTGACCTTACTCTAGAGGGCCGATCGGGCATGCCCCATAAGACAAGTCCTAAAAAATCAGGGCACCTGCACCAACTGCAATTCAATATCCGCTCGCAGGTTTTCGATGGAAGCATCCAGCACCGGCCAGTGTTCGCTCAAGGTCGAACCGGACTCACTCTTCACACTGACGTCGAGCGAGGCGCAGGCCTTGGCCAGCGGCACGGCATCCACAAGGCAGGCGGCGCCCTTCAGGCGATGAAGCGAAGCACTCAGGGTCTTCCAGTCATGGGCACCGACCGCAGGCTGCATGACCTCACGCTCATGACGCAGGTTTTTCCATAATTCTCCCAGCAGGCGCTGTATCTGCTCATCATTGGCCTGGGTCATGCGCCGCAAGGTATGGATATCGAATGTCTGCTCGCGGACAACCTCTGCCAGCTTCATCGACAATCGCTCCAGAGACAGCGGCTTGACCAGCAACCCATCCATGCCGATGCGCTTGCAGCGCTCACCTTCGTCCGTCATCGCATTGGCCGTACAGCCAATGACCGGACAACGTGCACGCTTTTCCTGCCCTTCGATAGTGCGAATAGCTTCAGTCAGTGCGTAGCCGCTAATCCCCGGCATGTTGCAGTCTGTGATGACCGCATCGAATGCGCCCTCGCGCCACAGAGTCAGAGCCTGGGCACCGCCTTCGGCGGGAACGACCTGATGACCGAGAAACTCCAGTTGCTGGGTCAGCACCAGACGATTGGCTGACATATCATCTACCACCAGCAGATGCAGACTCCGCTCACCCACACTGCGGCCTTGCTGGCGGGGTTCACTCTGCACGCTCGTCAGGCATTTCACTCTGGCAAGTGGCACATTGACGGTCACCCGGGTGCCTTGCCCCGGCTCACTGTACAGGCTGATGTCGCCATTCATCAGTTCAACAAGCCGTCGGCAGATGCTCAAACCCAGCCCGGTGCCGCCGTAGCGGGCTGCAATATCGTCACTGGCCTGAATGAATGGCTGGAAGATCTGCTCCTGGCGATGGGGATCGATACCTGTCCCGCTGTCCTGGACGCTGATGTGTACTCGCGACGACTCGCCGTGTTCTTCAAGCACACCGACGGTAATCACCACCGAACCCTGCTGTGTGAACTTCAGGGCATTGCCGAGCACGTTATGCATCACCTGGCGCAGACGTAAAGGGTCGAGCCAGTAGTCGCCATGGGCCTGCTCTGTAAACTCCAGTTTCAGCGCTATTCCTTTCTGCGCGGCCTGGGCCGAGAACAGTTGAACAATGCCTTCAAAAAAAGAGTAAAGCCCGGTCACGGACTGCGACAGTTGCATCCCGCCCGCCTCGATCCTCGCCAGATCAAGGCTGTCGCCAATCAGGGCGACAAGCTCTCTGGCCGACCGACACGCCACCTGCACCCCTTGCGAAGGCGTTTCATTCCGGCGCAATGCCTGTTCGCACTCAAGCTCCAGCAGACCGATGATGGCACCCATGGGTGTACGGATCTCGTGACTCATGCTGGCCAGAAAAGCACTCTTGGCTTCACTGGCCTGATCAGCGTGGCGCAGCGCTTCCTCCAGCCTCGCCTCCAGCCGTTTGCGTTCGGTGATATCGACCCAGCCACCCAGCAGTCCCTGCAACTGGCCATCGGCACCAAAGAAAGGAACGGTCCAGTGCCATGCATCGACATGTCTGCCAGACAGCTCCATGGTCCTGTCGGCGAATATCGGGCACCTGGTTTCCAGAAGCCTGAGATAGTCGGCATGCATCTGCTCGGACACCGAGCGCGGAATCAGGTCGATATCGATCAGACGGCGACCGTTCATTTGCTCGAAGCTGATCCCGAAGCTTTCTTCATAGCTGCGGTTGCAGGAGATAAGCCGCCCCTTGAGGTCGCGGACATAAATGGGATTGGGGATGCCATCGAACAGCGCATGCTTGAAGGCCAACTGGTCGTTGAGCTGCCGCTCGGCCTTGAGCCTCTGACGAATCTGTACCTTGAGACGGCTGCTCCACGCCAGAGAAACCACACCGAGCAACAAGGCAAGCATCACCCACCAGAACACCCATTGCGGAATCCGGCTCCAGATCGACGGCTGAGGCAGGACAGAGCCCAGCCACTTCATGCGGATGGAGCGCATCTCGGCCACCGGAAACGCCTCCAGAGCCTTGTTCAGGATGCTGAGCAGTTCGGGTTGCGACTTGATCACCGAAAACTGATCGGGAGACCATTTGCCGTCGACACCGCGCGCCACTTTCAAACTGCCGGGCGGAAAGAGATAGGCGCCCGCTTCGTTCTGGATCGTGGCATCGGCCTGCCCGGTTTCCACCAGCTTGCGTGCCTCGGCATAAGTGGGGACCAGTCGAAGCTGGATGTTCGGGAAGTTGCGCTGGATCTCCTCCTCCAGCGCATGCCTGGCCGGCAATGCCAGTACTCGTCCGGACAGGCTGCTGAGGGACACTTGCGAAGAGCTGTCGGAGCGCACGACAAAGACCCAGCTATTGCCACCGAACGAATAGGTGAAATCCAGAAACTGCCTGCGCTCGGCATTTTCGGCCAGGGTTGTATTCATCTCAGCCTCTGCGGCCTTCAACACCTCGATGCTGTCCTGGGTTGAGGACACTTCCTTGTGAACGAACTGCAGGCCGGTCATGCGCGAGATCCGCGCCAGCACATCGACATTGAGGCCGACCCAATTGCCGTTGTTGTCCTTGTAGATATAGGGCGGATGCTGGGTGGTCGAGACCGTTACGCTGGGGTGCTTGGCAACCCAGCGTCTTTCCGCTCCAGAGAGCGTGATACGTTGCCCGACCACATCAGCTCCCAGCCCCTGGGTCCAGCGCCCCAGCACTTCACGCCCCACGGAGGGGTCGAGACTGCTCAATACCCGGTTTATCAGACTCAATAGCCGCTGTTCGTCCTGGCGTACGGCAAACGCAAACCCCACTGACGGCAATGCGCTTTCAAACTTGACCTGCAAGCCCAGGTAAGGCCGCAAGGCATTGTAGGAACGCACGATCACTTCATTGCCGATAAAGGCGTCGACCTCACCCTGGCTCAAGGCCTCAAGGGCGCTGTAGAGGTTGGGAGCGATAATGATTTCGCTGTCGGGATAGGTGGCATGAACGGTTTTCGAGTCGGCATATCCGTCGAGCAATACGACTTTTTTACCTTCCAGCCTGCGCGACGGGACCGGATCACTGCCTCGTGTGACCACTACCGAATGATCGGGCATGTAGACGCTGGAAAACTCCAGGCCCTTCACCCCGCGCTCGAAACCGTTGGCGCTGGTAACAATATCAATGGCGCCTCTGCGCAGTGCGGCAATGGCATGATCGCGCTCGGCAAAACCGGTCACCTGGATCGGCATGTTCAGCTTGTCGCCAATCAGGCTGAGGTAATCGGCGCTGATGCCCTGATAGCGATTACGGTCGCTGGTGATATCGACCGGCTCGTAGTCGGCAATCGCAATACCGACCCGCAAAACCTTGCGCTGCTCCAGCCACTGACGATCCGCATCCTCCAGATGCAGATCCTCCAGCACCACAAAAGGCGCGCTCAGCGCAAAAGGCAGACTCTGTGCTGCACCCGCCATCTGGCCGAGACACAGCAACAGCAGGAATAAAATCGTGCGCCCTGCACGTTCAATGATCAGGTTGCCGGTCACCCTGACCCGACTTTGCATACTTGCCTGTTTCACAACAACTGACTCATCCGTAGAGACTTGAAAACCTCCAAAGTTTGGCACGGGAAAACGAGAAGGCCCGCCAAGTGGCGGGCCCTAAGTTGTTACACAACGATTCGGTTATAACGGTTTTCCGCGGTTACCGTGCTGGCTGACAAAGGCCTGCATGGCTTTGAGGTCATTTGGCAAAACAGTGCAGCGCTCGTCGCGCTCGAACAAATCAGACAAATGTGCAGGCAGCTCAAGCGCTTTTCCTACGCCTGCCTTCTCCACTGCCTCAGGGAATTTGACCGGATGGGCAGTGCCCAGGATCACCATTGGCGTGTCGAGGCTACGACGGCAATCGCGTGCGGCCTTGACGCCGATTGCGGTGTGCGGATCCAGCACTTCACCGGTACGTGCAAACACTTCGGCGATGGTTTCGCAGGTCTGTTCGTCGCTGACCGCCAGCGAGTCGAACAGCTTGCGTGTTTCGGTCCAGCGATCTTCATCGACACTGAAACCGCCACCCTGCTTGAAGGTGTCCATCAGACCGGCAATGGCTGCACCACTGCGACCATGCATATCGAACAGCAGACGCTCGAAGTTCGACGACACCATGATGTCCATCGAAGGCGACAGCGTGGCGTGCAGGGTTTCCTTGACGTACTGATTGCCGCTCATGAAGCGGTGCAGGATGTCGTTGCGGTTGGTCGCGACGATCAGTTGATTGACCGGCAGCCCCATGTTGCGTGCCAGGTAACCGGCGAAGATGTCGCCGAAGTTGCCGGTAGGCACCGAGAACGATACCGAACGTGCCGGGCCGCCCAACTGCAGGGCCGCGTGGAAGTAGTAGACGATCTGGGCCATGATCCGCGCCCAGTTGATCGAGTTGACCGCTACCAGACGGGTGCCCTTGAGGAAGCCCTGGTCAGCGAAGCTGGCCTTGACCATTTCCTGGCAGTCGTCGAAGTTGCCTTCGATGGCGATGTTGTGGATGTTGTCGCCGAAGATGGTGGTCATCTGGCGGCGCTGAACGTCCGAAACACGCTTGTTGGGGTGCAGGATGAAGATATCGACGTTGTCGCAACGACGGCAGCCTTCAATCGCCGCAGAGCCGGTATCACCGGAAGTGGCACCGATGATGACCACTCGCTCGCCACGCTTGGCCAGCACGTAATCCAGCAGACGGCCGAGCAATTGCAGGGCGAAGTCCTTGAACGCCAGGGTCGGGCCGTGGAACAGCTCAAGTACCCACTCGTTGCCGCCCAGCTGGCGCAGCGGCGCAACCGAACTGTGGGCGAATACGCCGTAGGTTTCTTCGAGGATCTTCTTGAAGTCGGCATCCGGGATGCAGCCATCCACGAAAGGACGCATGACCCGGAAAGCCAGCTCGTGATACGGCAGGCCAGCCCAGGAAGCGATTTCTTCCTGAGTGAAACGTGGCAGGTTTTCCGGCACGTACAGGCCGCCATCGCTGGCGAGACCTGCAAGCAACACATCTTCAAAATTCAACGCTGGCGCCTGGCCGCGGGTACTGATGTAGCGCATTTTTTTCAAACCTTTGGTTTGAGCTGCAAGTTTCAAGCTACACGCTTCAAGCAAGAGCACACGGGCTTCTGACTTGCAGCTTGCAGCTTGTCGCTTGCCGCTATCAATTAATTCAGATGTTCGACACGAATCCGCACAACGGGGCCTACCACATCCTGCAAGGCTTCAAGCGCCGTGATCGCATCGTTCATGCGCTGCTCGCGTACGCGGTGCGTCAGCAGAATCATCGGAACCAGGCCGTCCTGTTCTTCGACTTCCTTCTGCATGATCGATTCAATATTGATGCCACGTTCGGACAGGATGCTTGCAACCTGCGCCAGCACGCCCGGATGGTCCTTGGCCTGGATGCGCAGATAATAGGCACTTTCGCACGCCTCGATCGGCAGGATCGGGTGAGCGGACAGCGAATCGGGCTGGAACGCCAGGTGAGGTACGCGATTTTCAGGGTCGGAAGTCATGGCACGCACGACGTCCACCAGATCCGCCACCACGGAAGAAGCCGTTGGCTCCATGCCGGCACCAGCACCGTAGAACAGGGTCGAACCCGAAGCATCGCCATTGACCATGACAGCGTTCATCACGCCATTGACGTTGGCAATCAGGCGATCGGCCGGGATCAGCGTCGGGTGAACCCGCAGCTCGATACCCTGCTCCGTGCTGCGGGCAACGCCCAGGTGCTTGATGCGATAGCCCAGGGCTTCGGCGTAGTTCACGTCGGCAGTGGTCAGCTTGGTGATGCCTTCGGTGTAGGCCTTGTCGAACTGCAACGGGATACCGAATGCAATGGAAGCCAGAATCGTCAGCTTGTGGGCTGCGTCGATGCCTTCCACGTCGAAGGTCGGATCGGCTTCGGCGTAACCCAGGGCCTGGGCTTCAGCCAGGACGTCCGGGAAAGTACGGCCTTTCTCGCGCATTTCGGTGAGGATGAAGTTACCGGTGCCGTTGATGATCCCGGCAACCCAGTTGATACGGTTTGCCGACAGGCCTTCACGGATGGCCTTGATGACCGGGATACCGCCCGCAACAGCGGCTTCGAAGGCCACGATCACGCCCTTTTCACGGGCCTTGGCGAAGATTTCATTGCCATGTACCGCGATCAGCGCCTTGTTGGCGGTCACCACGTGCTTGCCGTTTTCGATGGCCTTGAGCACCAGCTCACGGGCGACGGTGTAGCCACCGATCAGCTCGACGACGATATCGATTTCAGGATTTTCCGCCACGGCGAATACGTCGCTGGTGGTGGGTGTACCGGTAATCTGGCAGTTGGGGTTTGGTGTACGAACCGCAATTTGCGCAACTTCGATTCCACGCCCGGCACGGCGGGCAATCTCCTCGGCGTTACGCTGAAGTACGTTAAAGGTACCGCCACCGACAGTACCCAGCCCACAGATGCCTACTTTGACCGGTTTCACTGATGAACTCCCCGAAAAACGGCCGCACCGAAGTCGGCCGTGGAAAACAGCCGCATGTCACCATGCGACTCCAATTTTTTAGCGGGGTGACGCCAAGGCGTCACCCCATGCCCATGAGGCTTTCCTGACCAGACTGTGACGATGCAGGATTATTTGGCACCCAGCGCCAGCTTGGCAATCTGGGCAGCCGGCTGATAACCAGGAATCAGCTGGCCATCAGCCAGAACAATGGCCGGCGTACCGTTCACGCCAATCGACTGGCCCATTGCAAATTGTTTGGTCACCGGGTTCTCGCACTTCGGCGCCTTGATGTCCTTGCCATCGACCATGCGGTCCATGGCTTCCTTGCGATCCTTGGAGCACCAGACCGCCTGCAGTTGCTGGTCGCCCGGCGAGCCCAGACCCTGACGCGGGAAAGCCAGGTAGCGAACCTCGATCCCCATCTTGTTCAACTGCCCTACTTCCTCATGCAGCTTGTGGCAATAAGGGCAGGTGGTGTCGGTGAAAACGGTGATGTGCGACTTGGTTTCGCCAATGGCCGGATAAACCACCATCTCGGCGGCTGGAACGCCATTGATGGTCTTCGAGATCGCCTGACGCTCGGTCTTCTCGGTCAGGTTGACCGGCTTGCCGTCCTGGATCTGGAACAGGTAACCCTGCACCACGAACTGGCCGTCGGCACTGGCATAAAGAACGCGGCCGCCCTTGAGCTTGACTTCATAGAGGCCATTGAGCGGGCTGGCTGCAATGCTTTCTACAGGCAACTCCAGTTGAAGCGATTCCAGCGTCTTGCGAATGGCTTGATCGGGTACTGCATCGGCCACGGCAAAGGCACTGAAAGAGCCGGCCAGGGCAACAATGGCGGCAGCAAAAATATGAGGCAAGCGCATGAAAACTCCTATAACGGCGGACAGACCGGCGGCGCTGAAAAACACTGACGCCGACTTCAGTCTGTGAAACCGCCAAAGCCTATCACATAAGGCCTGTAACACCGACCCGGACAAACACAACTTAAATCAGGATCAGCCCCGTGGATGGTGCCTGGCATGCATCTCTTGCAAGCGAGCCCGGGCAACATGGGTATAAATCTGTGTCGTGGACAGATCACTGTGACCCAGCAACATCTGGACGACCCGCAAGTCGGCACCATGATTGAGCAAATGAGTGGCAAAGGCATGACGCAAGGTATGGGGCGACAGTGACTTGCTGATACCCGCGACCGCTGCCTGATGCTTGATGCGATGCCAGAAGGTCTGCCGCGTCATTTGCTCACCACGCAGGCTGGGAAACAGAACATCACTGGGACGTCCGCCCAGCAGCTCGTCACGAGCACCGCGCATGTACCGTTCGACCCAGACAATAGCCTCTTCTCCCATGGGCACCAACCTTTCCTTACTGCCCTTGCCCATGATTCTCAGGACACCCTGACGCAGATTGACCTGCTCCAGAGTCAGGCTGATGAGCTCAGTGACCCGCAGGCCACAGGCATAAAGCACCTCCAGCATCGCCCGGTCACGCTCACCGATCGGCTCGCTCAGATCAGGCGCCGCCAGCAGGGCTTCCACATCGGCTTCGGACAGGGATTTGGGCAGTGGCTTGCCCAGTTGCGGCATATCGATCAGCAAGGTCGGATCGACAGCGATCAGCCGCTCACGCAGCAGGTAGCGATAGAAACCACGGGCTCCGGACAGAAAGCGGGCCGTCGAACGGGGCTTGTAACCCTGATCCATTCGCCAGGACAGGTGATCGAGAATCACATCACGCCCGGCTTCGATCAGATCAACGTTGCGCTCCTGCAGCCAGCCATTGAACAGGGCCAGATCACTGCGATAAGAGTCACGGGTGTTATCGGACAAACCTTTTTCCAGCCAGAGCGCATCCAGAAAACGGTCGATCAGTGGGTGGTCGATAGCAGACATTTTCACTCGTAAGCCGTGTGGCGACAGATGAGTTGCATGATTAAACGACACACAACAAAAAAGCAGCCCGAAGGCTGCTTTTTTATGCATCGAAAGACTGTATCAGGACAGTTTTTCTTTGATGCGAGCTGCTTTACCGGACAGGTCACGCAGGTAGTACAGTTTGGCCTTGCGAACGTCGCCGCGACGTTTCACAGCCAGGCTGTCGATTTGCGGGCTGTAGGTCTGGAAAGTACGCTCAACGCCAACACCGTTGGAGATTTTACGAACAGTGAAAGCACTGTTCACGCCACGGTTACGCTTGGCGATTACAACGCCTTCAAACGCTTGCAGACGCGCGCGATCGCCTTCCTTTACTTTCACCTGAACGACGATGGTATCGCCTGGGGCAAAGGTAGGGATTTCTTTGGTCATCTGCTCTGCTTCGAGGGCAAGAATGATTTTGTTAGTCATGCTGGTGCTCCTAAGGTAATCCGTCTGGATCGACCATCGATACGTTAACTATCGTCCCGCTCGCGGATGTATTCCGCCAGCAGCTTCTTCTCTTCTCCAGAAAGCGAGCGGCTTTCCAGAAGATCGGCGCGTCGTTCATAGGTCCGCCCAAGGGACTGCTGTAAACGCCAACGCCGGATGTGCGCGTGATTGCCACTTAGCAACACGTCGGGAACACGCTGATCCGCATACACCTCAGGTCGGGTGTAGTGCGGGCAATCCAGCAGACCGTCCGTGAAGGAATCTTCCTCCGCGGAGTCCACATGCCCTAAAGCTCCAGGCAGCAGTCGCGTAACCGCGTCGATCAGCACCATTGCCGGTAGCTCGCCACCGGACAATACATAGTCGCCAATCGACCACTCTTCATCGACATGAGCATCAATAAAACGCTCGTCAATGCCTTCATAACGACCGGCGATGAGGATAATCGCTTCCTCCTGCGCCAGTTCGCGCACCGCAGACTGATTCAGCTTGCGGCCTTGTGGCGACAGGTAAATTACCTTCGCCGCATCTCCTGCAGCCTGCCTGGCCTGAACCAGAGCATCCTCAAGAGGCTTGATCTTCATCACCATGCCCGGACCACCGCCAAATGGGCGATCATCCACAGTGTGATGACGATCAGTGGTGTAGTCCCGCGGATTCCAACAAGTGAGCTGCAAGAGCCCCTGTTTCACCGCACGGCTGGTAATGCCGTATTCGCTGATGGCGGAAAACATCTCCGGGAACAAACTGATGACTTCTATGCGTAGGCTAGCCATGGCATTCAGAAGTCCGCATCCCAATCCACCTTCATCTCGCCGGCGTCAAGGTCGATTGCCAGCACGCATTGCTCCGTATAGGGCAACAGACGCTCGCGATCATCCAGACTGCCCGCGCAGGGCTTGACCACCATTACATCGTTCGAGCCGGTTTCAAGCAGGTGATCGATCTTGCCGAGCAATTGCCCGAGCGTGTCGATGACCTTCAGGCCTTCAAGCTGGTACCAGTAGTACTCGCCATCGTCCAGATCAGGGA
Source organism: Pseudomonas sp. Irchel 3A18 (assembly GCF_900187465.1). Taxonomy (NCBI): domain Bacteria; kingdom Pseudomonadati; phylum Pseudomonadota; class Gammaproteobacteria; order Pseudomonadales; family Pseudomonadaceae; genus Pseudomonas; species Pseudomonas sp. Irchel 3A18. The sequence goes on from NZ_FYDI01000002.1 coordinate 193,491, forward strand.
ACAGGCTACGCTGCACGCAGATTTCGCAACCGGACAGAAGACGAGCTTCGTCGCGATCATCGAGACCCTTGAGCTTTGCGACCAGGAACTTGCCTTGCAAGCGTCCGCTGACCAGCTCGACCTGTTTTTCCACCCGCCCTTCGCGCCGCAGCGTCCAGGTCGTGTAGTCCAGCAGGTTATCAATCGGATCCGTAAAGGAATAAACCTTCACTTCGCCGCGAACGCCATGAACCGAGAAAATCTTGCCTATGACGATCAGATCGTCGGCAGATGCAGGCGTCGCATTCATAGGTTTCAGGCCACGGCCTTAGCCTTGTTGTGCTCTTTGATCAACTGGGCAACGCGCTCGGAAGTCTGAGCGCCAACGCCCAGCCAGTAGTTCAGGCGTTCTTCGTTGACGGACAGACGAACTTCCTGACCACGAGCAATCGGGTTGAAGAAACCGATTTGTTCTTTGTGAGAACCGTCACGAGCGTTGCGGCTGTCGGTTACGGTCAGGTGGTAAAACGGGCGCTTTTTGGAGCCGCCAAGGGCAAGACGGATGGTTAGCATTGAACATCGTTCCTGTAGTCGGTGCTGCAAATCTAAGATGCACAGCGGGCATGGGTGCCCGAAAGGCCGCATATTCTAAGGAATATCCCGACTTTTGCAAATGACTTTTTCCGGCGCAGGCCGGCGTGCCATCCAGATTTGCAATGAAACTGTCGTGAGACAGCAGGTTGAGTCCCGCATGACGCGGGATTGCTGGAGGCCAGGCCTCCAGAATTGAATGCGCGCAAAGCCTCTTGCGCGCGACGCAATCACATTTTTGGCATGCCGCCGCCAGGGAACATTCCACCCATGCCGCGCATCATTTTTGCCATACCGCCCTTGGCGGAGAATTTCTTCATCATCTTCTGCATCTGCTTGTGCTGCTTGATCAGACGCCCGATGTCCTGAACCTGAGTACCCGAACCGATGGCGATACGGCGTTTGCGCGAACCGCTGATCAGATCCGGGTCACGACGCTCGGCCGGCGTCATCGAGTTGATGATGGCTTCCATCTGCTTGAACTGCTTCTCGGCCACGCCCTGGGCATTGCCCATCTGAGAAATGTTCATGCCACCGATACTGGGCAGTTTGTCCATGAGGCCGCCAAGGCCGCCCATACTCTTCATCTGTTGCAACTGATCGCGGAAATCTTCGAGGTCGAAGCCCTTGCCCTTCTTGAGCTTCTTGGCCAGTTTGTCGGCTTTCTCTTTATCCAGAGTCTGCTCGGCCTGCTCGATAAGGCTGAGGACGTCGCCCATGCCGAGAATTCGCGACGCGATACGATCCGGGTGGAACGGCTCCAGAGCTTCGCTCTTCTCCCCCATACCGATGAACTTGATCGGCTTGCCGGTAATCGCACGCACCGACAATGCAGCACCGCCGCGAGCATCGCCATCGACCTTGGTAAGAACCACACCGGTCAGCGGCAGCGCATCGCCGAACGCCTTGGCGGTGTTGGCCGCATCCTGACCGGTCATGGCATCGACCACGAACAGGGTTTCAGCCGGCTTCACCTCGGCATGCAACGCCTGGATCTCGGTCATCATCTCGGCATCGACGTGCAGGCGACCGGCGGTGTCGACGATCACGACATCGATGAACTTGAGTCTGGCTTCGCGGATGGCAGCCTGAGCTATATCCACAGGCTTCTGGCTGATATCGGAAGCGAAGAAAGTCACGCCGATATCATTGGCCAGGGTTTCAAGCTGCTTGATGGCCGCAGGACGATAGACGTCCACCGACACGACCATCACGGTTTTCTTCTTGCGCTCTTTAAGGAAGCGAGCAAGTTTGCCAGCAGTGGTGGTTTTACCCGCCCCCTGCAAACCGGCCATCAACACGACCGCCGGAGGCGTGACGTTAAGCACCAGGTCTTCGTTGGCCGCACCCATCAGGCTTTCGAGTTCGGCCTGAACGATCTTCACGAACGCCTGACCCGGTGTCAGGCTGCGCGACACCTCGGTGCCGACGGCACGCTCCTTGACGCTATTGACGAAGTCCTTGACCACCGGCAGGGCGACATCGGCTTCGAGCAAAGCCATGCGCACTTCGCGCAGGGTATCTTTGATGTTGTCCTCGGTCAGCTTGGCCTTGCCAGTTACGTGGCGCAGCGTCTGCGAGAGGCGGTCGGTAAGGTTTTCAAACATGCGCGATCCTTTCAGGCTCTGGTCGAACCCCGGTTGATGCGGCCCGGCCCGCAATAAAATGGCGCTCGGCGAGCCTTCGGCTTGAGCAGGTCGCGGATTATAGCGAAGACTCTGCGGAACTGACACCACGCTGACTGCTTATGTAGTCTTTCGTGAAATGTCGGTTCTATGCCAAACTCAGCGTCTTTCGGGCTCGTCCTTCAGGATCTATGTTCCCTCTAACACCCAGTCTGCTTTCAAGCCTCGCCGCCGCCAGCCTCTATGCCGCTGCGACCGTCTATCAGGGCGTACGCCTGAACCAGACCGCCAAACCCGACAAGCGGCTGCTTGTACTGCTCGGCACCCTGGCCGTCATTGCCCATGCCATCGGCCTTTATTCCCAACTGATGCGCCCGGCAGGCCTGGGGCTGGACTTCTTCAACTCAGCCAGTCTGATCGCCGTGTCAGTCATCGCCCTGACCCTGATCGCCACCACGCGAATTCCCGTGGAAAACCTGCTGGTGCTGCTGTTCCCGCTGGGCATGATCACCGCCCTGCTGGCCCAATACGCCCCGAGCGGCACCGTACAGCCGATCATTGAAGAGCCGGGCATTCTCAGCCACATCCTGCTTTCCATCCTGGCGTACGGCATGTTCACCATCGCGGTCTTCCAGGCGCTGCTGTTGCTGCTGCAGGATCACCAGCTCAAGAACAAGCATCCTTCCGGGCTGATCAAGAACTTCCCGCCACTGCAAACCATGGAAAGCCTGCTGTTCGGCTTCCTCTGGGCCGGCTGGACCCTGCTGTCGCTGTCGCTGATTTCCGGCTGGGTGTTCGTTGAGAACCTGTTTGCCCAGCATCTGGTACACAAGACCCTGCTCGCCTGCCTGGCCTGGGTGGTGTTCAGCGTTCTGCTGTGGGGGCGCAACCGTCTCGGCTGGCGCGGGCACAAAGCCATTCGCTGGACTCTGGGCGGCTTCTGCCTGCTGATGCTGGCCTATTTCGGCAGCAAGCTGGTACGTGAATTCATTCTGCATATCTGACGGGCGTCGATCATGGATAATCTGCCCCTCGGCCCACTTCTGGGTGTGCTGACCCTGCTGATGCTCTGGTCCGGTCTGCTGACCGCAGTCGAGACCGCTCATCATCTGCTCAAGACCTTGCGCGTCGGCAAGCGCCCCAACGAAGCCGCGGCCTTTCCCGAACTGGCTTTCGAGCTCAACAGCCTGATCCTGAGCAATACGCTGATCAAAACCCTGATCACCGTCATCGCCACACTGGTCGCCGTCAATAGCTGGCTATATAACGGCCCGACTATCGCGTGGCTCATCACCGCCGCAGCCATGCTGGTCTTTGCCGAACTTATCCCGCGTCGTCTTGCTGCCCGCTACCCTGTCGCCACGCTATTGCTGGGCAACGGGACACTGCGCATTCCAATGAAGATCGTCTGGCCGCTGGCCTGCGTTTTCAGCACGATTGCCAAATACCTGTTGCGCCTTTTCGGCGTTCGCAAGGTGACAGGCCTGGATCATGATCTGGATGATACCTCCCAGAAATCCGGTCATGACGGCGTACAGGAACATCATCCACGGGCCAATGTGCTGTCGGGCATCCACGCCCTGGACAGCATCACGGTCAATGACATTCTGATACCACGCAACGAAGTGGACGGCGTCAACCTCGACGACCCCATCGAACAGATCATCGAACGCCTGATCATTTCCCGACACACTCGCCTGCCGGTCTATCACAATGACATCAATCAGGTGCAGGGCGTCCTCAACACCCGCCAGATCAGCCACCTGCTGCCCAAGGCCGAGCTGACCAAGGAACAATTACTGGCTGTCTGCTACGAACCTTACTTCGTGCCCGAAAGCACGCCACTGCAGTTGCAACTGCTGAACTTCCACAAGCAGCAGCGTCGGCTCGGTGTGGTGGTGGACGAGTATGGCGAAGTACTCGGCATCGTCAGCCTGGAAGACATCCTCGAAGAGATCGTCGGCGAATTCGAGAACGAACAAAGCCTCAACAATCCCCACGTCACCCGTCAGGCGGACGGTCGCCTTGAAGTGGAAGGCGCTGCGTCGATTCGCGAACTGAACAAGAGCCTGGGCTGGCATCTGCCTTCCGACGGCCCCAAGACCCTGAACGGTCTGGTCACCGAAGCCCTGGAAACCATCCCCGAAGGTCCGGTCTGCCTGAAAATCGGCCCTTACCGGCTGGAAATCCTGGAAACCGAGGACAATCGCGTGAAGCGGGTCTTGATGTGGCAAAACGCTCCAAGCCTGGTTTTCAAGTAAACAGCCCGCAAGATGTTGCCACTTGTTTCGCAAGCGAAGCCCTTCCTATAATTGCTTCGCTTACCCAGCCAGCCGTAGCGCGTGCTACCCGCACCCAGCGCAGACGGCCAGTCATTCAGCCTGAACGACTCGCACCTTTCATGACACGCTCCCATCCACGAGCGCTGCCATTGCCCTCCAGCCCAACCGGGCCAATCTGATCAGCGCTGCGCCCACAATCACAAGAATGAACATTTGCCGCTGCGCGCCACGCACCGCAGGCAAGATGACTGTCAGGGATATCCGCATGACCAGCACCGCTACTCTCAGCGAAAACGACGACACCCAAACACCCCCCACCAACTCGCCAACCCGCGTTGCAACCGCCAGTTTCATTGGCACCGCCATCGAGTTCTACGACTTTTACGTCTACGCCACGGCTGCGGCACTGGTGATCGGCCCGGTGTTTTTTCCGCAGACCTCCGGCACCGCCCAGATGCTGTCGTCATTTCTGACCTTCGGCATCGCCTTCCTCGCTCGTCCGCTGGGGTCGGCACTGTTCGGCCATTTCGGCGACCGTATCGGACGCAAGTCGACGCTGGTCGCCTCATTACTGCTGATGGGTGTCTGCACCACCTTGATTGGCGTGCTGCCCGGCTACGCGACCATCGGAGCCTGGGCACCGATCATTCTCTGCCTGCTACGCTTCGGCCAGGGCCTGGGGCTTGGCGGCGAATGGGGTGGCGCCGCGCTGCTGGCGACTGAAAATGCGCCCAAAGGCAAACGAGCCTGGTTCGGCATGTTCCCGCAACTGGGGCCATCCATTGGTTTTCTGGCAGCCAACGGCCTGTTTCTGGCACTGGCGCTGACACTCAGCGACGAGCAATTCCGCTCGTGGGGCTGGCGGATTCCCTTCCTGCTCAGCGCCGCGCTGGTCATGGTCGGCCTGTATGTACGCCTGAAACTGGAAGAAACACCGGTCTTCGCCAAAGCCGTCGCACGCCATGAACGGGTCAAGATGCCGATCGTGGAAACCTTCAGCCAGCACTGGAAACCGATGCTGCTGGGTGCCGCCTCAATGGTCGTGTGCTACGCGCTGTTCTATATCTCGACGGTCTTCTCCCTGAGTTATGGGGTGTCGACCCTGGGCTATAGCCGGGAAACCTTTCTGGGCCTGCTGTGCTTTGCGGTGCTGTTCATGGCGGCGGCCACGCCTCTTTCGGCCTGGGCAAGCGATCGCTTCGGGCGCAAGCCGGTGCTGATTGTCGGCGGTGTACTGGCGATTCTCTCGGGCTTTCTCATGGAACCGCTGCTCACCCACGGCACGACCTGGGGTGTTGCGCTGTTCCTGTGTATCGAGCTGTTCCTGATGGGCGTGACCTTCGCCCCCATGGGCGCACTGTTGCCGGAACTGTTCCCGACCCAGGTACGTTACACCGGCGCATCGGCAGCCTATAACCTGGGCGGAATCGTCGGCGCATCCGTCGCCCCGTTCTTTGCACAGAAACTGGTGGCGATGGGCGGCTTGAGCTGGGTTGGCGGGTATGTGTCGGCAGCAGCACTGATCAGCCTGCTGGCTGTGCTGTGCCTGAAAGAGACGAGAGACAGAGAACTCTGAAGAAAGCAGTAGGAGCGAATTTATTCGCGAAGTCTTCGCGAATGAATTCGCTCCCACACAGAGCAGTTACAGGATGACGTTTACCGCCGCCGAAGCACGGGTCGCCTTGGCGCGGGCGGCTTCGATGGACTCATCACGGGCCAGGGCTACGCCCATGCGTCGCTGGCCGTTGACTTCAGGCTTGCCAAACAGACGCAAAGCCGTATCCGGCTCGGCCAGTGCAGCACCCAGGTTGGCGAAAGCGGTTTGTGTGGACTGACCTTCAACCAGAATCACCGACGAAGCCGATGGCCCGAACTGACGGATCAACGGTACAGGCAGGCCCAGAATAGCGCGGGCATGCAGTGCGAACTGAGACAGGTCCTGGGAAATCAGGGTTACCAGACCAGTGTCATGCGGGCGCGGCGACACTTCGCTGAACCATACCTGATCACCCTTGATGAACAACTCGACACCAAAGATACCGCGACCGCCCAACGCCTCGGTCACCGCCTTGGCAACGCGCTCGGACTCGGCCAGTGCAACCGGGCTCATGGCCTGTGGCTGCCAGGACTCCTGATAGTCGCCCTTCTCCTGGCGATGACCAACCGGCGCACAGAACGTGGTGCCGCCCACATGGCGTACGGTCAGTAGTGTGATTTCGTAATCGAAATCGATAAAACCTTCCACGATCACGCGGCCCTTGCCGGCACGACCGCCTTCCTGCGCGTAGTCCCAGGCCTTCTGGATATCATCGGCGGTCTTGAGCAGGCTCTGACCCTTGCCCGACGAACTCATGACCGGCTTGACCACGCAAGGGAAGCCCAGGTCCAGGACCGCGTTGCTGTAGTCCTCGAAGGTATCGGCAAAGTGGTACGGCGACGTCGGCAGCTTGAGTTCTTCGGCAGCCAGACGACGAATGCCTTCACGGTTCATGGTCAGTTGCGCAGCACGGGCCGTCGGGATGACGGTGAAACCTTCGGACTCAAGCTCGACCAGGGTAGCGGTCGCGATGGCTTCGATTTCCGGAACGATGAAGTGCGGCTTCTCGGCCTCAACCACCGCACGCAGCGCAGCACCGTCCAGCATGTTGATCACATGGCTGCGATGGGCGACCTGCATGGCAGGCGCATCGGCATAACGGTCAACAGCGATCACTTCGACGCCCAGGCGTTGCAGCTCGATCACTACTTCCTTGCCCAGCTCGCCACTGCCGCAGAACAATACGCGATTCGCGGTAGGCGACAGTGGAGTTCCGATTTGAGTCATCTCAGGTCCTCGTGAAGCAGATATCGATGGTAACCCGCCGTATGCGAGCGACCGCTTTGAAGAAAGGCGCGCAATTTACCACGAAGCCCTGCAAATAGGGGCTCAACCCGGACAAGCGTTCTTGCGGATACGCCAGGCCATGATCAGCCAGACAGCCGTCACGCCCGCGAACTTGGAGCCCAGGGCTGTCAGGATGACCGGCGCCGTCAAGGCATCGATCAGGCCGAAAAAGATAAAGGTGTCCAGCGGAATACTCAGGGCCGAACTGATCCACAGCCGGTCATGCAACGGGCGCCTGGTGATGCTGAACACCAGCCAGTCGATGCACTCGGAAACCGCGAACGCCGTGGCGCTGGCCAGCGCGATGGCCGGCTCGCTGGTGACATAAGACAGCAGCAATGCCACCAGCATGGCCAGAATCGCGCCGTGGCCGAAACGGGTCTGCACCATATCGCGCAGCACAAACACCAGCCCGCCCCACGCTGACCAGATGATGTCCAGATGTGGCGCCGTGGAAAAGGCGAAGTTGATCAGCACGACACTGCTGATGTAGGCGATCAGAAACAGCATGGGAAAGGTGTCTTGGGAAAAACGGGGTTGCAATGGTAGCAGAATGAGGAATTCGCTACGCATGCGGGAGGCGGCTTGCCGGCGACAGGGCTGACAAAAGCGAATTCATTCGCGAAAAACAGCCCACACCACCCCGCTCGCCTTGGCCCGCTCATGGCACAAGCCCAGCACCGCCCGCCGCTCGTCATTGCTCATGCGGCTCCAGCCAGTGATCTCGGCGACCGTTCGCTGACAGCCAGTGCAGATATCATCTTCGTCCAGCGCACAGATGCTGACGCAGGGCGAGCGGACGGGTTTTTCCGGAATGGATTCAGTGCTCATCAATCTTCCTGCACGGCCAGGTCGCGGGCGTAACGCTGGGCATTGTGGACATAATGCGCGGCGCTGGCTTCAAGCATTTTCTTCTGCACGTCGGTGAGCTCGCGTACCACCTTGCCCGGCGACCCCATCACCAGAGAGCCATCGGGGATGACCTTGCCTTCGCCGATCAGCGAGTTGGCGCCGATGATGCAGTATTTGCCGATCTTTGCGCCGTTGAGAATCACCGAGTTGATGCCGATCAGGCTGTAATCGTCAACGCTGCAACCGTGCAGCATGACGTTATGACCAATGGTGACACCTTTGCCGATGTTCAGCGGCGAGCCCATGTCGGTGTGCATCACCGTGCCATCCTGCACGTTGCTGTTTTCGCCGATATGGATCAATTCGTTATCGCCCCGCAGCACGGCATTGAACCAGACGCTCGCGCCGGCCTCCAGCTTGACCTTGCCGATCAGGACCGCATTGGGCGCGACCCAGCTGTGTGGATCGGTCTGGACACGGGAGTCTCCCAGGCGATATTTCATGGTGTTTCCTCAGGCTGATGACCGCACTCACGGGTGCAGTTCGTTATGAATGACGGCTCAGGTGGTGGATCGCTCGGGCGGATGGTGCAGGCTGATTTTCGCGTCATACAGCACATTGACCAGCTCGACGATCATGATCGCCGTCAGCCCCCAGATCTTGTATCCGCCGTAACGATAGCTCGGTACGTACCAACTGCGACCGTCATAATCGATCCGGTGCGTGTGCTCACGCGTGTCCTGGCGGAAGAACTCCAACGGCACACTGAATACGGCAGCGATTTCGGCATCGTTGGGGCGGTATTCGACAAAATCGGGAATCACGCCGACATAAGGCGTGACCTTGATCCCATGTTTGGAGATCAGCGGGCTGAGAGGACCGACAATCTCGACAAGGCCGGGCGGCAGGCCGATTTCTTCCTCCGCCTCGCGCAGGGCCGTGAATACCAGATCGGGATCTTCCGGATCGCGTCGCCCGCCCGGAAACGCCACCTCCCCACCGTGGGTGGAAAGCCCGCTGGCACGCAAGGTCAGGATCAACTCGGGCTCGTCACTGCGCGTGACCGGCACCAACACCGCCGCCTCGGGGAAACTTCGATCCGACTCAAGAATATCTGGCGTATGACTGCTGACACGCAGAAGTAGCTCATCCAGCATGGGAAATCTCGATCTGTTGCACTCTTGGCATCATGCACCAAAGCGACGAACTGCCCAACCCCTTGCAGGACGGTCATACAATCGCGAAACTTGCAGATCCGCCCTGCCGCAAGCCAGGATAGTGTCTGCTTTAACGGATCGAACGAACCCATGAAATTCTGCAGCCAGTGCGGTAACCCGGTCATCTTGCGCATTCCCGAAGGCGATAGCCGCCTGCGCCATGTATGCGAGCATTGCCACACCATCCATTATCAGAACCCGAATATCGTGGCTGGCTGCCTTGTGACACAAGGTGAAAAGGTCTTGCTGTGCCGCCGCGCCATTGAACCGCGCCTGGGTTTCTGGACCTTGCCGGCCGGTTTCATGGAGAACGGCGAAACCATCGAGCAGGCGGCGCGACGCGAAACCATCGAGGAAGCCTGCGCCACGCTGACCGACCTGCATCTGTATGCGCTGATCGACGTGCCGCACATCAATCAGGTGCATGTGTTCTACCGCGCCGAACTGGCCACTCCAGAATTCGCCGCCGGGGTCGAAAGCCTTGAGGTGCAATTATTCGACGAAGCCGACATTCCATGGCAGGACCTGGCTTTCATGACAGTCAGGCGTACCCTAGAATACTTCTTCGCGGACAGACGCCAGCAGGTTTACCCGGTACACACCAGCGCCCTGCCAGCTTCGCGCCCGATCCAGGACACATAAACAATCCGGCACTCAGGTGCCTTCAGGGATACCGCAATGCGTTGGCTGTTCGCTTTCTTCTGCATGTCGTTCGTTCCGCTGTCGCAGGCGGCCTTTACCCAGACCATCGTGCCCAAGGGCAGCGAACAGAAAATCATCGATCACAAGGTCATCAATACCCAGAGCCTTGCTGACAAGAAAATCGACAAGGTGCTGGTGCTCAAATCCGCACGTCAGCTGCAATTGATCAGCGGCGGCGAAGCGCTAAAGACCTATCGCATTTCCCTGGGCAGAAACCCCAAGGGCACCAAGCTGCAGGAAGGTGACCAGCGCACGCCGGAAGGTTTCTACTGGATCGACTGGCGCAAGCCCAGCAACAATTACAATCTGTCGATGCACATTTCCTACCCGAACATTTCAGATGCGGCACGCGCACGCCGTGAAGGCGTCAAGCCCGGCAGCATGATCATGCTGCATGGCACGCCTGTGGACGAAGAATATCCGGAGTGGTATTTCCATACCCTGGACTGGACCAATGGCTGCATCGCGCTGAAGAACAACGATATGCGCGAGGTCTGGGATCTGGTGAAGGACGGCACGATGATCGAGATTCGGCCGTAGCCTTACAGGTGAGGCAGGAGCGAATTCATTCGCTCCCACTGCATTTTAAAAAATCTTTTTACGGGTGTTTCTAAAACGCTTCCAGCCGCCAGACTTCATAAGCTGGCGTTTCGTATGGATGGCTCTGCTTAAGAGCCATCACTGCCTGATGAATGAACTCATCAGCCACGACCATCTCGACTTTCCATTCCTCGACCGTTTCGACCATGCCACCCTGCCCGATAAATGGCTGACTGCCATCCAGCGGGCGGAACTGGCCTTGGCCGAGCACTTCCCATGAACAGTGATCGTAAGCGCCGATTCGCCCTGCACCAGCGGCGAATACGGCGTTCTTGACCTGCTCCACATGGCTTGCGGGCACGAAGAAGGCAAGCTTGTACATCGGGGTTTAGTTAACCCAGACGCGAGCGTTGCGGAACATGCGCATCCAGGCGCCGTCTTCGTTCCACTCTTCCGGACGCCAGGAGTTCTGCACGGCACGGAATACACGCTCAGGGTGCGGCATCATGATGGTGACGCGACCGTCACGGGTGGTCATGCCGCCAATACCGCGCGGCGAGCCGTTCGGGTTGGCCGGATAGGTTTCGGTCACCTTGCCATGGTTGTCCACATAACGCAGCGCAACGGTGCCGGAGATATCGGCTTCGAGCAGGGCGTCGTCGTGGGCGAACTCGGCATGACCTTCACCGTGAGCGATGGCGATCGGCATACGTGAACCGGCCATGCCCTGCAGGAAGATCGATGGCGACTCCTGAATCTGGACCATGGCGACACGCGCTTCGAACTGCTCGGAACGGTTACGCACGAAGTGCGGCCAGAACTCGCTGCCCGGAATCAGCTCGTGCAGGTTGGACAACATCTGGCAACCGTTGCACACACCCAGGGTGAAGCTGTCGGTACGTTCGAAGAAACCCTGGAACGCATCGCGGGCACGGCTGTTGAACAGCGCTGACTTGGCCCAGCCTTCACCGGCACCCAGTACGTCGCCGTAGGAGAAGCCGCCGCACGCAACCATGCCCTTGAAGTCGTTCAAGTCCACACGACCGGCCAGGATGTCGCTCATGTGCACGTCGATGGCATTGAAACCGGCGCGATCGAACGCAGCCGCCATCTCGACCTGACCGTTGACGCCCTGCTCGCGCAGAACCGCAACCTGAGGACGGACACCTTTCTTGATGTAAGGCGCTGCGATGTCATCGTTGACGTCGAAGCCCAGCTTGACGGTCAGGCCAGGGTTGTCTTCTTCCAGCAGTGCATCGAATTCCTGATCGGCGCATTCGGCGTTATCACGCAGACGCTGGATCTGGTAGCTGGTTTCAGCCCACTGACGCTGCAGCAGACGGCGCTGGCCAGTGAATACCGACTCGCCCGCGAAGCTGATGACCACTTCATCGTTGTTCACCGGCTTGCCGATGACCGAAACGCAGTCTTCAAGGCCGGCAGCGCTGAACTGGGCCAGCACCAGCGGGGTTGCATCCTGACGAACCTGGATGACCGCACCCAGCTCTTCGTTGAACAAGATCGAAGCCAGTTCGGCCGAGGTTTCAGCCAGGCTGTCGAGGTACAGGTTCAGACCGCAATGACCGGCGAACGCCATTTCCAACACGGTGGTCAGCAGGCCACCATCGGAACGGTCGTGGTAAGCCAACAGGTGGCCATCAGCATTCAGACCCTGGATAACGGCAAAGAAGGCCTTGAGGTCTTCAGCGTCATCGACGTCCGGCGCGGAGCTGCCGAGCTTGCCGTAAACCTGGGCAAGAATCGAAGCGCCCATACGGTTCTGGCCACGACCCAGGTCGATCAGGATCAGGTCGGTTTCGCCCTTGTCCATGCGCAGCTCTGGAGTGAGGGTCTTGCGGATATCGCTGACAGGCGCGAAGCCGGTCACGATCAGCGACAGCGGCGAGGTCACGCTCTTCTCGGTGCCGTCATCGCTCCAGCGGGTTTTCATGGACATGGAGTCCTTGCCCACCGGAATGGTCAGGCCCAGCTCAGGACACAGTTCCATGCCCACCGCCTTGACGGTGTCGTACAGACGCGCGTCTTCACCCGGATGGCCAGCAGCCGACATCCAGTTGGCCGACAGTTTGATGTCGGACAGCTTTTCAATACGCGAAGCGGCGATGTTGGTGAGGGTTTCACCAATGGCCATGCGACCGGAAGCCGGAGCGTCCAGCAGAGCCAGCGGAGTGCGCTCGCCCATTGCCATGGCTTCGCCAGTGTTGACGTCGAAGCTGGTTGCCGTCACGGCGCAGTCAGCCACTGGCACTTGCCATGGGCCGACCATCTGATCGCGAGCCACCAGGCCGGTGATGCTGCGGTCGCCGATGGTGATCAGGAAGTTCTTGCTGGCTACTGCCGGGTGACGCAGAACACGCTCCACGCTTTCGTCAATGTTCAGCGTGCTCGGATCGAAGTCGTCGCCCAGCTCAGCTTCGCGCTCGACCGAACGGTGCATGCGCGGCGCCTTGCCCAACAGTACTTCCAGCGGCATGTCCACAGGATTGTTGCCGAAGTGGCTGTCGGTAACGGTCAGTTGAGGCTCGGCAGTGGCTTCACCCACGACCGCGAACGGGCAACGCTCGCGCTCACAGATCGCCTTGAAACGCTCGAAATCTTCGGCAGAAACGGCCAGGACGTAACGTTCCTGAGACTCGTTGCTCCAGATTTCCAGCGGGGCCATGCCCGGCTCGTCGTTAGGCACGTTACGCAGTTCGAAACGACCGCCACGACCGCCATCGTTGACCAGCTCGGGGAAAGCGTTGGACAGACCACCGGCACCCACGTCGTGGATGAAGCTGATCGGGTTCTTGTCACCCAGTTGCCAGCAACGGTCGATGACTTCCTGGCAACGACGCTCCATTTCAGGGTTTTCACGCTGAACGGAAGCAAAATCCAGATCGGCGGAGCTGGTGCCGGTGGCCATGGAGGAAGCTGCGCCGCCACCCAGGCCGATCAGCATGGCCGGGCCACCCAGCACGATCAGCTTGGCGCCGACCGTGATTTCGCCCTTCTGGACGTGATCTTCGCGGATGTTGCCCATACCGCCAGCCAGCATGATCGGCTTGTGGTAACCGCGAACTTCGTCACCGTGGGGAGTCGTGATCGACTGCTCGAAGGTACGGAAGTAACCGGTCAGGGCCGGACGACCGAATTCGTTGTTGAACGCCGCGCCACCCAGCGGGCCTTCAATCATGATGTCCAGCGCAGTCACGATGCGCTCGGGCTTGCCGTAAGGCACTTCCCATGGCTGCACGAAACCGGGGATCTGCAGGTTCGATACGGTGAAACCGGTCAGGCCGGCCTTTGGCTTGGCACCACGGCCAGTTGCACCTTCGTCGCGAATCTCGCCGCCGGAACCGGTCGATGCGCCAGGGAACGGAGCAATCGCAGTCGGGTGGTTGTGAGTCTCGACCTTCATCAGAATGTGAACAGGCTCCTGCACCGCACCGTACTGACGGGTTTCAGGATCCGGGAAGAAACGACCGGCAACATTACCGACGATCACCGAAGCATTGTCCTTGTAAGCGGACAGAACGCCTTCGCTGTGCATCTGGTAGGTGTTCTTGATCATGCCGAACAGGCTTTTTTCCTGGCTTTCGCCGTCGATATCCCAACTGGCGTTGAAGATCTTGTGACGGCAGTGCTCGGAGTTGGCCTGGGCGAACATCATCAGTTCGATGTCGTGAGGGTTGCGCCCCAGACCGTTGAAGCTGGTGACCAGATAATCGATTTCGTCTTCAGCCAGGGCCAGGCCCAGGTCGACGTTGGCTTTTTCCAGTGCTGCGCGACCGCCACCGAGTATATCCACGGCAGTCAGCGGCTTGGGTTCGGCATGGCTGAACAGACCGGCGGCCTGCTCGTGGTTGCCCAGAACCAGTTGGGTCATGCGGTCATGCAGGCTGTCGGCAATGGCCTGAGCCTCGACATCGCTGAACTGGCCCTCTACATAGAAGGCGATACCGCGTTCCAGACGCTGGATCTTTGCCAGGCCACAATTACGGGCAATATCGCTGGCCTTGCTCGACCACGGCGAAATCGTGCCGAAACGTGGCAGCACCAGGAACAGACGACCGTTCGGCTCTTGAACCGGCACACTCGGGCCGTATTTCAGAAGGCGGTCGAGAACCTGCTGCTCTTCACTGGACAGAGCGCCAGTGATTTCAGCGAAGTGAGCGAATTCAGCGTACAAGCCACTGACAGCTGAAACTTTTTGTTTCAGTTGTTCTAGTAATTTGCTGTGGCGGAAGGCAGAAAGGGCAGGAGCACCGCGCAGGATCAACATCTTCGGGACAGCCTCGGGAAGGGGGTGTGCTTTGAGGCCACGCATTCTAGCCTAAACCGACCCTTTGAGCACCCAAAACGGCGACAAGGAATACGCCCGAATGTCGTTTCTTTGCAGAAAACACCTTCTTTTTTGCCAAAAAGCCATCGCCTATCAGACGCGGGCCTTGCTGTCGAGATATGGCGGCACCGGTGCTTTGCGTATACTGCACCGATGTTCTCCCTAGCAGATTTCCGCCCTCGTTGCGCCAAATGGCTCGTCGCAACCGGACTCTTCCTGATGCTCAGCGCCTGTGTGGATAAACCCAGCACACTGGAGCGAGTCAAGGAGGATGGCGTCCTGCGCGTTGTAACCCGTAACAGCCCCGCCACTTATTTCCAGGATCGCAACGGTGAAACCGGCTTCGAGTACGAGCTGGTCAAGCGTTTTGCCGAGGATCTGGGGGTAGAACTCAAGATCGAAACGGCCGATAACCTCGACGATCTGTTCGAGCAGATCAACAAGCCAGGGGGCCCGGTTCTGGCGGCTGCCGGCCTGATCGACACCCAGGAGCGCAAGCAGCAGGCGCGTTTCTCTCATCCGTACCTTGAAGTCACACCCCAGGTGGTCTACCGCAACGGCCAGTCACGACCGACCGACGCAGGCGATCTGACGGGCAAGCGCATCATGGTGCTCAAGGGCAGCAGCCATGCCGAACAACTGGCCGCCCTCAAGGCCCAGAACCCCGGCCTCGAATATGAAGAATCGGACGCGGTGGAAGTGGTCGACCTGCTTCGCATGGTCGATGAAGGCCAGATCGACCTGACGCTGGTGGACTCCAACGAACTTGCCATGAACCAGGTCTACTTCCCCAACGTACGCGTAGCCTTCGATCTGGGTGAAGCCCGGGAACAGCGCTGGGCCGTGGCGCCGGGTGAAGACAACAGCCTGTTGAACGAAATCAACGCCTACCTGGACAAGGTTGAAAAGAACGGCACCCTGCAACGACTCAAGGACCGCTACTACGGCCACGTCGATGTATTGGGCTATGTGGGTGCCTACACCTTTGCCCAGCACCTGCAGGAACGCCTGCCCAAATACGAAAAACACTTCCAGGCCTCGGCCAAGAAGGAACAGGTCGACTGGAGGCTGCTGGCCGCTATCGGTTATCAGGAATCACTGTGGCAACCCACCGTCACCTCCAAGACCGGGGTTCGCGGCCTGATGATGCTGACCCAGAACACCGCACAAGCCATGGGCGTTACCAACCGGCTCGACGCCAAGCAAAGCATTCAGGGCGGAGCCAAGTACTTTGCCTACGTAAAGGATCAACTGGACGAGAAGATACAAGAGCCGGATCGGACCTGGCTGGCGCTGGCGTCCTATAACGTCGGCAGCGGGCACCTGGAAGATGCACGCAAACTGGCCGAAAACGAGGGGCTGGACCCCAACAAGTGGCTGGACGTGAAAAAGATGCTGCCCCGCCTCTCCCAGAAGAAGTGGTACAGCAAGACCCGCTATGGCTATGCCCGAGGCGGCGAGCCGGTGCACTTCGTCGCCAACATTCGTCGTTACTACGACATTCTGACGTGGGTGACGCAGCCACAGCTGGAAGGCAATCAGGTGGCTGAAGGCAATCTGCACGTCCCTGCCGTAGACAAGACCAAACCCGCCTCAACGCCACAACCGGATGCCCCCCAGGAGAACCCGGCGCTCTGAACAGGCTTAAGCCTTGCTGGCAGCCCGACGCATCCTGAAGAATTCGCTCAACATCGTCCCGCACTCCTCCCCCAGCACTCCCCCCTCGAACAGCACGCGATGGTTGAGAAACCCCTGAGTGAAAAACTGCCCCTGGCTCTGCACAATCCCGGCCTTGGGCTCCAGCGCGCCATAAACCACGCGAGCCACACGAGAATGCACGATCAGGCCCGCACACATGCTGCAGGGCTCCAGCGTCACGTACAGCGTACTGCCCGGCAGACGGTAGTTGCTCACCGCTTTGGCCGCATCGCGAATGGCGACCATTTCGGCATGGGCACTCGGATCGCTGCCGCTGATCGGGCAGTTGTAACCGCGACCGATGATCTGGCCATCCTGTACCAGCACAGCGCCCACCGGCACTTCGCCCAGTAGCGCGCCCTGTGCGGCCAGTGCCAGCGCTTCGCGCATGAAGTCCTGATCGCGACTGCGATCGATGATTTGCGGCTGCCGCATCAAGAAACCTCTATTGCTGCCATGAGCCCGGTTTCCATGTGATCGATCACATGGCAGTGGAACATCCACACGCCGGGATTATCCGCGACCAACGCCACCCGCGCCCGCTCATTTCGGCCCAGCAGAAAGGTATCGGTGAAATACGGAATGATCTTGCGCCGATTGGAGCCGATCACCTTGAAACTCATGCCATGCAAATGGATCGGGTGCTGGTACTGAGTCATGTTCTTCAGCTCGAAGATGTAACTCTTACCCAACTGCAATTTGGCGATGGGCCGGTCTGCACAGGTCTTGTCGGTGATGTCCCAGGCCTCGCCATTGATCTGCCAGAGGCTTGGCGGCTTGCCATTATCGGTGTTGACCGACATGGAGCCGACCCACTCGAAGTTGAAATTGATCTTTTCGGCATTCTCCAGATCCGGTTCGGGGATCGGGTTGGGCGGCAAGGCGGCTGGCCATTGGCCCGGCGCGTCGTTATTCGCCACCGAGCGGAAAGTGCCCAGGCGCACCGGCCCATTGCGCAGCGAGATTTCCTCACCGGCAGGCGGTGCCTTGATCGCCAGACAGATCCGCATTCCCGGCCCGAGCCAGTAATCCTCGCCCATCGGACGCGGCTCTATCGGGTTGCCATCCAGGGCATAGATCATCGCCTCGGCATCGGGCAGGTTGAGGCGGTACGTCCAGGTGTTGTCCAGATTGAGCAAACGTACCCGCGTGATCTGCCCGGCAGGCAAATCGATCACGCCCAGGGGAACGCCATTGATGGTCTGCAACCGCCCGGCAGTCCCTTCACGGGCCGCCTCGCGGGTCACGCTGAAGTCAGTGAATGCGCCCTGCTCGTCCACATGCCAGCTTTTCAGGCTGACCGTACGTTCATGCAGAAACCCCGTCGGCTCACGCTCTTCGACAATCAGCGGCCCCACCAGCCCGCGCCCCAGTTCTTCACTGCTGCTTACATGGGGGTGATACCAGAAACTGCCCGCGTCGGTGACCCGAAACTTGTAGTCGAAATACTCGCCCGGCTTGACCGGCAGTTGCGAAACGTAAGGCACGCCGTCCATTTCCAGCGGCAAACGGATGCCATGCCAGTGAATGGTGGTTTCCACCGGCAACTGATTGATAAAGCGCAACCGCAGCCACTCGCCCTGACGCACCCGCAATTCGGTGCCCGGCGCAGAGCCGCCGAACGCCCAGGCCGGCGTCTTGTAACCAGGCACCAGTTCGACATCCAGCGGCGCAGCAATCAGTTCGAAGTCATGCCCTTCGCCCGGCCCGCTGCGCCCCAGCCAGTAACGCGATGCACCACCTGCGCCCAGACCCACTACGGCAAGACCGGCCAGACCTCCGAGAATTTGTCGACGGGTAAAGGACATAAGGGCAAACACCTCAAGAACGACTGCGGGATGCACCTGAGAGCAGATGCGAGGGGCGAATACGATACACCTGCATTTGGGGAAAGATAAGGGCGGCAAGATCGCACTAACTATTTAGTGCTTGCGCTCTGAGGATTAACGACACGCTTGGGGGATTCCACACACGAGGTAAATCCTGTGAGCCAGAACCACACAACAACCGCGCCGCCCTTTTCCCAAGACCAGATGACACTGAAAATCATCGCTCGGCGTGTGACTGAAAGCTGTCCCGACATGCGGCAACAGGCACTGGAAAAAGCAAGGGATATCCTGCGCAAACACACCGGCCTGACGCTCTCTCCGGACACTGTCTACTGGTACCGCTTCCCCACAGCGGTGAGCAGCAACACCACCTTCAATGGGTGGCAGCATTATGGCTCGCCAATCGAGTCAATGACCCTGCCGCAACTGATCCTTCACCGATTCAACGCCGAGGATCAGGACTATGCAGATGAACTGCAGACAATGAGCGGCTTTTACACAGCCGGGCTGCAGGCCGGTACCTACGATGAACACACTGAAGTGAAAATGCTCGTTTCAGATGTCATGAACGACTTGTGGGCCTTAGATTTCAGCGCGCAGTACAAGACAAGACTTGCCAGCTTCTGGCAGCAGTGCGCAGAGGATTTTCGCACCCTCAGCAAAGCCAACTTTCTGTCCAAGGCACTGGAGGATCGACACAGCGGTCATTTGTCCGCCCAGGACTTTCAGTCGCTCATTCAGGCGGTTGCGAGCAATGTTCATGCGCCGATTCAGTTGTCGATGCTGACCGCGACAACCAGCGCACCCGCCGGAATGCGCGTCACGGCCTTTGATATAGGCGGCCATGAAGCCAGCGATATCCTGCGCATCGTGACACCCCAGGGCCGGCAAATCATCTACATCCCCGGGGAAATCACCCCGATTCGTGCTTTCGATACACAGGAGCAGGTGAAAGCCTGGCTCGTCAGCGAAACAGCGAAAGTCGCCGACCGGGCGCGATTCCTTTCGCACTTTTCGCTTTCAATGCGCCATGAAATCAGCAACGACGTGGGCCTCAATCACCTGATGGACCTGCTGCCCGCCGCCAACGCCTCATTGATCAACCAGAATGACCGTGATCTGGGCATGGATGCCTTCACCTGGCTTCGGGACAGCGCACGAAAACGCATGAATGCCGATGCCAATCTGTCCATGCGCTCCAATGCGGACCTGCGCAAGCAGATGTGGATCGGCTATCTCAATGCGTTCTCCCATGTCATCGGCCCACTGGCGGCTATTGACTGGCCTGTTGCGCTGGCTGTGGTCGGTGCAGGGCTGGCGGACATGGGGCTGAATATCGATCAGGCGGTCAACGGCCACACCACTGCCGAGCGCAAGGCAGGTGTCATCGGGGCAATCACCAGCGCCGTGGACGTGCTGTTCAATAGCCTCTTCCTGATCAGCGGCTTTCCAGAAGCAGAACCTCCGGTTATCGATCACGAAACAACGCTGCCTGTTACGTCTGACGTCGAGCCCGGCATTGGTCCTGCGATCACGGAGGCTTCAGAAGTCATACCGCAAGAGGCTTCGCAACTGCCCGAGCACTTCAAGACCACCGTAAAACTCGTCGGTTCTCCCGTGGCACAAAGTGGCCGGATGCAGGGTATTTATCAATTGATTGACGGCAGCACCTACGTTTCGATCAAGGGCGAGGTTTACCGCGTTCGCTTCATTAACGAGATGAACGGCTGGGCCATTATCGACCCGAACACTCCTTTCTCGTTCTACCGCAATGTCCCGATACGCATCAATGCGGCCGGCCAGTGGGAAACGCTCAAGCCCCATGGCCTTAGAGGCGGAGGCCCCATGGCATCAAGCCTGAAGTCATCGCGAGTCAATTACCCAATCAGGGCCAGCGCCTACGACGTCCCCGAAAGCATGAAGCAGGAGCTCGTCGTTGCAGCCAATGGTGGAGACCGCAAGGTCTTGCAGGGGGATTGGGCCAGGCCTCATTCATGGACAGACCCTTACATTGATTTCAGGGCCTTGAGAGAGCAATTGCGTACGGATGCATTCCAGTTCTTCAAGCAGACAAAATTGCCGCAAAGACCTGAGATGCCACGGCTTGAAGCCACCGACACCTGCAAATCCACACTGCAGAAAATCCTGGCCAATGCCCCTGGCCTGGTTATCGGGGAAAGCCACGCCGAATTAGGCAGCAAGAAATTCCTGATCGATAACATGCGCCTGTTGAGAAAACTTAATGTCAGAACGCTGTATATGGAGCATCTGCTCAACGACTTCCATTTGCAGGACCTGAAAACGTTTGCCGAATCGGGGAACATGCCGGGCAATCTGAAAACCTACCTGCGAAACCTGGACACAGGTCATCACACAGACCCCATGGGGCAGTACACCTTTCTCGAACTGGTGAATGCCGCCAATGAAAACCACATACGGATTCAGCCCCTCGACTGCATGGCCAGTTATCGACTTGTCGGCATGAATGATCCCGATGGGCTGCTGCGTATCAAAATGATGAACTACTTCGCCCACACCACCCTCCAGGCCGATGCACCGAACCTTGGCCCTAAAGGCAAATGGCTGGCGCTGGTCGGCAATGCTCACGCCAATACCTATGAAGGGGTGCCCGGCATCAGCGAACTGGAAGGGGTCATAGGCATAAGAGCCGAGGACGTCAGCCTGGGTCAGCCTGAAGGCTTTTCGATTGACCCGGGCCGGGTCATGAATGGCGAGATCGGCAGACTGCCCACTTTCGTCAAAAGCGATTTCAGAATGCAGATGGCAATCAACAAGGTGTATCCACAACCAACGATAGAAAGTCGCCTGATCATTCCGGGAATGTTTGTCATCAATAGAAATACAGGCAGCCCGCTATTGATTCACCGCGCCTCCGATGGCGCTATCGTGCGAACGGCCATCAAGACCAGCCGCGGCAAATTCTTTATCGAACGCCCCAGATGGCAGGCAATCAGTGGGCGCCGCTTTGACAACCTGGGGCAACTGATCGATGCGCTGAAATTGATGGGGATGAAGGATGTGACCTGAAAGCCCCTGAGGTAAATGCACAAAGGGCGGATAGAACGCTGAGGGTTACATCCGCTCTTTTGGAGTTGCCATGACTCAATCCTGATCGCCACTCATCATCTCTATCGGCCAGAAGTGCACTTTGACACCAAGCCCCAACACAAACGATTCTCGTTTGTGATATTTTCCCGCGCTCGCTTGCATGCCAGCCAAGGTGGCTTTATGTCCGGTTCAGATCTCAAGGCGCTCTATCTCGCCCATCGCGCAGAAATCCAGGAATACCTGGATCGCCGCTTGCGTTGCAAAGAGACCGCTGCGGACCTGACTCAAGACACCTTCATTCGCCTCTCAGAACAGATGGGCCGTACGCGCATAGAAAACTTCCGTGCGTACCTGTTTTCCAGCGCCCGCAACCTGTTTATCGATCACACCCGTCGCCAGGAACACCGCAAAGGCGAGCCTCTGGAACAGCAGGAGATGGTCAGCCTGGGGCAAAGAACCCCGACGCTCGAACAGGCGGCCATTGCCAACCAGCAACTGGCAACCCTGAACGACGTGATTCAAGGCATGCCTGAACCTTGCCGCGAAGTGTTCCTGATGGTGCGGGTCGAAGGCATGACCTATGCCGAGATTGGCGAACGCCTCGGAATCTCCCCGAAGACCGCCTACAGCCGCATGGTCAAGGCTCTGGATTTATTGAAGCTCGGCATGTCCCGGTGAATGTACAATCGCCCGCCAGTACTCATTCCAGCCGAATCGATTACCCCATGAATCCCGAACCGCCGATCCACGACTCGCCTGTACATCAGGATGATGACATCAGTCATCAGGCCAGCGCCTGGTTTGCCTTGGTACAGGGAGGATCACCGACAGAGGCTGAGCGCGAGGATCTGGCCAGGTGGATCGCGGCTGACCCTCGGCATGCACAGGCCTATGCCGAACTGGAAAGTCTGTGGGACGCCTCGGCACTCCTGCTGCAACCTGCGCGCCCCGCCGCTCGCCCTCAACTATCGCGACGCCGTTTTGTCGGGCTCGGGATCGCCGCCAGCGCCGTGGCGGTCACGGCGGGCGCAACGTCCTTCTGGCTCAAGGGGTCAGGATCACCGTTTGCCGACGAGCGCACTGCCGTGGGCGAGCGGCGCAAGGTGAGCCTGCCGGATGGATCGACAGTCGACCTTGCTGGCAACACTGCCCTGAACCTGGACTTCTCCGCGACCCGACGCTCAGTGACGCTGCTTCAAGGCGAAGCGTTTTTCAACGTGGTGCCCGCCGCTGCCGGCGAGTTCCGGGTCAGCACTGAAGAAGGCGTGGTGATCGCCAATGACAGCGAATTCTGCCTGACATGCGATCAGGCAACCGCACGTGTGGCTGTCAGTCGCAAAACCGTGCGCGTCGTCACCGCCACTCAGCAGACGGACCTTGAAGAAGGCCTTTCCCTGCGCTTCAGTGCCAACCAGACCGGTGCCATTCAGCACGCGGAACTGGAGCAGATTCTCGCCTGGCGCAATGGTCGCCTGGCATTCTTCGACACCCCGCTGTTCACCGTTGTCGATGAGTTGCAGCGATGGCGAGAAGGGAAAATCTTCATTATGGACAAGCGCCTCGCTGCACGCAGGGTCAGCCTGATCCTCAACCTGAACCGACCCGATCAGATGCTGGATGTCCTTTCCAGGGCTCTGTCGGTGCGCACGGCTCGCTATACCGATCTGGTCACGCTGATCTACCCCGCCTGAAACTTGCGCATAAATAATTCAAGACACCGTCAGGAATCGCAATTGCTCATCCGTCTTAACGGGACTGATTGCTACTCGCATATCCGCGCATACTTCACAGGAAGCGACCTGAATGGCCAAAAAATCCACCCCGTGCCTGAAAAACGATACCCGCTGGCAGCGTAATGCCCTGAGTGCAGCGCTCGCCTGCACCTTACTCGTCGGAACCGTTCAGGCTCATGGAGCTCCAGGTCAGGCCGCTGCAAGCACGGTAGAAAAACTGTCGCTCAATATCCCTGCGCAACAACTGCGTCAGGCCCTGCTGAGCTTCAGCCGACAATCCGGGCAGAACGTGCTGCTCGATGGCGACCTGGATGCCAGCCTGCGCAGCAGTGCAGTCATCGGCAGTTACTCAGCCGAAGAAGCCTTGGTGAAACTACTGCAAGGCAGTGGGTACAGCTTCTCTCGCACTGACGCGGTCACGGTTTACCTTGTCCCGACAGACCGTAACAGCGCTGGCAACGAAGTCATCCTTGGCCCGACCCGGATTCAGTATCAGGCCATGCAAGACGGTGGCCTGAGCCAGGGCTACCAAGGCAGGCCGGTTTCCAGCACTACACGCCTGGGCCTGAGCGACAAGGACACGCCACAGGCGATCACCGTGGTCACCCGCGAGCAAATGGACGACTTCAAACTCAACAGCGTGAAAGAGGCGCTACGCAATGCGCCGTCAGTCACCGTCGAACAGTTTGAAACCGATCGCACGGCCTTTACCTCCCGCGGCTTCAAGATCGAAAACTTCGAATACGACGGCATGAGCCTGCCCTTCTCGGGCGGTGTGCTGGTGGGCGATCAGGACATGACCGAGTTCGAGCAGGTTGACGTGCTGCATGGCGCAAACGGGCTCATGAGCGGTACCGGTGATCCGTCGGCCACCGTCAACCTCGTGCGCAAACGGCCTACCGACACGTTTCAGGCCAGAGTCGACAGCAGCATCGGCTCATGGGACAACCGCCGACTGGGTGTGGATCTGTCTGGCCCTCTGACCGACAGCGGCAAGGTTCGTGGACGCTTCATCACCTCCCATGACAAAGGCAACTCCTACCTCGATCAGTACAGCAACGAAGTCAACGTGGCAGCGGGTTTGCTGGCATTTGACCTGTCCGATGCCGACACCCTGACCGTGGGCTTTACCCAACAGAACAGCTACTCCAATGGCAGTACCTGGGGAGCCTTGCCTATCGCCGATTACGCGGGCAACCGTATTCACTACAGCAGCCGCAGTTCCAGCGTCGGCCAGCCCTGGACCTACTGGGACGTCCATACCCAACGGGCCTTCATCGAGCTGACCCACGCCTTCGACAACGGCTGGGAGAGCACCCTGACCCTGGCCGGGATGAGCCAGGACTCCGATACCAAAATGCTGTACGCCATCCCGGCAACCGCCACCGATGCCTACGCCTACATCAACCGCACCACCAGCACGGAACATCAGGTGACGGGGGAAGCGCGACTGTCTGGCCCTTTCAAACTCTTTGGTCGGGAACACGAATTGACCGTGGGTGCCAATTACGGGCGCACTCATCATGACGAGCGCGGGCACTACAGAGACGCATCGGGCAACCAGCTTGTCAGCCTCTCCGATGCATTGGCCGGTAACGTGGTGCAACCGGCACTGAACTACACCGACGACCTCAATACCCAACGGTTCACCGACCGCCAGAAAAGCCTGTTCGCCGGGGCGCGATTCAGCCTTGTCGATGAACTGCACTGGATCGCCGGGGCACGCATGCTCAGCGCCGACGGTGAAGGTGCGGGCTACGGATCGCCGCACAATACACGAGTACACGGCAAGGTCACGCCCTACACCGGCCTGGTGTATGACCTCACGCCACAGTGGAGCCTTTACACCAGTTGGACAGAAATCTTCAAACCCCAATACGTGCGTAGCACCAGCGGTGGAGTGATCCTGCCACTTGAAGGCAAAAGCATGGAAGCCGGTGTGAAAGGTCGTCTGCTTGATGAACGGCTGACCGTGACCGCTGCAGTATTCAAGACAGACCAGCAAAACGTCGCCGAACTCACCGGGGAAATCGTGGGAGGCCAATACGTTTATCGCGGCACCAACGTAAAAAGCAGGGGCATCGAACTGGGAGCCTCCGGCGAAGTGCTGACCGGCCTCGAACTGGCTGGCGGCTATAACTTTGTGCGGATCGAAGACGACGATGGCGAGGAAGCTCGCAAGTACATCCCCACTCATACCTTACGCGGCAGCCTGACTTATCGCCTGCCCGGCCTGCCCAAAGCCAAAGTCGGCACCCGCCTTCAATGGCAAAGCTCAACCGAGCTGGACACCAACAGTAATGTCAGCCAGGAGGCCTACGCCCTGGTGGACCTGATGGCCAGCTACGACATCGACGAACACTGGAACACATCGCTCAACATGAACAACATCACCGACCGTAAATACTTGCTGTCGCTGTATCAGTCGGCAGGGTCTACCAACTATGGCGCACCACGGAATTTGACGGCTTCGGTGACGTGGAAGTATTGATCTGCCAGATGCAGGAAAGCCCCTGAGTTCAGGGGCTTTCTTTTGGTCGCTCGGTAATTGGCGCCACGGCATTACTGGCCGGCGGCAAACACCTTGATTCCGTTCACCCAGGTTTCACGCACCTCAATGTCGCGCATGCCGGCGCTGTAAGATTCCGGCAACTGCAATGGGTTCTTCTCCAGGATCACTAGGTCGGCCTGCTTACCCGTTAGCAGCGAGCCGATCTGATGATCGAGATGGCATTGCCAGGCCGCGTCGATAGTCACAGCGCGTAGAGCCTGATTCACGTCAAGGCGTTCATCCTTGTTCAGAACCCTTTTGTCCTCGTCCCGCTCATCCGTCAAAGCCTCCATCACGCGCCCGATAGCCTGCTCCATGCAGCGCAGAGGACCAAGTGGCGTGACAAAATGGTCGCTATGCAGGCTGATCCGCAGACCCGCTTTCAACGCAGAGGCACAGCGGTCCAGCAGCAGCGCACGCTCGGCACCGAGAATCGTGTCCCTGAACGCCTTGCCCCAGTAGCCGACGTGACCGATCAGAAAACTTGGCGAGATCGCCATCCGCTTCATCAGGCCGATGGCATCATCGTGAAGCAATGAAGCGTGTTCGATCCGGTGGCGCTGCCCGGCCCAGGCCGGCTCAGTCGGGAAAGGCCGCTTGGGTACTGGCGGAGGCGGCACCTTGCTGAGAGCCATCTGATAGGCAGCCAGCACGTTGGCGATGCCTTCGTCGCCGTTGGCATGGGTCAAAATCGGCCAGCCTGCGCTGCTCACCGTAGCCATTACCTCCGCCAGTTTTCGTACCGGATCGTAGTTGAACAGACCGTAAGCGCCGACACCGGGCACCGAATGCGTTTCGCAACACTCGTATGGCTGACTCTGCAGCCCGGTCAGACCCTGGTTTGAGCCATCGGCGATCAGCTTGATTGCACGCAAGGTGAACAGGCTGTCCCCATCGCTCGACAACTCGGGCTTGTAACAGTTGATCCAGGTCATCAGGTCGTTGCTGTTGCCGTACAGGGCTCCACCCACTCGGACAGTCATAGCCGAGGTCTGCGCCAGCCCTCTCATGATGTCGACTTCAATAGTCCCCGCAATCAGCCCGACGCTCGCATCAAACACGGTCGTGATACCACGCTCGTTCGCTTGCCGGAACACTTTCGCCAGACCGGTAAGGATCTGCTCCTGGTTGAATCTCGGCATGGCCTTGATCATAAGCTGGGATTGCTGCTCGGTCAGAACCCCTGCCGAGAATTCCTTGTCGAGCCCGGCCGCTTTCAGTGCAGGCGTGTTGGCATAACTGATATGCCCGGATGCGTTGAGCAGGAAAATCTTGACCTTGGTACTGATAGGGTCGAGGAAACTGGCTCCAATATCCTCCCAGACCGTCATCAACGACGGATCGACGCCGTACCCCGTCACCCATCCATCCGCCGGAACCTTATCAATGGCAGCCCGAAGCTGAGTCTCTATGTACTGCTTGTCGTAATCCGTGTTCAGGTTCTGCCCGGTAAACGGCGATAAATCCGCCCAGGTGGTCATGAGCGCACTCGACACAAGGTGCGCATGCGGATCGATCAGACCGGGCAGCAGGGTCTCGTCGGCCGTGAGCAGCCGTTCGAGAGGACTGTACTGAGCCATTTCGGCGGACACAAAAGCATAACTGCCAATTGCAATCACCTTGCCTTGGGCAATGCCGATGGCCTCCACTAACCGCTCGGGATTTTGGGGGTCCGGATAGATGTGCCCACCATGAAAAATTACGGCCTGCGGCAACTCTCTGCTCCCCTGCTGCTGCGCGAGCAAGGCTTGCCATTTTTCATGATCGTGCTGATAAGTCGGCAACATATGGGGAGTACAACATGCACAACCGAACTGGAGGCGTTCAGACATGGTGATTCCTTTCAGGGGATTACTGTGTGAGGGTGGTGGCTGAGATTAACGTGCCAGCACAGGGACTTTCCAGATAATTCGGGGTGAAAAAAAGCCCGTATTCAAGCGAGCTTGAGCATGCCGACATTTCCTATTCACGAGTATCGAACGATTGCAGAGCAACTCCCGTAACACGGGAGCTGCATCACAAGACGCTTAAACCAACTCGGCTAAAGAAGCGGGGTTGAATCCGCCCAACGTTGCGAGTTCTCCACTTTCTACCTTCGACGCCCAGTCCGGGTCACTCAGCAGCACGCGACCTACAGCGATCAGGTCAAATTCGTCGCGCTCCATGCGCTCGACAAGTCGGTCCAGACTCGCAAGCGCAGGGGCCGAACCCTTGCCGGCAAAGGCATTGGTTACATCGTTGTCCAGACCAACCGAACCCACACTGATGCTCGCGGCCCCGGTCACCTTCTTGGCCCAGCCCGCGCAGTTCAATCCGTTTTCGCCATCGATCTCGGGGAACTCAGGCTCCCAGAAGCGGCGTTGCGAACAGTGCAGAACGTCGACACCGGCCTCGACCAGCGGAAGCAGCCAGTCTTCCATCAACGCCGGTGTCTCGGCGACACGCACGCCAAAATCCTGCTGCTTCCACTGGCTGACGCGCATGATGATCGGGAATTCGGGGCCGACCGCATCACGAACGGCAGCAACGATCTCGCTGGCAAAGCGTGAGCGCTCTTTGATAGTCGGGCCGCCATAACGGTCGGTGCGCTGATTGGTGCCCGCCCAGAAGAACTGGTCGATCAGGTAACCATGGGCACCATGAATCTCGACGGTGTCGAAGCCCAGGCGTTTGGCATTTGCAGCGGCCTTGGCATACGCAGCCACCGTATCGGCAATATCCTCTTCGCTCATCGCTATACCGCGCGGATCACTTGGCGTATTGAGGCCAGACGGGCTTTCAACGGGCGCATCCGGCTCCCAGCCCCTGTCGCTACGTACTGCACCGGTGTGCCAGAGTTGCGGCCCCATGCGACCACCAGCACCTTGAACCGAATCGATCACGTTCTTCCATCCGGCCAACGCCGCGTCACCATGGAAAAAAGGAATGCTGGCCTCATTACGTGACGCCGGGCGATCAATGACCGTGCCTTCCGACAGAACCAACCCAACGCCCCCCTCCACCCGACGGCGATAATAGGCAGCACTCGCCTCACCCGGTATGCCCTCCGGAGCGAAGAGGCGCGTCATCGGGGCCATGACAATCCTGTTTTTCAATTCCAGAGAGCCGATGGAAAAAGGACGGAATAAAACGCTGGTATCAAGGTTTGACATCGAAGTTGAATCCATTGATTTCGGAAGGCATATAAGTATATTTTGTAAACTAAATGTCAATTAGGCACCTTGAATCGCCTAGGTATACCTGAGGAAACCTGATGCTCGAAATACAGCCACAATGTTTTTCGTCGGACTGCCCCAGCCGCGCACTGTTTGATCAGATCGCAGACAAGTGGTCCATGATGGTTCTGGCTGTTCTGGATGAAGAGCCACACCGCTTCAATGCCATCAAACGCCGACTGGAAGGCGTAACACAAAAGGCACTGACACAATGCCTGAGACGACTGGAACGCAATGGACTGGTCTCTCGGCACGTCATTTCGCTGTCGCCCGTGGCAGTGCAATACGAAATCACCCCGCTGGGCCAAAGCCTGCAACAGCCATTTCGTGAGCTGCACAAATGGACACTGGTGAAATTGCCGGAGGTTGAAGAGGCCAGGTTACAGTTTGATAGTGCGGCTGGGAGGGAGATTTAGGGGGGGCCCATGTATTGTTGAGATTGAAGTTTTTGACCTATAAACACCGTCTTAAGCCAAAAGTTAAAAAACCGTCTCACCTCCGGAAAAGCGCCAATCGTCGCGGATGACAGCCCATTGGCCATTAATTGTCGATGCCGTTCGACGGTGCCTGCCTCGCTTACAACTATTACGACCGCTCGACGGAACGAAATCAAAGTGCCACTAGTCGTAAAAATTGTAGAAACCAGAGGATTGGCCGACACGATCCCATGAGAGCAGTTTCTAGCCCTGCTCGATCCGGTCTGGAAAGGATAATCCGTTCGGTTATTTATCTGGTTGTATTTTCAGAGCGTCGTCTGATGAAGAAAACACTGCTCGGCGTGCGAGCGTTGATGTCTGTGCCCAAGGACAATCCTGGGCTGGTCAAGGCGCAATACATCGCGCTGTCTCGCCAATTGCCCATGATGTATTTCATCCTGCTGATCAACACCCTGATGCTGGCGGGCACCCACTTTGCGGTCGCGCCGCGCTGGCTGGTGGTGTATTGCCCGTTGATCATGACGTTGTTCGGAGTGATTCGTGCCGCGGAATGGATGCGCACGCGCGGGCGGACACGCACCCCGGAGCAGATGCTGGCGGCGCTGAAGCGTACCAATATGCTCGCGCCGTTTGTCGCCGTAGCGTTCACCGCCTGGTCGCTGGCGCTGTTTCCCTATGGCGACAGCTATGCCCAGGCGCATGTCGCCTTTTATATGGCGATCACCGTCATTGGCTGCATTTTTTGCATGATGCACCTGCTGCCAGCAGCCCTGGCCACCACAGCAGTGGTCAACACCGCGTTCGTGGTGTTCTTCGCGTCCACCAATATCATTACTTTTATTGCCACTGCGATTGACGTCCTGCTGGTGTCCATCGCCATGCTGATCATTCTCAAGGCGCAGTACGCCGACTTCACCCGGCTGGTGAACATGCAGGCGCAGACGGCAAAACTCAGCGAGGAAAACCTTCATCTGGCCAATCAGGACAGCCTGACCGGACTGGCCAATCGGCGGCAGTTCTTTTCCCGCCTCGATACGCTGCTGTCCCGCGCCCGCGAGCAGGAGATTCGCCTGGCCGTGGGACTGATCGACCTGGATGGCTTCAAGCCGGTCAACGATCTTTATGGCCATAGCATTGGTGACAAACTGCTCTGTCAGGTTGGCCAGCGCCTGACCGGGCTGCTCGACGAAGATGTACACTTGGCCCGGCTGGGAGGCGACGAGTTTGGCCTGATCATCACTCAGGCCATGAGCGACGACCAGTTGCGGACGTTTGGCGAGAAAATCTGCGC
The DNA here is from genome assembly GCF_900187465.1 of Pseudomonas sp. Irchel 3A18. Lineage (NCBI taxonomy): Bacteria > Pseudomonadati > Pseudomonadota > Gammaproteobacteria > Pseudomonadales > Pseudomonadaceae > Pseudomonas > Pseudomonas sp. Irchel 3A18. Next base: position 224,331 of record NZ_FYDI01000002.1, read on the forward strand.
CAGCATGCGCGAGCCGTTCCTGCTGGTGGATATCCCTATCCAGATCAGTGCGTCACTGGGCATCGCGACCTTCCCGGATCAGGCATCCGACGCCACGCAAGTGTATGAATACGCCGACTATGCCCTGTATCAGAGCAAGCGCCACCGCCCCGGCACGGTCTGCCTGTTCAGCGCAGCCCATCGCCAGCAGCTCAATCGCGAAGGGCTGACCGAACAAGCCCTGCGCAGGGCCGATCTGGATGATGAGTTTCACGTGGTGTTCCAGCCCATCGTGGATGTTCACAGCCAGCAAACCGTCGCGTTCGAGGCCCTGGCACGCTGGGAAAGTCCGGAGTTGGGTAACGTACCGCCCAGTGAGTTCATCCCGATTGCCGAGCGCGTCGGCATGGTCAATCGCCTCACAGTGCCGTTGCTGAGCAAGGCGCTGGACACGGCCGCGAGCTGGCCTGAGGGTATCCGCCTGTCATTCAACCTGTCCGCCCACGACTGTGGTTCGGAGGACGCCGCCCAGCAGATCGTCGAGCTGATCAAAAGCAGCCGTTTCGACCCGGCCTGTCTCGATCTGGAAATCACCGAAACCGCGGTCATCCAGGACCTGCCGCAGACCCAGCGAGCGATCAGCCGGTTTCGCGAACTGGGCTGCGGCATTTCCCTCGACGACTTCGGCACCGGCTATTCCAGCCTGAGCCAGATCCACGCGCTGTCGCTGACCAAACTGAAGGTGGACCGCACCTTCGTCACCAACATCAACCTCGACCCGGCCAGCTTCAAGATCGTCAAGTCACTGATTGCCCTGTGCCAGGACATGCAGCTGGAATGCATCGTCGAAGGCGTGGAAACCGCCGCAGAACTCGACGCCCTGAAAAACCTCGGCTGCGCCTGGGCCCAAGGCTACCTGTTCTCCAAACCCATGCGCGCCAGCGACATCAGCGCCTGGCTTGAAGGCGAGCAACTGGCCAGGGTGCAGGTGGTTTAATTTGCTGATGGGGCAAGGCACCACTCGCGCTCGTGCCTCCCCCCTGCTACCCGAATTTGCCAGACCCAAAAAACCAAAAGCCCGCAATTACGCGGGCTCCAGGGCATTTCTTGCTAGATCGTGCCGGACAATGCCGGACATCCAATCATTCCCACTCTATTATTATACAGAATTAAAAATTCATATAATTCAGTTACTTACATAACAACCACATAACTATACCATGGGAAATACCATTCCAAGATTCTGATTACTGACCCTAAGTTCGAGCTTGATCGCCTAATCAGCTTCAGCAGCCCCATCGTCGGCAGAGCAGCCTCTACGGCACATCACGACCTAAAGCCAGGCGTAGCTATACCAGCTACCAGATATCTGGTTGACCGCTAAAGCTATTCAGACAGACTCTTCTTTCCAGGGCTAATAGTGTCAATGTAGAATCACTAAGGAAGAGGCAGGTTTTTCCTCTCGCGCAAGTGAGGGTGGTTCTGATAATGAACGGTTTCGACCGTTGGGCATACGCTCACCGATCCCCTTAGGGATGTTCAAATGTACTCAAATCCCCCTGCCTTCTTCCCCAATTTTCATGGAGAAATGTGAGTGAAGGACAAGGTCTGGTTTACGTACAAGGCGCGAATCCAAGCGCATAAACGCTTGGAGTGGCTGGACTTCCATTCACAAATGCTACTCGTATGGTACGCCATTCTCAGCACGATCCTTGCCGTGCTTGCCGTTCGCTACGAGCATGTTCTTGGTCCCGATACCGACGTGATGGCAACAGTCCTGTCTGTAGCCTTGCTCGGGGTTTCCCTCGCCGTGACCAATCGCGACTTCAGAGGGAGAGCCATGGCAATGCGCAGCAACTACCTGCAACTGCAGAAGTTGTATAACGAGCTATCTGCCAGCACGCCACCTACTCCGGTTCAGACCAATCGATATGACGATCTTTTGGCCGAGTCCGAAAACCATAACGAGGTCGATGATCGGATCGCTCGAGTTTTTGCCGGTGGCCTCTCCAGCAGAAAACCAACGAGGTTCGAGAGTATCTCTGCCATCTACTGGCTCGGTCTACGCCTTTTGCTCACTAGCTTGCTTTATGCACTGCCAATGGCCGTAGGACTATATGCTTGGGCTATCAAGTGAGCGCCGCTAGAGGCTTCAAGAAACACTTCGCTCGCAAGCCTTTGCTTCAGATCTATACCGACAAAATCAAGCCATCTGGTGCGATTGGGCTTGATCGTACCCGGCCGGCACAGCTGGATGCTCGGTTGAACGAGGAGCTTGACCTAATCATCCGAAAGGTTCACCAAGGAAATTACCGCTTCACCGCCTACAAGGAAAAGCTGATCCTTAAAGGTGCGACCTCCCAGCCAAGACAGATCTCTATCCCGACGGCCAGGGACAGGATCGTTCTGCGAGCTTTGTGTGACTGCCTTGCCGAGGTTTACCCCTCGGCAAAGCTCTCATTGCCTCAGGAGGTCATAAATGATTTAAGAGCGGGCGTGGCATCAGGAAAATATGCGGAATACGCGAAAATCGATCTGAAGAATTTCTATCCTTCGATCCCGCATTCTTTGATCAGAACGACTATCTGGAAGAAAGTAAGAAAACGAGAACTCAGAAGCCTGATCGAGGCTGCGATAACCACACCAACCGTCCCCGAATCCAAGGGTAAAAAAGATACACCTGACTCAACAATCGGCGTACCTCAAGGCTTGGCGATCTCCAACCTATTGGCCGAGATTGCTCTACAGAACATTGACTCTGTGTTCAAGGCCCACACTGGCATTTGGTACAAACGCTACGTCGATGACATTCTGATCCTTGCACCGGAGGGCCAAGCCAAAGCAGTAGCAGATGAGCTGATCGCTGCCTTGAAGAAATTGGGGCTCAACCCCCATGACTTTGGCCCCGGCTCGAAGTCCAAAGTTGCACCGCTCACGGAGCCCTTCAGCTTTCTGGGGTATCAGGTAGAAGGCGGCGAGATCATCATTCGCCACGAGAGCATTCTTCGATTTGAGTCCTCTATCGCGAAGATCTTCACCGCCTACAGGCACAGGGTAGCGACCGCACATTCCCCCAGGGACTTGCAGCGGGCCAGGGCGTACTGTGAATGGAAGGTAAATCTCCGAATCACCGGGTGCTACTTCGGTTACAAACGCAGAGGCTGGGCATCGTATTTCTCCCAGATCACCTCGACGACGCAGCTCCGGTCAGTCAACCACACCATACGCAAGCTCACCCAGCGGTTCGCCCTAGAGGGTCACATTCAGACAAAGTCGCTCATCAAGACGTTCTATGAGCTGAGACGTGGAAGCGCTGGCGGCCATACCTATATCCCGAATCTAGATGATCGTGACATCGGCCAGAAGCGAGCGCTCTTGGCTATCTGGATCGGCGATGAAGCCTGGCAGCTTCCTGACCACCATGTTGAGAGGCTTTTTGTGATCAAAGTAACCAAGGCCATTCGGGAGCTTGAAGAAGACATCGCCCATGCGTCATAGCGCAGACTGTCCCGCCCCTGTATGAGATCGCCTTTTGAACGATTATAAACGATGCAAAACCGATGATGCCCCCTTTCGCAAGACCTCCAGCCAATGTGCAAAAGCCGCGCTCGAGCCGCTAGTCGCCAAAAAAAGGAGTAGATATGGCGTTCTGATATGAATTCAGCGTAGTCTGCAATTTGACCTAGTCAGGCTTCGGTTTGAGACAGTTGGTCCAATGGCTTCAGCCGTACTTTAGGAAATCGCCGGAGATTGAGGCGGTTGAGCTGTAAGGAGTAACTGGATTGCTCAAGGATGGGTTAAGATGAAAATCAATCAATCTAACTGAAACGCCTACGCACAGGGGAATTTCGCGTGCGCGCTGCCGATTGAAAAATATAAAAATCAAAGTGGGGGTGGGATATTTCTAACACAAAGCTAACAGCATACGAAAAACTATATACCTCAGTTAGCTGCACAGCCGACTACAGATTTAATACTTACAGGAGACTGAGCAGTCTAGATGGCGCAGCTAATATTGCTTTAATTTTAGCTTCGACAGCTCTGATAGTTGTATCATTTATAGTCACCATGTATGCGGGAAAGCTAGGGCGAAGCGAGGCCATCATAACGATAGGACAAAATTGCCTACCCATAGTCATGCTAGCCCTATCAATCCTAGTTTCAGGGGCTAAATATGGCGCACGAGCAGAAAAAATTCACGACTGCGCCCAGACTCTTAATCACTTTAAAAAAATCTTGAAATTCGACATTACTAACGAAGACTTCTCCCCATCTGCAGAAAACTTTAAAAGCTACGCAACCCAATATGCTGACATTATTTCAAAATATGAGAATCATAGCAAAATAGATTTAAGCATCGAGAGCATAAGAAACATAAGCTGTGCACATATCCCAAAACCCGTGCTAGAGCTATTGGCTGGCATATTCGGACGCGGCCTACTTTATTACTTCTACTTGTTCATTTCTTTCACCTCCATAGGTTGGATGCTCCTAGGCATATATTTAGCAACCAAAGAGGTGTCGCCTTGTTAGATCAAAATTTTACAGGAAAAAGCTTCCTTAGACTGACCTCAATTAAAGACATTATAAAATTTAAGCTAGGCAGAAAGCGAAGTGAGTATCTTGAGAAACTAGAAGTTGTTGCCAAGAACATATTAGAAAACGGCTGTGAATTTACTGATCTGACATCTTACGAAAAGAAAGGTAAGAAGATTTTCAAAGCGTTGTCTCTAGAGAGCGTGTATAGCTTACGAAGAGTTAATAAAATATTAGGTAGGATATACAAAGTAAAACAGGCAGACCGCGATACAATCACTGAACAAATTAGTTCTCTAATCTCTGACACTAGCCACTTCACGATTATAAAAGGCGACATTAAAAGCTTCTATGAATCGATCCCAAGAGAATCAATTATCGCAAAAGTGGAATCGAATAGAATACTGTCATATCATAACAGAAGAATTGTACGGCAAGTCTTCTCACGCGTGAGCATGACAGGTGCCAAAGGCCTACCCAGAGGCATCAGCATAAGCTCCTCTCTCTCTGAGTTATACATCAGAGAATTTGACCGATATGTACAGTCATTGGAAGGCGTCTATTATTACGCTAGGTATGTAGACGACTTTGTGGTCTTTTGTCATACCAGAAGCGATAACATCCTGGGCGACATCGCAAACAAACTTAAACAACTACACCTAAGCCTAAATCACAAAAAAATTAAAAAGGTATGCTCAAAAAAACTACACCTCGGAAATGATCGGCTTAGTTTTCTGGGTTACGAGCATTTCCTTACTCCAGATAAATCGGTAAAGGTACGCATCTCTCGCAACAGAATTAGAAAAATCAAGACCCGCATCATCCTCGCATTCTTAGACTACGCAAAAAATAAGGACATCAACCTTCTATGTCTCAGATTAAAATTTATCACCGGAAATTACCTAATCCGTGAAGCATCAAGAAATGATGATGTCTCGCATGGTTTAATGGCGGGTTTTTTCTACAACAATAAAATACTGTCCGACCTAGAACAAGTTAGAGAGTTAGATATGTTCTTATTGAGGTTGAATCATTCAAAAAGGGGCAGCATCTACAGGGCGATCGGAGCTGCTGATATGCGCGCCGCTTGCATTGCTACGCGCGGCATCAGTTTCGACAAAGGATTCACTCAACGGGCAATCTACACAATAGCTAAAACAGAATTCTCAGAAATAAAAAAATGCTGGGCTAGGGAAAGCGACTATGAAAAACAATAACAAGGAAACGAATCTTAAGCGAGTATACAAGTCGAATTACCGACGTGTACTACTCACAGAGGTACTTCCGTACGAGGTGCCTATTCTTTTAACAAATGAAGGTTTTTATTTACATCCGCACAACCCCAATGAAGCAGGTCTATTGGGAACCATATTACACTCCCACAAAGAAACGCAGCCTTTCACATTTAAAATCGTCAAAACCGCTTCGAGCTATAGAACACTTCATCTGATACATCCGTCCAGCCAGCAAGACTTTGTTGACTTTTACAAGACTTACAATAGCTTGATCTGTGGACTGACTGCTCGGAGCGAGTACACCTTACGTGCGCCAGCAGAGGTAGCAGCCTGGTATTACGAACCTGACAACTTACTCAGAGATAATGTGGTAAAAGATGAGGGTGCGGAGTCCAACGTTGATGAGTCTATGTCTGTACAATTTAAATATGCCAGCTCGTTTTTTCTTTACAAAAAATATTCTTTTCTGTATAAATTTTATGACTCTTACGAATTCCATAGGCTCGAAAAAAAGTTTAAAAAGCTATTAAAATTTGACATCTCCAAGTGCTTTGACAACATATCTACAAAAAGACTAGGCGAAGCAGTTAAAAGTGAAGTTTATCAAAAGGAGCATTTCGGAAAGCACAACTTTGAAAACAAGTTTTCCAAGTTAATGGAATCTGCTAACTTTGGCAGGAATGATGGATTAGTCATAGGACCAGAATTCAGCAGAATTTATGCAGAAATAATATTACAAGACATTGATAAAAAAGTTTTACAAGCCAACCTACACATTCAAGGCGAATATGATGTTAGACGTTACGTAGATGATTACTTTTTATTTTACAACGATGAGAAAATTGGCGAGCACATACTAACTGAATTCGAAAACTCACTTGAGAAAATAAAATTATATTTAAACGAATCAAAAGTCTCAAGACATAGGGCGCCGTTTCTCACTGGCATTACTATGGCAAAAAAAGATATACAGGATATTTTTTCAGCTCTGTTCGACACTTTTGACGAATCAAAAAAAGGAGTGAAACCTGATATTCCGTTAGCAGAGAACGTCGACAGCCAAAGTGATCAGCCGGAAGAGAAAATTACGTTTATAAAGTATTTCAAAGGACCAGGCGTAGTAGCGAACAGACTGATCAGAGACATCAAAGCCATTGTCAGAAGCAACGAAATAGAGTTTGAGACAATAACCGGCTATTTCTTTACAGTAATAAAGAATAAGATACACGAAGTTTATGGATATAGCGCCACCTTGGACGACAACCAACAAGAAAATGTATTAAAGTTCCTGCTAGTTATTATGGACGTCACATTTTTCGTATATTCGATGGACGTCAGGGTAAGAAGTACTTTTTTGGTAAGCCAAATATCTATTTTATGCTGCAGAATCGCCAAACTTATGAAACCTGTTTATGGCGACGAGATAGTAAAAAAAGTTCAAGATGAAATAATTTTCACCATGAAGAATAAGAGAGCCGATAAGGTTGCCTCAGGAGTGGAAGTAATAAACCTTCTGATAGCGCTAAGAGAAATTTCCGGCGATGTAGATTTAGTTTCAGAGAGTGACATCTCAAAATTCATATTCAACGAAGAAACAAAAAACATCCAATCAGCTAACTACTTCCAGATAATTTCTGTGCTTTTTTATATGAAGAACAACACTCATTATCATAACCTTAAGCGGAAGCTAAAAAGCGTTGTGCTTGAAATACTAGCGACTCAGCGAGCGTCAGTTTACTCCGAGGCAGCTCACCTACTTCTAGACCTAGTCCGCTGCCCTTATCTTGACAGGGCATTCAAATCTCGAATGATTGGTCGCTCATTTGAAACTGAATTTGGTAGAAAACCTAGCTCGACAGAACTGAGGTTGCAATACAAGCGTATCTCACTCCACGACTGGTTCGTAGACTGGAGCGAAATGGGCATAAAAATTGAACGATTGCTTCAGAAAAAAGAGTTGAAAACCGCCTACGAATAACGGCATACTCACGTTGCAGGCGCGCTTACAGGTGAAGTGCTAAATACCCATGCGAGTGCAACTCTATTACTCCCATGATGACTCCGACATATGTCGGACACACACCAATAACTTCACCTCAGCGCCTGCCCTTTTACAGAACAAGATTGACTATAGATCACTTCACCCACATCACCTCTGATATATTTTTTGCAGCTCTTAAAACTCAACAGCCAAGCTTCAACGTCTCTTTTTTGAAGACTATCTATTCTCTCGGTAAGCCATAATTGAGCACACACGAGATACTCAAAATCCGCAAATCAATCGTTTTTAACGTCATAGTTTATGCTGCAGCCTCGGCCCTCGCAGCTCTCGCTCTCGTCAATTGCCATTAGCAGACCCGCTATAATACTACTGAAGAAGCAGTCCTTCAGTATGTAATTAGCATAAGCATGTCATGATTCGTCGACATGGTCCTGCTGTGTTTGGTCGTTCACTCCAAACGCAAGGATCAGCTGTTTTAACAAAATAACCAGCTCTGCTGGGCTGCCGTCGCGTAGCACGTGTGTTAGCAATTCAGCCGCATATGCAGGGTCTGCACGAAGCGCCTCGGACATAGCCTCACTGTGCGGTCGATCTCTCATTTGGTCCTTCCCATATCGCCTAGAGACATATGCGCTAAAGCTCACTAATAGTATACGTTGAGCAATTCGAGGTGGCATCGAGCTAAAAACAGTTCGACGGGCAGCCAACCGGCTATCGACCTATGTGGATTGCACAATCCAAAAGCTGTGTAAAGCTGAGATTTACCTGTGAGCTTTAACAATCTCCCCCATCTTTATTCCCATAGCCACCTGCAACCTTCGAAACTCCAACATTATACTTTCCACATCAATTGCGTCAGCGCCTTCTCCGCGCTTCTCCGCAAGCCAAAGTTTCAACAGACCAGCAACCCGTCCGAGGTCGCCGCTCACCTTGGCCAAGTCCCCCACGGAGGTCAGGTCAACGACCGACCGGATGGGCGTGTTCATGCCTAGCGCGCGAAGGTAGCCCGAGCGGGACATCCCAGCTTCTTTGGCCTTATCAGTGATCACCGCTTTTTCCTCATCAGTGACCCAAACCTCGATTGGCTTGCCGCGTCGGCGAGCCGTCGTTTTTTCTTTGGTGCCGCTTGTCATAGGTGCTCCAGCTGTTGCTGTGTTTTTGCCCTTAGACGCGGTAGCGGCTGTGCGCCTCGCAGAGCAAGATACGTTGAGCCGAAGGCGAATAAGGGACAGTGATGGATGGGTACGGGCTTGCCCGTACCCGTACAACACACATCTTGCCGTCTGCCTGGGTGCAATTAAAAGAAATTTATTGCTAATAGTCGTTTCGGCAAAGTCAGTTTCCTTAAATTTCCTTGAGTTGCGTTAATTCTCTCTAAGTTGCCTAGAGTTGCATTAATCCAGGTAAGGAATTGCCTAAAATTGCTTTGAGTTAACTTAATCGACTAAATTTAAATGAATGAATCAAACAGAGCGGAGAAAGTATGAGCGACGGCCAACTTACCGCGGCCACGCTTAGCTCGTAGCGACGCCGATCCTGATATGGCTAACAACTCCAGCGGTCGCTAGAATCTCCGCTACCCACAATAGATCAAGGCCGAAATGGCACCAAAAAGGAGCATGAAAAATGGCTAGAAAAACCCTTTCTGAGCGTCGAGCTGACGCCTTTTCTGAACTAGAGATGGCTAAGGCAAGGCTTGCAAAACTAGACAATGAGGCAGCAGAAAGAATTGCAAGAATTGCAATAAAATCAGGATTAGTTAATCTTGATCTCGCGGACGATCACATCCGGGAAGAATTCGATAGAATCGTGGAAAGGATAAGCAAGAGGAATTGATTATGAAGACCGCTCACCGCATCAGCGCTTTGGCCACTCAACTCAATGAACTGCAAGCCTGCCTCGGCCGAGCCAGCGGGCAATCTAGTAAGCGCATTTCGGAGGCCCAGCGCATCGCGGCCGAGCTAGCTTCTTCACTCGAAGAGTGGCACCTTGAGACGCTGCACATCCCTGAAACTGAACGTTGCCTCTATCGCACTCATAATCCTTATTACGCAGCCCACTGACGCCGCGCACCAACTTATAAAAAGCTCACTTCAGTGGGCTTTTTTCGTCCGCAAAACGCATCAAACCGGACAGCCAACTCTTCTTCCTTACAAAAGAAAAAACCTAGAAAAGCCAGAGAGTTGCCATCACTAAAAGGTTTGATTAACGGACAGTTTCCGGACGCAACTTATTGCAATCTATGCGGATAGACTATTATCCGCATATTCAAAACAACGCCATATCGGAGAATAATCAAACCTCAAGCTACTACAAAATTAGGTATTCGGTATGGAAATAGAATCGCAAAAAACGTCAGTTTATGTCGCTCGGATATTCGGCCGAGGCGCGGCGCTAGCTGTGGCAATGGCAACCACAAGCCTTGGTGTAGTTCTCTATATGACACCTGCCCCGGCTTACGCCATCTACTGCTCTAACTGCTCGACGTTCTATCAACAGATGTTCGAGTACGCCGAGCAGGTCAACACGGCGCTGAACACCGCCGAGCAACTGCAAACGCAAATTCAGCAGTACCAAAACATGGTCACGCAGGGCACGGGCTTGCCCGATTCGATGTTCGGCAGCATCGCGGCTGACTTGAAAAGCGTGGTCAACATCTACAACCGCTCCCAAGCCTTGGGCCGCCAAATCCAGAACCTGGATTCGCGATTCAACACGGTTTTTCCCGGCTACGAGTACTACCTAAATCAAGCAGCGAACTCGGCAGAGGTCCCGGCGCAGGATCGCTATCAAAAGTGGTCACAGCAGGGCCGCGACAACGTGAGAACGGCGATGAAAGCAGCGGATTTAAATACAGGAGCCTTCGAGTCTGAAGACGCTCAGCTCGCGCGCATGGTTTCACGTTCACAGTCAGCCGTGGGCCGGATGCAGGCGATCCAGGCAGGCAACGAAATCGCCTCACAAAATGTCCAGCAGTTGCAGAAGCTGCGCGATCTGGTCGCTACGCAAATCAACATGCAGGGCAACTATATGGCTCAGCAGGGTGACCGTACAGCAGCCAGCGAAGCTACCGAACAGCAGTTTGAAGCGCGCAAAAATACACGCGGCGGCGTGAAGGGGTACTGAGAATGACTATTTCGAAATGGCTCATCGCGTTGATCTGCTCCGGCTCTGCACTAATCGGTTCTATCGTCACCGTGGCGGTTCGAAGCGACAGCGAATGTATATCGGTGACTGAGCACCAACGGCAAGAGCGTGACGCTGATTTCTCTTTTGAAGAGCGCCCGAACACTCGCGGCGGCGTTAAGGGGTACTAGCTATGGATACTCGCCTACTATTGTTCCTCGTCTTGGCGAGTTCATTCGTGAGCGGAGATGCTATGGCCGCGACCGACCTTTCACATGCCGACACATCGGTGCAGGGCCTACTCGACCTCGTTTTGCAGCAGTCGCACCAGTGGTCAGGAAAGCTGTATGACTATGCGATCAGATTATTCTGGCTGTTGGCCTCCATTCAATTCATTTGGACGTTCCTACCTCTGATCATGAAGCAAGCCGACTTCGGCGAGATTGTCGGCGAGCTGCTGCGCTTCGTCCTGGTGGTCGGCTTCTTCCTTGCTGTTATGAAGTACTCGGTGGAGTGGTCATCTGCCATTGTCGATAGTTTCCGCGATGCGGCTGCGTCTGCGAGCGGCCTCGGGCGTGCATTAGAACCCGGCGATATGCTGGCGGTTGCACTGGATTTCGGCCGCACTATGGTAAAGGGCATATCAGTGTTTTCTCCGGCCAAAGGACTTCTGATCGCAGTATGCGCAATCCTTGTATTGGCGTGTTTCGCCTTCATCGCTGCATTCATGTTCGTAACGCTCGTAGAGTCTTACGTCATCATCAATGCTTCGGTGCTGTTCTTTGGCTTTGGCGGCTCACAATGGACGCGTGATTTTGCGATCGCCCCAATGCGCTTCACCGTCGCAATCGGAGCCAAGCTGTTCGTCTTAACGCTAATCGTCGGCTTGATAGTCCAGTCGGCCAAACAGTGGTTGGCCGCCTACACCAATGACGAAGCGTCGTTGATGACGATGGTCGGTCTGGCCTTGGTGTGCTGCTATCTGACAAAGACTATTCCCGACCTGATCGGCGGCATGATTAGCGGCACGTCGATGGGTGGCGGGTCAGCCATCGGTGGTATGGCGGCCGCCGGTGCTGCCGGTGCAGCGGCGGCAATCGCAACCATCGCCACGGCCGGGGCGGCCGCTCCTGCTGCTGCCGGTGCAGCGAGTGCCGGAGGCATCAGCGGCGGCGGTCTGGCAGGGGCGATCAACTCCAGTATTGCCGGTGCAAGCTCCGCTGGTGCTGCCTCGCCAGTAGGTGGCGCTACGTTCCCCGGCGTAGGGGCCAGCACTGGCGGCGGCGCAGCGGCCAAGGTAGCGAGTTCCGCAGGTGCGAAGATTGGCGGTGGTGCAGCTACCCCATCGGCTACGTCCAGCAACAGCGTCCAGCAGACCGCTAAGCAGGCCGGGAAGGCCGCACAGAGCGGCGGTGACAATGATCAGAAAGCAACACCGAAAGGGGGAGCTGTTAGTTCCGGCAACGCACTGTCTCAAGCAGCCAATGGTGGTGCAAAAGCGCTTGGCGTAATTGCCTCGCTGACAGTGCCGGGCATGGAGAATGCCCACTCAGCGTCGCTTGGCGCTGGTCCTCCATTGCCAGCCCCCAGTGACTCCAGTTCGCCCACGTCCGCAGAGCCAGCTGGAGAAGCCGCAGGCATGGAATCCAACGTCATTCGACCAGATACGAACACCAGTTCGAGTTCCGGCCGCCTCGACGTTTCGAGAATAACCTCAAGCAACGACCAACCGGAGAAATAATCATGAATAGCATTCTAATGTTCGCTGGATTCGTAATGCTCGCCTCCACCTTAGCCATTGGCATGTGGGCGTTCGGCCGTTGGCTGCGAAGCAAAGGCTACGGGCCATTGCTCGATAGACTGGATCGACAATGCACCGCGTTGCAACTTCGAGTTAGCCCGCTGGCCCTTTCGGCTTCCTTTCACATGTTTTCTGGAGTGCAACATCTGAATCGCCTCCCTCTATTGGGTAGCAAGAGCAATGCTGCTCAAGCCCAGCAAATTCTGACTGCGATCCGAGCGGCGCAGGAAGCCCAAAGGCTCGACTCCTCCGTCAACCGCTGACCCTACAACCCCCCGCCAGAGTGCGGGGGTTTGTTTCCCGGGGCCACCAAATCCAAGTAGTACGCACGGACTTGTCTCAGGTAACCCCTTCAGCCCCCGCACGTAAGCGTAATCTCCCCCTGAGTTCGAAACCCAGGCCGCCTATTACTTCGGACCAGCACCCTACTGGCACTCCATCAGAACGACGCCCCCAGACAGCCTTGATCCAACGCGCGGAAGGCTCTGCCATTAGTAATACGCACGGACTTTGAACACTTAGACCATCGGCCTGGACGGGCCGCCGTCAAAGCGCGGGGGCTTCGCCATTAGTAATACGGACGGACTTTGAACACTCTACGGCCGGAGCTTTGAGATAGCCCGAGACGGCTCCCACGGACACCGCCATTCGCTTAGCGATGGCTCGCACGCTCAGGCCTTCGCGTCTGAGGGCCTGCGCCTGCGCCTGCTTAGCGTTGGCAGACTCAAGGTAGGTTTCTCGGTCTACAGAACCGGCAGCTCGCCTCCGAAGCTCATGGCGCCTCCTATCGCGCTCTGCAGCCTCGACCCGATTGACAATAGTCTTGAGCTGGCGTTGTTCGTCGGCAGTGATCCCGAACAAGTTGATAAGGGTGTCGTTCTTCGGCGTGTACAGCGGCGCGTAGTCCTTGCCACCAAAGCTAACTTTGTCCCCGGCCTCATAGGCTTTGGCCTTGCTGAACAGGGTCATAAGCTCTTTCGAGCGGCTATTCCACTGCGGATCAAGTTCGCGGGCCAGCGCGGCCGCTTCGTGGTACATCAGCTTGCTATTGGTCGCCCCGGACAGCAGCAGGAAATTCAATCGCCAAAACAGGTGCTGCATCCGGCTGCCCTCACCGACACCACCGCGCAGCTCGGCCAGCTTGCGCAGGTCTTCCAGCCGATCCCACGCGAGCTGTCGGCCGGAAAACCCGCGCAGATTGTCAGCTTTGCTGCCGGGCACCAAAAGGAAACGCTTTCCCGTTGCGCGCTGTTCGGCCTGTTTCTGTTGCTCCTGCCGTTGCTGCTCGATAGTCCATCGGGCTGCCGGTAGCAGGGCCTCGGCCAGATACTCGAAGTTGTAGCGGATCGGTTGACCATCAAGGCCGCTCTGGACGTGAACCACGCGGCAGACTTTGCCGCTCTTGCTGTTGACCGTCTCGACGGTACGCAGCACGCGGCTGGCGTCCTTGGCCATTGGGTCGGCCCCGACGTGCGCGAGACGATCCACAAGGTAGCGTTGGCAGGCGTTCCAGCGGGGTAGGGCCTGTCGTGGAATGGTGCCCTCCAGCAACCACTTGGCCTGTATGCCCCGGCCGCTGTAGATCAGCACGGACGGCGGCGGCAAGCCCTCTTCGGCGCAGAAGTATAGGACGGACGCGGCCAGTTGGTCAGGCGCTCGCCCAGCCAGCGCGGGCACGCGGTAGGTGTCGAGGTCGGCGAACAGCAGGCCAAGCCGCAGAAGATTAACGACTCGCCGATTGGGTCGGATGAACTCTGCCTGGGACATCCACGTGTCACGTTTTTTGTCCAACAAACTGAGCACTTTTGGCATATCAGCCAAACGATGAGAGGACTGGCGCTTTTCACCTTGGGAGTCGACGAGCAACGAAAAAAAACCGGCTCTCGTCCTATCGTGGTACATCTGCGCTTCGTCCTCAGAGCTGAAAAGCGCAAGCTGTAAACTTGCGCTTTTCAGCTCTACAAGGTCGTTTGCAGTTTCTGAGTAAGGACGCGATGTCGACCTTGTCTCAGGCCTGAACCCCACCGCTCAGACTGCCATTCCTGGCCTAGGAGCGGGGCCGGACTCCCTGCATGTATCAATCCACTCCTCTACCTCGGCTAAATCCCACACGACCTTGCGGCTACTCACCGCAATTCGACGCGGGAATTTACCCTTCATTTCAAAGTTATAGATCGTGCGCTCACACAGCGGGATCATCGCCAAGAGTGTCTTTTTGTCGATGAGTTTTTTGCTCGATGGATGCATAGCTAGGCCCTATCAGTCACAGCGAATGTGTGCCTGATCGTGCCTTTAGGTGCCTATTGCTTCGACAGAATGATTGGCTAGAATGGTTGACATGAAAAAACAAACGTCCATAGCTATTTGGGAGGGGTGTGATGCCTCCGTCGCAGAGGCCCTTCACCGATTCCTTGATCGCTGGGAGCCCTACTCCACAGCATCTAAACGCTATCCGATCGTTCGTCTGGTCGAAGAGCTTATCGACCGTGCCGTGGCGTCATATGCCGAAACGCTTCCATCGCGTTATCAGGGCCATATACCCGGGGCAGGAACGAATGTAGCGTTCAGCGCGATTATCCAGCTTGTTGGCATTGCCGCTATGGTCCGCCTACAGCGTCAGCTGCTACGAGCTTTTGTTCTGACTCACGACAAGCAGTCGGAGGACGATCGCTGCTTCATTGCGACGCTTGAGACGCTGATAGAACTGGTGCTGGCATGTAAGCGCAAGCAGCCGTATACCAAGGATATGGACGGTTTGAACGGTCAACGCTTGAAAGGGTTCTGTAGATTCTGCGGCGCGCGGGCAGAGCTAGCATTGTTCGCAGAAGGTGAAGGTCAGCGTGACCTTGATGAACACCTACGCCTGAGTAATCTGTACTGCTCCACCCACCGCCCAAAGACACCGGATGGATGCTGGAACCCGGCATACAGGCAAGCAATGAGATCTGTAGCGCAGTTCGACCTAGAGCTGGCCAGATTGAGCAGACAATGCGCAGTACGAGCAGAGCCTAAGGCAAAGTCAGGTGACGAGCTCGTCGACGCGTATATCTTTCGATACATGCTTAGCCAAACCCTACACCTAACGGACGAAGCGGAGCTAAGAAATCTCGCTCGACTAATGGTGGACGTCAAGCTGACAGACCGGAGAAAGCAAATCCTCGTACTGCAAAAACTCGGCTTCAACCAGTCAGAAATTGCTCGCAGACTGAATATCGAGCGCCAAGCAGTATCCAAAGCTCTTCGCTCAGTCCCTGATTGTTTTCGACTGTGTTAGTGCTTCGAGCTGCATCATTTAACTCAAGCAACCACACTTTTGAACTCAATAAGACGGTCACTAGCACTCGACCTAATCAGTGCTTCGAATGACTTAGGAGCGAAAGCAGCCATCTACGGTCGGTAGCCAACCCAAAGCAGATCCTCATTAAAAAGTGCCAACAGCCAATAAGAATATTTCGAACTCGCAGAGCATCTGGTCACTTTGGTTTTTTACCGACGCTTGCAGCACAGACCCCATCAAACCTCACCGATTACTCCAGGGCTCGTCATTCGCAGCCGGATTATACTCCGAGCAACGAACACAATGATCACAATTAATTATTGTACGGCCGTACTCAAATAATCCAAAGTTTGGATCTTCGCTTATAGAATTAGCAATATGCTGTTTTGAGAATGGAATCTTCGTAACTCTTGCGATTGGACACTCCGGCTCTTTAACAACATCAAATGTAACTATCTCCGTGACATAGGCGAGCTTAACTGCCTCAACGTCATCGTAAGTTTCACCCAAACAATGACTACACGATGAAATCTCATCATTACATATATTGCAGCGCTCAGCGAACTCTTTACATTCGACACCGCTGTATTTTCGCCCACTCCTATGATCGCAGTCCACAGGATCCATATCACATATAGAGCATTTATATTTCTCAAATCCCCGCATACTAAACCCAAAGTCACGATGCAGAAGCATATTGGGGCATTTTGTGAAATAAAAGCCGTCTTCAAACTCCAGGGCGCACCCGTAATCCTCATGCAGCGCGGCCCCTATAGAGTGCATCTGCTTTGAGATTGGAACTCGTAAATCTTTAGCCACCCAGAAAACATTAAGGAGCATATTCAATGCGTGCCTAAGCTTAGGTTCTGGATCTATCAGCTCTCCAGCGTTATAGTCAGCAATAATCTTTTGCGCCTCATTGAAGCTATTTTCCGCCATGCTGGAAAAATTTACATTTCCAAAAGCCATCACTCGCGCCTCAAAGGCTGGCTCATTATCTTCTTCGCTCATCAATGATCCTTTAGGCTATTTATTATTGATTCAACTTCCGCCGCCGAACCCTCTACAACTATTTTTTTATAGCTAGCACCTTCTTTTTTTATGAATTTCACAGAAACCGTTTTATCTTTAGGTATATTCTTCTTCAACCAATCCGTTAAGAAATTAGCAAGAATCGCGAAAGGAATCCCAAAAATCAAAGGCAAGATTATATCAGCGCTTCTTAATGCTTGATAAGTATGCACTTCGCCTTTTACGACAACGGCCTTAACGCCAAACTCCTTTAAATCCTTTCTCAAGTCTGGCGAGTATTCGTTCAGGATATCAACGCCGTCAGCACTGCCTTCCGGCATAATGTAAGCTACATCTTGCTCATGACCTATTTTCCTATTGGATATCTCTTCCAAATAGTATTCGATATCAATAACATTTTCTTCCAGCATTTTCCTGACCTCATATTTTATTAGAAACGACCAGCGAAGCATAAAACTTAACTTCTTTCATCCTTCAGCCATACGTGAGGCTGGTATCGAACGCACTTGGATGATCGCATCGAATGCATCCGACCGGTCAGCAACGATGGAATTTCTTGGTCAAACTTAGGATAAGTTCCTATCAGCGATTGCTGAAGTGGGGCGTAATCACGAAAGCTACGCGTTTGTTTTCCGAGATTTCTTAAGCGTCCAATCATCAACCATATTTGCCCAATCTTGCAACATCGCACGGCGCTGATCGCGATATTCAGCCTTGTTATAGACGGCTCTCACACCTTTTTGCTCGTGCGCGAGGCACTTCTCGATCCAGTCGGAGTTGTACCCAGCCTCATGCAACAGCGTGCTGGCCGTGCGTCGCAGGTCGTGGGGCCCGAATTTGCCTAGGGGCACCCCTTCCTTTTGGGCAAGGCGATAGGTGAGTGTCAGCACCTGGTTGATCGTGGCTGCGCTCATTGGCAAATCAGAGTCGTAGCGTGACGGCAAAACGTAGTCTGAACCTCCTGCCAAGGTTTTCAACGCGATGAAGAAATCCAATGCCTGCTGAGACAGAAATACCAAATGAGGGTTACGACGCTTCATCCGCTCTTTTGGGATGGTCCATAACGCTTCGCTAAAATTGATCTCACTCCACGTCGCATTGGTCAACTCGCTCTTGCGCACCATTGTCAGCAGAAGGAGCTTTGCCGCAGCACGAACCGAAGTCGCGGTACCGATTCTGTCCATGTACTGGTACATCAGCGCAATTTCATCGGGCGTCAACGCACGGTCGCGTGGCTCAAATTTCGCGATACTGGCAGGCCGTACCAGATCTGCGGGGTTCTCAACCTTCTGGCCACGCTCAATGGCCCAACGGAAGACTTGCAGCACGATCTCCCGTGAATGGACGGCGGTTGCAGGCGCACCCCGCTCTACTATCGCGTCAGTCAACGCTCGCAGGTCCTCATGGTTTATTTCTACTAGCTTCTGATTGCCAAACTTCAGCTTCAACTCGCGCTCATAGACTGATCGGCGCATGTCTCGTGTCGAGTCCGCCATCTGGTAGCCGCGTAGCCATTTTTCAGCCCAAGCATCGAAAGTCTCAGCACCCTTCGTGCGCGCCTTCGCCCGTGCTTTTTCCTTAGCTGGAGACTTGCCAGCGGCGACCATCTTCTTGGCCTCCCCTAGCCGCTCCCGAGCCTCTGCAAGAGTGATTCCCCCCAAGCCATAACGACCGAAGGTGATCGTCTCCTGTCGGCCGTTGATGGAGTAGTTGTAGCGAAAGGAGATCGAGCCGGCTGGAGTGACGGCTACGTACAAGCCGTCACGGTCAATCACCTTGTAGAGCTTGTCTTGGGGCTTGAGATTTCGAAGCTTGGTATCGGTGAGCATGGCTTCCACTATTTCCATGAAAAAATACCATGCCCTGAAATGCGCGGAAAAATTGGGTCTATCCCCAGTAAAACCGGGCCTTTAGGCCAACTCGATACCATGCCAACCCTGAGGCAAAGGGCATGGTATTGAGCGTCATGCATGGCATTAGATGCAGTCAGTACCCCGTACCATGCCACATAAACACCGTGCTTGGCGATGCAGAACGCTACCCGAATTTGCCAGACCCAAAAAGCCAAAAGCCCGCAATTACGCGGGCTTCAGGGCATTTTTTGCTAGATCGTGCCGGGCAGTGCCGGACGCGGGATCATTCCCACTCAATCGTAGCCGGCGGCTTGCTCGAAACATCGTAAGTCACCCGCGAAATCCCCTCGATCTCGTTGATGATCCGCCCGCTGACGGTTTCCAGCAGTTCGTAAGGCAGGTGTGCCCAACGTGCGGTCATGAAGTCGATGGTTTCTACGGCGCGCAGGGCAACGACCCAGGCGTAGCGGCGGCCATCGCCTACGACGCCAACCGATTTGACTGGCTGGAAGACAACGAATGCCTGGCTGACTTTGTGGTACCAGTCGGCCTTGCGCAGTTCTTCGATGAAGATGTGGTCGGCGCGACGCAGCAGGTCGGCGTATTCCTTTTTCACTTCACCCAGGATACGCACGCCCAGGCCCGGGCCAGGGAATGGGTGGCGGTAGACCATGTCGTACGGCAGGCCGAGTTCCAGGCCGAGGCGGCGGACTTCGTCTTTGAACAGCTCGCGCAGGGGTTCGACCAGTTTGAGGTTCATTTCTTCCGGCAGGCCGCCCACGTTGTGGTGCGACTTGATGACGTGAGCCTTGCCGCTTTTCGCGCCAGCCGACTCGATGACGTCCGGGTAGATGGTGCCTTGCGCCAGGTACTTGATGTTGTCGAGCTTGCAGGCTTCGGCATCGAACACGTCAATAAAGGTGCGACCGATGATCTTGCGCTTTTTCTCCGGGTCGCTTTCGCCAGCCAGATTGTTCAGGAACTGCTCTTCGGCGTTGGCGCGGATCACCTTGACGCCCATGTTCTCGGCGAACATGGCCATGACCTGCTCGCCTTCGTGCAGACGCAGCAAACCGTTGTCGACGAAGACGCAGGTCAGTTGATCGCCAATGGCCTTGTGCAGCAAAGCTGCGACCACGGAAGAGTCGACGCCGCCGGACAGGCCCAGCAGAACGTTGTCGGTACCGACCTGGGCGCGGATGCTGGCAATCGCGTCTTCAGCAATGTGCGAGGGAGTCCACAGCGCTTCACAACCACAGATATCGAGGATGAAACGCGACAGGATGCGACCGCCCTGCTTGGTGTGGGTCACTTCCGGGTGGAACTGCACGCCGTAGTAGCCACGGGTATCGTCAGCCATGCCGGCGATAGGGCAGCTTGGGGTGCTGGCCAGGACGTGGAAGCCGTCCGGGATTTCGGTGACTTTGTCGCCGTGGCTCATCCAGACATCGAGGCCCAGGACGCCATCGGCATCGACATGGTCTTCGATACCGTCGAGTACGCGGCTCTTGCCGACCACGTCGACACGGGCGTAACCGAACTCGCGCAGGTCGGAGCCTTCAACGCGGCCACCCAACTGCTCGGCCATGGTCTGCATGCCGTAGCAGATACCGAAGACCGGCACGCCCAGGTCAAACACGGCTTGCGGAGCACGCGGGCTATTGGCTTCGTGGACGGACTCGGGGCCGCCAGCGAGGATGATCCCGCGTGGAGCGAATTCGCGAATCGCTTCATCGTCCATGTCGAACGGATGCAGTTCGCAGTACACACCGATTTCACGCACACGGCGGGCAATCAGTTGGGTGTATTGGGAGCCGAAATCGAGGATCAGGATACGGTGGGCGTGAATATCGAGGGCCATGGAAGGAGCTCTGATGAGCAGTTGCGAGCTTTAAGCTGCAAGCTGCAAGTTATCGGAATCTGCGGTAGCTGCATAAGCGCAACTACCGCTTGTAGCTTAAAGCTATCAGTTGTCGGCCTTAGCCGACGCGATAGTTCGGCGCTTCCTTGGTGATCTGCACGTCATGGACGTGGGACTCAGCCATGCCAGCGCCGGTGATGCGTACGAACTCGGGCTTGGTGCGCATTTCTTCGATATCGGCGCTACCGGTGTAGCCCATGGAAGAACGCAGGCCGCCCATCAGTTGATGGATGATGGCCGACAACGAACCCTTGTAGGCCACACGGCCTTCGATACCTTCCGGCACCAGCTTCTCGGCACCTGCGGACGAATCCTGGAAGTAACGGTCCGAAGAACCTTGCGCCTGGGACATGGCGCCCAGCGAGCCCATGCCGCGATAAGCCTTGTAGGAGCGGCCCTGGAACAGTTCGATTTCGCCCGGCGCTTCTTCAGTACCGGCAAACATCGACCCCATCATCACGCAGCTTGCGCCGGCAACGATGGCCTTGGACAGGTCACCCGAGAAACGGATGCCGCCGTCGGCGATCAGGGGAACGCCAGTGCCTTCAAGGGCAGCGGCAACGTTGGCGATGGCGCTGATTTGCGGTACGCCCACGCCTGCAACGATACGGGTGGTGCAGATCGAACCTGGGCCGATACCGACCTTGACCGCGTCAGCACCAGCCGCAGCCAGAGCCTTGGCCGCTTCGCCAGTGGCGATGTTGCCGCCGATGACCTGCACTTCAGGGAAGTTTTCCTTGACCCAGCGAACGCGGTCGATCACGCCTTTGGAGTGACCATGAGCGGTATCGACTACCACCACGTCAACACCGGCAGCTACCAGCGCCGAAACACGATCGCCAGTGTCCTTGCCAGTACCGACAGCAGCGCCGACACGCAGACGACCCTGGTCGTCCTTGCTCGCCAGCGGGTAGGCTTTGGCCTTTTCGATGTCCTTGACGGTCATCATGCCCTTGAGCGCGAACTTGGCGTCGACGATCAGGACCTTTTCAAGACGGTGCTTGTGCAGCAGATCGCGCACTTCGTTCTTGTCTGCGCCTTCGCGTACGGTGACCAGACGCTCTTTGGGCGTCATCACTTCGCGAACAGGGATATCCAGACGGTTTTCAAAGCGCACGTCACGGGAAGTCACGATGCCGACCAGGTCGCCATCATGCAGGACAGGTACACCGGAGATGTTGTGCAGGCGGGTCAGCTCGAACAGGTCACGTACCGTGGCGTCAGCCTCGATGGTGATCGGGTCCTTGACGACACCGGCCTCGAACTTCTTGACCTTGCGAACTTCAGCAGCCTGTTGTTCGATAGTCATGTTCTTGTGGATGATACCGATACCACCTTCCTGAGCCATGGCGATGGCCAGACGGGCTTCAGTGACGGTATCCATTGCAGCGGAAACCAAAGGGATATTCAGTTCAATGCCACGGGTCAAACGGGTTTTCAGACTGACTTCGTTAGGCAGTACCTCGGAATAACCGGGCACAAGGAGAATGTCGTCGAATGTTAGGGCTTCTTGACTGATACGCAGCATCGCGGGGGCTCCCGGGCGGGAAAATTGGAAGCGCGCCATTATACCTACACACCTGCGCAGGCTCAATGCAAACCTCAGCCTAATATCAAACGAACTTATAGTCGGACTTTGACGAAGGAAACCGGGCGATCCAGGCGTTCCGCGAAGTCGTCGAGGAAGCTCTGTGTGAAGGATGCATCGAGCCAGTTATTGAAGATGAAACCCAGGTTGGAGAAACCGCAGGCGTCCAGGAACAGAAAACCGTTGATATCGTCTTCATGGCGGCATTCGGGGCAGATGAAGTTATCGGTATGGCCGGGCATCCAGTCTTCCAGGCTATCGAACAGCGCCTCACCGATTTCCCGGCGGCACTCGGGGCAACCGGCCTCTTCGGCAAAATTGTTCAGCGGCGTGAAGATGCAGCGCCTGGTCACGATTTCCAGCCCGTTGACGACCTGCCCGAACGGCAAGGCGTCGGGATGCTGCACCACCCTTTTCGCGCCCGGTGCAATGGCATAGGCCATTTTGTTGTAGGTTCGCCCGCAGGTGCTCAGTTCCGGCTCGACCACATTGAGCTTCACCAGCCAGCGCAGAATCAGGCGCGCCCGTGCCTCATGTCCGGGAAAACTGGAGATTTGCGGGACGATGATGCTCTGGGTGTTCATGGCAATGTGTCGCTGAAGGCTGATCGGGGGCGGCAGTTTAACAGGTCAGCCCGGAACGCCGCCCCATCAACCGGCAATGTAACGACCGATCAACGCCAGACCGCTGACCAGCACCAGCCAGGTTACCAGCCGCACAAAGGCTTCACGGGACAGTTTCGTCACCAGTGATCGACCGATCCATGAACCCAGCAACATCGCAGGCAACAGGCAGACCGCCAGAAGCAGCAAGGGCATTTCGGCATAGACCCCGGCCAGCAAGAACAGCCCGAGGCGCACGATAGTGCTGCAACTGATCAGGGCGCTTTGCGTGGCCCGCGCCTGCTCCTTGGAAGTCAGGCGACTGTTGAGATAGATCGCGTAGAGAAAACCGCCACTGCCAAACAAGGCACCGAACAAGCCACCGATCGTGCCCATGGGGATCGCCCAGCCCGCCGCCAGCTGGGTCGGTCGTACGTTGACTGCCAGGCTGTAAAGCGCATACGCCGTCACGAACAGCCCCATCATCAGGAGCAGTACATCGGACTTGAGATTGAGCAGAAACAGCACGCCCAAGGTGCAGCCCACCGCCATGCAAGGTAGCAGGCGAAGCAACTCCGAGCGGACCACCGATTGCCGGGAAGGCAGCAGGTTGCCGAAAGCCGCCAGGAAATCCAGCATCACCAGCAAGGGAATGATCCGCGACAGCGGCATGAAATGAATCAGGACAGGCCCGGCCACCAGCGCCGTACCGAAACCGGCGACGCCAAACACTATATAGGCCGCCATCACGGCCAGTTCGATCCACAGCAGATCCAACGGTGCAAAGCCCAACTGGTTGAACCATTCGACCGCCACACGACTCTCCCTGAATTGACCACGCGCTGCTTATATAGCTGCGCCACCCGAAAACCGCCAGTGGTGGTGGCCGGGCAAATCCCTTTATGATGCCGCCATGATTAAAGATCCCTTTGCAAGACTCGGCCTGGACCGGGAAGTCCTCACTGTCAGCCAGCTTAACGGCCGTGCACGGGTGTTGCTGGAAGATGTGTTCAGCAGCATCTGGGTCGAGGGCGAGATATCCAACCTGTCGCGCCCGGCCTCCGGCCATGTGTACTTCACGCTCAAGGACTCCGGCGCCCAGGTGCGTTGCGCCCTGTTTCGCCAGAGCGCGGCGCGTGTCCGGCAGGCGCTCAAGGATGGCTTGCAGGTCAAGGTTCGCGGCAAAGTCTCGCTGTTCGAGGGCCGCGGCGACTATCAGCTGATTCTTGATACCGTCGAACCGGCGGGCGATGGCGCATTGCGACTGGCTTTCGATGCCCTGAAAGCCAAGCTCAGCGACGAAGGCCTGTTCAGCGCCGAACGCAAGGTCGCGCTGCCGCTGCACCCGCAACGTATCGGCATTATCAGCTCGCCTACAGGCGCGGTGATCCGCGACATCATCAGCGTGTTCCGCCGTCGTGCGCCGCAAGTCGAGCTGACCCTGATTCCGACGGCGGTCCAGGGCCGCGAAGCGATTGCGCAGATTGTCCGGGCACTCAAGCTGGCCGACTCCAGAGGCTTCGATGCCTTGATCCTCGCCCGAGGCGGCGGTTCGCTGGAAGACCTGTGGTGCTTCAACGAAGAAGCCGTGGCCCGAGCCATCGATGCCTGCGTGACCCCGATTGTCAGTGCGGTCGGGCATGAAACCGATGTTTCCATCAGCGACTTCGTGGCCGATGTGCGGGCGCCTACGCCCTCTGCCGCTGCGGAATTGCTGGCACCGGACTCCAGCGACCTGCATCGCCGGGTAGAAAACCTCAATCGCCGTCTGATCAGCCGCATGCAGGATCGACTCATGCGTGAGCGCTTGCGTCTGGACGGTATTTCCCGCCGCCTGCGCCATCCCGGTGAACGCCTGCGCCAGCAAGCCCAGCGCCTGGATGACCTGGACATGCGCCTGCGCCGCGCCTTCGAACAAGGCATGCATAAGCAGAAGGTGCGCCTGGCGCACATGGAAAGCCGTCTCGCCGCCCAGCATCCGGGACGCACCCTGGCCTTCCTGCGCCAGCGGCTGGATGTTCTGGCCGAACGCCTGCCACGCGCCATGCGCGAGCAGATCAAGACCCGAAAACTACAATTGCAAAGCCAGATTCAGACACTTCATGTCGTAAGTCCGCTGGCAACACTGGGCCGTGGCTACAGTATCCTGCTCGACGAACGCGGCAATGCCATCCGCAACGCCGCGCAAACACGACCCGGCCAGCGCCTTACGGCCAGACTGGGCGAAGGCGAATTGCAAGTGCGCGTCGAGGATAACCACCTGACGCCCGTGACCCTCTCTCTTCTGGACTGACCTATCGATGCTACGTTTTATCGCACCGCTGCTCGCCCTCCTCTTGTGCCTTCCCGCCCATGCCGACAGCTACATCACTCGCGCTCTCAACAAGCCGGTGCCCGGCGGTGTCGCAGTGATTGATCTGGGCACCAGCAACCAGCCGCCTAAAGCCACCTTCCAGGGCAAACCGGTACTGGTGGTCAAGGAACAAGGTACTCGCTGGCTGGCCATTGTCGGCCTGCCGTTGACGATCAAGCCCGGCACGCAACAACTGGCATCGGGTGGTCGCAACCTGAGTTTTACGGTGGGCAGCAAAAAGTACCCGGAACAGCACATCACCCTGCAGAACAAGCGTCAGGTCAACCCGAACCCCGAGGACACCAAACGCATCAACAGTGAAACGCCAAAACTGCTGGGTGGCTATGCGGTATTCAGCCCTGGTACGCCAAGCAACCTGATCCTCGACAAACCGGTAAACGGGCCGCTGTCGAGCAAGTTTGGTGTGCGTCGCTTCTTCAATGGCGAAGAGCGCAATCCCCACTCAGGCCTGGATTTCGCGGTCCCGACAGGCACACCGATCAAATCCCCGGCGGCTGGCAAGGTCATCCTGACCGGTAATTTCTTCTTCAATGGCAACACGGTGTATGTCGATCACGGTCAGGGCTTTATCAGCATGTTCTGTCACTTGTCGAAGATCGACGTGAAAACCGGCGATCAGGTGCCACGAGGCGGCTTGCTCGGCAAAGTCGGTTCTACCGGCCGCGCCACCGGCCCACACCTGCACTGGAACGTCAGCCTGAACGATGCGCGGGTAGACCCGGCGATATTCATTGGCGCGTTTCAGCCGTAATCTCCTTTCGTGAATGAATTCGCTCCACACAAACCACGTGGAAACGAATTCATTCACGAAGGTGTTTGCACACGTTTTTCAACTCGCACAATAACCAAGCAATAAACGCCTTTAAACAGCGATAAAAACTCGCCACGAACCGAAATTCGAGAACTTATCTCAATTTTTTCCAGGTGCTTGCCAACTTTCACCTCAATGGTTACGGTTGGCCTCATGAAAACTGCTCAAACCCTCATTCTGTTGCGCCAACATCGGTGTCTGCGCCTGGTCAGTTCCCGACTGCCAGGCTAGATTGCGGTGCCTCGCCCCTGTCTTGCGCGTCAATGGCTGGCCGCCTCTTTTCGGCCTATTCCGTACAAAGGACTTATCAAATGACCATGCTCAAAGATCCATCGAAGAAGTACCGTGCGTTTCCGACCATCGACCTGCCCGATCGTACCTGGCCTTCCAAAGCCATTACCTCGGCGCCGATCTGGTGCAGTTCAGACCTGCGCGACGGTAACCAATCGCTGATCGAGCCAATGGATTCGGTCAAGAAACTGCGTTTCTGGAAAACGCTGGTCAAGGTCGGCGTCAAGGAAATCGAAGCATCGTTCCCGGCGGCCTCGCAAACCGACTTCGACTTCGTGCGCACCCTGATCGAAGACGGCCATATCCCGGATGACACCACCATTCAGGTGCTGACCCAGGCCCGTGAAGATCTGATCGCCCGTACTTTTGAATCCCTGCGCGGCGCGAAAAAGGCCATTGTTCACCTGTACAACGCCACCAGCCCTTCCTTCCGCCGCATTGTCTTCAACCAGGACAAGGCCGGCGTGAAAGAAATTGCCGTGAACGCCGCCAAGCTGTTCGTCAAATACGCCGCCCAACAGCCGGAAACCCAGTGGACCTTTGAGTACTCGCCAGAGACCTTCAGCGCCACCGAACTGGAGTTCGCCAAGGAAGTCTGTGATGCCGTGATCGAGGTCTGGAACCCGACGCCTGAGAACAAGGTGATCCTCAACCTGCCGGCTACCGTGGAAGTTGCGACCCCGAACGTCTACGCCGACCAGATCGAGTGGTTCGGTCGCAACATCACCCGCCGTGACAGCGTTCTCATCAGCCTGCACACCCACAACGACCGTGGCACTGGCGTTGCCGCCACCGAACTGGGTCTGATGGCCGGTGCAGACCGTGTCGAAGGCTGCCTGTTCGGCAACGGCGAGCGTACCGGCAACGTGGACCTGGTCACCGTCGCCTTGAACCTCTACACCCAGGGCATCAATCCTGGCCTGGACTTTTCGGACATCGACGGCGTGCGCAAGGTCGTTGAAGAGTGTAACCAGATTCCGGTTCACCCACGCGCTCCTTATGTCGGCGACCTGGTTCACACCGCGTTCTCCGGCTCGCACCAGGACGCTATCCGCAAGGGCTTCGCCCAGCAGAAAGACGACGCTCTGTGGGAAGTGCCTTACCTGCCAATCGACCCGGCCGATATCGGTCGCAGCTACGAGGCAGTGATTCGCGTCAACAGCCAATCGGGCAAAGGCGGCATCACTTACCTGCTGGAACAGGAATACGGCATCTCCCTGCCACGTCGCATGCAGATCGAGTTCAGCCAGGTGGTTCAGGGCGAGACCGACCGTCTGGGCCTGGAAATGACTGCCGAGCAGATCCACTCACTGCTGCGCCGCGAGTACCTGCAAGCCAACACGCCTTACGCCCTGATCAGCCACAAGCTGCAGGAAGAAAACGGCAACAGCTCGGTGGATGCAGAAGTGCATGTCGACGGCGAAACCCAGCACTGGCGCGGTAAGGGCAAAGGCGCTCTGGAAGCACTGGTTGCCGGCCTGCCGGTCAACGTGGAAATCATGGACTACAACGAGCACGCCATCGGCTCCGGCACCACGGCCAAGGCCGCTGCCTACATCGAACTGCGCGTGAACGGTGACCGTGCCGTGCATGGCGTGGGTATCGACGAGAACATCACCACTGCCAGCTTCCGTGCATTATTCAGTGCCCTGAACCGCTCCCTGAGCCAGGCACAAGCCAAGGCTGCCTGAGTCGGAATAGCGAGGATGACGGACGCCCGTTCGTCATCCTCCAACAGGCTCTAACACGGGCTTTTCGATCTAAAACCCTCGTTTCAGAATCCGCATAACCATGCGCATATTCGGCATAATCTTTTCATTTATGCTGTGGTAGCATGCTGCCTTTAATGGATTTGGCCTGCTGATAGCACCTTTTTCAGCTACCGGCGCCAGGTTCAACTTGCCTGTTTGAAGCTGCACCCTTTCCCAAAAGCCACGATGACTATTGCATTGATTTTCGGACGAAAAGAATGCACGGGCAGACCAACCGTGCATTGAAAAAACCATCGGCCTCGGTAACGCTGAGCTGATCCAATCACATTTGGAGCGATTATGCCTAAGGCTTCCCATCAAGATCTGCGCCGCAACTTTCGCGCACTCACCTCTTCAGATTCCTGCTATCACACAGCCTCGGTCTTCGATCCAATGTCTGCGCGCATCGCAGCCGACCTGGGCTTTGAAGTGGGTATCCTCGGCGGCTCGGTTGCATCCCTGCAAGTACTGGCAGCGCCCGACTTCGCACTGATCACCCTGAGCGAATTCGTCGAGCAGGCCACTCGCATCGGCCGCGTCGCAGAGCTTCCGTTCATCGCCGATGCCGACCACGGTTATGGCAACGCGCTCAATGTCATGCGCACCGTCATCGAACTCGAGCGTGCAGGCGTTGCGGCGCTGACCATCGAAGACACTCTGCTGCCCGCCCAGTTTGGCCGCAAGTCCACCGACCTGATTTCCACCGCAGAAGGCGTCGGCAAGATCCGCGCAGCGCTGGAAGCCCGTGTCGATCCGGAACTGTCGAT
The DNA here is from genome assembly GCF_900187465.1 of Pseudomonas sp. Irchel 3A18. Lineage (NCBI taxonomy): Bacteria > Pseudomonadati > Pseudomonadota > Gammaproteobacteria > Pseudomonadales > Pseudomonadaceae > Pseudomonas > Pseudomonas sp. Irchel 3A18. The sequence continues at coordinate 253,277 of NZ_FYDI01000002.1, forward strand.
CTTTGCCCGCACCAATGCCGCGATCATTCCCGTGCAGGAAGCAATCAGCCGGATTCAGCAGTATCAGAGTGCAGGCGCCGACGGCATTACCATCGTAGGCGTGCGGGACTTCGAGCACCTTGAACAGATCTCGGAAGGTGTGACCATTCCCCTGATGCTGGTCACTTACGGAAATCCTGCGCTGCATGACAACAAGCGTCTTGCAGAGATGGGCGTCAGGATCTGTGTACACGGCCATGCGGCCTATTTCGCATCGATCAAGGCAACCTATGACTGCCTGAGAGAACAGCGCCAGATTCTGAGCAGCACCAGCGACATGAACGCGACTGAACTTACCCACACTTACACACAGCCTGAAGACTATGTTGAGTGGGCCAAGAAGTTCATGAATGTGAACGAGTAAGTACGCCGTACTTATCGACTGAAGCGATGAAAAAAAGCCTCCGTAAAAGGAGGCTTTTTTGCAATCAGGCAGTGGTCTTGACGCCACCGCTGGTTGTCAGTTGCAGCAATGTGCCTTGCAGAGTCTGTATGGTTGAGGAGGTCTGGGCGATCTGCCCTTGAATGGCCAGAATACGCGCAGCCTTTTCATCTTCCGAACCTTTGCTGTTCTGAGCGGCAGCCAACTGAGCCTGCTGCTGAACCAGTTGTTTTTGAGCCTGCTTGATCTGCTCTTTGATTTTTTCGATGGTTTCTTCGACACCCGCTCTAGCGGAAGCACCGCCTGCACCACCCGCCGCAGCACTACCACCAGCCTTGGCACCGTCAAGCGAAACACTTACACCACTTTTTTCCGTGCTGTCGGTTGCGGTCGTGGTCGCGGTGTCTGCGTCCTTGTTTTTGACGGTCAGCGACAGCGCGCTTGAATAGGCACTCAGCGATGAAGTATTGATAGTAGTCATGACGAACTCCTGGTTGTATGCGAAAGCTATCGACACATTTACACACAACTTGAATGAATCATTGTATCTCGAATGTATCGGCGTCCAGATTGGCCGGGAAGCGCGTGCGGTAGTCCCGCAGCGCCGCAGCATTCAGGGTTGCCTTAAAGACGCCATCCCCCTCACCGATATCGACGAGGCTGTCACCCTGAAAATCCAGCACCTGGCTATCACCTGTGTACGTAAAACCTTTGCCATCGTTGCCGACCCGGTTGACCGCCGCGACGTAACACAGGTTTTCGATGGCTCTGGCCGGTAGCAGACGATTCCAGTGCAGGCGACGAGCGCCGGGCCAGTTCGCGGTATAGAGCAACAGGTCGGTGTCCTGAGCATCACGGCTCCAGACCGGGAAGCGCAGGTCGTAGCAAATCAATGGCCGAATGCGCCAGCCGTTCAACTCGAACATCACCTGACGCTCACCAGGGCTGTAGTGCTCGTGCTCACCGGCCATGCGAAACAGGTGACGCTTGTCGTAATACAACAACTCGCCATCGGGGCGTGCCCACAGCAGCCGATTGCGATGATTGCCTTCGGCATCACGAATGATCACGCTGCCGGTAATCACCGCCTGAAGACGCCTGGCCTGTTCCAGCAGCCAGTCGGATGTCGGGCCGCCTTCAGGTTCTGCCAGGGTTTCGGAGTCCATGGAGAAGCCGGTGGTGAACATTTCCGGCAGGACCACCAGATCGACGTCTTTCACCTGCTCCAGCAATGCGCCGAAGTGATCGAGGTTGGCCTGCCGGTCGTGCCAGACCAGAGTGGTCTGGATCAATGCCAGTTTCAGGTCGGACAACTGACTCAAATCGCGCATAGTTTTTCCGCTGCCTGACGCAACGTCTCCTCTCGTTTGGCGAAGCACAGGCGTATCAGACGCTGGCCTTCGGGCGGTTTCTGATAGAAGACCGACACCGGAATGCTGGCCACACCATGCTCACGGGTCATCCACAACGACATGTCGACATCGTTGAGGTCCGGACGAATCTGCGAGTAATCCACCAACTGGAAATACGTACCGCCCACCCGCTCGAAGCTGAAGCGCGAAGACGCCAACTGATCGCAGAAGAAGTCGCGTTTGGCCTGATAGAACGCCGGCAGCTCTTCCACGTGCTCGGGATGCGCCGCCATGAAATCGGCCAGCGCCCACTGCAACGGCGTGACACCACAGAAGCTCACGTATTGATGAACCTTGCGCAGCTCGGCGGACAAAGCCGGTGGCGCAACCACATAGCCGGTCTTCCAGCCAGTCACGTGGTAGGTCTTGCCGAACGAGCTGACCACAAAGGCGCGCTGATACAGTTCTTCATGGGCCAGTACGCTGACATGCCGGACGCCATCGAACACCAGATGCTCGTACACCTCGTCACTGATCAGATAGATGTCACGATTGGCAATGAGCGCAGCCAACTGGTCCAGCTCGGTACGGCTGATCAGTGCACCGCTGGGGTTGTGCGGGCTGTTGAGGATGATCATGCGCGTGCGCGGGCTCAAGGCATCGCTCAGCTTCTGCCAGTCGATGGAGAAGTCGTCCAGCCCGAGCTGCACATGCACGCAACGGCCACCGGCCAGCTCCACGGCAGGCTCGTAGCTGTCGTAGCAAGGGTCGAAAACGATCACTTCATCGCCGGGACGAATGACGGCCTGGACGGCGCAGAAGATGGCCTGGGTCGCGCCCGGCGTGATGGTGACTTCGCTGTCCGGGTTGACCTCGCGCCCGTAACTGCGGGCGATCTTGGCTGCAACCTGCTGGCGCAGGGCTGGCAGGCCGGTCATCGGTGAATACTGGTTGTGGCCTTGAGCGACGTGAAGGCTCAAGGCATCGCGCAGGGCCTGTGGCCCGTCGAAATCGGGAAAGCCCTGGGACAGATTGATCGCGCCGGTTTCGGCGGCGAGCTGGGACATGACGGTGAAGATGGTGGTGCCAACATTAGGCAACTTGCTGTCGATCATTAGGGCCCTTCCCTGCAATACCCCCGGCATCACGGTGGCACGGGTCAGGCAGGATAGCCCATCAGGCGCGCATAAAAAAAGGCACCGTGCAGACTGACTGCAGGGTGCCTTTTCAGGAGAAAGACTCAGCGCTTGTCGCGGCGCTTCTTGTCTGCCTTCTTGTGGTGCGACATCAAACGACGCTTCTTGTTGACCTGGCGGTCGGTCAGCGTGTTCTTGTTGCCTTCGTACGGGTTCTCGCCGCCCTTGAACTCGATACGGATCGGCGTACCGACCAGTTTCAGAACACGGCGATAGGTGTTTTCCAGGTAACGGACATAGGACTTAGGTACTTTCTCGACCTGGTTACCGTGGATCACGATCAATGGCGGGTTGGCACCACCCAGGTGGGCATAACGCAGCTTGATACGGCGGCTGCCGACCATTGGCGGCGCGTGCTCGCTGACGGCGTCTTCCAGAATCTGGGTCAGGCGGCTGGTTGGCCAGCGGGTGACGGCAGACTTGAAGGAGTTCTGCACCGACTGATACAGGTTACCCACGCCCGTGCCGTGCAAGGCAGAGATGAAGTGGATGTCGGCAAAGTCGACGAAGAACAGCCGGCGCTCCAGCTCGGTCTTCACGTAGTCGCGCTCGCCCGGCGTCATGCCATCCCACTTGTTCAGTGCGATGACGATTGCGCGCCCGGACTCAAGTGCGAAGCCCAGCAGGTTGAGGTCGTGATCGACCACACCTTCGCGGGCATCCATCACGAAGATCACAACGTTGGCGTCCTTGATGGCCTGCAACGTCTTGACCACGGAGAACTTCTCGACTTCCTCGTGGATCTTGCCGCGCTTGCGCACACCCGCGGTGTCGATCAGCGTGTACTTCTCTTCGTTACGCTCGAACGGAATGTAGATACTGTCGCGCGTAGTGCCTGGCTGGTCATAGACGATAACCCGGTCTTCACCGAGCATGCGGTTGACCAGGGTCGACTTGCCGACGTTGGGACGACCGATGATGGCGATCTTGATGCCGTCTTTTTCGCTCGGGCCAGGAATGCGCTTGGCTTCCTCACCTTCAGCGACGTCCTCGACCTCACCTTCTTCGATCTCGTCTTCGTCCTTGGGGAAATCCTTCAGGGCGATTTCCAGCATCTGGGAAATGCCGCGACCATGAGCACCGGCAACCGGGATCGCATCGCCCAGGCCCATCGGGCTGAACTCGGCACGCGCCAGGTTTTCATCGATGTTGTCGATCTTGTTGGCAACCACGTAAGAACGCTTGTTGCGCTTGCGCAGGTGCTCGCCGATCATCTGGTCAGCCGCGGTGTAACCCGCCTTGGCATCCACCAGGAACAACACGACATCGGCTTCTTCGATAGCCAGCAGCGACTGCTCGGCCATCTTTTCGTCCATGCCATGCTCGTCGCCGGAAATACCACCGGTGTCGATCAGGATATAAGAGCGCCCCTGCCACTTCGCCTCTCCGTATTGGCGATCACGGGTCAGACCGGACAGATCGCCGACAATGGCGTCGCGGGTCCTGGTCAGGCGGTTGAACATGGTGGATTTGCCGACGTTCGGTCGACCCACCAGGGCAATTACGGGAACCATGCGGCTCTCCACTTCGTTATTTCAGAAAATACAAAAGCCGCTGCAGGGCAGCGGCCGGAGTTCGGAGCAGCGCCCGCAGGCGCCGCAGCCTTGCCGAAGCAAGGTCGTCCGGGGCCTTGGCCCCGGACATGGACAATCATCACTTGATGGTCAGAGCTTCCAGCTTGCCGCTGTTACCAAACACATAAATCATGTCACCAACCACCAGCGGACGCGCACGAAGACCATCGCTGTCGATACGCTCACGCCCTACGAAACGGCCATCTACCTGGCTCAACAGGTGCAGATAACCTTCCAGGTCGCCAACCGCTACATAGCTGGAAAACACTTCCGGCGCGCCCAGTTGACGGCGAGCCAGCGATTCGTTGCTCCACAGTGCAGTGGAAGAACGCTCGTCGATACCTTCGACGGTGCCGGAGGCCAGGGTCGCGTAAACGCTACCAAAGCCCTGAGCTACGCCCGAGTAGCTGGAAGCATCACGCTGCCAGAGCACACGACCGCTTTCCAGATCCAGACCGGCAACCCGGCCCTGATAACTGGCAACGTACAGAGTACCACCCGACAGCAGCAGGCCACCGTCGATGTCGACAACACGATCCAGCTCGGAACGGCCTTGCGGAATGGCAACACGCTGCTCCCAGACCGGTACGCCGTTGCTGATATCCAGCGCCACGACCTTGCCGGTGGACAGACCGGCAACAGCCAGTCGGTTGGTGACCAGCGGTGCGCCAGTACCACGCAGGGTCAGTACCGCAGGAGTGCTTTCGTAGATCCAGCGCTGGGAACCTGTGACAGCGTCCAGACCGATCACACGGTCATCCTGAGTCTGAACCACGACTACATCGCCGTTGTTCGCAGGTGGCGCCAACACTTCGCTGGTCACACGGGCACGCCATTTCTCTTCACCGGAAGAAGCGTCAAGAGCAACGATCTCGCCTTTTTCAGTACCGATGGTGACCAGACCATAGGCCACACCGACAGCACCGGAAACAGGCAGTTCGAGATCTTTCTTCCAGATCACGTCACCGTTCATGCGATCCAGGGACATGATGACCCCGGTCACGTCCGAAGCGTAGATGCGGTCGCCATCGATAGCCGGAACCAGCATGTTGTAGGTTTTGCCCTGACCGTCACCGATCGAGCGGCTCCACTGCTTTTGCAGGACCACTTCTTCTTTGAAGTCGGTCAGCTCGGCAGGAGGCAATTCCTTTTTACTGTTGCTGCTGCAACCCGCGGCCAGAATGGCCAGAGCCAGCAATGCTGCATGTTTCCAACGAATCACGTCACGCATCCCCTTTCGCCAGATCGTCGAGCTTCATTTGCAGGCCACCCACCGCAGCGTCTTCAGACAGAGCGGACTTGGCCTTTTGGTATGCAGCATGCGCCTCGTCGGTACGACCCAGTTGCACCAGCAGGTCACCCTTGAGTTCTTCACGGCTGGCCAGGAACGCCTTGTCGGCATCGCCAGCAAGCAGTTTCAGTGCATCATCAGCCTTGTTCTGCGCAGCCAGCACACGAGCAAGACGCTGACGAGCGATTTCACCCAGCGTCACGCTGGCCGGCTTGTCGGCTACGGTTTTCAGTTCTGCCGCGGCATCGTCGAGCTTGCCGGCATCGACTGCAACCTTGGCGACGAACAGGCTACCGAACTGGGCATAGGCAGTGCCACCAAATTCGCTCTTGAGCTTGCCAGCGATTTCCGCAACGCGGGCAGTATCGGCCTGGCCGCTTGGCGTCAGCGAAGTTTCCAGCAGTTGCTGATAAAGCATCGAGGCGCCTTGCGACTGCTTGCTGTTGTAGTTCTGCCATGTGTACCAGCCAAAGACCACAACCAACGCCAGCAGACCGCCAGTTACCAGGGGTTTGCCGTTGCGCTGCCACCAGTCCTTCATTACCGCCAGCTCTTCATCTTCGGTACGCGACACCCCAATACTCCTATTCGCTAAATCGGCTGTTAATCAGCTTCAACCCTGCACGACGCAGGAGGCCAGGTGCTCGGACAGAGCATCCCAGGCAATATTTTGTTGTTCGCCCTGACCGCGCAGAGGCTTGACGCCTATCTCCTGGCGGGCAAGTTCTTCATCGCCAAGGATCAGCGCATACAGCGCACCGCTCTTGTCGGCCTTCTTGAACTGGCTCTTGAAGCTGCCAGCACCGGCGTTGACCTGCAAACGCAGATTCGGCAACTGGTCACGCACACGCTCGGTGAGGGTCAGTGCAGCAAGCTCGGCCGCTTCGCCGAAGGCGCACAGGTAGACATCCACCTGACGCGAGATTTCTTCCGGGACCTTTTCAAGGGTTTCCAGCAGCAGCACCAGACGCTCGATGCCCATGGCGAAACCGACGCCCGCCGTAGGCTTGCCGCCCATCTGCTCGACCAGACCGTCGTAACGGCCACCGGCGCATACGGTTCCCTGGGCACCCAGTTGATCGGTGACCCACTCGAACACGGTCTTGCTGTAGTAATCCAGGCCACGCACCAGCTTGGGGTTGATGACGTACGGAATGCCAGCAGCATCCAGACGCGCCTTGAGGCCTTCGAAGTGGACACGCGACTCTTCGTCCAGGTAATCCGCCAGCTTCGGCGCATCGACCAGCACGGCCTGGGTGTCAGGATGCTTGGTGTCCAGAACCCGCAGCGGGTTGGTCTTGAGGCGACGCTGGCTGTCTTCGTCCAGTTGATCCAGACGCGCCGACAGGAACTCCACCAGTGCATCACGATAACGCGCACGGGCTTCGCTGGTGCCCAGGCTGTTGAGTTCGAGCTTGACGGCATTGCGGATGCCAAGCAGGCCCCACAGGCGCCAGGTCAGGACAATCAGCTCGGCATCGATATCGGGACCGTCGAGGTTGAAGACTTCGACACCGATCTGGTGAAACTGGCGATAACGGCCTTTCTGAGGACGCTCGTGGCGGAACATCGGGCCGATGTACCACAGTTTCTGCACCTGACCGCCACCGGTAATCCCGTGTTCGAGTACCGCACGCACGCAAGCGGCAGTGCCTTCCGGGCGCAGGGTCAGGGAGTCACCGTTGCGGTCGGCAAAGGTGTACATCTCTTTTTCGACGATATCGGTGACTTCGCCGATGGAACGCTTGAACAGGTCGGTGAACTCGACGATTGGCATGCGAATCTGCCGATAACCGTAGTTATCCAGCAAACGCGCAACAGTGCCTTCAAAGTGACGCCACAGCGGGGTCTGCTCGGGCAGGATGTCGTTCATGCCACGAATGGCTTGCAGAGACTTACTCACAAAAAATCCTTAGCAATCTTGATTAGCCACGCACGATGACGGATGCGTCGGCTTCAGCTTTTTCGGCCGCTTTCTCGCGAATCAAGCGTTCAAGCTCGTTCACAAGATTGTCGTTGGTCAGTTTCTGCGCAGGCTTGCCGTCGATGTAGATCAGGTTCGGCGTACCGCCCGTGAGGCCGATATGCGCCTCCTTGGCTTCACCAGGACCGTTGACCACACACCCGATGACCGCAACGTCCAGCGGCACCAGCAAATCTTCGAGACGCCCTTCCAGCTCGTTCATGGTCTTGACCACATCGAAGTTCTGCCGCGAGCAGCTCGGGCAGGCGATGAAGTTGATGCCACGGGAACGAAGGCGCAAGGACTTGAGAATGTCGTAGCCGACTTTCACTTCTTCAACCGGATCAGCGGCCAACGAGATGCGGATAGTATCGCCAATCCCTTCGGCGAGCAGCATACCGAGGCCGACAGCGGATTTCACCGTGCCTGAGCGTAAACCGCCCGCTTCAGTGATACCCAGGTGCAACGGCTGGACAATCTGCTTGGCCAGCAGGCGATAGGCTGCGACGGCCATGAACACGTCCGAAGCCTTGACGCTGACCTTGAAGTCATGGAAATCCAGACGATCCAGATGTTCCACATGACGCAGGGCCGACTCGACCAGCGCCTCGGGGGTCGGCTCGCCATATTTCTTCTGCAGGTCTTTTTCCAGGGAACCGGCGTTGACGCCGATACGGATCGGAATACCACGATCACGGGCGGCATCGACCACCGCACGCACACGGTCTTCGCGACCGATGTTGCCGGGGTTGATGCGCAGGCAGTCGACACCCAGCTCGGCTACGCGCAGCGCGATCCGGTAGTCGAAATGAATATCGGCGACCAGTGGCACCTTGACCAGTTGCTTGATCCGGCCAAACGCCTCGGCCGCATCCATATCGGGAACCGAAACCCGCACGATATCGACGCCAGCCGCTTCAAGACGGTTGATCTGGGCAACAGTGGCCGCGACATCGTTGGTGTCGCTGTTGGTCATGCTCTGGACAGCGATCGGCGCATCACCGCCGACCGGAACGGAGCCGACCCATATCTTGCGGGATTCGCGACGCTTGATTGGAGATTCGCCGTGCATGACTTATTGCCCTAGTTTCAGGCGAGCAGTTTCGCCGCTGGTAAAGGGAGCTACGTCTACAGGCTCACCGTTATAACTGACCTGCGCACCACGAGCGTAACCAAGACGCAGGGTCAAAGGCGGCCTGCCAGTGACGTCCAGACTATCACCCTTGCGCTTGAGGCCGCTCATCAAAACCTTGCCATTGCCATCGGTGACCTGAGTCCAGCAATCGGCGGTAAATTGCAGCTTGATCTGGCCCGAACCTGCAGGGATCGGTGCAGATTCGACGGGCTCGGCAGGCGTAGAAGGCACGGCAGGCGCAACCGGCGCGACAGACGGAGTGTGCGTCGCGGCAACGGCAGGTGCAGTAGGCGCTGGAGCCGCTGCCGGAGCGGTCGGTGCAGCAGCCGGCGCAGTCACAACCGGAGCAGGTGCCACAGGTGCAGTGGCAGGCACTTCGGTCGGAGCGCTCGGGGTCAGAGGCAGTGGCGACTCATTGCCAGCCTTGCTGCTTTCGGCAGCGGCCTGCTCCTCTGACTCGTCCAGTGGATGAATCTGGGTGGTGCCATCAGCGCTTTCGACCTCGACATGCTCCATGCTCAGGCCGGTCTGATCCTTGCCACGCATGGACGTCTGATCCTGCCACCAGAAAAAGCCGCCACCGACAAGAACCATCAGCAATAACAGGCTGACGATGCGCAGGATATTGTGGGAAAGGCGCACAGGCTCTTCGATACGGCCCAGCGCATGGACAGAACTGCCCTTGCCATCGGTGCCGGTGTACTGATCGAACTGATCGACCAGCGCGGCCTGATCCAGCTCCAGCAGTTTGGCGTAGGCACGCACATACCCACGGGCGAAGGTATGCCCGGGTAGCTTGTCAAAATTCCCGTTCTCGAGATGAGTCAGGGAAGACACGGTGAGGTTCAGCCTCAAAGCCACATCTGGCAGCGACCAGTTTTTGCTCTCACGGGCCTGACGCAAGGTCTCACCAGGGTTAGAGCGAGTGGTTGCTACAACTTCGGGATGCGCCGCTTTCATCATTGCTCCGACAGGTATTGCTGATATTCCGGCGTACCGGGATAGAGTCTTTTGAGTTGCAGGCCAAAACTGGCCGCCTTGTTACGGTCGTCATAGACCTTGGCCAATCGAATGCCGAGCAGCAGGCTACGCGCATTCTGCTCGCTGAGTTGGCTGAAACGGTCGTAGTAGTCACGCGACGGCACATAATGCCCGTCTTCGTAAGACAACTCAGCCATTTCCAGCAAGGAACGTGGCTGTTGACGGTCAAGACGCAGTGCCTTGGTGAAATGCTCGCGAGCTTCCTCGCGCTTGTTCAGCTTCAGGGCGGTCATGCCCAGGCTTTCAAAGACCCGTGACCGCTCAGGATACAGGTTGTCTGCGGCAGCCTGCTGGAAACGTTCGTAAGCTTCCTGGTAGCGCTTCTGCTCGTAAAGGAAACTGCCGTAGTTATTGACGATTCGAGCATCGTTGTTGCTTGAAGACAATGCCTTGCGAAAGTGCTGGTCAGCCAGTTCAGGCTCCATCTCGGCCTGGAACACCAGCGCCAGCGCGGCATTGGCGTCAGGGTCGGAACTGTCGAGTTCCAGCGCCTTCTTCAGCGGTACCTTGGCGCGCTCGGTCTGACCCTGCTGGAAATAACCCAGCCCGAGCTGCACGTATGCCTTGCGAGCTTCATCACGCCCTTGCGGTGTCTTGAGTGGATCGACATGCCCTGTCGAAACGCACCCTACCAGCAACATAACAAAGCATGACAACAGCAAGGCACGCACAGACATGGAGTCCCTCTCGGTCAGTTTCGAGCGCCAGCGTTTGGAGCCGCATCGGCCTCGGCATTGAGCTCACGCACTGCAATATAGCGTTCACTGCGGCGCGTGCGGTCCATCACCTGCCCGACCAACTGGCCGCAAGCAGCATCGATGTCCTCGCCACGCGTGGTACGCACAGTGACGTTATAGCCAGCCTGATGCAACAGATCCTGGAAACGACGGATCGCATTGTTGCTCGGACGCTCGTAACCGGAATGCGGGAACGGGTTGAACGGGATCAGGTTGATCTTGCAAGGGGTGTCCTTGAGCAGCTCGATCATCTCGATGGCGTGCTCGACCTTGTCGTTGACGTCCTTGAGCAGGGTGTACTCGATCGTCAGCACGCGCTTCTCGCCCAGACTGGACATGTAGCGGCGGCAGGAGTCGAGCAGGACGCTCAGGGGATACTTCTTGTTCAGCGGCACCAACTGGTTGCGCAGTGCGTCGTTGGGCGCATGCAGCGAAAGGGCCAGCGAGACGTCGATGTGCTTGGACAGCTCGTCGATCATCGGTACCACGCCAGACGTGGACAACGTCACGCGGCGCTTGGAAATGCCATACCCCAGGTCATCCATCATCAGATGCATGGCGGCAATGACATTATCGAAGTTCAGCAGTGGCTCACCCATGCCCATCATCACCACGTTGGTGATGGCACGGTCGACGGTTGCCGGGACACTGCCAAAGGATTTGTTGGCAATCCAGACCTGGCCGATCACTTCGGCGGCGGTCAGGTTGCTGTTGAAGCCTTGTTTGCCGGTGGAGCAGAAACTGCAATCCAGGGCACAGCCCGCCTGGGACGAAACACACAAGGTGCCGCGCTTGCCCTGGGGGATATAAACGGTTTCGACGCAGCTGCCGGACTCTACGCGCACCACCCATTTACGGGTGCCATCGCTGGAGATGTCCTCGCTGACGACTTCAGGACCTCGTATTTCGGAACAGGCCTTGAGCTTTTCGCGCAATGCCTTGCTGACGTTGGTCATGGCGTCGAAATCATCGACGCCAAAGTGGTGAATCCACTTCATGACCTGACCGGCACGGAAGCGCTTCTCCCCGATAGAGTCGAAGAATTTCTCCATTTCCTGCTGAGTAAGGCCCAGGAGGTTGGTTTTACCAGTCGTTGCAATCATGAATTCACCCTTCACTCGTCAGTCGGCAGGACTTAGCGAGCGGTTACTTCTGTAGCTGCGAAAAAGTACGAGATTTCGCGAGCGGCAGCAGCTTCGGAGTCCGAGCCGTGAACAGCGTTGGCGTCGATGGAATCAGCGAAGTCAGCGCGGATGGTGCCTGGAGCAGCTTCTTTAGGGTTGGTAGCGCCCATCAGCTCACGGTTCAGAGCGATAGCGTTCTCGCCTTCCAGAACCTGAACAACGACAGGACCGGAGATCATGAAAGCAACCAGGTCGCCGAAGAAACCACGAGCGCTGTGCTCAGCGTAGAAACCTTCAGCTTCAGCCTTGGACAGTTGCTTCAGCTTGGAAGCAACAACGCGCAGACCGGCTTTTTCGAAACGAGTGGTGATCTCGCCGATTACGTTTTTAGCAACGGCGTCAGGCTTGATGATGGAGAAAGTACGTTGAACAGCCATGTGAAACTCCAGAAACAATGATTAAAGCGAAAAATTAAACCCGCGAATTATACGCGGGTTCTGGTGTATTGCCTAACTGCTTGCGTTACAGGTTCAGTCAGCTTCTTCGATCCAGGCCGCCTGAATGGCTTCCAGGACCTTTTCCCCGCCACGATTGAGCTCGTCGTCGAACCCTGGCAGCTCGGCTACCCAGTTGCGAAGATCGACGAAATTCACATAGCGCGGATCGACATCAGGCCTGGTTTCAGACAACTGAATCGCGATTTCCAGCACATCGACCCATTTGAGACTCATGAGCGTTCCTTGAATCAATGCGGCGCTTCGGCAGCATGGTTGAGCGAATACTTCGGAATTTCAACGGTGAGGTCTTCATTTCCGACGATTGCCTGACAGGACAGGCGCGAATGCACTTCCAGCCCCCAGGCCTTGTCCAGCATATCTTCTTCCAGCTCATCCGCCTCGTTCAGCGAGTTGAAACCCTCGCGAATGATGCAGTGACACGTCGTGCAGGCACAGACGCCGCCGCACGCACTCTCGATCTCGATATGGTTATCGTGAGCGATTTCAAGAATAGACGTACCGGGCTCCACCTCTACAACCAACCCGTCCGGGCAATGCTCGGCATGGGGCAGAAAAATCACCTGCGGCATCAGTTATTCCTCAATATCATTCAGGTTGCGCCCCGCGAGTGCGGCTTTCACCGTCGAATTCATGCGTCGGGCAGCAAATGCATCGGTCACCTGCGACAGACGCCGGGTCTGCTGCTCGATGGCCGGACCATCGGTGCCTTGCATCAATTCACGCAATTCTGTCAGTTGCAGATCGATCACCATCCGCTCTTCGGCATCGAGCAGACGATCGCCATCGACTTCAAGCGCGGCCTCGACCGCCTCGACAAGGCGTCGGGCGTCAACCTGCTGTTCACGCAGTACCCGGGCGACCTTGTCGTCACCGGCGTACTCGAACGAATCCTTGAGCATCCGGGTAATCTCGCCATCCGTCAGGCCATAGGACGGCTTGACCTGAATGCTCGACTCGATCCCCGAGCCCAGTTCACGGGCAGACACGCTGAGCAGACCATCCGCATCCACCTGGAAGGTGACACGAATTTTCGCAGCACCGGCCACCATCGGCGGAATACCGCGCAGCTCGAAGCGAGCCAGAGAGCGGCAGTCGCTGATCAGCTCACGCTCGCCCTGCAGGACATGAATCATCATGGCCGACTGGCCATCCTTGTACGTGGTGAAATCCTGAGCGCGGGCCACGGGAATGGTGGTGTTGCGCGGAATCACCTTCTCCATCAGGCCGCCCATGGTTTCAAGCCCAAGGGAAAGCGGAATCACGTCCAGCAATAACAGGGCTTCGCCATCTGTCTTGTTGCCAGCCAGGGTATCGGCCTGGACCGCAGCGCCAATAGCAACCACCTGATCAGGATCGATCTGGGTCAACGGCTGGCGACCGAACAGCTCGGCCACGGCTTCGCGAACACGCGGCACACGGGTCGAACCACCGACCATGACCACGGCTTCGACTTCTTCAATCTCGACGTTTGAATCACGCACCGCACGACGGCAAGCCTTGAGGCTGCGAGCAACCATCGGCTCAATCAGCGCATTGAAAGCATCACGCGTCAGCACGCCACGCCAGTCGCCGTGAGCCACTTCGACCGATTCAGCATCGGTCAGGGCTTCTTTCGCCGCACAGGCGGTCTGCAACAGGCTGCGCTGCACGGAAGGATCAAGGCTGGCGGACAGGCCGGCATCAGCAACAATCCAGCTGGCAATCGCGTGGTCGAAATCATCGCCACCCAATGCAGTATCGCCACCAGTGGCCAGCACTTCAAAGACACCGCCGGTCAGGCGCAGAATGGAAATATCGAACGTACCGCCGCCCAGGTCGTAAATGGCGACTACGCCTTCGGCTTTCTGGTCCAGACCATAGGCAACCGCAGCAGCCGTCGGCTCGTTGAGCAGGCGCAGCACATTGAGGCCGGCCAGTCTGGCGGCATCCTTGGTGGCCTGGCGCTGGGCATCGTCGAAATAGGCCGGCACGGTAATGACCGCCCCCACCAGATCGCCACCCAACGTAGCTTCGGCACGCTGACGCAGCACCTTGAGAATATCCGCCGACACTTCCACCGGGCTTTTCGGCCCCTGAATGGTGTCAATGAACGGCATGTGCGACTCACCCTCGACAAAGCGGTAAGGCAATTGCTCGCCCAGTTGCTTCACGTCACTGAGGCCGCGCCCCATGAGACGCTTGACCGACAGCACGGTATTGAACGGATCGACAGAGGCAGCCGCCTTGGCCGACAGCCCGACCTCGACGCGATCGGCGTGATAGCGCACCGCAGACGGCAGAATGACCTGCCCGTCGGCATCGGCAAGGGGCTCGGAAAGGCCGCTGCGCAATGCAGCCACCAGCGAATTGGTAGTGCCCAGGTCAATACCGACAGCCAGACGACGCTGGTGCGGTTTAGGACTTTGCCCGGGTTCAGCGATCTGCAGTAAGGCCATGCTTTTCTGAATAATCACAGGCGTGCGGCCGGGGCGGCACGGGGTTAATCGTCGAGGCGCTCTTCCAGCTGGCGCACTTCGTAGGAAAGCTTGTCGAGGAACTGCATACGCCGCATCAGCCGTTCGGCGTGCTCGCGCTGTGCAGCATCGTCCCAACAGGCGGCGAAGCTTTCGTTCAGTTCATCCTGAGCGCTTTTGAGGCGGCGCTTGAAGACCGCGACACCCGCCAGATCAGCCTCATCCTGCAGATCCTCCAGCTCTTCGCGCCATTGCATCTGCTGCAGAAGAAAATCAGGATCGTGGACAGTGACTTCCAGCGGCACCTCATCGCCTTTCATGACCAACAGGTAACGCGCTCGTTTCGGGGCGCTCTTGAGGGTCTGATAGGCCTCGTTGAGGCGGGCGGAATGCTCAAGCGCCAGACGCTGCTCACGCTCGTCGGCGTCAGCAAAACGGTCTGGATGTACGCTGCGCGCCAGCTCACGATAGCGCGTCGCCAACTGGTCGAGATCAAGACGAAAATCGGGCTTGAGGTCGAACAGGGCGAAGTGACAAGGAGTACCCACGGATAAAAGCCTCAGACGTTGAAGCTTTCGCCGCAGCCGCACTCACCGCGCGAATTGGGGTTATTGAACTTGAAGCCTTCGTTCAAACCTTCACGGACGAAATCGAGTTCGGTGCCGTCGAGGTAGACCAGGCTTTTCGGGTCGATAATCACCTTGACGCCATGCAGCTCGAACACGCTGTCCTCGGTACCCGCCTCGTCGACGAACTCGAGTACATAGGCAAGCCCTGAACAGCCTGTGGTGCGAACCCCAAGACGAATGCCATCACCTTTGCCGCGTCCGTCGAGGGAACGACGTACGTGGTTAGCGGCAGCTTCTGTCATGCTGATAGCCATCGGAACTCCTTTCTTGTCGCCAGCTTTCTCTGAAAAGACCGCTTCTTACAGCAAGCCTTTCTTCTGCTTGTAGTCACGGACGGCAGCCTTGATGGCGTCTTCCGCGAGTACCGAGCAGTGAATCTTTACCGGAGGCAGAGCAAGCTCTTCAGCCAGCTGAGTGTTCTTGATGGTCTCTGCTTCATCCAGAGTCTTGCCCTTCATCCACTCGGTCGCCAGGGAGCTGGAAGCGATGGCGGAGCCGCAGCCGTAAGTCTTGAACTTGGCGTCTTCGATGACACCTTGCTCGTTGACCTTGATCTGCAGACGCATCACGTCGCCACAAGCTGGAGCGCCGACCATGCCGGTGCCAACATCAGGATCTTCCGCGTTCATCTTGCCAACGTTGCGCGGGTTCTCGTAGTGGTCAATGACCTTTTCGCTGTAAGCCATGATTATGTTCCTCTCACATCAGGGAGTCGCTCTACAGGCCGGTCAACGGGGTTGCTCCCGGCCTGTGTGGCGGCGACTTTAAATTAGTGCGCCGCCCACTCGATCTTGGAGATATCGACGCCATCTTTGAACATGTCCCACAGCGGCGAAAGAGCGCGCAGCTTGGTAACAGCCTCGCAGACTTTCTGCGCGGCGTAGTCAATCTCTTCTTCAGTCGTGAAGCGACCAAAAGTGAAGCGTATCGAGCTATGTGCCAGTTCGTCATTACGACCAAGGGCGCGTAGCACGTACGAAGGTTCAAGCGATGCCGACGTACAGGCCGAACCGGACGAAACCGCCAGATCCTTGAGCGCCATGATCAGCGACTCGCCTTCGACATAGTTGAAGCTCAGGTTCAGGTTGTGCGGTACGCGAGCCGTCAGGCTGCCATTGACGTACAGCTCTTCCAGATCTTCGACCTGCTTGAAGAAGCGGTCGCTCAGGGCCTTGATGCGAACGTTCTCGCTCGCCATCTCTTCCTTGGCGATACGGAAAGCTTCGCCCATGCCAACGATCTGGTGAGTCGCCAACGTGCCGGAACGCATGCCACGCTCGTGACCGCCACCGTGCATGGTCGCTTCGAGGCGAACACGCGGCTTGCGGCTCACGTACAGCGCGCCGATACCCTTTGGACCGTAGGTCTTGTGGGCCGAGAACGACATCAGGTCAACCTTGAGGCTGGCCAGATCGATTTCAACCTTGCCGGTGGACTGAGCGCCATCGACATGGAACAACACGCCACGCGAACGGGTCAGTTCACCGATGGCAGCGATGTCGTTGATGGTGCCGATCTCGTTGTTCACATGCATGATCGAAACCAGGATGGTGTCGTCGCGCAGGGCAGCTTCGATCATGGCCGGCGTGATCAGGCCGTCTTCGCCCGGCTCGATGTAGGTCACTTCAAAACCTTCACGCTCCAGTTGACGCGTGGTGTCGAGAACGGCTTTGTGCTCGACCTTGGAGGTGATGATGTGCTTGCCCTTGGTGGCGTAGAAATGCGCTACACCCTTGATGGCCAGGTTGTCGGACTCGGTGGCACCGGAGGTCCAGACGATTTCGCGCGGATCGGCGTTGACCAGATCAGCAACCTGACGGCGGGCGTTTTCGACGGCCTCTTCGGCCTTCCAGCCAAATACGTGGGAGCGGGAAGCCGGGTTACCGAAGTTTCCGTCAACCAGCAGGCAATCCATCATTTTCTGCGCTACGCGCGGATCGACCGGCGTGGTCGCAGAGTAATCGAGGTAAATCGGCAACTTCATTGAATCTCTCCTATCAGGCAGGCGCACCGCTCATTCATCTGCGTTCATTCGACGGCGGACGTTTCAATCTTACCCAGCTGCGACGCATTGTTATTACTGCGGCGCATGTCCTGGCGCTGGGCGACTTCCTGCACCTCACGGCGAGTGACAAGATCCGCCAAGCTGATACCGCTTAAAAATTCATGAATCTGCTGGCTGAGGTCGCACCACAGGTGGTGGGTCAGGCAGGTATCACCGGCATGGCAATCACCCAGGCCCTGGCAACGAGTGGCATCGACCGACTCATTGACCGCATCTACGACCTGAGCAACCTGAATGCCCTGCATGTCGCGGGACAACTGGTAACCACCACCAGGACCACGCACGCTCGAAACCAGATTGCTGCGGCGCAGCTTGGCGAACAATTGCTCAAGGTAAGACAGGGAAATGCCTTGCCGCTCAGAGATATCGGCCAGAGACACTGGCCCGTGCTGCGCATGCAATGCCAGGTCAAGCATTGCTGTTACAGCGTATCGGCCTTTTGTAGTCAGTCGCATGGCGTGTACCGCGGAGGTTCGGAATGGGAGCGAGTATGCTATTCCCGAGTATTTAAGTCAACTATTAGACCTAGTGAAACAGTCGGGATTAGCCAAAATAGCGGGCAGTATCATAGCAAAGGCGCGTCGTATTGACACGCCTCCATATTCAGCAAGCTCTAGCCGACCTTCTCTTCGCTCTTATCCTTCACGCAATCGAAAACCTCGTCATGCAGCTTGGGCAGCTCCTTGGCGCAGTAATCGCTGCCAAGACGCCCCAGAGCGCCGCCCATGTCTTCCAGGCGAGCATCCACAGCTTGCAGGTGATCGAGCAACTGGCCAATGGCCCGGGCAACCGGGTCCGGCATGTCGGCACTGACACCATAGGCGTCGAACCCCAGCTTCTCGGCCATCGCCTTGCGCCGTGCTTCTGCTTCGTCATCTGATTTGACGATGATGCGCCCCGGAATCCCCACCGCCGTCGCACCCGCCGGTACAGCCTTGGTGACTACTGCGTTGGAGCCGATCTTGGCACCCGCGCCCACCGTGAACGGCCCAAGCACCTTGGCACCCGCTCCGACCACGACGCCATCCTCAAGAGTCGGGTGACGCTTGCCTGCATTCCAGCTGGTACCACCCAGCGTCACACCCTGATAGAGCGTGACATCGTTGCCGATCTCGGCCGTTTCGCCGATCACGATACCCATGCCGTGATCGATGAAAAAACGACGACCAATGCGCGCACCGGGGTGTATCTCAATACCGGTCATCCAGCGCCCGAAGTTGGACACCATCCGCGCCAGCCACTTCCAGCCGTGGCGCCACAGAATATGCGCCAGCCGGTGCAGCCAGATGGCATGCATGCCCGGGTAGCAGGTCAGCACATCAAAAGCGTTACGCGCAGCCGGATCACGATGAAAAACACTTTGGATATCTTCGCGCAGACGTTCAAACATCATTGATCCTTCCGCTTATAAGGTTCACCGCGAGCCACTTTCTGGGTCTCGGTGAGGATGCCACGCAGAATGCTCAGCTCGGAGCGTTCCACCTCGCTACGACCATACAGGCGACGCAGCCGCGCCATCAGATGACGGGGCTTCTCGGGATCAAGAAAGGCGATGTCCACCAGCGCCGCTTCCAGATGACCATAGAAGCCCTCCATCTCATCCATGGTCGCCAGCTCGGCATTACGCGCCGCTGCGACTGGAGCTGTCGTCGACTCCTGCGCAGCCAGCCAGGACATGCGCACTTCGTAGGCCAGTACCTGAACCGCAGCCGCCAGATTGAGCGAACTGAATGCAGGGTCCGACGGGATATGGACGTGGTAATGACAACGCTGCAGCTCTTCGTTGGTCAGGCCGGCATGCTCGCGACCGAAGACCAGCGCAACCTCGGCGCCCTGCCCGGCCTGCTCGACGACCTTCACGCCAGACTCACGCGGGTCGAGCATTGGCCAGGGAAGACTGCGATCACGAGCACTGGTGCCCAGCACCAGACTGCAACCCACCAGCGCTTCTTCAAGGGTCGCAACGACCTGCGCACCTTCAAGAATATCGCCAGCACCCGACGCTCGCGCATCAGCCTCGGGAGACGGGAACACACGCGGCTCGACCAGTACCAGGCGCGAAAGCCCCATGTTTTTCATGGCACGCGCAGCCCCACCGATATTTCCGGGATGGGTAGTGCCGACCAGGACAACACGAATGTTCTGCAGCAAAGCGAGCGCTCACCGACAAAATTAAGGGGTGCAAATCTTACAGAACCTGCCTCATTAACGCCATGAACCTTACAGAGGCGCAGCCACGGAAAATCGTAAAACCTGATCGGGACGACAATGCCGGGGCTGGAAATAATTCGACTTAACCCATAGAATACCCGGCTCTCTTTAACAACCTTAGGTGAATTGTCCATGCAGCCCATGCTGAATATCGCGCTGCGCGCCGCCCGCAGCGCCAGCGAATTGATTTTCCGCTCCATCGAGCGCTTGGATACCATCAAGGTTGACGAAAAAGAAGCCAAAGACTACGTCACGGAAATCGACCGTGCCGCCGAGCAGAGCATCATCACCGCCCTGCGCAAGGCTTACCCTACCCACGGCATCCTCGGCGAAGAAAGCGGCCTGCACGCAGGCAGCGGCGAAGGCGCAGATTACCTGTGGATCATCGACCCGCTGGACGGCACCACCAACTTCGTTCGTGGCATCCCCCATTTCGCCGTCAGCATCGCCTGCAAATACCGCGGTCGCCTTGAGCACGCCGTTGTTCTCGACCCGGTTCGCCAGGAAGAATTCACCGCCAGCCGTGGCCGTGGCGCAGCACTGAACGGTCGTCGTCTGCGCGTCAGCCAGCGCAAGAGCCTTGAAGGCGCCCTGCTGGGTACCGGCTTCCCGTTCCGCGACGAGCAAATGGACGGCCTGGAAAACTACCTGGGCATGTTCCGCAGCCTGGTCGGCCAGACCGCCGGCATCCGCCGCGCAGGCGCTGCCAGCCTGGACCTGGCCTATGTTGCAGCCGGTCGCTTCGATGCATTCTGGGAATCAGGCCTGTCCGAGTGGGACATGGCAGCGGGCGCACTGCTGATTCAGGAAGCAGGCGGCCTGGTCAGCGACTTCACAGGCGGTCACGACTTCCTGGAGAAAGGCCACATCGTTGCCGGCAACACCAAATGCTTCAAGGCAGTCCTGACTGCCATCGCTCCACACCTGCCGCCTTCGCTGAAACGCTGAATGGCAGATGTAAAAAAACCGGCTTTCGCCGGTTTTTTTATGCCTGCTGAGCGTAGGAGCGAATTCATTCGAGAATAAGCCCGACTACTCCCACATCACGGCTTATTGAGCAGCCTGACTCAGAATCAGCTGACCATTCTTGTCCACAGGGATCTGACTACCCGGGTCATTGGCCATACGGACCTGTCCAACCTTCTCGTTCAACTTGTACTTCACGTTGTAGCCCACGACCTTGTCACTGATATCGTTGACGGTATTGCAACGCGTTTCAGTCGTGGTGTAGGTATCGCGGTTCTGCATGCCTTCCTGAACCTTGTTACCCGCATAACCACCGCCTACCGCACCGGCGACCGTGGCAATCTTCTTGCCGTTACCGCCGCCAACCTGGTTACCGAGCAAGCCACCCGCCACAGCACCGATCACGCTACCCACGATCTGATGCTCGTCCTTGACCGGAGCACGATGGGTAACGGCTACATCCTTGCAGACCTCACGAGGGGTCTTGATTTGTTCCTTGATCGGCTCGACGGCCAACACATCTGCATACTCTGGGCCGCCCTTGACCAGGCTGTAGGTGGCAACAGCGCCACCAGCGGTAACGACAGCAGCACCCAACACAGCACCAACAAGCAGAGACTTGTTCACTTTGAACCTCCTGACCTACGGACGCGTAGATTCTTTCCTACGCACTGCCAAGCCTTGGAGCATAAAAAAAGGCGCGAGTTCCGAACTCGCGCCTTTTCATTTCTTCATTTTTAGCGGGGCATCAAGGCAAATCATCCGCCTTCTCGGTGACAACCGGAGGAATCAGATCCTCGGTGGTCAGGTTCAGCCAGATCAGCATCACGTTGGCGATGTAGATCGACGAGTAAGTACCCGCCAGAACACCGATGAACAACGCAATGGAGAAGCCTTCCAGGCTATCGCCACCGAACGCCCACAACGCAATGATTGCCAGCAGCGTGGAAACCGAAGTCGCGATGGTGCGCAGCAAGGTCTGAGTGGTGGAGATGTTGATGTTCTCGATCAGCGAAGCCTTGCGCAGCAGGCGGAAGTTTTCACGGACCCGGTCGAAGACCACGATGGTGTCGTTCAGCGAGTAACCGATGATAGCCAGCACCGCCGCCAGAACCGTCAGATCGAACGTGATCTGGAAGAACGACAGGATACCCATGGTCACGACCACGTCGTGAATCAGGGAGATGATCGCGCCGATCGCAAACTTCCACTGGAAACGGAACGCCAGGTAGATCAGAACGCCACCGAGCGCCAGCAGCATGCCGATACCGCCCTGGTCGCGAAGCTCTTCACCAACCTGAGGACCAACGAACTCGACGCGCTTGACGGTTGCCGGGTTATCGGCACCCGCCTGGCGCAGCGCTTCAGCGACCTGGGTGCCCAGTTGCGGGTCTTCGCCCGGCATGCGCACCAGCAAGTCAGTGGTCGCGCCGAAGCTCTGAACCACAGCATCGTGGTAACCAGCCGAAGCCAGCTCCTCACGTACCTTGCCCAGGTCCGCAGGACGCTCGTAGGTCAGCTCGATCAGCGTACCGCCGGTGAAGTCCAGACCGAAGTTAAGCCCTTTATGGAACCAGCTGAACAGCGCCAGTGCAGTAAGGAGCATGGTAATAGCGAACGCAACATTGCGAACGCCCATGAAGTTGATGGTACGTAACATGGCAGCCCCTTAAATCCACAACTTCTTGAAGTCACGACCGCCGTAGATCAGGTTGACCATTGCGCGGGTCACCATGATGGCCGTGAACATCGAGGTAAAGATCCCGAGCGACATGGTCACCGCAAACCCTTTGACGGGGCCGGTGCCCATCGCAAAGAGAATGCCGCCGACCAGCAGCGTCGTCAGGTTGGCGTCGAGGATCGCCGTGTAGGCACGATCGAAACCTTCGTTGATTGCACGCTGCACGCTCATGCCATTGGCAATTTCCTCACGAATACGCGAGAAGATCAGCACGTTGGCATCCACCGCCATACCCATGGTCAGAACGATACCGGCAATACCCGGCAGGGTCAGCGTTGCACCCAGCAGAGACATCAGCGCCAGCAGCATGACCATGTTGAAGGCCAGAGCGACCGTCGCGATCAGACCGAAGAAGCGGTAGATCGCCATGATGAACAGCGAAACGAACAGCATGCCCCACAGGGAAGCATCGATACCCTTGGTGATGTTGTCGGCACCCAGGCTCGGGCCGATGGTGCGCTCTTCAGCGAAGTACATCGGTGCCGCCAGACCACCGGCGCGCAGCAACAACGCCAGCTCGGAGGACTCACCCTGGCCGTTCAGACCGGTAATCCGGAACTGGCTGCCCAGTGGCGACTGGATGGTCGCCAGGCTGATGATCTTCTTGTCTTCCTTGAAAGTCTGCACCGGTACGTCTTTCTCAACGCCATCGACCATCTGCTTCACATAGGTCGTGACCGGACGCTGCTCGATGAAGATCACCGCCATGCTGCGACCCACGTTGCTGCGGGTTGCGCGGCTCATCAGCTCGCCACCATGACCATCGAGGTTGATGTTCACCTGTGGACGGCCGTGCTCGTCGAAGCTCGCCTTGGCGTCAGTCACCTGGTCGCCGGTAATGATCAGACCACGCTCGACCGCTGCTGCCGGACGTCCGCCTTCGCGGAACTCGAACATCTCGGTCGTGCCTTTGGAGTCATCAGGACCTGCGCCCAGACGGAACTCCAGGTTGGCTGTCTTGCCGAGAATACGCTTGGCTTCGGCAGTGTCCTGCACGCCCGGCAGCTCAACCACGATACGGTTGGCGCCCTGGCGCTGAACCAGAGGCTCGGCAACACCCAGCTCGTTGACCCGGTTACGTACCGTGGTCAAGTTCTGCTTGATGGAGTAATCGCGAATTTCAGCCAGCTTGACAGCTGTCAGCGCCAGACGCAGAACAGGAATACCGTTCAACTCGGCAGGCGTGATATCGAAATCGGTAAAGGTCTTGCGGACCAGGGCACGGGCCTGTTCACGCTCGGCATCGTCGGTGAAACCCAACTGAATGACGTTGTTGACCTGTGGAAGGCTGCGATAACGCACCTTTTCCTTGCGCAACAGGGTTTTGACTTCGCCTTCATAGACTTTCAGGCGAGCATCGATGGCCTTGTCCATGTCCACTTCCAACAGGAAATGCACACCACCGGAAAGGTCCAGACCCAGCTTCATCGGGCTTGCGCCCAAGTTACGCAACCATGTCGGGGTAGTACGGGCCAGGTTGAGTGCGACGACATAGTCATCACCCAAAGCCTTGCGCACCACATCCTTGGCTGGCAACTGATCTTCCTGCTTGCTCAGACGCAACAAACCGCCCTTGCCATTCTCAGCCAGAGAAGAGGCCTTGACCGCGATACCGGCATCGGCAAGCGCCTTGCCTGCACGGTCCAGATCCGCCTGACTGACCTGCAACGCAGTACTCGCGCCACTGATCTGGATAGCCGAGTCGTCAGGGTAGAGATTGGGTGCGGAATAAATGAAACCGACCACCAGCACCGCCAGGATCAGTACGTATTTCCACAGAGGGTATTTGTTCAGCATCACGCCGCCCGCTTAGAACGCGGGGCGCCTTGCGCGCCCCGTCGATTGGTAAAAATGGTACTCAGATCGCTTTCAGGGTGCCCTTTGGCAGAGTGGCAGCGATAGCGCCCTTCTGGATCTTCAGCTCAACAGTGTCGGAAACCTCGATCACCACGAAGTCATCGGTCACCTTGTTGATCTTGCCAGCGATACCACCCGTAGTAACGACTTCATCGCCCTTCTGCAGGTTGCTGAGCAGGTTTTTCTGCTCCTTGGCGCGCTTGGCCTGTGGACGCCAGATCATCAGATAGAAGATGACCAGGAAGCCGACCAGGAAGATCCACTCAAAGCCGGTGCCCGCAGGACCGGCAGCCGGTGCAGCAGCATCCGCGAAAGCGGGAGAGATGAAAAAGCTCATTTAGCGCTCCAATTGCATAATTAGTATAAGAAACACGAAAAATCGGTTCTGTTTCAGCCAAGCGGCGGCGTTGGAAGGCCGCGTTTGGCATAGAAGGCATCGACGAAGGCGGCCAATGTACCTTGTTGAATAGCCTCGCGCAAACCAGCCATAAGCAGCTGGTAATGCCGCAAATTGTGGATCGTATTGAGCATGCTCCCCAACATTTCGCCGCACTTGTCCAGGTGATGCAGATAAGCGCGGGAGAAGTTCTTGCAGGTGTAGCAGTCACAGGTCGGATCCAGCGGCGAATCGTCATGGCGATGGAACGCATTACGAATCTTCAGAACACCGGTATCGATGAACAGATGGCCGTTGCGGGCATTGCGGGTCGGCATCACGCAATCGAACATGTCGACTCCGCGGCGCACACCCTCAACCAGATCCTCGGGCTTGCCTACCCCCATAAGGTAACGAGGTTTGTCTGCTGGCATCTGGCCCGGAAGATAATCCAGCACCTTGATCATCTCGTGCTTGGGCTCGCCCACCGACAGACCGCCAATGGCCAGGCCATCGAAACCGATCTGGTCCAGCCCTTCGAGCGAGCGCATGCGCAGATTTTCATGCATGCCGCCCTGCACGATGCCGAACAGCGCCGCCGTGCTCTCGCCATGGGCGACTTTCGAGCGCTTGGCCCAGCGCAGCGACAGCTCCATGGAAACCCGTGCGACGTCTTCATCAGCCGGGTACGGCGTGCATTCGTCGAAGATCATCACGATGTCCGAGCCCAGGTCACGCTGGACCTGCATCGACTCTTCCGGCCCCATGAACACCTTGGCGCCATCGACCGGGGAAGCGAAGGTCACACCCTCCTCCTTGATCTTGCGCATGGCACCCAGGCTGAACACCTGGAAACCACCGGAGTCGGTCAGGATCGGTCCTTTCCACTGCATGAAATCGTGCAGGTCGCCGTGGCCCTTGATGACCTCGGTGCCCGGACGCAGCCACAGGTGGAAAGTGTTACCCAGAATGATCTGCGCGCCGGTGGCCTCGATATCCCGAGGCAGCATGCCCTTGACCGTGCCATAAGTGCCCACCGGCATGAACGCCGGGGTTTCCACCACGCCACGCGGGAAGGTCAGGCGACCGCGACGAGCCTTGCCGTCAGTGGCCAGCAGCTCGAAAGACATACGACAGGTGCGACTCATGCTTGATCCTCTGGGGCCGATTCCTGCGGGGCAGTCGGCGCGGGATTGCGGGTGATGAACATCGCATCACCGTAACTGAAGAAGCGGTACCCATGCTCGATGGCCGCCTTATAGGCCGCCATGGTTTCGGGATAACCGGCGAACGCCGAAACCAGCATCAACAGCGTGGATTCAGGCAAATGGAAATTGGTCACCAGGGCATCGACCACATGAAACGGCCGCCCCGGATAGATGAAGATATCGGTGTCGCCGCTGAACGGCTTCAACACGCCATCACGCGCCGCGCTCTCCAGCGAACGCACGCTGGTGGTCCCGACTGCAATCACCCGCCCGCCCCGCGCACGGCACGCGGCCACGGCATCGACGACTTCCTGGCTGACTTCCAGCCATTCGTTGTGCATGTGGTGATCTTCGATCCTGTCCACACGCACCGGCTGAAACGTGCCAGCGCCTACGTGCAGCGTCACGAACGCCGTTTCGACGCCCTTGGCGGCAATCGCCTCCAGCAGTGGCTCATCGAAATGCAGACCCGCCGTCGGCGCAGCCACCGCACCGGCACGCTGGGCATAGACCGTCTGATAACGCTCACGGTCAGCGCCTTCGTCCGGACGATCTATATAAGGAGGCAACGGCATATGCCCGACGCGATCCAGCAGCGGCAGCACTTCCTCAGCGAAACGCAGCTCGAAGAGCGTGTCGTGGCGCGCCACCATCTCGGCCTCGCCACCGCCATCGATCAGGATCGACGAACCCGGCTTGGGCGACTTGCTCGACCGCACATGCGCCAGCACCCGATGACTGTCGAGCACCCGCTCGACCAGAATCTCCAGCTTGCCGCCGGACGCCTTCTGCCCGAACAGACGTGCGGGAATCACACGGGTGTTGTTGAAAATCATCAGATCGCCAGAGCGCAAATGCTCAAGCAAATCAGTGAATTGACGATGCGCCAGCGCGCCGCTCACCCCGTCCAGGGTCAACAGACGACTACTGCGCCGCTCGGCCAGCGGATGGCGAGCAATCAGGGAATCAGGAAGATCGAAGGTAAAGTCAGCAACGCGCATGATGGTGTTCGATAAGCAGGGCCCGGGAGTTTATCCGGTTTGGAAGGATTAGTAAAAAACCTGCAAAAAACCTTGTTGACCAATGATATGCGCATCCCTATACTTCGCCGCCATTGAGCCCTGATGGCGGAATTGGTAGACGCGGCGGATTCAAAATCCGTTTTCGAAAGGAGTGGGAGTTCGAGTCTCCCTCGGGGCACCATACATAATTATCCAGCGTTCCCAAGAATGCTTGGATAACCAGAGAAACCGGCCACTGAGCCGGTTTTTTTGTGCCCAGCGTTCCCAGTAATTCCCTTGTAAGCCCAATCTGATGTGAGTAGATTGGTGAGTAGAGCCGAGTTCGGTCCAGAATCCTACTCACACACCACCGCAGAGCCGTCCAGCTCGGTCACTGCGAGGAATCCCCCGAGGCACTCACAGATACCGCCCTCCGCACCGCCAAACCACGCGACAAGCTCTATCGGCTCGCTGACGCCCAAGGCCTTTGCCTTGAGGTGACGACAGCTGGTGGCAAGCTCTGGCGCCTTCGCTACCGATTCGAGGGCAAGGCCAAGATGCTGGGCCTGGGCGCCTACCCCGCCGTCACACTTGCCCAGGCACGCGAGCGCCGGGATGCCGCGCGAAAGTTGCTGGCACAGGACATAGACCCAAGCGCACATAAACGGCAGGAAAAAGCCGCTGCCGCCGCCCAGGTGTTGACGCTCGAAGTGCTGGCGCGGGAGTGGTACGACTACAACCAGCCACGATGGGCACCAGCTACCGCGTCGAAGACCCTGCAGTACCTGGAGTCAGACATTTTCCCGGTGATTGGCAAACGGCCCGCCGCCGAGGTCCAGCGCCCCGAACTGGTAGACTTGGTGCGCAAGATCGAGCAGCGAGAGGCGTTCAACGTCGCCCGCAAGGTTCGCCAGTGGCTGAGCCAGATATTCCGCTTCGGGTTGGCCAAGGGTGTGGTACCCAGCAACCCTGCCACCGATCTGGACGTGGTAGCCGCCCACGCCCCACGCACTCGCCACCATCCGCACGTATCAGAAGGCGAACTGCCCGAGTTGCTTGAGAAGCTGGACGCGGCCCAGTGCAATATCACCAGCAAGATCGCCATTCGCCTACTGTTACTCACAGCAGTGCGACCCGGCGAGCTACGACTGGCTCCCTGGGAAGAGTTCGACCTGGAGTCTGCAACCTGGACTATCCCAGCAGCACGGATGAAGGCACGGCGCCCCCACATCGTCCCGCTCCCACGTCAGGCCGTGGCCCTCCTACGTGCACTACAAGAACTGACCGGCACCTATCCCCTCGCCTTCCCCGGGCGCAATGATCGATCTAGGCCAATGAGCGAGAACACGGTGAACAAGGCGCTTTCCACGATGGGATACGAGGGGCGTCAGACTGGCCACGGTTTTCGCCATCTGCTCAGCACGAGTCTCAACAGCCGAGGCTATAACCGCGACTGGATCGAGCGACAACTGTCCCACGGTGACCAAGACTCGATCCGTGACACTTACAACCACGCACACTACCTGGATCAACGCCGCGTGATGATGCAGGCATGGGCTGACGTGATCGACGCACTCTGCGCAGGTGGCAACGTTATCTGCATAGGCCGATCAGCCTAATCTTCAGATGGGGTATCAGACATGGCTAAAATTGGCACTGTAAGAGATCTACCGACCTGGTTCGACTTGAAAAACTACAAGGTGACAGCTGAGTTTTCAGCAAAAGATTGGTTGTTTCACCTGAGAGCAACTATTACCTCAATGGCACACATGCTCAAGTTCGAGCATTCGCTGCTAATACCAAAACTTCAGGAGCTTCGTGAAGCTGGCTCTACTGAGGCGATGTATGTTCTCGACCTGATTGACGTTACTGAGGCTATTCGCAACAGCCCTACAGAGCTGTCGCTTCCTGGGAATTTTTACTGGGACGCAGCCCGTTGCATAACCTCACAAGAAACCCTGCCCGCTAATCAGTCCATTAAGCCTCTGACTCTACATTGCCTCTTGCAGCAAAAAAACTCAGATCAAATAGCAGTCGAGGACGGAGAAGCGGATGAATCCTCTTTAGATCTGTGGAAAACCTCGAAAAAACAGAAACCCCTGAGTTTGAGGAAATCGAAATCCAGAACAATGCTTCACTGACTGAAATTCTGTCGAAAGAAGATCACCACGACATATTCGCGCACATCCCGAACATTGAGATAATTTTCCCCAAAAAAATCGGACAACAGTGGCACAACCCGGCGCCTGGGCGTTCACCTGCCGATGCCACAGGAGGCTGTGTGATGGCCGCAACCGCGATTGATTACGCACCGAGAACCAAGATCCGACTGTATGGCTTCCTTGGGCAGAAGTATGGAAAACACCACAACTTTTTGCTGGCTCACGGCGACGCAAGAGAGGCCGCCAAGGCCCTAGACGCCAATTATCCAGGGTTCGCCCGAGACCTGGCCGGTGCCGAGGCGCAAGGACTGCGCTTCGCCGTGTTCAAGAATGGGAAGAACATCGGCGAGGATGATCTTGCCCTGGGCGGTGCTCGGGAACTGCGGTTTGTACCCGTCATCAAGGGCAGCAAGCGGGCTGGAGTGCTTCAAACTATCGTTGGCATCGCTCTAATCGTTGCCTCTTTCTTCGTCGCACCTGGTTCACAAGCTGGCTTCCTCGCCGCTGGCATAGGATCGACCGCTGGCGGCGTAATTCAGATGCTCAGTCCCCAGGCCACTGGCCTGTCACAGAGTGGGGCGCCGGAGAACCTCCACAGCCAGCGGCAACCCTGTCCCGATCTGCATCGGCCATCGTCGCTGGGGCGGGGTCATCATTTCTGCATCGATCGTGGCTCAGGACAAAGCTTAAAGTGAGCCAGGGTCACTTTTACATACCCTGAATTCCGGGTGTGTAGGGGTGTCACCCCCAAGTTTTCACGACATTGATTCAAGATGTTGTAAAAGCCGTCGACTCGTTTCAATTTCCGAAGCGACAACACCTTCAGTTCTTTTTAAAATGCTTTCCAGATCTTCCCCATCTTTAACGGACAACACCATTTCTGCGACTGCAGCGAGATGCCTATCATGCTCACTCGCCTCAAATGACTTAAGCGCCTCCGCACTTTTGACAGGTCCAAGTCTACGAGATGCTAGGAAAATACTTTTTGCTAACAACTCCTTTTCAGGCCTCTTTATTCCTGCTATTTGATCGAAAAATTCCGTAGCCCCGCTAGGAACCAACTCAACTTGTGGAGCAAGATGCAATAGAAAGGACGGAATTGACCTCGCGCCTGGACTCACGATCTTGATGGACCTATCTGCAGAAAACTCCAACCAAGATTTCATAATCTCATTAATGTGCAGATCACCGAATCCGTAGCCAACACAGATCAGCTCTCGGACAAAATTGATATTAGACTTAAAGTGTTTAAGCATCGACTTAGGAAGGACCTGAGAAGACTGCTCATTAAATTTTTGGGCTCCAGACAGTAGGGTCCTGCGCAGAAATTGCATCTCTCCGTCAAAGTCGGCATAGGCGATCTCATTCAGAGCTTTGGCTTTACCACCAGGCGCACGCGGCTCTACATAAACCAACTCTTCGTTGGCGGCCCGTAGAGAATCGATGACTGCCTCAGGTTTATCGCCTTGAGGAAGAATTTTCACTAAATCGAAATTGTCATTATTGACAAATATATCAAGAGAGCCGTGAATTTTGAGCAAGTAAACCCCAGGCTTCGGTGGATTGGGGAACCGCATACATCCGTTATCCAACTCAGCCTTAGATATTGACTCTGCCAAAAGAGTACCAATTACTTCCCCAGCGGCATCCCGCCGAGGCAGCTCAACCAATTCATCTGTAAACCCTGAATACAACGGTATAGAAAGCTTTTTGGCAATCATCTCTACAATAGAGTCGTGATTTAGGGAAAAAACCCACAATGGTGTATTGTTTTCATATAGCGCAGATATCCCTCTGTAGAGATCTAGGTGCTCTAAAATCAACTGAGATCCACTTACATGCTGTAGATACAGCTGCATATACACCATCTCTACCATCCACGAATACATCGTGTGATACCCTTCGGAACGACCACCGTGCCGCTTCGATTGAACCTCTAGATATCCGAGAATACTCTCATAATGCAAGTCATCCCTCGACATAACATTTATTAATTCTTCAATAATCGAATTTGAAACCCCACCGCCTTGTCTTTTCCAACCTTCATTGAAGCCGCGCAATTTCTCCGGTGTCAGCCAGTTTTTTATTTTTTGCGTCAAATCCCATACTAGAGGCATCCCCACATCAAACGAAGCACCTGCGCCAAGAAAGAGCCCCGTTAGATGCCGACTCATAAAATCTCCTTGATTCTATCCTGTAAACGCCTGCTCTCGCAGGCGTCAACAAATGTTAGAAGAATACACTATAAGAACCTTACACTCGCGCAAACTATCAATCAGTCACAAAAAAATCTTTAATACCATGAATACCGTAATCACCTGCGTTCTTCACCGCATCTTCTAAGGTAAAAGTGCAGTTCTCACAGTGCACTTCATGAGTATAGCGACGATAACTTACTGGCTCGTCTGTTTCTTCGTCATAATCAAAGTCGGTTTCCTCATGTACAATTAGAGATTTAGCACCGCACACAGGGCATTCAGTTACATGATTGTAATCTAACGCGGCCTCGCTCTTGGCAATTCTTTCTGCTCGCTCTCTCCGGCGCGAACCAAAAATCGCCCCAAAAGTGAACTTTTTATCAAGCTTGCTTTTAGTACCTTTTTTAACCACCGGCGGCAGCCTATTTTCATAGGCAGCCCTGCCCATCTCTTTGAGGAATGCGACCTTCCCCAAATCATACACTTCATCTTTAAAATGTTTAACAATCTCTGCGATGGGGTCTGTTCCGCAAGCAAGGGACCTGTACTTCCAGTTTACTTCTTCGCCTCTAAACATAGGGTGCTTTAGGGTCGCTACTACATATGGCAGCAGGTAGCGACCAACAAACTCATCCAAAGCCGTGTATTTCAACACATACAGCCCTCGGTGCCAAACTCTATTGCGCAGACTATTGAGTTGCACCAAGGCATCACAATATTCAAAAATAAAGCCTAATTTATTGCTACCTTTAAGCTGACCAGATTTCACCAATTCTTTAAGTCTGTTCAACGACTCCCCAAACTCAGCACTAAAAAGCTTCTGCTCTTCCTCGACCGTAAGTTTCTTTTTGTGCACAAGCTTATACAATAACTCGGGAGCCTTAATGACGCTATCCGCAAGCAATTGATGATCGTTTCGTAAAAAACTTTTACAGGTTAACTCTGCAAAATGTTGAAAGTGAACAATACACTCTGCATACGCCTCACAATAAGCGGGACGATGATTGAATATAATTTCCTCTTCAGTCGAACCGTGCTGCGCATCAAGTGCTCTGATGCGATAAGAAAAACTTTTATAGGTGGAAAAATAGGCTTTCAACGCAAGCCGTAGAGATATGAGGGCTAAATTAATGTTGGAACTCCCTTCCTCATCAATTTTGAAACCCTGTTCAGTTAACCTCTTGATTTCTCTTGCCGACATGTAGATTTTCCTTGGCTTACATCATCAGTGAACACAGCAGTAATCGATGATATCATTATAGCATTACTCACAGACTTGCTGCGATGTCGTCATGCCTCTCAAGTTAAAAAAGTGTGAGTAGATTTATGAGTAGAAAATAAATCAATCAATAACAAAGCCCTCATTCACAAGGGATGCAGGCTCTTTTTTGAGTCTCCCTCGGGCACCACATAGCAAGACACTCAAGCGGTTGCAGAGCTTGGGGTGAAAGAAACCGGCCAGTTGAGCCGGTTTTTTTGTGTCTGGGTTTTGGTGATTGCCGGCCTGTAGGAGCGAGCTTGCCCGCGACGACTGTCGCCCTGCCAATGAAAATGCATTGCCTGCACGAACGTCGCGGGCAAGCGCACTCCTCCTTCAGTCGCAGCTACCCGAGTAGAAGCGAATTCATTCGCGAAGACGGCATTCCAGACAATACATGTCCTTTGAATGTACCGGCCTACCGCGAATGAATTCGCATACAGCTCCGGCACCAAACCACGACTTCAAACACCCTCTTTTTGACCCTCTTTTTTTCAGACTCCGTCGCCCCTTTAAAATCAACAAGTTACGGAACCCTCAAAAAAGAGGGTAAAACGGCCCCAAGCAGGTGGTTTATCTTTAAAAACGGAGAGTTATAAGGCAAGGTGTCTACTTCACTGCCGTGTAGGCAGCTCAGAAAGAAGCCGGGTCGCACCGCCAACCCCTGTAAAGCTTCACTGCCGTGTAGGCAGCTCAGAAAAGCCCGACAGCAGCTCCCGTCGCGAGAAGACCCTTCACTGCCGTGTAGGCAGCTCAGAAAACGCTAATGGCGTTCTCGGAGTCGCGCTGGTTCTTCACTGCCGTGTAGGCAGCTCAGAAATACAACCCCTCGCAGATCCTGAACGCGGGCGACTTCACTGCCGTGTAGGCAGCTCAGAAAAAACTGCGTGGTCGCCCTGAACATGGCCATGCCTTCACTGCCGTGTAGGCAGCTCAGAAAAGTGGCGGGTGGGAGCTGGAATTTGTCGAAAGCTTCACTGCCGTGTAGGCAGCTCAGAAAAAGCGTAGTCATCACCTGGGTATGGCGTTAGCCTTCACTGCCGTGTAGGCAGCTCAGAAATAATTACGGCGTCCGGCTCGTATATCCACATGCTTCACTGCCGTGTAGGCAGCTCAGAAACGCTCGTTCGACACGTCTGCCAGCTGTTGGCGCTTCACTGCCGTGTAGGCAGCTCAGAAATGGATGGCTTTCAATGTCAGCAGACACTTGCACTTCACTGCCGTGTAGGCAGCTCAGAAATTCAACACCGACGGCAGCGCCCGCATAGGCTCCTTCACTGCCGTGTAGGCAGCTCAGAAAGGATAGCTGCCTGTTGCGCCGTACGCATCGTACTTCACTGCCGTGTAGGCAGCTCAGAAAAGCGCTCGCCGCCATGCAAGGCAATGCTCTGGCTTCACTGCCGTGTAGGCAGCTCAGAAAAAGAGCAGGCATCAGCTATGCAGCTCTGCGTCCTTCACTGCCGTGCAGGCAGCTCAGAAAAGGTCAACGACTTGGTCATCAGAGACCTGGTGCTTCACTGCCGTATAGGCAGTCCAACTCCACTTCATAACCGTCAAATCCTACGTCCCCACGCACTCCCGCCCTACAACCACCGACTCCCCATTACCTCCCCCAAACTGAATCCCCTCATTTAACCAACCCGGCCCCCAAGCTACGCTTCCTGCCGTTCGCTGCCAGTTCAGCGACCGGGTTTGGCGACCCGATCTAAAGATAAATTCCCCCATCGCGAAGCAGTCGATTTATTCTTCTGTCCCTGCGTTATGGCGGTTGTGTGCGGGAGGCCTTCGGGTCTGCCGGGTTTATCTTTTTACCGGTTCGCCAACCCTCACACAGCTGCCTCCATTTGTTTGGCGACAATCCGTGGCAGCTCTTTTTCAGCGACCATAAAAAGTGTGCCTCTATGCAAAAGCTTCTATCCGATTCCCCATGTACATCCTCCTTCCAAGCCACCCTCTTCCTGCGCCACAGCCGCATGCTCCGCGCCATATTCACTGAATCCCAAGCCTGGTTCTGTCTCTCAGACCTTGCCCGCCTGATGGGCCAAACCCTGGGCGAACGTTCGGCGCTCAAGCTGGATGCCGATCAGCGCCGGGTTGTGTGGTTGCAGGCAAACGGCAAGTGGCAAAAGCAGTTGATGGTCAGCGAGTCGGGGGCGTTTGCGTTGTTGGTTCATCATTACGTGCCTGAGAACCGGGCGTTGCGGCAGTGGCTGACTCATGAGGTGCTGCCGGTGTTGCATGGGGCGCAGAACGTGACGCTGGATAATCCGAGGCTGAGCCATTTGCACTGGCCGGGTACGTCATTGAGTGTGATGCAGTGGCGTGATGAGCCCTGGATTCGGTTGCGGGATATGCCGAATGTCGTGCCCGAAGTTTTGCCTTCGCCTGAGCGTGGGTTCTGGCGGAAGGTGATGGGGCGCTGAGATAACAGAGTGATTGAGTAAGGCCGTGTGGCTTATGCGGCCTTGCTGATCAGCATATTTTCACCGGATAGCCATTGTTGGCAGAACTGACGCCTTCCCGGATAAATCCGGTCCTACAAATTCATACCGATCAGTTAAGGCCAATCCTACGCCACACTCACACCCACCCTACAACCACCTACTCCCCATCACCCAACCCAAACTGAATCCCCTCATTTCCCCTACCCTACCCCCAAGCTACCCTTCCCACGTTCGCTACCAATTCAGCGACCGGGTTTGGCGACCCGACAAAGCTAAATCTCTCCCCATCGTGATGCCAGCGCTTTATCCTGTCGGCTCATCGCGTTATGGCAGTTGTGTGCGGGAGGCCTTCGGGCCTGCCGGGCTTGGAGATGGCTACCGGTTCGCCAACCCACACACAACTGCCACCCATTGTTTGGCGACAATTCGGGCAGCTCCATCAGCCATTTCCGATGAATGAAAACCATGCAAAATTTCAGCAGTAATCTTCCCTGTACATCCTCCTTCCAAGCCACCCTCTTCCTGCGACACAGCCGCATGCTCCGCGCCATATTCACCGAATCCCAAGCCTGGTTCTGTCTCTCAGACCTTGCCCGCCTGATGGGCCAAACCCTGGGTGAGCGGTCGGCGCTCAAGCTGGATGCCGATCAGCGCCGGGTTGTCTGGTTGCAGGCCAATGGCAAGTGGCAAAAGCAGTTGATGGTCAGCGAGTCGGGGGCGTTTGCGTTGTTGGTTCATCATTACGTGCCTGAGAACCGGGCGTTGCGGCAGTGGCTGACTCATGAGGTGTTGCCGGTGCTGCATGGGGCGCAGAACGTGACGCTGGATAATCCGAGGCTGAGCCATTTGCAGTGGCCGGGTACGTCGTTGAGTGTGATGCAGTGGCGTGATGAGCCCTGGATTCGGTTGCGGGATATGCCGAATGTTGCGCCCGAGGCTTTACCTTCGCCTGAGCGTGGGTTCTGGCGGAAGGTGATGGGCCGCTGAGATAACAGAGTGATTGAGTATGGCCGTGTTGCTTATGCGGCCTTGCTGCACCGGGTAGACATCGTTGGCAGAGCTGACGCTTTCCCGGATAAATCCGGTCCCACACAGCCTGCACAAATCGTGTCGTGCCGGGAGCGCGAAGCCATTCCACACTGGAATGCACATCATGAAAATTGTGAATTTTTGTTATTCCGGCAAATGGCTATAGTGGCGATACACGCCCCGGGGCCGCACCTTGGGCGTTTCAGTCGCGACTCAATAAAAATGAATATCGGAGCCTGCCATGCCGTTGAAAGAAGAGTTCGATAACCCGCAATTCAAGAAAGGCCTGGAGGTGCGTCGCGAGGTGTTGGGCGCGGCTTATGTGGACAAGTCGGTGGATGAGGTCGAGGACTTCATGATTCCGATGCAGAAGATCACCACCGAATGGTGCTGGGGTGAGGTCTGGACTCGTCCGGGGCTGGAGCGCAAGACTCGTAGCATGCTCAATCTGGCCATGCTGACGGCTCTCAACCGGCCCAACGAGGTGCGTCTGCATGTGCTGGGTGCCTTGAACAATGGCGTGACGCCCGCCGAGATTCAGGAAATTCTTCTGCAGGCCTGTATCTACTGCGGCGTGCCGGCAGCGCTCGACAGTTTCAAGATTGCCAATGAAGTGGTGAAGAAGTTTCAGGCTGATCAAGCCGCCGATCAGGCGTGACCTGAACGATGCCTTCTACTGGACCTCAACTCACCGCACGACAGTGGCGGGCGATGGCGGCGATTCTGGTGTCCATCGCGCTCGCAACGCTGGATATCGCCATTGCCAATACCGCCCTGCCCGCGATTGCGGCGGATCTAAATACTTCACCCGCTGCGGCGGTGTGGATCATCAATGCCTACCAACTGGCGGCGGTGGCGACTCTGCTTCCGCTGGCAGCGCTGGGTGGTGTCATCGGGCCGCGCAAGATTTATCTGGGCGGCCTGATCATGTTTGTCGTGGCTTCCGGGCTGTGCAGTCTGGCGGACTCGTTGAGCACGCTGATTGCTGCGCGGGTGCTGCAAGGCCTGGGGGCAAGCGCGATCATGAGCGTGAATACCGCCCTGATCGGCCAGATATTTTCCCGGGAACATCTGGGGCGCGGGGTGGGCCTGAATGCGCTGGTAGTGGGCACCGCTTTTTCAATCGGCCCGACCGTGGCCTCGCTGGTGCTGTCAGTCGCCAGTTGGCCCTGGCTGTTTGCGATCAACCTGCCTATCGGGCTGTTTGCCGTGGCCTTCGCCTGGAACTCCTTGCCCACGGCCCATACCCGCGCCGAGCAGCCTTTTGATTACAAGACAGCGTTGCTGAACACGGTCACGTTCGGCGCACTCATCTTTGCATTGGGTCAGGCTGCTCAACTGGAATCCATGTTCAGTGTGCTGGTCGGGCTGGGTGTATTTCTTATTGCCGGGGCGTTGATGCTGCGTCGCGAGCGCAATCATCCGGCGCCGATGTTCCCGCTTGATCTGCTCAAGCGTCCGATGTTTGCCTTGTCGGCCCTCACTGCGTTTTGTGTGTTTACGACTCAGGGGCTAGCGTTTGTGTCTTTGCCGTTCTTTTTTGAACGGACGCTGGGCCTTGATCCGATCCAGACCGGCTTTTTGATGACGCCGTGGTCGGTCGTGGTGGCGGCCATCGGTCCCTTTGCCGGGCGGTTGTCGGATCGTTATCCGCCGGGCGTGTTGTGCAGCATCGGGCTGGCCATCCTGAGTACCGGCATGCTGTCGCTGCTATGGATGCCCGATCATCCTTCGACCAGCGAAATCGTGGCCCGCATGATTTATTGCGGGATCGGGTTCGGGTTTGTCCAGGCGCCCAACCTCAAGGCGATCATGACCACCGCCCCGAAGGAGCGGGCCAGTGGAGCCAGCGGGACCGTGGCCAGTTCGCGTCTGATTGGGCAGGCGACCGGCGCAGCGCTGGTTGCGCTGTGTTTCGGGCTGGTTGGCGACAGTGGGCCGAGCCTGGCATTGGCGGTGGGTGCAGGTTTTGCGGCGGCGGGTTGTGTAGCCAGCAGTTTGCGGATGGTGGCTCGGTAACGCCTTCCCGGATAAATCCGGTCCCACAAAGTGATATGTCTGTTAGCCAGGTGAACATTGCATTCATCGTGTCCGTTTCCTATATTCCCGCTCGGCGTGATCCAGGCCCCCATCTGCGGAAAGCTTACAGGCCACACATTTTCAGCGCCTGCATATGTTTTTCACGGGCAAACGCGATCCTGCCAATCGGCCCAAGGCCACACATTCACTCACAGCCCCGCTTTGGCCCTTTTTTCCACCCATCTCAGCGCAATCGCGCTTCATTTTTCTGCAAAACCTTTCACACGATGAATTCGCCGACCAATTTAAAGCCCCTCGGCTCGTCTGTGCTGCAGATTTTTTGTACTGCGAAAAGCGCGTCAGCGAGAGGGGTGAGCGCTTTTTCAGCAATCTTTTGTCTTGTGTCTACCGCCTTGGGAGACGACTTGTCAGCCTCATGATTCAAGACGTACGGACTGGCTGAAGTCCGGCCCAAGACAAAAAGCACTTGCCCAAATTTGATGGAATGACATAATCGCCACGTAGCCACAACGTAGCTACATACCAAGCTGAGGAAGCTGAGATCATGACTGCAACACTTAAAACCACCGATGTGCGTTGCCGCATCGACGAGGAGTTGAAGGATCGTGCCACCGCAGTACTGAATGCATGCGGGCTGACCCTCAGTGACGGCTTGCGTCTTTTTCTCCGCCAAGTTGTGACAACTCAAGGGCTGCCTTTCGAGGTACGCGTCCCCTCGGAAAAAACCGCTCGAGCCATGGCACAAGCGCGTGAAATTCGTCGTCAGTTCGACTCTATCGATGACATGTTAAGGGATACTGATGGCAAAGCCGGAAAAGAAGCAAAAGCGCGCCGACCTGCCAAAACAGTGCGCGCAGACACCTGAATTTAAGAAGTCTTGGGAGCGTTATAAGCGCGCCGGGCTTCGCGACATGCATGAAGTCCGCAAGGTTATGGTGATGCTGTTCTTGGGGGAGCAGTTACCTCCCGAGTATCTGGATCATGCACTGAAGGGCGAATGGGCCGGGTATAGGGAATGTCACATCGGCGGGGACTTTCTTCTGATTTATGATATAGCCCGAGCCGATCTAGTGACCTTTGTCGATCTCGGCAGCCATGCTGAATTGTTCAAATAGCTCAACATCACCGCCTCTGATTTCTCAAGATCAGGGGCCAAACCTCCTAATGCCGATCAGTTAAGGCATACCTGTCACTGGTGGGAATACGTTGGCCGCGACGAGCTGTGGCCAGCAGCATCCGGATGGTTATTCGGTAACGCCTTCCTGAATAAATCCGGTCCCACAAAGTGATATGCCTGTTAGCCAGGTGAACATTGCATTCATCGTGTCCGTTGCCTATATTCCAGCCCGGCGCTATCCACGCCACCACCCGCGGAAAGGGCTGCGCCCAGGATCATGCTTCCCCGCATTCGTCATTACGACTCCCGACCTTCAAGCGGACAAGGTTTGTGCAAGGAGATCGTATGTCTACTCGTTCTACGTCATTGTCCAATGACGGTCGTATCAACCTTGAGCAGCAGCGCAAGCGGGCCAAGGCGCTTTTGCAGCGCATGAAAAATGGCGCTGCGCCTGATGAGCTTTCGATGATTTCACGCACTCATGCCTCCGCGTCTGTGACCTTGTCCGATGCCCAGTGGCTGATCGCCCGGGAACTGGGTTTCAGCAGTTGGCCCAAGCTCAAGGCCCATGTGGATGCGGTGGAGTTTGCGGCGCGGCATCCGGATTTCGAGGCGAGTGACGAAGCGCGTACCGTGCATTGGCGTTGCGGCAACGACATTGCGCACAGCCTGCAACTGGCAGGTTTCAAGGGTTCGTTCCGGATGCTGACGGACCCGCTGTGCATGGGGCCGGTCCAGGATCTGCCTGCCGAGGCGTACAAGGCGCTGCGCAGCCAGTTCATCAACGAGGCTTTCGGGGTTGATGTGGCCGACGCCGCACGACGGTTCGATGATGAATATTCCAACCTCTCGCAGTTGAGCGACGCCGACCATAGTGTGCTGTGGTGCGAAGCGGATGCTTATGATCAGCTTTTCCTGATACGGGCGCTGGCGGGGCTTGAGCGTCTGCCGCGCAAGCTTGAGCTGATCGAGGTGGATCGGGTGCCCGGCGTTCAGCGCTTCATCGGCATCGGGCAACTGGCGCCCGATGTACTTGCCTGGCTTTGGCCACAGCGCAGGCGGGTGGATGAGGACGCGCTGTTGTTGGCGCGTCAGGCGTGGCTGGCTTATTGCGATTCATCTCCCGCGGCCTTGGCGAAACTGGCTCATGAACCGAACGCCGCCCTGCCCTTTCTCGCGCCCGCGCTGTTACGGCAATTGCAGGAGTTACCGGGTATTCGCGATGGCTTGTCGCTCACTGAGCGCCTGACTTTGCAGTATGTGGACGAGGCTGGCCCCGTGGCATGCGGCAGGGTTTTCGCCGAACTGATGGCCAAACGCGAGCCGCTGCCGTTTCTGGGGGATATGATGTTTCACGCGATGATGCGACCGCTGATCGATACTCCGCGCCCCTTGCTGATCGAGTCGGAGGCTCATCTGGAATGGCCTCGTCGCCTGTTGACGATTACGCCATTGGGCAAGCAGGTTTTGAGGGGTGAGGCATATTGGCTGGAGCATGCCGCTCATGAGCGTTGGGTCGGTGGTGTCTGCATACGTCCTGGGCAGTCTCATTGGGTGATTGATGAGCGGTTGATGCCGGTCTGGCGTGATTAGGTGGCGGGCCTCTCGCAATGGGCAGTGATTGAAACAGGCATCGAACGGCCAGCAGTTGCCACGTCTTGCAGTGCGCGTTAGTCTCCGCGCCGTCCGCTGCAAAATCAGCGGCAGGGTTTAGCGACCCGATTATCCAGACGTTTCAGCGTCCCCCGAATACTTCAGGCTTATGCTTGAGGTATGCGTTATGGCGGCTGTGCGTCGGAGACCTTCGGGTCTGCCGGTTCTCTGGATACCGGTTCGCTAACCTTCGCACAGCTGCCACCCATTCGTTTAGCGACGTTGTGTGGCAGCTTCAATCATCCAGGAGCTACGCCGATGTACCCCCTCAATCCCTCTGCGCCCTGCACAGAACAATTTGAAGCCCTCGTTTTCAACCGCCATCACCGCGCCTTGCGTGCCGTCACGTGTGACGCTCAGGCATGGTTTTGCCTGTCGGACCTTGCGCGTCTGATGGGCAAAATGCTGGACGAACGCGCCACCCTCAAGCTCGACCCCGATCAACGTCGCACCGCCTGGCTGCATGCCCATGGCCGTTGGGAAAAGTGCATGCTGCTCAGTGAGTCCGGTGTGTTTGCGATGCTGGTTCATCATTACATCCCCGAAAATCGCGCCTTGCGCCACTGGCTGACCCATGAGGTGTTGCCGGTTTTGCATCAGCAACATGCAGTCAAGGGCGATCAACCCAACCTGAATCAGATGCAATGGTTCGGCAATGCCCTGAGCGTATTGCAATGGCGCAGCGAATCATGGATTCGATTCAGGGATGTGCCGCATGTGGTCATGGAGGTGGCCCCCCAACCCAGACGAGGAATATGGCGCAAACTGCTGGAAGCCCTGGGTGGCAAACGATTCGTGATGTGAAGCGAGATTGACTTTAGCCCGGCAGGCTTTTGGCAAAGGCCTGCCGGGTTCTGATCCTCTTTTTTCAGCCCCCTCCTGCTCCTTTTAAAATCAATGACTTAAAAGCCTCGAAAAAGGGTAAAACAGCGCTCTAGCCATGGTCTTGCTTTTAAAACGAGGGGTTATTGGCAAAGTGTTGGCTTAACTGCCGTGTAGGCAGTTTAGAAACTTTGCGACATCAATGACGTCTCGCGGATAAATCCGCTCCTACCGGCTACTACGCCGAGACGACGGGTGATTACCTACAGGCAGTCCCTACCTCACCCCAACTCTTTTGCCCTACCGCACATCACCCTTCGGAACCGAACAGGCAAGATAACGCTCTTATAGTTCACTGATGTGACCGAGCGTTGAGGGTGGGTGTGTGAGCGATAGTAAAGTCCGGGTGAATAACCGGGTAACGGGTGATATCTCTCATCCACAAAAAGATATCTTTTTTGCAGCCGTCGAAACCACCCGGATGCCGATGATATTTACCGACCCTCATCGCCCGGATAATCCGATCATCTTTGCCAATCAGGCTTTTCTCGAGATGACGGGCTATTCAGCCGATGAGATCGTGGGCCGTAACTGTCGCTTTCTGCAAGGGCCGGAAACGGATCGTGCAGTTGTCGCCGCCTTGCGCCAGGCCATTGCAGACAAACAAGACATCGCGACGGAAATCCTGAACTACAAGAAGGACGGCTCGTCGTTCTGGAACGCCCTGTTCATGTCGCCAGTCTTCAATGACAATGGCGATCTTGTTTACTTTTTCGCCTCACAACTGGATGTCAGCCGCCGCCGGGATGCTGAGGATGCCTTGCGTCAGGCCCAGAAAATGGAAGCACTGGGCCAATTGACCGGCGGGATTGCCCATGACTTCAATAACCTGTTGCAGGTCATGGGGGGTTACATCGGCCTGATCGACTCAGCCACCGACAAGTCCAGCATCGATGTCCCTCGCATCAAACGAAGCGTCGAGCACGCCAAGTCGGCCGTTGACCGTGCCAGCACCCTGACCAAGCAACTCCTGGCCTTTGCCCGAAAGCAGAAGCTGCAAGGCCGGGTGCTGAACCTCAATCAGGTGGTCACGGGCATGGAGGCCTTGATCGAGCGTACTTTCGGTGCAGAAGTTCCGGTTGAGTACAGCCTTGAGCCCGCCCTTCTCAACTGTCGCCTCGACCCGAGCCAGGCCGAAGTTGCTCTGCTGAACATCCTGATCAACGCACGGGATGCGCTGATTGGCAGGCAGGACCGTCGGGTGTTCATCGAAACGCGAAACATCATCGTGAAGGACCTGGCCAGCGTCTCTTATGACGGCCTGCTGCCGGGCAGTTACGTGAGTATTTCGATCACAGACAATGGCATCGGCATGCCTGCCAGCATTCGCGACCGGGTTATGGACCCGTTCTTCACGACCAAGGAAGAAGGCCAGGGCACCGGTCTTGGGCTGTCGATGGTCTATGGCTTTGCCAAGCAATCGGGCGGAGCGGCGCGGATCTACTCCGAGGAAGATGTCGGGACCACACTGCGCCTCTACTTCCCGGTGGATGATGCCAGCATCAGCATTCATGACCACGCTACACCGGTTGCCAGCAAAACTGGCAGCGAACGCATCCTGATCGTCGAGGATCGACCCGACGTCGCAGAGCTGGCCAAGATGGTGCTGGAAGATTACGGCTACGTCACTGACATGGTGCTCAATGCCCGGGAAGCGCTGAAGCGTTTTGAAAGCGGCGAGACGTATGACCTGCTTTTCACCGACCTGATCATGCCGGGCGGGATGAACGGGGTGATGCTGGCCAGGGAAGTGAAACGGCGCTACCCGAAAATCAAGGTGCTGCTGACCACGGGTTACGCCGAAAGCTCTATCGAGCGGACTGACCTGGGCGGTACCGAGTTT
This sequence comes from Pseudomonas sp. Irchel 3A18, assembly GCF_900187465.1. Classification (NCBI taxonomy): domain Bacteria; kingdom Pseudomonadati; phylum Pseudomonadota; class Gammaproteobacteria; order Pseudomonadales; family Pseudomonadaceae; genus Pseudomonas; species Pseudomonas sp. Irchel 3A18. The sequence continues at coordinate 296,762 of NZ_FYDI01000002.1, forward strand.
GAAGTAGTGTCCAAGCCTTGCATGCCTCACGATCTCGCCAGAAAAGTACGCCAGGTGCTCGACGGTCCCAACGGCGTAGCCTGAGTGACAGTGCCTGTTGCGGCTACGTGCAACAGGCACCGAATATCCCTTCCATGACGTGCGCCTATCACGGCCAAGGGGACAGCTTTATCAAAATAATTTGCTGGCCATTATTTTGATGTTAATCTCGGCGCGTTTTTTCAGTGGGTCATTATCTGCCCCGGGAAGTTTCAATACTCCCGATCCACTTTGAAAGACTCGCTACAGAAAATCAAAATAAAAACAATCTGCCAGGTTTTCCTATATGCGCCTTCAAGAACGCACCGCACTGCCGCTTCCGTTCCCGTCACCCTTGCTCTGCCGTTCCCTGCGAGCACTCCGATTACGCTAGAAAAATCCATGCACGTTACGTATTGCGCGTAACACAGGCATTGACAGGCACTTCGCGTCTGAAGGCCGACAGTCTATCTGTGCCTTTGAACACTTCATGGATTCGCATCAACCTGAAGCAATGCATCGTTTGATATGCAGGGCCTTGTGCGTTGTTGTTCAAGCAGTGCCTATAAACAATAAAAAAGGTGCAAAGCACCACAGGGATGTCACACATGACCACCGCTATAAAACAAAGTACCGAATCCGTTATCTCTCTCGCCCATCAGGAAGTCAGAACGTTTCGCTTTGATGTTCAGCAGTCAAACCTGCTGCATACGTTCTGCGAAGAATTGGCGGCTATTGGCGGGCCGCAGGCGGCGGGTGCCAGGGCCAAGGCTTCTGTCGCGGCCACCGAGTTGAAGTTCTCGATGTCGAAAGAGCAATCAGAACTTCTGCTTGCCTACTCCGATGGTCTTATCTCGCTGCTGATATTCGAAGGCCTGCAAAAGATCAGCAGTGACAGCCCACCCGATGAGTTGCCGGAGCTGGCAGCCCTGGAAGATCGGCACGACGTGCTGTGCATGGCCGCCCGCAACCAGATCCTGTTGAAGCTGGTGGATAACAGCTCCTTTGCCTATGACATGGACAACGAAGGAAAACTGGTTCGTCTGGTCGCCAACTTCAAAGGCGGTGGCCTGACCAAAATCACCGCCGAGCCGGAGGTCAAGGAGTTGAGCTCCCATTCGGGCCTGGCGCTCGGGCCTCATACCGAAGCCCCTTACTGGTGTGCCGTGAACGCCCAGGACGGGCATTCGCCCTCGCCGTCTTCGCTGATCCTTTCGGCCCTGTGGAACCCGAGCCTGGAACCGACCACCGTCATTCCACTCCCGCCTGTGCTGGACAAGATCGGCGTCACTCACTGCCTGGCGCTGACAACCGGCAGCTTCCAGTTCACCCGCAGCGACTCTTTTGTCAGCGGCAAAGGCGAAGACGGTCGCGGTGTGTCGATTCTGGAGTTCGACAATAAAGTCGGCTTCGCAGCCCGCTTCAACTCGTATCGTTTTTCAGTCAATGAAAACGCTTCGCCCTTTGTGAAAAAGGCTTACTCCGCGCTTTGCGAGGGCATTAAAGAAGCCACGCCTTGTGAATATGTACTGACCCAGGAATCGGCAATGGTCATCAATAACATTCGGGCCTTGCATTGTCGGGATGTCATCAAGGACAACCGACGAGTGTTGGTGCGGATATTTGGCATGTCCAAGTTCTCTGCCCCTCTGGTTATTTCAGAAGATCCGCTGTTGTTGCGTGGTTGATTGCGTTGCACCCGGTCTTGTCGGGTGTCTTGAACGGCCAGCCATGCAGATGGCTGGCCTGTATGGGTAATGAGGAAATGTAATGGCCTGGGATTTGATTGGCATGTTGGCGCTCGTGGCTTTTTGCGCCGGTTTTTTTGATGCGATTGCCGGAGGTGGCGGGCTGATCACTTTGCCGGCCCTGTTTCTGGCGGGCGTCGACCCTATCAGTGCAATTGCCACGAACAAGTTTCAGGCCGCTTCGGCCACCATTTCGGCAACGATCACTTTTGCCCGAAAAGGCATGATCGAATGGCGAGAAGGTCGCTTTCTGGTGCTCTGTGGATTTATCGGCGGGGCCAGTGGTGCATTGCTGGTCAGTTCTATCGACAAACGCTATCTGGAAGTCTGCGTGCCGGTGATGCTGATTCTGGTTGCGCTTTATTTTGCGTTCTCGCCAAAGATCGGCAATGAAGATCGCCGTAAACGAATCGGGATTCTGCTGTTCTCCTTTACCGTGGCACCTGCCCTGGGTTTTTACGACGGTATATTTGGCCCCGGTGTCGGTTCGTTCTTTATTGTCGGTTTCGTGTTGCTCTGCGGCCTGGGCATGATGCGGGCCATGAGTTTTACCAAACTGGCGAATGCGTCCTGCAACCTGGGTTCCTTGTCGGTCTTTATCACCAAAGGCGTGATTATCTGGCCGATAGCGATTGCCATGGCATTGGCGGCTTTTGCTGGCGCGCAATTGGGTGCGCGGGCCGCAGTGCGGGTCGGGCCACGGTTGATCAAACCCATGTTGGTGGTGGTGTGCTGCGCGCTGGCCATTAAACTCTTGAGCGTGGAAACCAACCCGTTGCGACTTGCCTTCATGCACACACTGGCTTCGTTATGATCAATCTGTCGGCGTTATCTCACAGCTCTCGAATTCGATCCCGGTTGCAGTTCGATGAAACGCCGACAGGTCCTGCGTGTTATTTTTCACAAGCCTTCGAGGGGTATGAACTTGAAGGCCGAATTCTCGCAGATGCCGCATCGCCAGATGCACTCCCACAGGTGCTGGCCATTCATGGAGCCCGCTCGGACTACAGCAAACTGAATGGCATTCTTTATCCTTTGCAGGCGTCGGGCGTTGCCAGTCTGAGTTTCAATCTTTCGGGGCATAACACGACAACCGATATCCAGCTGGCAGACACTTCCCTGGGTAATAACCTGCAAGAAGCCTTGCGGTTTGCCAGGTGCCTGGGCACAAGTTTCGACACAGTGATCGGCCACAGTCTGGGCGGAGCACTGGCCCTGAAAGTGGCTGAAGCCCACAAGGCCAGCGTCAGGAAGATCATACTGTTCTGCCCGGCCCTGTATTCGGATGTCGCTTATCAACAGCCATTTGGCGAGCCGTTCAAAAGCGCCATTTCAGTCCCGTATAGCTTTCTCGATTCGTCATCCCTTGAATTCCTGAATGAGTTCAAGGGAGAGCTGATGCTGGTAATCGGAGAGTTTGATGGCCTTGAATCTACGGCCTTCGACAAAGTAGCGGGCACATCAGCCGGAACAGTGACAATAGATCAAGGCACACCGCACGAGCGCATCATCAATAGCCCGATTCCTTATGAAGTGATCGAGGCCATCGAGAAACACCTGCGCCCTCACGCTTTCAAAAAGCATGTGCTGCCCGGATGCGACCATGCTGTTTCGGCCTGGTTTCGTAATAACCCGGAATATGCGCGGGATCTGGCGCAGGAGATTTCAGGTTTTCTGAATAACCAGTGCGTTCGACACCCGGCCCACTAACCGGACGGCGGCAGCCAGAAAGCGGATTCCGGACTGCCGCAGCACGCGGCCTCAATGTAGAGGGTCGATACGTGCAGCGAGACTCTGCCGATGGGTGCCTATCTCGCTCGCCACATCAGGTCCTTGATACACCATGGACGTTTCATAATTGGCCCCGCTGCCGCGATTTGCGCTGAACCAGTTGAATGACCCCATGCACAGTAACTGATCATCGGCCATGACGATTTTGCTATGCACCTTGCGCACGACATGGGATTCAATCTGCTGACCTCGCAATGATTGCAGGGCCTGCTTGAGCGCCTCACTCGGATTCGTTTCCCAGTGCGCACGAAGATTGAAATCCCGATCCGTATAGACCTTCACCTTGATGCCACGCGCCACGGCGTCAGTCATGGCTTGCCAGGCACCGATGTCATGGATGCGCTGCAAAATGATCCACGGTGAAACGATGTGCACTTCGCGTGTTGCAGTAGCCAGGGTCTTGAGCAGGAACTGATCGTGGGCCGGGGCATTGATCAGATGACTAAAGGTTGAGCGGGAAGTCTGCAGGTCCTTGCGCGGCTGATATTGAAATACCAGTTCGCTGGCAGGGTCGCGCAGCAGGTATTCAGCCAGAAGGCCTCGCGGCTTGGCCTCAGGCACCATGCCGAACAGGTCCATGTCGCCGAAGACCAGAAAACTGTCTTTGGCGCGAGATACTGCGACGTTCAGCATGCTTGAGCGACGGTCGATGAAACCGCCATTGGCGTGCTTGGAATACACCGCCGAAAAAATCACCACGGGGCGCGCCGCGCCCTGGAAGGAATGCACGGTGCCCACCGTCAGTTCGCCATCGCCCTTGCCGGTCTTTATACCGCAGGCATCGCATGCTTCGGCGATAGCCTGGGACTGAGCGCCAAAGGGGGTGATAACCCCGACGATCTTCCACAACGCCTGACCATAGCGCTCTTCAAGCTGCGAGCGATGGGCGACAAGCCATTGCGCGATGGTTTCAGCTTCCAGACGGTTCATCCGGCTACGGCCGTTCTGCTGCTGGCAAATACCATCCACATGCAGATAACCCAGTGCCGGTAATCCACCTTGAGGTTTTTCACCACGCCTGGGCACCAGCTTGCCCCTATAGCAGAGGGCGTTGCAGTAATCGACGATTGAGTCGTAGCAACGACGATGTTCGTAGAGGAACATCCCGCGGTCCATGTCGGGGTCGTAATGATAGCGGCTGGCATTCTGGGCAATCCGCATCACGCTGCCCGAGGCCGCACTGACGCCGGTGGCGCAGAGTGTTTCATAGGCGTGGTCCACGCCAACCCGTGGCAACAGCCCGGCGCTCATCAGGTTGCCGATATCCACCGAGTCGGGAATCGACCAGATAGGCTCGATTTGCAGGGTATCGCCAATGACCAGCGCTTTTTTGGCCAGGGCAAAGGAGCCCCCCGCCACTTCAGGCAGGACCTGACCGGCCTCGTCGACGATCAACAGGTCGATAAGCTCGTACATGTAGTCATCGTCGTAGCCACTGCCGTTATGTTTGCTGCCTTTCAGATAGCTGGGCAACATGAAGAAGGTCGACACCACACAGGGGGTCAGCTTCATCCAGCGATGCCAGCGTTTCTCCAGAGTTTTGCGGCCATTGGCTTTGGGGTTTTTCAGGATATCCGGCAAGGTCTGCTCAAGCTCAAGCAGCCATCGCCCTTCCCAATAATGGGTACTCAACAGAAAAATCGGGAAGCGTATGCGTGTGTCGGCCAGTGCATCGCACTCGCTGAGCGTCATGTCGTCGGTGACCGCATCGGCAGGCAGCTTCAGAGGCTGCAATGCTCTATGCCAGTTCGTCAGGCATTGCTGCCGTGCCAGCAGCAGGGCTTGAGCGCTGACGATTCTGGCTTCCTGCGTGGCGACCTGCTCTGCGACAGCCTTACGCCAGGCCACCACGGCATCACTGATTGCCGACACCTTGTTCAGCGATGACAACTGCTCCAGTTGCTCTTCACTGAGCAGAGGCTCTGAAGTCTGCGGATCGAGATGGCTGCGCTCGATATGCAGGCAAGCCCGCAGCCGACGTTTTTGCTGTACGGGCGTGATCCAGGCAAACAGCACGTACCACAGAGGCTCATCGGCCAGATACTGGCGCAATGAGGTTTCCAGGGCTTTGAATCGAGCGCTTTTGGCTTTGAGCGTCTGTACCGCCGTCCGCGCGCTCTCGATACCGGCATCGGGGTCGTCGCCCCATTCGGCTCGAAGTGCCTCACGAGCCTTGGCAAGCGCATCCCATGACTGCTCGATCACCCTCAGTTCGTTGGCGCGAGCCTCCAGTGCCTGATGCAACTGTTTGACGGCTACATCGACCGTGAGCGACGCAATGCCCGCAAAGGCCAACGCCGCGTTGCTCAACCATTCGCTTTGTGCTCGCGTCAGATAGGCCGAGGATTCGGTCTTGGTAAAGAAGCTCTGGCTCTGATACTTGCGTACTGTTTCAGGGTTGGCAGATGAACTTGCAAAATAGGCCCCGAAACTGTCGATATCCGGCAACCAGCGTCCGGCAAAAGGCCCCTCACCCTTGGCGAAATCCGAACCGAAGGCATCGAGAATATTGGTCACGGCCTGGTTATTGGTGGAGCTGGCCACAATCACCGGAGGTTCGGCCTGGGCAAGCGCCGCCTCGGCCCACAGTGATGCAACCACGGATAACAGCAGCGTTGTCTTGCCGGTTCCGGGCGGTCCGTTCACACCCAGAATATCGCCGTGGCGGGATGTCAGAAAATGCGCCAGCGCATCGCGTTGCTCATCGGCCAGCGCGTATTGATCGCTGGCATGCCCAAGACGCGCTGTAAAGCCTGCGCTTTTAGGCAGGCAGGGTTCGGGAACAAGAGTGACTTGACTGGCATAACGTTCAAAGAGCGCACTGCCAGGTTTCGTATCACGTATGTGATCGTACAGACGAACAATATGCTGGCTGGCCCCGGATATCTTTTCCTCCTTGAACAGACACCACTCATTCGAGCGCTCATAACCGTTGTCGCCTTGCAGCCAGCCAGGGCTGACCTCCTCTAGAAAGTGTTCACAGAACTGCAAGTAGGCAGCCCATTGCCGGGCATACTCATCGGCATCCGCCGCCTGGTCATCTTCCCGCGGCTCAAAGGCCGGTAATGTGTTGACTGCCAGAAAGGTATCCACATCGGCGACATCGCCCAGCGAGAAACTGCCCGACTCCAGGGGGTCGAGAATGTCACGTGGTATGACGGTGTTGGCGGTCGGGAAAAGTTGCCCGTGACGATTGACCCGCACATGCCCGATCAACGGTGTCACTATCGCATGCATGCCGCTGCGGACTTTGCCGTGCTCAAGTCGCGCTCTGAAAACCCAGGGCCGAATAGTGACCTCAATACTCTGGCATCGCTCAGGCTCATCCTTGAACAGGCATTCGACGGTTTCGCTCCCCAGATATCCTGACTGCAAGGCCTCGAACGGAAGGCGAATATGATCGGCCAGGCCATCAGATTTGAGACCACCGTTACCATTTTCGGCATCGACCAGAGAGTTGCGCCAGTATCTGGCGAAGTTGAGAGCGTTTTCGTTCATCGTCCTGATTCATCTTGATCCATGGGTGGGGCAGAACCTTAACAGACAAGCAAATGATGCCATATAGCCTTTAACCGGCATCCAGATACAAAACCCGCATCCCTGTTCCTGACTGGTCTATCGTTGAACCTGATCGCCCCATGAAAGGGACGGCCGTTCAGAAAATGGAGAAGTCTATGAAGAAGCTAGTGATGGCGACATTCGCTGCAACTCTGTTGTTGGGCAGCTTCGCAAGCCCGGCCCTTGCTGAAAGCGAGCTGGAGAAAGGCGTACGGCACGACAATCGTGAAGTGGACAAGGGTGTCGAGCATGACGCCAAGGAAGCCGAAAAAGGCCTCAAGCACGATGATGAAGAGCGCCACAAAGCGGACAAGCATGTGGACAAGGAAGTGAAGAAAGACCTCTAGCCTGGAACGAATATCCGGAGTCTGGTCGTCAGCAGAACCTGCGACCAGACCCGTCCCCCGAATTACTCAGGCTTTTCCTCTTTGACCTTCTGTGCCACTTCGCCGGCCATGGATGTTGTCACCACGCCCCCCACACCTGGCACGACTCGCGTGACGGTTTCGTTGACGGAGGTGCTGATCGTGCGGGTGTATTCCTCAATCTGGATGCCGCCACGCATGTGGGCAGAAACCACTTGAGGCGTAAGAACCGTGCGGGTGATGGTGGAGCTGATGGTGCGGAACAGGTTGCCCAGAGCTGAAACGATGGAAATGACGGTCAGCGCCGCAAAGGGAATCGAGAGCCACATGATGCTCATCTTGAACAGCGCATTCTGGGTGGTCAGCCCGTTGAGGCCTCGGCAATAGATGATCGCAGCCACCAGATAAGCACAGGCAAGTACGGCAATGGCCAACGGGTCACGAATATCGAAGGCCAGTCGGGCAAGCAGCAGGCCGTAAATGACCACACTGGTGAGCACGTCCGGGATCAGGCTTTTAAGACCGTCCACGGCTTTGGATATGTTGTAGATCACAAAACCGATGACCACGATCCAGCCCAGAACCGGGATGACCGCCAGTGCCATGACCAGCACCGAGAGCAGCAGGCCACGAATGATGCCGTGGTGCAGGTTGTTCTTGATCAGGAAGTAGACAAAGTAGCTGCAGGAAAACAGCGCAATCAATGCGAATGAAACGCCAGCGGCCTCGGGTTGCAGAAAAAAGCTCAGGCAGCCCACGATGATCATGAAGGCCAGACACAGGTAACCACTTTGATTCATTGATGTTCGTCCATGATGGAAGCTCTGCGCATCCTGCGGGATTGGGCTGAGCGGTGACTGAAGTTACAGCGATATCGGCGTGAGATCAGTCATCTTTAAGAGCAATCGCTCATCCTCACCTCAGAACAGGCTGACCTCAGCGCAAGTAGCCCGCCCACGCCGACACCAGCAGCAACACCGCCATGCCACGGTTCAGCCGTTGCATGGCCTGCCCGGACTTGAGCAACCGCGCCGATCCCCGGCCCAGCAATGCCCAGCACACCAAGCACGGCACCGACACCAGGAAGAAAACCAGCGCCAGATCCACCACCGTGCCTTGGCTGAAAACACTGACCACCGCCAGCGCCATCATCCATGTCTTGGGATTGACCACTTGCAGACCTGCCGCGCCTATAAAACCGAGCCGGTTCTGCTTGTCGTCCTGTTCGATGGTGCTGGCGCTGTTGAAAATCTTCCACGCCAGCCAGGTCAGCCAGAGCACGCCGACGGTGGCCATCACCTGATGCGCTCCCGGTATCTGCATCAGAGAACGCCCCACTCCTGTTCCCACCAGCCACACCAGAACAGCGGCCCCCATGCAGCCGCCGAAAATGATCGGCAGGCTGGCGCGAAAGCCATAACGGGCACTGTTGCTCAGCACCAGAATATTGGTCGGGCCAGGCGTAATCGAGGCAACAAAGGCAAACAACATGAAGGACAGCATGCGCACAACTCCAGAAGCGGGATGCACTCATGCTCGCCCGGCAAAGGGCTTTAGTCTGGAAGATCCGTGCAGCGGTTTCGGTAGGCCGAAGGGGTCATGCCGTTGGCCCGCAGAAACCAGCGGCCCAGGTGACTCTGGTCAGCAAAACCCAGGTCGCTGGCGACCTGAACGGGCAATGCGCCTGCGGCCAGCATTCGTCGGGCCTGAGCCAGACGCAGTTGCACCAGATAGGCATGGGGTGGCAGGCCAAATGCTGACTTGAAGGCACGACTCAGACGAAAGCGATCCACGCCACAGACCTTGGCCAGTTCATCCAGCCCCAGGTCGCGTCGAAAGTGGGCATGCAGGTAGTCCCGGGCGCGCAAGGCCACTTGAGGCAGGCGCGGGTCCTGATTCTGCCGAAGCCGCCAGCGCAGATTACTGGTCAGCCGCTCCAGCAATCCATCGAGGGCACTTTGCCGGAACAACCGCGTTTCCTGCCCGTGCAGCGCGGCAAATGCAAAGAGAGTGGCATTGGTCAGTCGAGGGTCGCTTGCCAACGTATCGGAGAACCCCAGTTGATAGCCATCCGGCGCCTCTTCAAACAGCGAAGGCAGTTCGCGGGCTATCCAGTGCGGGTCGAGGTACAGCGTCCGATACGTGAAACCCTCGGCGCTGGGCGCATCCCCATCATGAATCTCACCCGGCTCCAGCATGAACACCTGACCCGGCGTGCTGGCATAACGTTGCTGCCGACAATGAAACTGCTGAACCCCCTGCTCCGTCACACCCACCAGATAACTGTCATGCCAGTGAGGATCATAGGCATGAGCATTCCCCTCGAAATGCGCATGCAGCGTCTCGATACCGGTATCGCGGTCCTGAGCAAGATTGATCCAGTTGCTCTGAGTCATGGCAGGCTTATGGGCAAACAAGGGGATAGAGAAGCGTGTTATCGCGCATGGGGGATGGGAAGTCTAGAAGGTTTGTGCAGGATGCCTTCGAGGCCTTTCGTGAATGAATTGGCTTGTGTGGGAGCGACTTCAGTCGCGAAGACGGTGCTTCAGGCGATGGATATCTATTGGATGTACTACCGTGGGAGGGGGCTTGCCCGCGACTATGGCGGTGAAGCTTCTCTGAGCTGCTTATGCGGCAGTGAAGGAGCCGCAATACGTGCTGTCGATCCTGTTCCTTTTCTGAGCGGCCTATACGGCAGTGAAGACTCATTCAGAAAATCCCTGGAGGTCGAACATTTTCTGAGCTGCCTACACGGCAGTGAAGGTCATCCACTTCGGCAGGTCTTTCTTTTCATCTTTCTGAGCTGCCTACACGGCAGTGAAGGCCGGCATCCAGGTCAACTGTGAAATCACGAATTTCTGAGCTGCCTACACGGCAGTGAAGTAGCGCCACATATTCGATATCAGCCATTTCGTTTTCTGAGCTGCCTACACGGCAGTGAAGCCCATGGGGATCATTGGGAAAGGTGGGTAGCCTTTCTGAGCTGCCTACACGGCAGTGAAGATAGGCGGATCAGAAGTTTCGCGTTTCAGCATTTTCTGAGCTGCCTACATGGCAGTGAAGTGGCCGCCCTGTTTAACAACTCTCGCCAAATTTTTCTGAGCTGCCTACACGGCAGTGAAGAGCTGCTCAGTGATCTTTCCGCATTTCTGGCATTTCTGAGCTGCCTACACGGCAGTGAAGTCCGCGAGACTCAGCAGTAGCCGAGCATCTTCTTTCTGAGCTGCCTACACGGCAGTGAAGGGGTGAGCGCGAAGGATGCTGTCACGCTGATATTTCTGAGCTGCCTACACGGCAGTGAAGCTGATTCAGGCGTTGGCGGAGGAGCAAGGGGTTTTCTGAGCTGCCTACACGGCAGTGAAGTAGACACTCTCCTCGATAACCCTCCGTTTTCAAAGAAAAATATGCACCAGCAGCCGTTTTACCCTTTTTTTATCGAGTTTTATAAGTCATTGATTTTTAAAGGACGAACCAATGGTGAAAAAAAGAGGGTCAAGAAAGGGTTCATTCTTGGCCACCGTAGACAGATATTCCCGGGGAGTGCGACAGCGCCGTATCTTTTGATAAATCACTTTGTGCAGGGCAGCTTGCTGGCGACTTCAATGTACAACCGCAGAATATCTGCCGCTTTTCAGATTTTTCGCCAGCAAGCTGCCTCCCACAAGTTTTGTGTATACCTTAACTGATCGGCATTACTCCGTAGCGACTTCAGTAGCGAAGACGGTGCTCAACCGACTCGGATGTACCACCAGTGGGAGGGGGCTTGCCCGCGACAATGCAAGGGACAATATCTACCGATACGTGCCCGTATCTACAGCGAGCAATAGACGCACAAAAACATTTTCCGGAATGCTGATTCTGACCCTCTTTTTTTCACCAAATATGCGCCCCTTTAAAATCAATCACTTACATATCTGATGAAAAAAAGGGGTAAAACGGCTGCTGGCGCATATTTTTCTTTGAGAACGGAAGGTTATCGAGGAGAGTGTCTACTTCACTGCCGTGTAGGCAGCTTAGAAAAACCCGTGCCCCAAGCAGAAGACCCGACGATTCTTCACTGCCGTGTAGGCAGCTTAGAAAAGTGCGTGGACTGCAGCGTGCAATTCGTTGAACTTCACTGCCGTGTAGGCAGCTTAGAAAACCGGGTTCGCCCGTATCCGATGGCATCAATCCTTCACTGCCGTGTAGGCAGCTTAGAAATGGTGCGCAGGATCTGCACCACTCACCAGGGCCTTCACTGCCGTGTAGGCAGCTTAGAAAACCGGCAACGCCATCACCGAGGACGCCGAAATCTTCACTGCCGTGTAGGCAGCTTAGAAACAGGGCGGCCTGCTGTGCCTGAGCGCGATCTTCTTCACTGCCGTGTAGGCAGCTTAGAAAAATTGAAAATCCCGCTGTTGCGCATGGGCATCCTTCACTGCCGTGTAGGCAGCTTAGAAAAATTCCGGTGGGCTGAAATGAAAAACCCCGCCCTTCACTGCCGTGTAGGCAGCTTAGAAAATATCGCCATCTTCCCAGTAATAGAAATCCACCTTCACTGCCGCATAAGCAGCTCAGAAATACGACCCGGTCATTAATGGTCATCTGCTCTCATTAACTGCCGAACAGGCAGCTCACACACCCCAATAACCCCATAACCAACTGATCTACATAAATTTAAATCCAAACCTGCAGAAGCACGCCTGCCCACAACAACCCTTCTGTAATCCACTCCCTACAAGAACCGCAGACTCATCTTTCTGACTCACGACCACTCCCAACCTCAAAAAACATAAAGCACCGCCTTACGCTTTCGGCTATATACATTCCCTCTCCCCGGCCAAGTGCCATTACTGGTTCGATCATGGATGACATCAGTTCTTCGGATCTCAAGACGATCCTGCATTCAAAACGCGCGAATATTTATTATCTGCAGCATTGCCGGGTATTGGTGAATGGCGGTCGGGTCGAGTATGTGACCGATGCGGGCAAGCAGTCGCTGTACTGGAATATCCCCATCGCCAATACCACGACCGTGCTGCTGGGCACGGGGACTTCGGTCACTCAGGCGGCGATGCGTGAGTTGGCCAAGGCGGGTGTGCTGGTGGGCTTTTGCGGCGGTGGCGGTACGCCGTTGTTCAGTGCCAACGAGATCGATATCGAGGTCGCCTGGTTCTCGCCGCAAAGCGAATATCGGCCTACTGAATACCTGCAACGCTGGGTGACGTTCTGGTTCAGGGACGATCTGCGTCTGGAAGCCGCGAAGGCTTTTCAGCGCTTGCGGCTGGAACATATCCGACTCCAGTGGATCGAGCACAAGGCCTTTGCCAAGGCAGGGTTCAAGGTCGATCCGGTTGAACTCGACAACGCTTTGGCGCAATCCCTTACAGCCCTCAATAACGCCCCGGACCACACTTTTCTGCTGACCGAAGAAGCGCGACTGACCAAGCGCCTTTTCAAGCTGGCTGCCACAGCCATGAAGTATGGCGACTTCGTGCGCGCCAAACGTGGCTCAGGCGGTGATCCGGCCAACCGTTTTCTCGATCATGGCAATTACCTCGCTTATGGCCTGGCTGCAACCGCCACCTGGGTGCTGGGCCTGCCCCATGGTCTGGCAGTGCTGCACGGCAAGACCCGGCGCGGCGGGCTGGTGTTCGATGCCGCGGATCTGGTCAAGGACGGGCTGATTCTGCCGCAGGCTTTTATCTCAGCCATGCGCGGCGACGATGAACAGGCGTTTCGTCAGGCCTGCATCGAGAACCTGACCCGCAGCGAAGCACTGGATTTCATGATCGACAGCCTCAAGGACGTTGCCGAGCAACTTGGAGGCAGCGCCGCGTGAATATCCTGCTTATCTGCCAGTGCGACAAGCGAGCGCTGGTGGAAACCCGGCGCATTCTGGATCAGTTCGCCGAACGTCGCGGCGAGCGGACCTGGCAAACGCCGATCACTCAAGACGGCCTCGACACCTTGCGTCGCCTGCTGAGGAAAAGCGCACGCCGCAACACGGCGGTGGCCTGTCACTGGATCAGAGGGCTGGACCATAGCGAGTTGCTGTGGATCGTTGGCGATGCCAGTCGCTTCAATGAACAGGGTGCTGTACCGACCAACATTACGCGACGCAATGTGCTGCGCAAGGAAGATGAAAACGATTGGCATACCGCCGAAGACATCACCTTGCTGGCGCAGATGGCGGCGTTGCTGCATGACCTTGGCAAATCCAGCATCGCGTTTCAGCAACGCCTGCAAAAACAGAGCCGTGAGAAAAACCTTTATCGCCACGAGTGGGTTTCGCTGCGGCTTTTTCTGGCATTCGTCGGGCGCGACTCCGACGAAACCTGGCTTAGACGTCTGGCCGAGCCCGACTCAATGGACGACGAAAGCTGGTTGACTGAAGGTCGTTATCTACGCGATGGACTTGACCCCGACACACCACCTCCCTTTCTCGACTTGCCACCTCTGGCGGCAGCGATTGCCTGGCTGGTCGTGACTCACCATCGTTTGCCGACAAAGCCTTTCAAGGGGGACTTGGGCGACGAAAAGCTCTGGTTCGGCAAGCCTTCGCGTTATGTGTCCCCGACCTCTCTGGCCAATGTGCTGGAGGGCGTCACCCATGAGTGGAACGAGCTGAAAAGTCCTGCCGAACCGGTTGAGATAAAGCCTTATTGGCAATTCGAGCATGGTTTACCGGTCACACTGCCCAAATGGCGCACCCAGGCAGCAAAAATTGCAAACCGGCTCCTGACACTACAGGCCAAGGCAGGCAAAGGCGACTGGCTGAATAACCCTTATGTCATGCATGTGGCACGCCTGAGTCTGATGCTGGCTGACCACCATTACTCGGGGCTGACGGCCAAATCAGAACAGCGCGTCAAAGGCGATGCGCAATGCCTGCTCTACGCCAATACCGAAGACGGCAAACCCAAACAGAAACTGGATGAGCACTTGCTGGGCGTGGCGCGTCTGGCGGGCACCATCGTTCATGGGCTACCGGGTTTCGAGCGTTATCTGCCGCGCCTTGCCAAGCACAAAGGGCTGCGCAAACGCAGTGGCTCGGGTCGCTTCGAGTGGCAGGACACAGCCAGCGATGCCGCCACCAGCCTGCGGGGCAAGTCATTCGAGCATGGGGCGTTCATCGTCAATATGGCTTCGACTGGTTGCGGCAAGACCCTGGCCAACGTTCGTATCATGAATGCCCTGGCCGATCCGCAACTGGGGTTTCGCTGCACCTTCGCCCTGGGGCTGCGCACGCTGACGCTGCAAACTGGAGCCAGTTATCGTCAGGATCTGCACCTCAAGGAAGACGAACTGGCCGTGCATGTCGGCGGCTCGGCCAGCAAAGCCTTGTTCAGGTTTCACCAGAAGCTGGCGGAGCAAACCGGCTCGGGCTCAGTGCAGGCGTTGCTCGAAGAAGACAGCCACGTCTTGTACGAAGGACAGTCGAGCAATCACGGCCTCTTATCCAAAGCCATGGACAATCAGGACATACGTTCGCTGCTCAGCGCCCCCATGCTGGTCTGCACCATCGATCACCTGATGCCCGCCACCGAGGCCCAGCGCTCGGGACGTCAGATTGCGCCGATGCTGCGCATGATGAGCAGCGATCTGGTGCTCGATGAACTGGATGATTTCGACCTTGCCGACCTGCCGGCCCTGACCCGTCTGATGCATTGGGCTGGCATGCTCGGTACGCGGGTGCTGTTGTCGTCAGCAACCCTGCCGCCCGCCTTGGTGGACGGGATGTTCCAGGCCTATCGGGCAGGTCGCGTGCATTATCGACGCAACCGCGGCTCCCATGACCTGCACACTTATCCGCCATCCGATGTGGCCTGCCTGTGGGTGGATGAGTTCGCTGCACACGGCACGACCTGCCGTGATCCCCAGCACTTTCTCACCGAGCATGAAACGTTCGTGCAACGTCGCGTTGAAGAACTGGGCAAAGCCGAGCCGCGAAGATGCGGTGAGCTGATACCGCTGAATATCACAGCTAAAAAACCGGAAGCCATTCGTGTCGAGTTCGCCAAGCATGTGCGCAGCGCCATGCTTGAAGCCCATGCCCGACACGCCGAAACCTGCCCCCACAGCGGCAAGCGGGTCAGCTTCGGCCTGGTACGCATGGCCAATATCGAACCCTTGTTCGATGTGGCGCTGGCATTGTTTCAGGCTGGCGCACCTGAGGATTACCGCATTCATTTATGCGTCTATCACTCGCGTTTTCCGCAAGTGCTTCGCTCAGCCATCGAAGCGCAACTGGACACCAGCCTGAACCGGCGCAAGCGTGAAGCGGTTTATGCGCTACCAGGAATTCGGCAAGCCATCGATCAGTCTCCCGAGCAGAACCACCTGTTTGTGGTGCTGGGTTCGCCGGTAACTGAAGTCGGCCGCGATCACGATTATGACTGGGCCATCGTCGAGCCTTCGTCCATGCGCTCGCTCATTCAACTGGCCGGGCGCATACAGCGGCATCGCAACGAACCCTGCAAGACGCCCAATGTGCTTATTTTCGATGCCAATTTGCGGCACTTCGAGAAGCCGCAGGCAGCCGCTTTTGTGCAACCGGGTTTCGAGAACAAAAATGGCACGCTTGATGATCCGTTCAGGCTGATGACCCATCGGCTCGGCAAGCTGCTGAAAGAGGATGAATACCAGCCCCTCACAGCACGCCCGCGCATACAGCCGCGACCTGCTCAGGAGTGGCAGGCCAAGAAAAGCCTGGTAGACCTCGAACATAAACGGCTTGCGGCACAAATGCTGCCCAAGGATCACAACCCGGCATCTAAATCGACATTCAACCTGGATGCGGCCTGCGCCTGGCAGTATCCACAGGCTTCGCTGACCTGGATCCTGCCGCAACATCAGCCCTTCCGCGAACAGACCACGCCGCAAACCGAACTGGTGTTTCTGCCTGACGAAGACGAAGAACAGCTTGTGCTGCATCGCATTCATGAAGAGGCCAAACGCGGCAAGCCTGAGATTTATACCCTCGCACAAGACCAACTCACCGCGATCGACCTCGACAGCCTGCTTGGTCCACGGATAACGCCTTGGGGTCGACACGATTTGATGGAACTGCTTGTTGAACAGGCGGAGGCACAGGGCCTGTCACTGAGGAAATGCGCCGAGAGATTCACCTCAGTCAGCGTGCATGAGAGCCGGTTTGGGTGGAGGTATCACCCGGTTTTGGGGTTTGGGAAAGCCTGAAATGAATCAACATCAATACAAGGAAGGCATATGCAGAGAGTGAATTACCCCAAAGCACTAATGGGACTGGCATCCGCTCAGTCGATTATTAAAGGTTCCGAACATGGATGAAGGATCTAGGCCTACGCCTCGCTCTACCCTTTTTCGTGCCGCCATCACTGCCTTTATCAATGAGCGCAAAGAAGCCAAGCTCAAAGGCAATGACGAGGGTGAAGGTGGTCAGGCTGCCGGCAAATATGATTACGCCACCTGGCTGGCCGATGCTGCGCGTCGGGTAGCGCAGATTCAGGCGGTGACTCATGTACTCAAGGCCACGCATCCCGATGCTCGGGGCAGCAGCCTGCATGCCGTACCGCAATCACTGCATCAACATGCCGAAGTAGGCACCCACGTACTGGGCGAGGTTTATGCCGACGATATCGTGGGTAATGCCGCTGCTCTCGACGTGTACAAATTTCTCAAGGTAGAAGTCGAAGGCCGTCGTTTGCTGGACTGGTTGCAGGCCAATGATGCTGACCTCTTAAGTGCATTGAGCGATGACGAAGCCACTGCCCATGAATGGTCGGCAGCATTCAAGGGGCTGGTCCGGCCAGCCTCTACCCTGACCTCTCACACCATGGCCAAGCAGGTGTACTGGAGTGTTTCCGGTGAGCCGACTGACAACTCGGGCTTTCATCTCTTGCAGCCCCTGGTCGCCAGCAGCCTTGCCCACGCGGTGCACCAGGACATCAACGATGCGCGCTTCGGGGAAGCCAGCAAAGAAGCCCGACAGGCCAGACGAGAGGAAAAGCTTTACGACGGGCAATACCGCGATTATCGCAACCTGGTCACCCGCAAGCTGGGCGGTACCAAGCCGCAGAACATCAGCCAGCTCAACAGCGAGCGCGGTGGGGTGAATTATCTACTGGCTTCGATACCGCCGACCTGGAAGCGGTACAGGCAACCTGGCTTTCTCAATATCGAAACGGCGTTTGATCGTTTTCGATATTTTGAAGGTGTGCCCGAGCAGATCGAAGCCTTGTGTACGCTGCTGAAAAAAGACCCGCCCAGAACTCTGCCTACTCGTGATGCACGAAAAAGCATCGAAAAAGCGTTGGGCCTGTCACTGGTCACGTTTGGCCTCACCAACCGCGAGCAGCTCGAACCAGGCTGGAGCCGTCACCCTGACTGCGACCTGCCATTATGTGAACAACTCTGGCTCGACCCGGGCCGTATCGGCCTGCCTTTGCGCGATGATTATCTCGATGAAGACCAGGCATTTATCGCGGCCTTTGAACGCAATGACTGGCCCGATGAAGTCGCCAAGCGCTTTGGGCAATGGCTGAATGCAATCCTTCGCAATATAGGCTTGCCCGTCGGCGATGTGGAGCTGAGACACTGGACCAGACAGGCAATCATCGAAGCCGACTCTTTCATGCCAATCACTGGCCGGGAGACCTCCAATGGCTGACTGCCCTTCGTTCACTCATCTGCTGGTCATTCCACGCATTCGCGTACAGAACGCCAACTCCATTTCCAGCCCGCTGACTCATGGCTTCCCGTCGATGACGGCATTCCTGGGCCTGATGTGGGCACTGGAACGCAAGACCCACGATGCAGGCATGGACCTGAATTTCAAGGCTGTCGGCGTCGTTGTGCACCATCACGAAGAGCAAATCACCGACAGCAAGTACGTGAGCACCTTGCGCCTGACTCGCAACCCCATCAACAAGGACGGCAGTACTGCCGCGATTGTTGAAGAAGGCCGGATGCACATGGAAGTCAGCCTTGTGTTCGGGGTCCAAGGCGATACGTTGCCGACCGATAGCGAAGCCACGCAGTTGATCGCCCGGCAGGTACGCGATCAGCTTTCGCAAATGCGTATTGCTGGCGGCAGCGTGGTTCCGTCCAGTGCACCGCCCTACAAGCAGCAGCCTTTCATGGTGTTCATGCCTCAAGAAAACGACAGGCAAGAGCTCTTCACCAAAATCCGTTTGCGCCTGCTGCCAGGCTTTGCGCTGGTTGATCGTCAGGATCTGCTCGAACAACGGCACGACGCCCTTAAAGAGCAGGACCCCGATGCCTCACTGCTCGACGCCTGGCTGTCGTTATCACGCATCAACTGGCATAGCGTTGCCAACGAAGACCCGAACAAGAAGCCCAAGTGGGTCAACGACAAAAAAGACAGCGGCTGGATAGTGCCCATTCCTGTGGGCTATGGCGCGCTGAGTGACGTGCTGCCTGCAGGCTCGGTGGCGAACGCCCGTGATGGGCAAACCGATTTCCGTTTCGTCGAAAGCCTGTATGGCATCGGTGAGTGGATCAGCCCACATCGCCTGCACACTCCCGAACACCTGCTCTGGTACGCCGATTCGCAACCCGATGACGGCCTCTATCGCTGCGCCAACGACTATCGCCCTGTTGTTTTGCACGACTTCGACTGACTGCTGACCATCTTCCTAAAAGGTATTTGAACATGGCTAACGACACCCTCAAGACCGCTTCCGTTCTGGCTTTCGAGCGCAAGCTTGATCCTTCCGATGCGCTGTTTCATTCCGGCGACTGGCAGTCTCGCGATAAATGGACACCGCTGGAAATTCGTGAAAAATCAGTGCGCGGCACTATTTCCAATCGTCTGAAAACCAAGGACCTGGACCCGGCCAAGCTGGATGCCCAGATCGAGAAGCCCAACCTGCAAACCGTAGATGTCGCCGCCCTGCCCCATGATGCCGACACCCTGCGGGTCAGCTTTACCCTGCGCATCCTGAGCGGCACCGGCCAGCCTTCGGCCTGTAACGACACCGAGTACCGGGACAAGCTGCTCGCCACTGTAAAAAGCTACGTTGATGGCAATGGCTTCGATGAACTGGCACGGCGCTATGCCCACAACCTGGCCAACGGTCGCTTCCTGTGGCGCAATCGTATTGGTGCCGAGCAGGTGCAGGTGGAAGTCGCTCATCTGGTGGATGGCAAGGCCGCCTCGAAATGGGCTTTCGATGCTCTGGCGCTGTCTCTGCGGGATTTCAATACCAACGCTGAAAATACCAAGGCGCTGGGCGAGCTGACACAATTGATCGCCAGTGGTCTGGCAGGTCAACAGCATGTGCTGCTGGAGGTGAAAGCTTATGTACGAATGGGTGCGGGGCAGGAAGTCTTCCCCTCACAAGAACTGATTCTGGAACGCGCCAGCGGCAGCAAAAGCAAGACGCTCTACAAGGTCGGCGATGTCGCGGGCATTCACTCGCAAAAGATCGGTAACGCCATTCGCAGCATCGACACCTGGTATCAGGAAGCCGATATCAATGGCCCGATTGCCGTGGAACCCTATGGCTCGGTCACCACTCAAGGCAAGGCCTATCGCCAGCCACGCAGCACCAAGGATGACTTCTACACCTTGCTCGATGGCTGGGTGCTCAAGGACAAGGTGCCGGAGCTGAATCAGCAGCATTTCGTCATCGCGACCCTGATTCGTGGCGGCGTATTCGGTGAGGCGGGCTAAGCCATGAATCACTACCTCGACCTGCAATTACTGCCCGATCCGGAGTTTGCAGCCACGCAACTGATGAGCGCACTGATGTCCAAGTTGCATCGCGGCTTGCATGACCTGCGCCGCGATGACATCGGCATCAGTTTCCCCGCTATCAGCGGCAGGGCTACCGGCCTGGGCAACCTCCTGCGCTTGCATGGCAGTGCGCAAGCGCTGGATGCCCTGATGGCCAAGAGCTGGCTGACGGGCATGCGCGACCATGTGAGAGTAGGCGAACTGAGCCAGGTGCCCACTGACGCGCAGCATCGCCGCATCAGCCGCGTGCAGGTGGACAGCAACCCGGAGCGCACAAGACGACGCCTGATCAAACGCCACGGCCTCACGGAAGAACAAGCCCGCGAACGTATCCCCGACAGCGCCGCAAAACGCTGCAACCTGCCCTTCGTCCAGATGCGCAGCCGTACCAATGGTCAGACGTTCCTGCTGTTCATCCGGCATGAGCCGATACAGAGCAGCGCCCAGGATGGGACCTTCAATAGCTATGGGTTGAGTGCTACGGCTACTGTTCCCTGGTTTTGATGTTCTTTTGGCAATGGATTGAAGCCCTTGTAGGTGAGCTAGCTACAAGGGCTTTGTTTTTTTGAGCTGCTTATTACGACAGTGAAGGCTCAGTGCTTTGCTCAATGCTCAAGTGATCTTGTCTGGGCTGCCTGTGCGGCAGTGAAGGTGCGATTTATCCGGGTCTTAACGCCCGTAGTTTCTGAGCTGCCTACACGGCAGTGAAGGCATCAGGAGCGCAAAAACCTGTCCTCGCAAGTTTCTGAGCTGCCTATACGGCAGTGAAGCGGCTCTACGACCGGCGCGGCCAGCGGCCCGATTTCTGAGCTGCCTATACGGCAGTGAAGCGGAATAGCAGTAGTTGGCCGATTCGCCATATTTTCTGAGCTGCCTATACGGCAGTGAAGGAACAGTAGATACCGGGTATGTCGATGAGTTTTTTCTGAGCTGCCTATACGGCAGTGAAGGCCGGTGCCATCGCCGACTACCAGATAAACCGTTTCTGAGCTGCCTATACGGCAGTGAAGACATCAAAGAAGAATCCGACGCAGCACGCGTATTTCTGAGCTGCCTATACGGCAGTGAAGCTTGAGGCCGAGCCAAGCGAACGCTTTGTTCCTTTCTGAGCTGCCTATACGGCAGTGAAGTTGGCGTAGCTCAGGTTGGCGGAGCTCAGGTCTTTCTGAGCTGCCTATACGGCAGTGAAGATCTACGCGGGCGTCCTCTGCTTTCTCCCAGTCTTTCTGAGCTGCCTATACGGCAGTGAAGTTTTGAATGGCTCCGAATGGGTTCGCGTTGAATTTCTGAGCTGCCTATACGGCAGTGAAGAGACGTCGAAGATGCTCAGGATCAACCTGACCTTTCTGAGCTGCCTATACGGCAGTGAAGGCTAACCGATGCATCGTGCTTAGCTGGGCGCTTTTTCTGAGCTGCCTATACGGCAGTGAAGGAGGTTGATAGCCGCAGTTGCTGATGGTGATTTTTCTGAGCTGCCTATACGGCAGTGAAGGAACTATCCCCCGAGGCAAACTATTTCTTTCATTTCTGAGCTGCCTATACGGCAGTGAAGACTGTTCAAAGGTGCTGCATGCGTTTTCCATATTTTCTGAGCTGCCTATACGGCAGTGAAGGTGATACAAATTACAAGAGGTTCATTCCTCTTTTTCTGAGCTGCCTATACGGCAGTGAAGTCAATTGAGTACTGTTCCACGGCGCTGACCAATTTCTGAGCTGCCTATACGGCAGTGAAGTAGACACTCTGCTCGATAACCCTCCGTTTTCAAAGAAAAATATGCGCCAACAGCCGTTTTAACCCTTTTTTTATCGAGCTTTGTAAGTCATTGATTTTTAAAGGACGAATCTGAGGCGAAAAAAGAGGGTCAAGAAAGGGTTCATTCCTGTCCGCCGTATACAGGTGCTCACCCGCAGCAAGACAGCGCCGTACTTTTTGATATGTCGTCGCCAGCGACATGACCTCATAACATGTCGCTAGAAACCGGAAATTGCGACATGACGGCTTGGAAAAGCTCCATTTCCTGACATATTTTGTCTGAAGGATGTCGCGGCCAAGGCCCCTCCCACAAGGTTGTGTGAACCTGGGGTGAATCACTCAGCTCTCAAAAATGCATCGTCTGAAATGACGTCTCGCGGATAAATCCCACCCAATCAGCCGGTTCTCTCAGCAGCAAACACCCCCACTCTCTACTACCCTGAAACCCATCATTTAAGCGGTTGATGCTCTGGCCACCTTGACTGATGGGGACAAGAATAATAATGAAAGACCCTTATGCCTTCGGGTTCTACAGCGCCTGTTTTGCGTTGATGGTGGTGGTAGCGGCGACTTATTACAGTGCGGCTTCCGGCAGCAGTCCTGTGCGGGCCGCGGATGCCTGGGTTGTGGTTTATTCGGCTTCTTCTCTGGTGGAGACGCTGGCGATCATCGGGATCGCGGGGGTTGCGTTCAAGGCGTATGGGGCCTGGAAGCGGGATGTGCGTCAGCACAAGGCGCTGGGGGTCATCTGGGATGCCAGTGTGGCGTTTCGGGAGATAGAGATCGGGTTCAACGAGTGGTTCTTCGGCCCGAATGCCGAGCTGAAGGCGGGCAATGATCCGCGTCAGATCGATTCATTGCTCAATGCCAGCCCGCTGGGTCTGGCGCTGAAGGCGTTCAAGAAGCAGTGCATTCTGCTGGACAAGGTGGTAATCAAGCACCACTGGCGCTGGCTGAACCATGCAGCCGAACTCGAGATGCTGGCACGGGCGCTGAGTGCCGAAGCATTCGGGGCCGTGGACAAGGGCAAGGTCACGTATTCGGTCGTGGACTTTCTCTATGTGCATCAGGGAGAAACCTGGCAAAGAACCCAGGCCGACTGGGAAACCATCATGGCGACCATCGAAGAACAGCTCAACGCACTGGAAGAGGCCTACGGCTGAGGCCTCTTCCTGTGCGAGTCGGTCAGATGTCCAGGGTGATCTTGCCGAAGTGCTGGTTGGTTTCCTGATAGCGGAATGCTTCGACGATATCGGTCAGCGGGAACGAGCGATCCAGGACCGGGCGCATGCCGTTGGCATCGATTGCACGGATCATGTCCTGCTGCTGGGTTCGGCTGCCGACCAGTACGCCTTGCAGGCGCAGTTGCTTGAGCAGGGCCGGCACGACTGCCAGTTGCCCGGCAACGCCGGTCAGAATGCCGATCACCGAAATATGCCCGCCCACACGCGCCGCCTGCATGGACTGCTCAAGCGTCGAGGGACCACCGACTTCGATGATGTGATCGACACCACGACCACCGGTCAGGGTGCGGGCAGTCTCGCCCCAGGTGCTGTCCTTGCGGTAGTTGATCAGGTGATCGGCACCCAGCGCGCTCAGGCGCTCCAGTTTTTCGTCGCTGGAGGATGTGGCAATGACCGTGGCACCCGCCATTTTGGCGAATTGCAGGGCAAATATCGAAACGCCACCGGTGCCTTGGACGAGTACGGTGTCACCTGCCTTGAGGCCGCCATCGCTCATCAACGCACGCCAGGCGGTCAGGCCCGCAGTGGTCAGGGTCGAGGCTTCTGCGTGGGTGTAGCCGACCGGTGCGAGGGTGAAGGAGGTTGCGCGGGCGGTGACTTGCTGACGGGCATAGCCATCGATGCCATCGCCTGGAACGGTCACGAAGCCTTCCACCAGCGGCTCGCCGCTGATCCAGTCCGGGAAGAAAGTGCTGACCACCGAATCCCCGACCTTGAACTCGCTGACGCCCTCACCCACTGCTGTGACCACACCGGCACCGTCGGCCATGGGAATGCGTGACTCGCTGGGGCCCCACATGCCGCTGACCACGGCGAAGTCGTGGTAGTTGAGGGAATTGGCATGCAGGCGCACGGTGATTTCCCCGGCCTTGGGGGCCAGCACTTCACTGTCACCGACAATAACGCGCTCGTAACCGCCACCGGCCTGTACATAAATGGTTGTGTTGCTCATGATCAATCTCCTTTCCATTCAACGTCCTGTGAAATGACGAAATGCGTACCCGTAAGTTCAACGAACGGGCATGACGCGACTGCGGCTTCAGGTCGCTCCAGCTCATGGAGCACCCTGCCGCGCCCGATAAATCCAATCAAACCGTTGCGAGCACACAGCCTCATGATGAATCTGAAATACAGCGTACCGGCCGCCCTTCTGCTGGGCCTGACAGGCATGGCGCAGGCCCAGGAATCGGCTTCGCATCTGGACAAGGTGATTCAGGCGGGCCAGTTGTCAGTGTGCACCACGGGTGACTACAAGCCTTACACCTTCCTGCGCAAAGACGGCGAGTACGAAGGCATCGATATCACCATGGCACGCTCCCTGGCCAAGAGCCTGGGCGTCAAGGTCGAGTGGGTCCCGACCACCTGGAAAACCCTGATGCCGGACATGGTCGCGGGCAAGTGCGACATCGGCATGGGCGGGATTTCCGTCACGCTGGAACGGCAGAAGAAGGCGTTCTTCAGTAACACGCTGGATATCGACGGCAAGATTCCGCTGGTCCGCTGCGAAGATCAGGCCCTGTACCAGACCATCGAGCAGATCAACCAGCCGTCCGTGCGCCTGATCGAGCCGGCCGGTGGCACCAACGAAGCCTTCGCACGCGCTTATCTGCCCAAGGCTCAGATTGCTTTCCACGACAACAACACCATTTTCCAGGAGTTGCTGGACAAGAAGGCCGACGTGATGATCACCGACGCTTCCGAAGCGCTGTACCAGCAGAAACGCATGCCGGGGCTGTGCGCGGTCAACCCGACCCGTTACATGCAATACGGTGAAAAAGCCTACCTGCTGCCACGCGACGATGTGACCTGGAAAAGCTATGTCGACCAGTGGCTGCACCTGAGCAAAGCCACAGGCGCCTACCAGCAGGCGCTGGGTGAGTGGCTGGCAGTGCCGGGCCAGTAAGCTGTTCTTGAGCCAGAGCGGGGATCACAGGCAGGTTCCCGCTCGGCAAGGGTTGCAAGCCGGGGTCGGCTGAAATAGGTTGTTGCAAGACCAACGACTGGAAGGCGCCACACGAGCATGAAGCCCAGCAAAACCATCACTCGCGCATTCTGTGTCGAGTTGCAGCAGGAGCTGTCGATCACGGCGGCCCGGCGTGAATACTT
Organism: Pseudomonas sp. Irchel 3A18; assembly: GCF_900187465.1. NCBI lineage: Bacteria > Pseudomonadati > Pseudomonadota > Gammaproteobacteria > Pseudomonadales > Pseudomonadaceae > Pseudomonas > Pseudomonas sp. Irchel 3A18. Next base: position 322,066 of record NZ_FYDI01000002.1, read on the forward strand.
CTCTCAGGAGCCACCCCGTTCGCGCTTCGAGTTTCTGTGCTCAAGCGAAGCCTGCCGGGCGCTGGGTGCCAAGGTGACAGGGGTTCGCTATGACGTGAAGCCTCAGGACAATCCAACCTTCGTGGCCGCTCATTTTCGCGCCAACCCGCATTACGACCATCACGCCAGCTGCGAGTGGGTCGAGGAGGACGCCGGGGAAGCCAAAGAAGAACCCGAAGTCGAAGAGACCGATCCCCAGGCCCGCATTCGCAAGGTCAAGCGCAAGCTGGATGACTACATTGATGTCTTCGATCCCGTGATCAAAGACCCGGTCAAGGAAAAGGCCGGCCCCGACAAGGCTGGACCTCGCGCACCGAAGCCCGCGAACGACTCTCCAGCGGCAGAAGCTTCGACGCCTGCAGCACCGCGCTACAGTGAAACGCGCACCAATAATCTTGAGCGGCTGGTGGACAGCTTCCGTCAGGCCAAGGCGCAATTATCTCCCGATGACTTCAAGCTGCTGACCCTGAAGATTCCCGGGCAAGGCGAGTTGTCCCTGCGCTCGTACTTTCGCCACATCAAATATGCGCAGACAGGCGACAACGGCCGGGTGCTGTATGGCGGCGGGCTGGTGGAGCGTTATGGTCTGGGGTTCAAGTTCAAGTTCTTCGACCGTCTCGAAGCCAAACTGGTGACGCTGTACGTATCACCCGCGCAGATGCAGGCCTATCGCTCCAGTCGGTACATCACCGAGCTGTTGAGCCATGCCGATGAAGTGAAGTTCTTCACGGTCTATGCCTTGGGGAATGTCGTCAAAAGCCCATCGGGGAAAAGCTTCAGCGTCGAAGTCGACGACTTGCGGCATTTGGCGATTGTGCTGGGGCCAGCGAAGGCGTGAGGCAAAAAAACCTGTAGGAGGCAGCTTGCTGGCGAAAAAGGCCTGAAAACCGACAGAGATTTAGCATCGTACAAAGTAATTTACGACCTGACTGCCGTAGGAGATCACCCGCCGCCTCGGCGCCGCGCTGTCGCGCAGCAAACAGGAGCAGGTGTTTCCAGATTCATGGTCTTGCGTCTTGTTTGATGAGAGCGAATTCATCCGCGAAGACGGGGCATTTCGCGAATGAATTCTCTCCTACGCGGGTCGTGGGGAATCAGACCTTCACGATCCAGCCAGCCGGCGCTTCGACATCGCCGGACTGCACGCCGGTGAGTTCAGCGTAGAGCTTGCGGGTTACAGGGCCGACGTCGGTTTCGCTGTGGAAGACGTGCAGTTTGTCCTTGTAGGAAATCCCGCCAATCGGAGTGATGACGGCCGCGGTGCCGCAGGCGCCCGCTTCCTTGAACTCACCGATCTTGTCGATCAGCACATCACCTTCGATAACGGTCAGGCCCAGGCGGCTTTGTGCCAGTTCCATCAGCGACAGACGGGTGATACCCGGCAGCACGGAAGGCGACTTGGGCGTGACGAACTCATTGTTGGCGGTGATTGCAAAGAAGTTGGCCGAACCGACTTCTTCGATCTTGGAGTGGGTTTGCGGGTCCAGGTAGATGCAGTCGGCAAAGCTGTGTTTCTTGGCTTCGGAACCTGGCATCAGGCTGGCAGCATAGTTGCCACCGACCTTGGCAGCACCGGTGCCGTTCGGGGCAGCACGGTCGTAGCCGGAGATCACGAAGTTGTTCGGCTTCAGGCCGCCCTTGAAGTAGGCGCCAACCGGAATGCAGAAGATCGAGAAGATGAACTCGGGCGCGGTACGCACGCCGATGTTGTCGCCAACGCCGATCACGAACGGACGCAGGTACAGGGCACCGCCCGAACCATAAGGCGGGATGAAACGTTCGTTGGCCTTGACGACCTGCTTGCACGCTTCGATGAATACATCGGTCGGTACGTGAGGCATCAACAGACGGGAACAACTGCGCTGCATGCGCTGGGCGTTCTGGTCAGGACGGAACAGGTTGATCGAGCCATCCTTACAACGATAAGCCTTCAGGCCTTCAAAGCACTGTTGACCGTAATGCAGCGCGGTAGAACCTTCGCTGATATGCAGAACGTTGTCTTCGGTCAGGGAACCCTGATCCCAGGCGCCATCACGCCAGTGAGAGAGGTAGCGCTTGTCGGTTTTGATGTAATCGAAACCCAGGGTTTCCCAGTTGATGCTTTCTTGACTCATAACGCCCTCTTTCGTTTAGCCGCTGCCTGGATGAGTCAGGCCTGTGCCGTATTCTGCCAGATCATTTGAGCTGAAGTGAGCATCCAATAAAAAACCCTGCGCCTTTCGGGGACAGGGTTTTGTTTTTCGGGTTCAAGTGCAAGTCAGAAGGCGTAGGTCACCAGCAACTCTTTCGTTACCTGAAAGTCCACCGACATCATCACGCTCAGGGCGGTGATGGTGAAGATGGAGAACACGAACAGCTTGCGGGCCCAGACAGTATCGTCTGCAGCCTTGTAGCCCTTCCAGGCCATGTACAACCAGTACATGCCCATGCCCGCTGCAACAGCGAGGTAGTTCAGACCCGCGTAACCGCCGAACGTCAACATCAGGGTCGCCACGAGGAACGCCAGGATGTAGAGCAGGATGTGACGCTTGGTGACCAGAATGCCGCGCTTGACCGGCAGAACCGGAATCTTCGCTGCACGATAGTCGTTGAAACGAAAGATCGCGATCGCATACGAGTGCGGCATCTGCCACAGGCTGAACATCACCAGTAGCGTCCATGCCGCGAAATCGAAGCTGTTGCTTACAGCGCAGTAGCCAATCACCGGAGGCATGGCCCCCGACAGGCTGCCGATCAGGGTGCCGTGTACGGATTTACGCTTGAAGTACAGGCTGTAGAAGCCCACGTAGATCACGAAGCCGATCACACCCAGCAAGGCAGCCAGAGGGTTGGCGTAGGTGTACAGCAGGCTGACACCGGCGATGCCCAGAATCGTGGCATACAGCAGTGCAAGCTTGATGGACACCAGGCCCTGCACCAGCACACGGTTGCGAGTCCGCTCCATGCGCTGGTCGATATCACGATCGATGCAGTTGTTGAATACGCAACCTGACGCTACGACCAGTGAGGTACCGATTACCGCCGCAAGAAACACGATGAAATCGATATCACCCTTGGAAGCCAGAAAAAAGCCACCTGCCACCGAAAGCACGTTACCGAAAATGATCCCCGGCTTGGTGATTTGGATAAAGTGCTTCAGGGACATCTGGTATTCCTCAATGCGCCATCATTTCGCGATGGATACTGAAAATGATCCACAGCGACAGGCCGACCAGCAGCACGATAACCAACGCGGTGAAGGCAAACGCCAGCACGTTGTTACGTTGCGCACTCGTGAAGTCCAGGTGCAGGAAGTAATGCAGGTGCACCAGGATCTGGACGATCGCGAAGGCCAGGATGATCGCGATGGTCAGGTCTTTCGGCAGAACCGGAGACATGACCAGAGCGAACGGGATGGCAGTCAGGATGATCGACAGCACGAAACCGATGATGTACGACTTCACGGAACCGTGGCTATTGTCTTCAGCTGGATGATGTGAATTCGCCATTTACAGGGCTCCCATCAGGTAGACGATAGTGAACACACCGATCCAGACCACGTCCAGGAAGTGCCAGAACAGGCTCAGGCAGCTCAGGCGGGTCTTGTTGGTGTTGGTCAGGCCCTTTTTCTGGACCTGATACATCATGATACCCATCCAGATCAGACCGCTGGTTACGTGCAGACCGTGCAGGCCGACCAGGGCGAAGAACGCCGACAGGAAGCCGCTGCGGCTAGGACCGTAGCCTTCGTTGATCAGGTGATGGAACTCATAGATTTCCATGGCGATAAACGCAGCACCGCACAGGAAAGTCAGGGCCAACCAGCTCAGGACCTGACTCTTCTTGCCTTTGTACAGCGCCAGCATGGCGAAGCCATAAGTGATACTACTGACCAGCAGGAACGCGGTTTCCACAGCCACGAAAGGCAGCAGGAAGATGTCCTGGCCCGACGGGCCGCCCGCGACACTGTTGACCATCACGGCATAGACCGCGAAGAACGATGCGAACAACACGCAGTCGGTCATCAGGTACAGCCAGAAGCCGTAGACCGTCATTCCACCGCTGTCGTGGTGATCGTCATGCCCATGGTCATGAGCGTCATGACCGTGGGCTCCGGAGTTGATAGCAATATTTGACATGTTTAAACCTGTTCCAGCGAGGACTTGACAGGAGTGTATGCACCGTTGGCCGCCAGGACCTTGTGATGCTCACCTTCAATACGCGCTACATCTTCGGCAGGCACCATGTAGCCTTGGTCGTCACGTGCAGCGTGAATGACGAAGACAACGATGGTCGCCAGCAGACTTGCACCCACCAGCCACCAGATGTGCCAGATGAACGCGAAGCCGAAGACGGTCAACAGCAGACCCATGTACAGGCCGGTCGCCGTGTTGTTAGGCATGTGGATAGCCGAGTAGTGAGCAGGAACCTTGTAGGCGGTACCGGCACGCTTGGCGTCCGTGAATGCATCGATGTCTTTTGCCTCAGGCAGCTCGGCAAAGTTGTAGAACGGTGGTGGCGAAGAAGTGGACCACTCCAGAGTGTGGCCATTCCATGGGTCACCGGTCAGATCGCGGTTCTGGTTGCGGTCACGGATACTGACGAACAACTGGATCAGCTGCGAAGCGATACCGGCTGCGATCAGGAATGCACCGAACAGAGCAACGTTCAGGTAGATGTTCCACTCAGGCATGTCGGTAGCGTTCAGGCGACGGGTCATACCCAGGAAGCCCAGCGCGTACAGAGGCATGAATGCAACGAAGAAGCCGCTGATCCAGAACCAGAACGCTGCCTTGCCCCACTTCTCGTTCAGGGTGAAACCGAACGCTTTAGGGAACCAGAACGCGAAGCCGGCGATGTAACCGAATACCGCACCGCCGATGATGACGTTGTGGAAGTGAGCGATTACGAACAGGCTGTTGTGCAGTACGAAGTCAGCACCCGGGATTGCCAACAGAACGCCGGTCATGCCGCCGATCGAGAAGGTAACCATGAAGCCCAGGGTCCAGAGTACTGGCGCGGTGAAACGCAGACGGCCCTGGTAGATGGTGAACAGCCAGTTGAATAGCTTCACACCCGTCGGTATCGCGATGAGCATCGTCGCCAGACCGAAGAAGGCGTTGACGTTGGCGCCCGCACCCATGGTGAAGAAGTGGTGCAGCCATACCATGAAGCCCAGTACACAGATCGCGCCGGAAGCGAAGATCATCGACTTGTGGCCGAACAGACGCTTGCCCGAGAACGTCGAGATGACTTCGGAGAAGACACCGAACGCAGGCAGAATCAGGATGTAAACCTCAGGGTGACCCCATGCCCAGAACAGGTTCACGTACATCATGGGGTTACCGCCCATTTCGTTCGTGAAGATGTGGAAGTCCAGGTAACGGTCGAGGGTCAGCAACGCCAGGGTAGCGGTCAGGATCGGGAACGAAGCCACGATCAGGATGTTTGCCCAGGTGCAGGTCCAGGTGAAGATCGGCATGTCCATCAGTTTCATGCCAGGGGTACGCATCTTCAGCACGGTCACCAGGAAGTTGACGCCCGTAAGTGTCGTACCTAGCCCCGATAGCTGTAGCGCCCAGATGTAGTAATCGACACCCACTCCAGGACTGTATTGCAGACCCGACAACGGCGGATACGCAACCCAGCCGGTCTTGGCGAACTCGCCGACACCCAGGGAGATGTTGATCAGCAGCATGCCCGATACCAGCAGCCAGAAGCTGAGGGAGTTCAGGAACGGGAAGGCAACGTCACGAGCACCGATCTGCAACGGCAGAACGATGTTCATCAGACCGGTGAAGAACGGCATCGCCATGAAGATGATCATGATCACACCGTGAGCGGTGAAGATCTGGTCATAGTGTTCAGGCGGCAGGAAGCCTTCGGCGCCGTTCTGGGCCATGGCCAGCTGTGCACGCATCATGATGGCGTCGGCAAAACCGCGCAGCAGCATGATCATGGCGACGATGATATACATCACGCCGATTTTCTTGTGATCGACGGACGTCAACCACTCGGTCCACAGGTAAGACCACTTCTTGAAGTAAGTGATAGCCCCGACCACACCCAGACCACCGAGCGCGATCATGGCAAGGGTCACCATGACTATCGGCTCGTGGAACGGTACCGATTCCCAACTTAATTTACCTAACATCGTTTACTCCTCTGCCCCAGCAGCTGAATTTTTGCCCTTTTCCGCACCTTCGGCACCAGCGACTTCTTTCTCACCAGGGATCAGCTTCTTGCCTGGGTTCATACCTTCATACTTGTCGATGATGATCTGGAACAGGTTCGGAGTAACCGTGGAATAAAGTTCGACGGGATTGCGTTCGCTAGGTTTGGCCAGTTCAGCGTATTCAGCAGCACCAAGCTGTTTAGGTGAACTCTTGACTTCGTTGATCCAGGCATCGAAATCAGCCTGGCTGGTGGCGATAGCCTTGAACTTCATGCCGGTGAAACCCGCGCCACTGTAGTTGGCCGAGATACCGTTGAACTCGTGGTTTTCGTTGGCGATCAGATGCAGCTTGGTGTGCATGCCAGCCATTGCGTAGATCTGGCCACCCAGGCCTGGAATGAAGAACGAGTTCATTACAGAGTCGGATGTAACCTGGAAATTGATCGGGGTATTGGCAGGGAAGACGATCTTGTTGACCGTGGCGATGCCTTGTTCCGGATAGATGAACACCCATTTCCAGTCCAGCGCGACAACCTGGATGGTCACAGGCTTGACGTCGGACTCAAGCGGACGGTACGGGTCCAGCGAGTGAGTGGAGATGTAGGTGAAGTAGCCCAGGAAGACCAGCAGGATCATGGGGATACCCCAGACCGCGACTTCAATCTTGGTCGAGTGCGACCAGTCGGGCGTGTACTTGGCGGCCTTGTTGGACGCGCGATACTTCCAGGCGAAGACGAAGGTCAGGACAATGACCGGGATGACCACGATCAGCATCAGCAGCGTGGCGATGATGATCAGGTTCCGCTGTTCGATACCCACCTGCCCTTTCGGATCGAGCAGAGGAACGCCGTCACAGCCGCTGAGCAACAGCATGCTGAACAGGGCCAAGTAGCCAAAAAACCTGGGGTACCTTGTTTTACTCATCTCACGACCTCTAAAAGCAGCTTGCGCGGTGCAGTGGGTTTCGACCGCCAACACTTTACCCTGCCAGTGCCGGCATCTTTTTTTAAATTGAACAAGGACCTGCCGAAACGCTCTGTTGCGAAACGACAAATCCGGGGTTTTTGCTATGAATTCTTATTTTGAGCCGCCGGAAACTGGCCTGCTTTCGCAGATCAATCGCCTTGCGCGCGCTGATCCTGCGCGCTCAGAGGCCAGCATTGCGCTGCCTGTTTAGCCTGCACAGGGCGCTCCGAGCCTCAAAATTTCTGATCGCCAAGCCTGGCTGGACGATGAGTGCTGGCGATTGTAGATATGTAAATTTTTATTGACTATGCCTAATTTTGTAACAGTTAATCTCAAAGCTTGCAACAATCGCAAATCATTGATCTTTACAACCAGAAAAAATGCCTCGTGAAAACGAGGCATTTTTCCATCAAAGCCCTTGCTTTCAGTAAGGTCTACGACGATTGCGAATGACGCCAATCGGGACCAGAACAGCCGTCAGAACGAATGCTATCAGAGCCCACTGGGCCAATGACAACCCCAAGACGGGCGGATAGGGTGTGGAGCAGAAACCGCTGACCTGAAATACCAGCGGGAAAAGCGACGCCAGAGGCAGACCGTCGACAATGGGCTGCAGGGTGTCGATGCCGCAGCTCACTGCCGGATACGCCAGGGTGTAGACATGGTGGCCGGCAGCCGCGATACCGCCCAGGGCGCTGAAGGTGACCAGGGTTTCCATCACCGTGATACTGCGACGGCCCGGCATGGCAGCGCCGATGAAAGCGAAGATGGCGATGAACAGCAAGGCATAGCGCTGCAGGATGCATAGCGGGCAAGGTGCCTCGCCCAGCACGATCTGCATGTACAGGGCGCCGCCGATCAGGGACAGGCAGATGATTCCCAGCAAGACCAGAAAACGCTTTTCGCGTCTCAGGTACAACGTGTTGTCGCTCATTCACTTACCTTATCGAAATGGTGTGCAGGTGCGCCGGGCCAGCGCAGGCACCTGCGGGACTGATCGCGAGTAAATACCCGCTGGCGGATGGTGCGCGATATTCGTCTCTCGTCCCTGCCAACTCAAGCGCCTGTCCGCCATACGGATGGATTTGCCAACCGGATGGTTCCTTCGGCACCGCGACAGGTGGTGGAGCACGAAGGCGCAAAAAACAGATCTCTTCCTTATATATAGAAGGATGCGTCTTTTTGTCGCACCCAGGCACCCGGAAGAAGAAGTGCGACAGTTTACCGCAGGGCAATCCCGGGACACAGCCAGGGGCGCACAAAAGACACAATCGGTAATTCTCTTTCGTTCTGTGACGCAATCAACCGTTTGACGTCAAACAAATCAAACTGCCAGTATTGCGCCCCCCGCTCTTGCGGCCGAAAACAATCCTGCACGAAGTGAAAATCACTTTTCAAGAAGAGTGACCGAACACACAGGCCTTCAATGCTGCGGCCCGTTAGCCTAAAGCCAGCCTGTCGCGAGTCGATAGCCTGTCACTGAAAGTTGTTTTGCGCCTCTCAGCGACGAACACCTATAGCCAGAAGGTTTTTATGTCCCCCAAGAACGTCCGAGCAGATTCACTTTCGCTGCTGCTGTTCACGTTACGCAGCGGCAAGCTGATGGCGATCAATCTGCTCAAGGTCAGTGAAATCATTCCCTGCCCGCCCCTGACTCACCTGCCCGAGTCCCACCCGCACGTCAAAGGTGTCGCGACACTGCGCGGTGCCTCTCTGTCCGTGATCGACCTCAGCCGTGCCATTGGCGAACGCCCGCTGGCCGATCCCGATGGCGGCTGCCTGATCGTCACTGACGTCAGCCGTTCCAAGCAGGGTCTGCATGTGCAGGCGGTGAGCAAGATCGTCCACTGCCTGACCACCGACATTCGTCCACCGCCTTTCGGTTCCAGCGGCCGGTCGTTCATCACCGGCGTCACCCAGGTCGATGGCGTTCTGGTACAAGTGCTGGATATCGAAAAAGTGATTCACGGCATCGCGCCAGCACAAATCGTTGTCCAGTCCGACGAGTTGCCTGCCGAAGACGTCATGGTTCTGTCCCAGGCCCGGATTCTGGTCGTCGACGACAGCCAGGTCGCGTTGCAGCAGTCGATCATCACCTTGCGCAACCTTGGCCTGGAATGCCACACGGCCCGCAGCGCCAAGGAAGCCATCGATGTCCTGCTGGAGCTGCAAGGCACCCCGGCGCAGATCAACATCGTGGTCTCCGACATCGAAATGTCCGAGATGGATGGCTACGCCCTGACCCGTACCTTGCGTGAAACCCCGGACTTCCAGGACCTGTACATCCTGCTGCACACCTCCCTGGACAGCGCAATGAACGGCGAAAAGGCCAAGCTGGCCGGCGCCAACTCCGTGCTGACCAAGTTCTCGTCCCCCGAGTTGACCAAATGTCTGATCGAGGCGGCACACACCGTCATGGCCCAGGGCAACTGATACGCAGAGCGCCCTGCTCCCAAGGCCCTTCAAGGACCGACGCCTCAGCCCGGCATTACTGGTTGATGCGTCGGGACCTCGGGCAGCCGGTACCTGAACCCAGCTGGCCTGCCGACATCCGCCCGATCCCCTTCTCTCTCGATCAAGCCACCGAAATTCATCGCCTGCTCAGCCTGGGTTATCAGGACGGCAGCGGAAGCGTGCCGGACTATTCCCACTGGGTGAACGCTTTCAAACATGACCCGGAGTTCGATACCGGGCTGTGCTTCGTTGCCGTGGACGATCAAGGACCGGTCGGCGTGATTACCTGCTGGACCAGCGCCTTCATCAAGGATCTGGTGGCTCACCCACGCGCCCGGCGTCAGGGTGTCGCCATGGCCTTGCTGACGCTGCTGTTCAGCCACTTGCGTCAACGCGGCGAACCCAGGGTCGACCTGCTGGTCATGGAAAACAATCTGATGGCGCGGCAGTTGTACGAAAAAATGGACATGTCCTACGTCCGGCGTTCGGCAATCGAAGAAACCTGATCTGGCATAATCGACTCCCGATAGTGTGGAGGCCAATCATGAAATCACTTATCGCGCTGCCGATAATCCTCTGGGCAATTGTCGGCCAGGCCAACGCTGCCACCCCGCAAGCCTGGAACGCTCTGGACAAGGCCATGCTCGACAGCTGCCTAAAGGCCAGCCAGCTCAAGGACAGCAAACCCGTCAGCAGCAACGCCCTGTTCGATGACCGGGTTGGCTACAGTGCCCTGCTGTTGCAAGGCCGCTATCCCCAGAAGCACATGAACAACCGCAAGGGCACCGAACTGTGCCTGTACAACCGCAAAAGCCGGGAGGCCAGCGTAACCGAATGGGACAGCCTCCCCCTCAAGTGAGGTAGCGCTGGCGCACAATTTGCTTCGTTACCTGTCCAGGTCGTGACCGGCAGCCACTCGCTGTCGGTCCTGGCACCTATCCTGAACGGGTTATCGAAACAATGAACACTCAGTTTTCCTGCGTAGGTTGCGGCGGTTGCTGTACCGATCATCATGTTCCCCTGACTCTGCTCGAAGCCACGCAATGGGCGGCTGACGGCGGTACGGTGATCGTGTTGACCGAGGCATTTCTGAGTGATGGTTATGGTGTTCCCCAAGAGCAACTGACCCACGCCACCCGACGTTCGACGGTGGTGAACAGCGGCTCCGCACAAGCGTACGTGGCAATCACTTTCGCTGCCTACAACGTGGGGCGTTGCCGGAATCTTGACGCAGAGAACCTCTGCCGCATCTACGAACGTCGCCCGCTGGTGTGCCGTATCTATCCGATGGAAATCAATCCGCACATTCCCCTGCGCCCAGAAGCCAAAGACTGCCCGCCGCACTCCTGGGAACAGGGTCCGGACCTGATCGTGGGCAACAAACTGGTGGATACTCAACTGATAGCGCTGATCGAACAATCGCGTCAGGCCGACCGGGACGAGATCGCCACCAAGCAGTCGGTCTGTCAGCTATTGGGGATTCGCACCACCGCGCTCAAGGGCAACGGGTTTGTGGCTTACCTGCCGGACATGCAGGCTTTTGCGGCCGCCATCGAGCAGGTCACCACCCGCACGGAGCCGGTTTCGTCCGATGCGGGCTGGGAATTTCATGTGGCGGGGCAGGAAGTCATCAACACGCTGAATGGGGCAGGTGCAGCAGTGACGACACGCGACCCGACATCCTACATGTTCATTCCATTGCAGTCGGCCTGATGCCGATCAGCGCTTGCCCATCGAGCGACGGGTTCCGGCAGGCGCGGCACCGGGGGTCTTGTGATGCCCAGGCTTGTTCGACTTCTGATACCAGGCCTGATCTTTCTTGGCCTGCGCGAACTCGGAAGGCTTGAACGGAAAGCTGAACGGCGCAACCGTGGTTTTCTTGTCAGTCTCCGGCGCTGAGTCGGTGACGGCTTCTGGAGCAGGTGTTTGTTCGGGGGTTGTCATGGCGACACCAAAAGTCGAAATAGCCGGGCACATGCCCGTGGGCGCGCAGCATACCTCAATCGTTGAACGCTTGCCCGACCAGACATCGGCCATGGGTCGTCGTCATTTGTAGAACAGATCCACCATCACCTCGGCCTCGAACGGCCCGGCCTTGGGTCTGGTTGTCTGCCACAGCAGTTCGGCATTGAAGTCTGCGCGCGCCGTCTGGCTATCGCCCAGCAGGTCGGCCAGATGAAACAGCTCGTTATAACGCAGCGGCAAGTTGTTTCTCTCGCTCACGATACGAATACCCAGCGAACTGTTGTTGCCCGGTATCAGCACGTCACCGGCAAGCCGCCCCGTCACCGGCCTGAAGCGCGCATTGAGGCTGAACGGTGATTCACAGCTGCGGCTGGTCAGCAGGGAAAACGGACGTCTGGCAAATACCCTTCCCACCTCGACCCGCTGAATACCAATGGAGCCGAACTCCAGTGTTTCAGGCATCACCTGCAATTGCGCATCACAGGCGATGAATCGCAGGCCTTTGAGGTTGTTGATGACATAACTGAGGTTGCGTCCCGGAACCGGGTCCAGACCGGCCGCACCGTCGAGCTGGAAGACCCGGTAATCGGTCAGGTCACTGGCCATGCCCGAAGGCGGCGTCGGCCCGTACTTTTGCACGAAGACTGAAAATACCAGGTTGAAACTGGCCTTGGGACACGCGCCGATATTGGAATCCCCTTCATGGCAGACCGGCACGGACTGACGGGTACTGATGCGCCCGCCGGTTTGCAGGTAATCCACACCATCAATGGTCAGACCGGCACGAATGCCCTGGCCGATCGGCCTGTTATCCGGGTTAATGTAGATAAAGATTTCCTGCGGCACCGACTGCTGCCCTTCCCTAGCACATTCGACCTGAATGTTCAGTCGTTCGGAACGCCAGATCACCTCACCATTGGGAGCCGAGGCCGGTATGGCAACCGTGCTGCTCAGGTCGCCATGAATCGCGGACTCACCCGAACCCTGGGTCTTGCACACCAGGGCAAAGCCGGTGGCCGGGCTCAGTGCCGCTACAAGAACGAGGGGTTTCAACCAGCGCTTGGCAGGAAAACAGGTCATATCAGCATTCTTCTTGGAGTGGGATGGAATCAGTGAACGGCATTCGCCCGTTCAACCGCATGCAATGGGAGCGCTGACCGCCATAGTCGGTCAGGCCCTTGAATGAAAAGACTTGTGGCCGGGACTGACGCGGCATCGGCAACTCAAGACGCGCACCCGGCTCCAGCAACAGGTAATCGCTGAGCAGAAACTCATCGAGCTTCACCGCTTGCAGCGTGGCGTGATAAGCCGTGGGGTTGCTGACGCGAACGGCGTCATCCGTCAGGCTCCAGCCCAGGCGCCCGACAGTTTCAGCCGGGTCGCCCGGCAGGCCGGGAGGTCGATAGAACACATTGATACGCTGACGCACGGCGATATTGAGCTGATTGGTGCCCTCACGCCGCGGCGGGATCTCCAGAACGTACAGGTGCAGCAGTGACTCGCGGTCCTCGGGCAGGCCCGCGCCCTGATACAGCACCCGCAGTTCCTGCTTGCCTCCGGCAGGCAAACGAGAGAAATGCGGCGTGACGACAAAGGGCAGGACTGCTCGCTGCTCTCTGGGCGTTTCGTCAGTGTCCTGGGGAGCGCTCAACCAGGCCTGAATCAACACTTCATGCTTACTGAGATTACTGGCCTGGATACTCGCTTCGCGAAAGACGCCATCAAAAATCAGTCGGGTACCCGCCAGCGATACTGCCGCCTGCACAGTGCTGCTCGCCCAGCAGAACAGCGCAAACACACCGCGACGCAATGCCCGGTTCATTGGCAAACCACCTTGAGCCGCTCATAGGCACGCTTGGCGTCTTTAGGGGGAAGCGTGAACGGAGCACGGCAGCTTTGCCCCGACCATTGCACGCGCAACACGCCGCTGTCCTTTTCGCTGAGCACCAATGCCTGGCTGTTGGGATCGACAACGGCCAGATTACGGCCCTGCTCATCCTCGACACTGGCGCCCAACGGGATCGGGCTGGCATCGGCACGAACCAGTTCAAACTGCACACGGCGACCCTGGGATGCCTTGAAACTCACCAGAGGAATCGCGCCACGACGCGGCACGATCTGGCTGATCGCGTTATCCAGTTCGATATCGGCGCCCAGTTGCCGGGTGTCCAGCGACACCCAGTTGGTGCGATAAGGCTGGGCGTAGGGCAGCACCGCATAGCCATTGTCCGAAGTTTCCACATTGCTGTAGGACTTCAACCTGGCGCCACCTACCTCCGGTACCTGAACCAGAGCAAAGGTTTCCCCCAGCGGCTGGCCGAGGTTGATCCCGCCACCATGGGCCACCAGCGAACCCGATGCAGCCAGGGTCAAGGCGTCATAGTCACGGCCCTGGCTGTAGCCCGTCTCGAAACGGCCGTAAGGCGTCGTGACATTGAGTTTGCCGGCACCGAAGCTGCCGGAACTGCTGTCATGGCCGGCCTGTACCGAATAGAACAGGTCGCGCCTGTCCAGCACCTGACCGTTGAGCCCGGTCTGTACGTTGTATTCGCCGTTGTCATCACGCACGGCATTGAACGAAAGACGCGAAGAACCCGGCGAGTCCCCCAGCGGCAGGGTCATGCTCAAAGCCAGACGATTATCGTTTTCACCCTTTCCCTGAGTGCCAAATTCCTGATTGCGCTCTATCGACACACTGTAATTCAAGGTGCGCCAGGCAGCGTTGTAGGACAGGTACAACTGGCGAGTCTTGCCGGACACGTTCCAGTAGCGCTGCTCGGAGGCTGTCAGGCTCAGAGAACCGGACTGGCTGGGCAGCACCTGAGTGACATTAAGCTCCAGCCGGTCTCGTGCCCGGCCATTGGCAAGCAGCCCGGGCCGCTCGTCCGTTTCACTGACATGCTGGTTGAGGGTCCGGTACTGCTCGGTGGAATAACGATAACCGGCCACTGCCAATGTGGTGTTGGTGACATCCAGGGTATTGGCATAACGCACCCGAATACTCTGGCCGCTGCGGGTCTGTTGCTTCAGCTCGCTGATCGAATGGGTGATGTCGAAAGACACGGCCCCAAGGCCTGTATTGACCCCGGTTCCGATATTGGCGGCGTTGTAGTCCTCGGCCAGTTGCAGGCCACCAAAACCGGTTACCCGCTCGGAAAGCCCATAAATGACAGCGGCGCTGGTGAAGTTCGGCGAGGCCTGGTGATCGTCATTGCTGTCCACTTGCCCGGCGGCGAGGCTGTAGCGAAACGAACCGGCAGGCACCATGATCGGCAGAGACGCATAGGCCTGGGTAAAGGTGCGCCGTCGACCGTCGGCCTCGATAATGGTCACCAGCAGATCGCCATTGGAACCGCTGGGATAAATGTCGGTGATCTCGAACGGCCCGGGCGAAACGTTGCCGCTGTACAGCATGAAGCCGTTCTGCCGGACCTCGACCGTAGCGTTGGTTTCGGCAGTGCCGCGAATCACCGGCGCATAGGTGCGCTCGCTGTCGGACAGCATTCCATCATCGGATGCTATCGTCGCGCCCTTGAAACGCACGCTGTCGAAGACCTGAGAATCGGTGAAGGTTTCACCCAGAGTGAGCTGGCTCTTGAGTGCCGTGATATCGCGCTGCGCGAAAGTGCGGTTGCTGCGAAAGCGATAGGGCTGGTTATCGCCATACACCAGCGAAGACTCGTTGCGCAGCCGCCATGCACCGAGGTTAAAGCCATTGCGCAGCCCCAGATAATACTGATCCGACTGCTGCCCACGCTGATCACGTCTTGAGCCATTGAAGTTGTAATTGATGAAACCGGCTGTTTCTCCCTGATCCCAGAGTTCCGGTGATACATACCCTCGCCGGCTGCGCGCCATGGCAGCCTGCGGAACACTGATATCGAGACGCAGGGCATCGGGCCGGTAATCGATGCGGGCGAATTCAATGGTGTTTTCCAGATCGAAACACTCCTGCCCGCTGGTCACCGTCAAACGCTGCGGGTCCAGTCCGAAGTTCTCAAGCATCTCGGGGCTCAGGCAGGGCTCGATCAGGCCGGAGCTTTCGTTACGACTGAAGGTGATATCCCTGCGACCGCTCAGTGCGCGGTTGACATACACATCCACCCGGTAAGTACCGGGTAATACGCTGTTGGCGCGCAGAAACTCCTGCAGGTCGGGAGGCTGGTCACTGCCTTGAATGAAAGCCGTATTGAACTTGACCGGCTGTGCACCTTGCGTGTCTGCCGATACCACGGTGAACGCCGTGATACACAGACTTCCCCCCACAATCGCCAGCCGACATCGCCGCAATGATCTTCGGGTCTTGCCTTTGATCCAGTTCGCTCTGCCATACAGACCAAAACCTGTCATGGCCTTCTTGTTGTTCTGGTGGTGCCATTCCATTAGCTGTTTTCACTCTACTTCGCAGATCTGACGTGCAGCGGAATCCTTTCACGCAGGCGCACGATTACCGAGTCACTGTTATCTTCAGTACTCAAAGGGTTGAGAATCAATAAAAGCGTCCAGGCTAATATTTGGAGAGTTATCGCTATCGGGTTTTAGTGGCCAAAGTAACTTGCTCTCCATTGAGAGTCGCTTGATAAGGAACTTGCCCACCGAAGTCATTGATGCTGATAAAACTCAACGCCACCGGCCCGTTGCCAGACTTGTGCATCAGTGTCAGGCGCAGGTTCTGGCCCGGCGAAAGCATCTGGCTTTCAAGACTTGCCAGTTCCTTGCCGCCCTGGCGGGTGGCCAGCTTGAGCATCGAGACGTGGTAAGGCCCCGGATTCTCGACCTCCAGCACATCGCCCTTGAGCAGCCGCCAGCGCAACATTTCCGGTGCCGCCGTCGGATCGCCCTTCAGGCCCTGAGGTCGAAAGAACACCTTGATGCGCTGACGTATCGCAATCTGCAGGGTATTTTCAGAGGCCGTCTGGGGAATTTCCTGCACATTGAGCCAGAGCACCGACTCCCGATCCTCCGGCAAGCCTGATCCGGCATAGATGATGCGCAACAATTGCCGACTGCCGCCTGCCATGCGGGCAAGTGCCGGAGCCACGACAAAAGGCAGGTTCGCAGTGACGTTATCTGCGCGGGCCGGCGCTTCCAGCCAGGACTGCAGAAGAATCTCTCCGCCGCCGCTGTTTTGCACAGCAAAACTGGCTTCCTTGTCACCCCCCTGATAAATGACCCGCGTGGTATTGAGCACAATGCCCGCCTCGACGGCCGACATCCACAGCCCCACCGCAAGAACGACGGCAGAGCGAAAAGAGGTAAATAACATGGTGGCATTCGCATTGAGTTCGGCATGAGGCAGGGCGAGCAATGCTCACCCTGCCGTTTCATTACTCGTAGTCCAGCACGAAAGGCATGAAACCATCGGCATTACCCGGATTGGTCGGTGTGCCATTGAGTACATAGACGGCGCCGAAGTTGATTTCTGCCGTCGCACCACCCGCACCATCCTTCACCAGGGTGTTGTCGATGGTTTCATTACCACTCAGGTCCATGAGTACATTGGATGCGTTGAGCAGACCAATACCGACACCGTCTGCCGCACCGGTGGTGCGCAACAGTTTCGGATCGTTGTTATCCAGGCCACTGCCATTGCGGGCTGTAAAACGCATTTTCACCATGTTGTACTGATCGGCACCGGCACTGCAGTTGACCAGCAACTGAATAGGCATGGCCGTTTCGAGTTTGCTTTCACTCGAAAGACCGATATCGGAAAACGATACATTTCCAAGATCGACATTGATTTCGCCAGGATTGGTACCCGGGCTGACACCCGTGCCTGGAGCAACATCACAGGAAATATTGGTCAGTGTTCCATTGAATATCAACTTACCGTTGTTGGCGGCGTTAGCCATGCCCGCAGCAGCCAAGCCCAGAACGCCCATAACAGCCAATGTGAGAGAAAGCTTTTTCATACCAACGACATTCCTTGTGTTATTTCGTGTGTGCCCACTATCGGACGGCGAGCACTATAGGTCCCGGACTTTTAAGCCGCTGTCAGGCTAATGACTTTGAAACAGGAGATAGACCAACTTTAATTGCAGGACGTTTCTGTAGGAAAAATTAAAAATAGCCTACACGCCATACGGACCGCGGACTGCGCAGAAAGACAGAGCAAAACACTCAACCAAAGATTGCATTTAGCTAAACAGAATTCGCTTTTTTTCAAAGCCTGAAAAACCGTCACACTGCCCAGCATGACGGTTCATGAGAAGAAGGCGCTTATTGATAAGTCAGTATGAGCAACCCTGTCTGGATATTCCCGGGATTCTGTATGCCTGCCTGCAATGAAGTAACCGGCAATAGCTGATAGTGCAGGCTGAACGGAATGGCCTGCTCGCCGCATGCATCGCGCCCGGCACGGACTTGCACCGTGATACCGGAAACCTGTAAATAACGAACGTCACTATCTGTCACGCGGGTGACAGTCCTTTCGACAGTGCAGCCTGTATTGACAAGTTTGCCGTGAAACCTGAGCCCTTCGCTTTGCGCCATGATGGGCGCGGATAAGAACACCACAGAAACACTGATAAAAGCAGACAGTTTCCGGACACTGGATACAGCCCCGACAAACTTTCTCCACACCGACGCCTCGCGCTTCATGGTTCTACTCCGCTAGATCAACCGACAGGTTTTAGTTAAGTCGACAAAAGGATTAATCGCCAGAAAAATCTTACATTGCCTGTAGGATGTTTCTTGTGTAGAGCGCGAATTTTCTGCAAGTAATACTGCAATAACTTCGTGCTCTAGAACCTGTGAGTGATTCAAGCGTGTTCCCGTGCAACCTGAAACAGATATCGCCTGAAACTGGCGTTTCTTGATGCTGCGACTCCCTGCTGGTCGCTTGCTGACAATTCTGACAGCTAAAAGTCATTCTACTGACCGGGTTTACCCGCTATAAGGAGCACCAGACTTCATGGTTTCTCACTTGACCCTACCGGCGCCTCCTTCACATGCGTAAACAGACCAGAATCGTCATTGCTGTGGCCACCTTAGCAACGCTTGCCGCGATTGCCGCCTGGAACCTGACACGCCCTGCTGTTACCAAGACAAACACCCCGGTCGCCGTGCCGGTCAAAGTGATCAGTGTCAGTGCCGAGGACGTACCGCGTTTCGTAACCGGAATAGGTTCGGTGTTGTCGTTGCAAAGCGTGGTGATTCGCCCGCAGGTAGACGGCATCCTCACCCGCCTGCTGGTCAAGGAAGGGCAATCGGTCAAGGCCGGCGACCTGCTGGCAACCCTGGATGACCGCTCGATTCGCGCCACACTCGAACAGGCCCGCGCCCAACTGGCCCAGAGCCAGGCGCAACTGGATGTGGCGCAAGTGGACCTCAAGCGTTATCGCCAACTGACTGACGACAACGGCATCTCCCGGCAGACGTTCGACCAGCAACAGGCTCTGGTTCGTCAGCTCACTGCCACCGTGCTGGGTAATCAGGCCAACATCAATGCCGCACAGGTACAACTTTCCCACACCCAGATTCGCTCCCCGGTGACTGGCCGGGTCGGGATTCGCAATGTCGATGAAGGCAACTTTCTACGCGTCAGCGATGCCACCGGCATGTTTTCCGTCACTCAGATAAACCCGGTGGCGGTGGAGTTCTCCCTGCCGCAACACATGCTACCCACCTTGCAGACCCTGACCGCCAATCCCGCTTCGGCGGCAGTCAAGGCTTACCTGGGCGATGGCGCCAACGGCACACTGCTGGGCGAAGGCAAACTGGCGCTGATTGACAACCAGGTATCGGCGACCACTGGCACCATTCGCGCCAAGGCACAGTTCGACAACGCCGATGAAAAGCTCTGGCCTGGACAATTGGTCACGGTCAAGATCCAGACCGGCATCGAACGCAACTCGCTCAAGGTCCCGCCGCAGGTCGTGCAGCGTGGCATCGACCAGCATTATGTGTATCGAGTCACGAGCGAACAGAAAGTCGAAGTGGTGCCCGTCACGGTGCTTTATCAGGACAGCGACCTGACCCTGATCAGCGGCCCGCAGGCCGGTGACGTACTGGTCAGCGACGGACAGTCGCGACTCCGGCCAGGGGCGCGGATCGAAGTAGTGAGTGAATCGCCACAGCCTGCCTTGCTCAAGGTGGGGAGCGCGCAATGAAAGGTCGGGGCTCGATCTCGGCCTGGTGCATTGATCACCCGGTCGCCACCCTGCTGCTGACGTTTGCGCTGGTATTGCTGGGGGCCATCGCCTTCCCGCGCCTGCCCATCGCGCCGTTGCCGGAAGCCGAATTCCCGACCATCCAGGTCAGCGCCCAACTTCCCGGCGCCAGCCCGGAAACCATGGCGTCCTCGGTGGCCACGCCGCTTGAAGTGCAGTTCAGCGCCATACCGGGCATGACCCAGATGACCTCCAGCAGCGCGCTGGGCTCGACCAATCTGACCCTGCAATTCACCCTCAACAAAAGCATCGATACCGCCGCCCAGGAAGTGCAGGCCGCCATCAATACGGCTGCTGGCCGCTTGCCCGCCGACCTGCCAAACCTGCCAACCTGGCGCAAGGTCAACCCGGCTGACAGCCCGGTGCTGATCCTGAGCGTCAGCTCCAGCCTGATGCCCGGCACCGAACTGAGCGATATCACCGAAACCCTGCTGGCCCGGCAGATCAGCCAGATAGAAGGCGTTGGCCAAGTGGCAATCGCAGGGCAGCAACGCCCGGCGATCCGCATCCAGGCAGCCCCGGAAAAACTCGCCGCACTGGGCCTGACCCTGGCGGATATACGCCAGTCTGTTCAGCAGACAAGCCTGAACCTGGCCAAGGGCGCCTTGTATGGCAAGGACAGTATTTCCACACTGTCTGCCAACGATCAGTTGTTCAAGCCCCAGGACTATGCGCAGTTGATCGTCTCCTACAAGGACGGCGCTCCCGTGCATCTCAAGGATGTGGCGCGGGTCATCAATGGCTCCGAAAACGCCTACGTCAAAACCTGGTCCGGTGACCAGCAGGGCGTCAATATCGCGATCTTCCGCCAGCCAGGCGCCAACATTGTCGATACCGTGGACCGCGTTCAGCGCGAACTGCCGCGATTGCGGGAAATGCTGCCTGCATCCGTGGACGTTTCAGTGCTCAACGACCGGACCCGCACCATCCGCGCCTCGCTGCATGAAGTCGAACTGACCCTGCTGATCGCCGTCCTGTTGGTGATCGCGGTCATGGCTCTGTTCCTGCGCCAGTTGTCCGCCACCCTTATCGTCAGCAGCGTACTGGGCGTGTCGCTGATTGCCAGCTTCGCGATGATGTACGTCATGGGCTTCAGCCTGAACAACCTGACCCTGGTGGCGATTGTGGTGGCCGTCGGCTTCGTGGTGGACGATGCCATCGTTGTGGTGGAGAACATCCATCGCCACCTTGAAGCAGGCCAGGGCATGCGCGAGGCGGCTATCAAGGGTTCGGGGGAAATCGGCTTCACGGTGGTATCGATCAGCTTCTCTCTGGTGGCGGCCTTCATTCCGCTGCTGTTCATGGGCGGCGTGGTCGGGCGACTGTTCAAGGAGTTTGCCCTGACAGCCACGGCGACCATCCTGATTTCAGTCGTCGTATCCCTGACCCTGGCCCCTACCCTCGCAGCCATGTTCATGCGCGCTCCCAAGCACGACCAACACAAGAAACCCGGGTTTGGTGAACGACTGCTGGCGTTTTATGAACGCGGCTTGCGCAAGGCTTTGGCTCACCAGCGCCTGACGCTAGGGGTATTCGGCCTGACGCTGGTACTGGCTGTTGTCGGTTATGTGTTGATCCCCAAGGGCTTCTTTCCTGTTCAGGACACCGCGTTCGCCCTCGGCACCACAGAAGCCGCAGCCGATATTTCCTACCCCGACATGGTGAAAAAACACCTGGAGCTGGCAAAGATCGTCGGCGCCGATCCGGCGGTGCTGGCGTTCTCGCATTCGGTGGGCGTCAGCGGCAGCAACCAGACCATCGCCAACGGCCGCTTCTGGATTTCCCTCAAGCCACGGGCCCAGCGCGACGTGTCGGTCAATGAGTTCATCGACCGCCTGCGTCCGAAACTGGCCAAGGTCCCCGGCATCGTGCTTTACCTGCGCGCCGGGCAGGACATCAACCTCAGCTCCGGCCCCAGCCGCAGCCAGTATCAGTACGTGCTCAAGAGCAACGATGGCGACCTGCTCAACACCTGGACACAGCGCCTGACCGAAAAACTGCGCAGCAACCCGGCATTCCGCGACCTGTCCAACGACCTGCAACTGGGCGGCAGCGTGACCCATATCGACATCGACCGCAGCGCCGCCTCACGTTTCGGGCTGACCACCGCAGACGTCGATCAAGCGCTCTACGACGCCTTCGGCCAGCGGCAGATCAGCGAATTCCAGACCGAGGTCAACCAATACAAGGTCGTACTGGAACTGGACGCGCAACAGCGCGGCAAGGCCGAAAGCCTGAACTACTTCTATCTGCGCTCGCCGCTGACCAACGAGATGGTGCCGCTGTCGGCACTGGCCAAGGTCAGCGCTCCGACCATGGGGCCGCTGTCCATCAGTCATGACGGCATGTTCCCGGCCGCCAACCTGTCATTCAACCTGGCCTCGGGCGTGGCGTTGGGCGATGCAGTACGCATGCTGGATGAGGCCAAGAAAGAAATCGCCATGCCGGCAGCGATCATCGGCAACTTCCAGGGCGCCGCCCAGGCATTCCAGAGTTCACTGGCCAACCAGCCCTGGCTGATTCTGGCGGCGCTGGTGGCGGTGTACATCATTCTGGGTGTGCTTTACGAGAGTTTCGTCCACCCGCTGACCATCATTTCCACCCTGCCCTCGGCAGGCATCGGCGCGCTGTTGCTGCTGTGGTTGATGGGCCAGGACTTCTCGATCATGGCGCTGATCGGCGTGGTGCTACTGATCGGCATCGTCAAGAAAAACGGCATCCTGCTGGTGGACTTCGCCCTCGAAGCCCAGCGCGAACAAGGCATGACGCCACAAGAGGCAATCTACGAAGCCTGCCTGACGCGCTTTCGTCCGATTATCATGACCACCCTCGCTGCCCTGCTCGGCGCCTTGCCGCTGATGCTCGGCTTCGGGGTCGGTGCCGAACTGCGCCAGCCCCTGGGGATTGCAGTGGTCGGCGGCCTGCTGGTCAGCCAGATGCTGACGTTGTTCACCACACCGGTCATCTATCTGCAACTGGAGCGGCTGTTCCATCGCCGCCAGCCAGAGCCTGCGCCAGCGCTGGCCATCCACAAGTGAGAGTCGTCCCATGCGCGTGCTGATTATCGAAGACGAAGAGAAAACAGCGGATTACCTGCATCGTGGCCTGACCGAACAAGGCTATACCGTGGACCTGGCCCGGGACGGTATCGAAGGGCTGCACCTGGCCCTGGAAAACGAATACGCCGTCATCATTCTCGACGTGATGCTGCCGGGCCTCGATGGCTTTGGTGTGCTGCGCGCCCTGCGGGCGAAAAAGCAGACGCCGGTGATCATGCTGACCGCACGCGAGCAGGTCGATGACCGGATTCGCGGCCTGCGCGAAGGGGCCGACGACTATCTGGGCAAGCCCTTTTCCTTTCTGGAGCTGGTTGCCCGCCTGCAAGCCCTGACCCGGCGCAGCGGCGGTCATGAACCGGTACAGATCAGCATCGCCGACCTGTGGATCGACCTGATCAGCCGCAAGGCCACTCGCGCCGGGGTGCGCCTGGAGCTGACCGCCAAGGAGTTTTCGCTGCTCAGTGTACTGGCCCGGCGTCAGGGGGAAATCCTCTCCAAGACATCCATTGCCGAGATGGTCTGGGATATCAATTTCGACAGCGACGCCAACGTCGTCGAAGTCGCGATCAAGCGCCTGCGTGCCAAGCTGGATGGTCCTCACGAACAGAAGCTGCTGCACACCATCCGTGGTATGGGCTATGTGCTGGAGAACCGCGGTGCGGACTGATTCCATCGCCTTGCGCCTGAGCGGCCTGTTCGCGCTGGTTGCCTTCGGGGTATTTCTGCTGATCGGCTGGGTCTTGTACCTGCAAGTCGACAAGGGCCTGGACCTGCTGCCCAAGGCCGAGGTGGATGCGCGCTACAGTGTGCTGGAGTCGGCGGTCAGTCGCTTCGGCAACCCCGAGCACTGGGGCAAGATCAAGAACAAGCTCAGCCTGTTGAGCGAGGAAGACAAGCGCATCCGCTTCTGGGTGGTCAGCGACGATCCGCTCTATGAATACGGCAACCCGAACGCCGAGATCCGCCGTCTGGCCCAAGGCCCATTAGGCATGCACGACTTCAGGCTGGCCGATCATCCATATCCTTTCAAAGTGCTGGTCAGCGAGTTCCCGGCCAAGGACCAGCGCCCTACGTTGCGCTTCATGACCGCCATCGACACAGAGACGTTCTGGCATACCCAGCACTCGCTGCTGATTGCCCTTATCAGCCTGGCAGTGGTCGGCGTCGTGCTGGCTTCGGTGCTGGGTTACTGGGTGGCGCGCATTGGTCTGCGACCGCTGGCCAGTCTTTCGTGGGAGGCCCAGAAACTGTCGCCGCCGCATTTGTCCGGTCGCCTGCGCATGTCGCCGCTACCGCCGGAGCTGGAACAGTTCGTCACCTCTTTCAACTCGACGCTGGAGCGTGTCGAACAGGCCTATTCACGGCTTGAATCGTTCAACGCCGATGTGGCCCATGAGCTGCGATCGCCGCTGACCAACCTCATTGGCCAGACCCAGGTGGCACTGACCCGTGGCCGCTCGGCAGAGCATTACTTCGAGGTGCTGCAATCGAACCTTGAAGAGCTGGAGCGGCTGCGCTCGATCATCAACGACATGCTGTTCCTGGCCAGCGCCGACCAGGGCAGCAAAGCCACCGAACTGACCTGTGCCTCCCTCGCCCAGGAAGTCGCCACTACTCTCGATTATCTGGACTTCATCCTCGAAGACGCTCAGGTCAAAGTCCAAGTGCAAGGTGATGCCAGCGTTCCCATCGAGAAAGCCCACCTGCGTCGCGCGCTGATCAATCTGCTGCACAATGCGGTGCAACATACCGAGCCGGGCGAAGTGATTCGCGTGGACATTCAGTCAGCCAGCGAACATGTCAGCATCGGCGTCGCCAACCCCGGCCCACCAATACCGCGAGAACATTTGCCCCGGCTGTTCGAGCGGTTCTATCGGGTAGATGCATCACGCAGCAACAGCGGCGCCAATCATGGCCTGGGTCTGGCAATCGTCAAAGCCATTGCGCTGATGCACGGCGGTACGGTCTTTGTGAGAAGCGAGCAGGGTTTCAATACGTTCGGAATCCATCTACCGCTCTAACGCCAGCGTCATAAAAACAACGTCAACAAACAGCACACTAATGAAATATTCTTATTCACTGTACTGCCCCCGAAAAACCCGTCCTTACTTGAATTAATTTATATATTTTCATAAAGAGCGTGATATATATCCCGGCCTTGACCGCCCTGTTTTGGACGTACAACGGCTGCGATGAATTCTCCTGCACCTCTGCAATCTGCAAACTACACGTGGACACGCTCCGAGAAAGTGCTGATCGGCGGCAGCTCGTTGTCGATGCTTGCCATTCTGATCATTGTCGCGTTTCTGCTGGCTCGCGAGCGTGCCGATGCCACATCGTCGGCGGCCCGCACAGCCTCTAATATCGTTCAACTGATCAATGCCGATGTCCTGCGCAATGCCGAGCTGTATGACACTTCATTGCAAGGCATTCTCAAGTCGTGGAAGCGTCCAGACCTGATGGGTATTTCGGCAGAACTGCGGCAACTTGTCCTGTTTGATCGCTCCACAATAGCGCCGTTCAAGGGCGACATGGTGCTGTTGGATAACACCGGAAAGATTATTGCTGACTCTTTGTCGGTCACCCCGCGCAACGATAACTTTTCAGATCGCGCCTATTTCCAGAACCACCTGAAAAACCCGTCCCTGGGTCTGCACGTAAGCGGCCCGTTCAAGACACGCTCGGGCAATCCTGATTGGTGCATCAGCCTCAGCCGTCGCCTGTCTGGCCCCAATGGCGAATTTGAAGGCGTCGCCAGTGGCGTCATACGGCTGATTTACTTCAAGCAACTGTTCAAGAGCCAGGTGCTGGAAAAAGGCAGCAGCATCAGCCTGATCACGGCACAGGGCACCATGCTGGTCCGCTACCCCGATATCGAAGGCCAGGACCTGACGGGGAAGGATTACAGCGCCTCGGAAAACTTCAAGCGTATCGTGCAGGAAGGCACCGGCAGCTTCACCGCCATGTCATCCCAGCTCAATGCCATGCGCTTCTATACCTTTTCCCGTGTCGGCGATTTGCAACTGATTGTTGTGATCGGTCAGGCCGAGGAAGAGGTGTATGCGGTCTGGAGACGCAATGCCTGGCTGGTGGGCAGCGCCACTGGTGTGCTGTGCATCGGGATTGTCTGGCTGACCTTGCTGCTGTGCCGTGAGCTGCGCCGCCGCCACATGGCTGAAGACAAACTGGCCAGCCTCGCCGCGACCGATGGCCTGACCGGGCTGGCAAACCGGCGTCAGCTCGATGATGCGCTGGACATCGAATGGGCGCGAGCGCTGCGTTCCGGCAAGCCACTGTCGCTGCTGATGATCGACGTGGACCATTTCAAGGCCTTCAATGAACGCCATGGCCATCAAGGCGGAGATGAGGCACTGCGCAAGGTCGCCTACACCCTTTCACGCAATATCCGTCGCCCTGGCGATATAGCCGCCCGCTATGGTGGCGAGGAGTTTGTCGTGGTGCTGCCTGAAACCGATCTGCAGGGCGCGATGGTGTTGGCTGAGTCGATCCGACTGGCGGTCGAAGCCATTCCTCCGTTTACCGACGACACCCAGTCGATCACGGTCAGCATTGGTGTCGCCTCACAGATCGTCCAGCAGAACAGTAAGCTCGAAGCCCTGTTCGGGCTGGCAGACAAGGCGCTGTATCAGGCCAAGAACAATGGACGCAATCGAGTGGAGCAGAGGCTGTTCGCCCGGAGCTGAACGCAAAAAACGCCAGACTGGCTGGCGTTTTTCTTCAAGCTTACGGCAAACCGCTATCAGGAAGCGCGACGCACCTGATCACGCAAGGCCTTGACCTTATCGTGATTGCGCTGGGTGCCATCAAGCTGCTTGCGCACAAGGGCAACCACGTTGGTAGGCAAGGATTTCTCCTGAGCCTTTTGCAGGGCTTTCTTGTAGGCTTCCAGAGCATGGTCCTCGCCACGCTCGACTTCATTGAGAATGGCTTCATCGCTCTTGCCGGTCAGCGCAGACTTCAGGTCTACCCACACGCGATGCAGAGAGCCAGCAGCGCTGGAACTGGTTTCCGGCTTGCCACCGAGCGCCCGGACTTCAGCCTGTAACTCGCTGACGGCAACGCTGCACTCACTGGCACGGGTGGTGAAGAAGCTCTTGAGAACAGGGTTCTTCAGGTCTTCGGCGCTGGTTTCAAAGCCTTTCTGACCGTCTTTGCTGGTTTCGATCAGATCGTTGAGCAGGTCAATGGATTCTTTATTGACGTCGGTCATTTCAATATCCTTACTGGGCAGTGTGAAGAAAGTAATGTTGCTGACCTTAGTGATTGCAGAGCCCATGCCAGCTTCTTTTATTATTTTTTATAGATATTTTTCAATGACTTAGAAAAAACAGCCAATACACCACCCGCTCTTTCTGCATGAACTGTCTTTTTGCCTGCATGCAGAATGCAGGCAAGTTCTCATTGGCATTACGTTACTGATGGCTTACACATGAACCCTGAAAAACTCAAACTGCTGGTCACTCGTGAAATGCCTTTCGGCAAATACAAGGGCCGACTGATTGCCGACCTGCCCGGCCATTACCTGAACTGGTTCGCTCGCGAAGGTTTCCCCCAGGGCGAGCTGGGTGGGCTGCTGGCCCTGATGCAGGAAATCGACCATAACGGCCTGAGCGCGCTGCTGGACCCGCTGCGCACAAGACCTCGCCAATCTCTTCGCGACTGAAGTTTCCTACCCGGACGCTGTAGCGAATGGGCTCCGATAATGCAGGCAAAAAAAAGCGGCGCCCCGGACCAGGGGGCACCGCAAAACCATACAAACCCACAACAACTTCTTTGAAGGCCTCGCGCCGGATGCCCGAGGCCAAGTGTTCAGTCAAACAACGCAAGCGCCTCTGCCGTGGCTTCCTGAATGCGACCCCAGTCGCCATTCTTGACCCAGGCGTTGTCGATCATCCAGGTGCCGCCTACGCACATCACGTTAGGCTGCGCGATATAGCTCTTGAGGTTATCGGCATTCACACCGCCAGTCGGGCAGAAACGCACTTCGTTGAACGGGCCGCCCAAGGCCTTGATTGCCGCCACGCCGCCGCTGATCTCAGCCGGGAACAGCTTGAAGCGACGATACCCCAGGGCATAACCGATCATGATTTCCGAAGCGCTGCTGATGCCGGGCAGCATCGGCAGCGGACTATCGACCGCCGCTTGCAGCAGATCGTGAGTGCTGCCGGGGGTCACGATGAATTGCGAGCCGGCCGCTTCGGCATCGGCCAGCATCTTGCGATCCAGCACGGTGCCCGCGCCCACGCACAATTCGGGACGCTGCTCGCGCAGGATACGGATCGCGCTCAGGCCGAACGCCGAACGCAAGGTGATTTCCAGAGCCGTCAGGCCACCGGCCGCCAGGGCGTCTGCCAGCGGCAGGACATCCTCGTCGCGGGCAATGGTAATGACCGGCAGGATTCTGGCCTTGGCGCAGAGTTCGTCGATCTGGGCAATCTTGTTCGCCATGCTGTTTCGCGGCTGATTATTTTCGTTCGTTGTCATGGCGACGGATCCTTTGCTTATGGGCACCAGTAAATCTCAAGTGTTGAGTTGAGGAAGGCACGGACCGGCAGTTGAGCGATATCGTCGCCCGCCAGCGCCGTGCGCAATGTGTCGAGCTTTGCCTGGCCGGACACGGAAAGAATCGGATGACGCGCCGAAGCCAGCAGACGGCGAGTCAGGGTCAGGCGCTGATGAGGCACGCTGGGGGCCAGCATCGGCAGGCAGCGGCGCTCGTCATTCAGGTCCAGCGCCTGGGCAAGATTCGGGCTGCCGGGGAACAGGGACGCGGTGTGCCCGTCGTCGCCCATCCCGAGGATCAGCACATCGATGGCAGGCAGTTGCGCCAGAATCTCATCGGCTGCCAGAGCCGCTTCTTCCAGGCTCGCGGCCGGGGTGTACAGGCCAATGAACTTCGCCTCGGCCACCGGGCCTTGCAGCAAGTGGCGCTGCAACAGGCCAGCATTGCTGTCGGCATGCTCGACAGGAACCCAGCGCTCGTCAGCCAGGCTGATGACCACTTGGGACCAGTCCACAGGCTGCTCAGCCAGGCTCTGGAAAAACGCCACCGGGCTGCGCCCACCAGACACCACCAGGGTCGCCACGCCATTGGCGGCGATGGCAGCGTTCAGGCGCTCGGCCACATTGCCAGCCAGCGCACCGGCCAGCTGCTGCGGGTTATCGAATTCGCGTGCCACCAGCCCTGCTGGCAGCTCAAGATCACATATCGCCATACCACGACCTCCCGTCACGAGTAATCAGAGCAATGGAGCTCATGGGGCCCCAGGAACCGGCGGCGTAAGGCTTGGGCGCATCGCCTGCCTTCTTCCAGCCGGCGATCAACTGATCGCACCACTGCCACGCGTACTCGATTTCATCTTTGCGAACAAACAGGTTCTGATTGCCGCGCATCACTTCCAGCAACAACCGCTCATAGGCATCCGGGACCCGGGCGCTGCGGTAGGTGTCGGAAAAATTCAATTGCAACGGGCCGCTGCGCAACTGCATGCCTTTATCCAGCCCCTGATCCTTGGTCATCACTTGCAGGGAAATGCCTTCGTCGGGCTGCAAGCGGATAATCAGGCGGTTGCTGATCTGCAAACGCTGTTCAGGTGCGAAGATGTAGTGCGGCGGCTCTTTGAAGTGGATCACGATCTGCGACAGCTTCTGCGGCATACGCTTGCCGGTACGCAGATAGAACGGCGTGCCCGACCAGCGCCAGTTGCGGATGTCGGCGCGCAGGGCCACGAAGGTTTCGGTGTCGCTCTGGGTATTGGAGTTTTCTTCCTCCAAATAGCCGGGCACCGACTTGCCTTCGCTGTAACCGGCGGTGTACTGGCCACGCACCACCTGGGTCGCCAGACGCTCGGGAGTGAAAGGCGCCAGTGCCTTGAGCACCTTGACCTTCTCGTCACGAATACTGTCGGCCGACAGGTCGCTGGGCGGGTCCATGGCGATCAGGCAGAGCAGTTGCAGCAAATGGTTCTGAATCATGTCACGCAGTTGGCCGGCCTGATCGAAATAGCCCCAGCGGCCTTCGATGCCCACCTTCTCGGCCACGGTGATTTCCACGTGGGAAATGTGATTCTGGTTCCACTGGGTCTCGAACAGGCTGTTGGCGAAGCGCAGGGCAATGAGGTTCTGCACCGTGTCCTTGCCCAGATAGTGGTCGATCCGGTAGACGCGGTTTTCCGGGAAGAACTGCGCCACGGCGTCATTGACCCGTCGCGAGGACGCCAGGTCATGGCCAATGGGCTTTTCCAGCACCGCGCGGGTGCGATCGGCCAGACCGGCCGATGCCAGGTTCTCGCAGATGGCGCCATAGACCGACGCAGGTGTGGCGAAGTAGGCGATCAGCGTTTCGGCATCGCCGACACGCTCGGCAAGGGCCACATAATCCTCTGCCTTGAGGAAGTCCACGTGCAGATAGCTCAGGCGTGCCTTGAAACGTTCAACGTTGTCCGCTTCCAGTTCAGCTTCGGGAATGAAGCGACGCATGGATTTTTCGATGTACGCCAGATGCGACTGCTCGGTGCCAGGCTCGCGCGCCAGGGCAAGAATCCGGGTGTCGTCATGCAGCAATCCGGCGCGGTCGAGTTGGTAAAGAGCCGGGAACAGCTTGCGCACCGCCAGGTCGCCCAAGGCGCCAAACAAGGCAAAAGTGCACGGTTCAACCGTAATCGAGGGCATAATGTTGGTTCTTTTATCAAGTTAGGCTACAAATACCTTTTTTAAAGGCGTTACTCAAGGCCATATGTAGTAATAACCACAACATTTTGTCTAAAACCATATTCCAGTGGTGATCGACACAGGCCACCAGTACGATAGGCCACCTTTGCTACAGGCTAAAGAGCTAATACAAAACCGTTGGTAATCAGCCGCGACAAGGACTTGAAATGGACCGCGCAAAAAATCTCCTGGAGCAGATCCAGGTCCGGCTCGAAGAGCTGAACAAGGCTGAACGCAAGGTCGCCGAGGTGATCCTGCTCAACCCGCAGATGGCCACGCGGCTCAGCATCGCGGCCCTCGCCCAGGCGGCGAAAGTCAGCGAGCCGACGGTCAATCGCTTTTGCCGTTCGTTCAACGTCAGCGGTTACCCCGAGCTGAAACTGCAACTGGCACAAAGCCTGGCCAGCGGTGCGGCCTATGTCAGCCGGGCAGTGGAAGCCGACGACAATCCCGAGGCCTACACCCAGAAGATTTTCGGCAGCGCCATCGCGTCACTGGACAGCGCCTGCCAGCAACTGGACCCGACCCTGATCAGCAAGTCGGTGGACATGCTCATCCAGGCCCGCCAGATCCACTTCTTCGGCCTGGGTGCATCGGCACCCGTGGCGCTGGATGCCCAGCACAAGTTCTTCCGCTTCAACCTGGCAGTTACCGCCCATGCGGACGTGCTGATGCAGCGCATGATCGCCTCGGTGGCGCATACCGGTGAGTTGTTCGTGATCATTTCCTACACCGGACGCACCCGTGAGCTGGTGGAAGTGGCACGCATTGCACGGGCCAACGGTGCCTCGGTACTGGGTCTCACTGCTGCGGGCTCTCCCCTGGCCAAGGCCAGCACCGTGAGCCTGAATATTCCGCTGCCTGAAGACACCGACATCTACATGCCGATGACGTCCCGGATCATCCAGCTGACCGTCCTCGACGTACTGGCCACGGGCATGACATTGCGCCGCGGCGTGGACTTCCAGCCACACCTGCGCAAGATCAAGGAAAGCCTGAATGACAGCCGGTATCCGGCGGAAGATCAGGGCTGATCGCCCCCCAACCGGCAGGGGCGAATTTATTCGCGAGAGGCCCATGCATCCGAAGAAACTGTATCGCCTTCAATGACGTCTCGCGGATAAATCCGCTCCTGCGCGCAAGGAACGAATTCGATCCTATGCCAGACAGGCCTGCAACCTGATCTGCGCCTGCTCGCCCGGCTCCAGGCTTCCGTGTTCACTCTCACATGAAGTCGCTTCAACACGGACAAAGCCGCTGGCTTCGCTGCCACAGACACCCAATAGCGGCCTGCTGCCGGGATGCCAGACCACCGTGCTCGGGCTGTCGCTGGTGTCGATGTGCAAACGCCGTTTCCAGGCGCTGTCCTGAAGCTGCAAGGCGCCGGTATGCTCGAAGACCCGCTGGCAGCCTCCAGCAACCCGCAGCTCGCCTTCCTGCTGGCAGACCTGCCGACTGAGCTTGTCGTAGCCCTGCGCGCCATCCAGCCCCTCCAGCGCGACGCCCGCCACATCGCTGATACGCCAATAAGCATGCAGCCCATGACTGAAATGGCAGGGCTCGCTGTCTTCGTGCCGGGTGCTCAGGCGCAGTTCCATGCCCTGCCCCAGTTCGGCATGCAGATCCACCTGCCAGTCCCAGAGCTGCAACTGCCAGTGCAGGGTCACGCCTGCCTCGCTCTCAGCGCTGTCGATCAGCTTCCAGTTCAGAAGACGCGCCCAGCCATGGGCAGGCCAGCCGCTTTCACTGGGATGACGGCCATACCAAGGCCAGCAGACCGGCACGCCACCACGAATGGCGCCGACCTGCGGCCATTGCGCAGCACACCAGAGCCAGGGTTTCTGACCCCGAGGCTGGAAATGCAATAACTGCCCGCCCTGACGACTGAACACGGCCTGGCACTGGGGATGATCGATCACCAGCACATCCCGCAACTGGTAGCGATCCCACTCGAAGGTCGGCCTGACGCGTCGG
Organism: Pseudomonas sp. Irchel 3A18; assembly: GCF_900187465.1. NCBI lineage: Bacteria > Pseudomonadati > Pseudomonadota > Gammaproteobacteria > Pseudomonadales > Pseudomonadaceae > Pseudomonas > Pseudomonas sp. Irchel 3A18. The sequence continues at coordinate 354,579 of NZ_FYDI01000002.1, forward strand.
GAGGTGAAAAAGCGTTGTAAAGGGTGCTCGTGCATCTGCGCGTTAGTGAGGGACATCGCCAACCGCACCTCTGAAAATAAAGGTATTCATGACCATAAAAAAACGGGCAGCCAGGCTGCCCGTAAAGCACACACGACCTTGAGCGGTTTGTGAAATCAGAACTTAGACTGAATTTTCAGGCCCGCAACAATGGCATCGTCAACCTGGCTAACGCCGCCAGGATGCTTGATGTATTGCAGGTTAGGACGCACGGTCAGCCAGTTGGTGACATGGAAGCCGTAGTAGATTTCCGAGTTGTACTCGGTGTCCTGTACCGGCAGGTAGCCCGGATTGTCGTAGTCGTTGATGCCGTTAAGCTGGTTTTGCAGACGGACACGGTCCTGTACATCGTCGTTGACATGGATACGGGCGATACCGATACCGATGTCATCCTTTGGACGCGAATCGAACGGACCTTTGTAGGTCAGGCCGATCTGCTGGTAGTTGTCGACGAAGTTGGTTTCCTTGTCATGCACAGTGGCGTTGGCAAAGATGCTCAGACCACGAGACGAATCGCCGTTGTGAGCCGTCAACTGCTGCTGAGCCACGATCCACCAGCCATGCTTGCTGCTGTGAGACTTGAACGCACCGCCAGAGATCGGCTGAGCCTGACCGTCGGCACCTTCATAAACGTCGTCGGCACTTGGCGTGCTCTTGTAGAAACCGACACGGTATTCGCCGGGCAGCGAGTTGACGGTCGGGGTCCAGACCAGTTCGACCGGCAGGATCATGCCCTTGGTGCCGCTACCGCTAAGCTTGAATCCGTTGCCGGTTTCGAGGTTGGACGGGTTCTGCTCGTACACACCGACCTGAGCATAGACCTCAGGCGTGATGTTGTATTTGATGCGCAAGGCCCACTGGCTGATTGGCCAGTTGTACCAGGTGTTGACGTAGTTACCCACCTGCGAGCCGCAGAACGACAGGTTCTGGAAGTCGCACGGGAAGGAGTTGAAGTCTTCGCCTGGTCCGAACCGGCCAGCCTTGACGTCCAGGGCGCCATCGAAATACTTCTGTTTGATCCACATTTGCGTCAGACGCCAGGTCTGGCCACGGCCCCAGACTTCCTGAGAGGAACTGAGCGTGCCCGCACGAGGATCGCCGATCCGGTCATTGGAGATGTTGCGACCACTACGCTCGGTAATGGCCAGCTTGAATTCTGCATCCTGCCAGCCAAAGGCTTTCTGCAGGTCGACTTTCAAGCCGAAAGCGAACTGGTCACTGTAACGACCGGTGGTGTCGTCGTTAAAGCCACCCTTGAGGTTACTGGCCATCTCGGAAACGTATTCCAGAGAGAAGTCATACCCCTTGTCGAGCAACTCGGTGCGTGTGCCACCCCAGTCGCCCGTCATCCACGGTGAGTTGGCGTCGAACGCATCGGCAGCATGTACGCTGCCCGCCAGACTCATCGCACCCACAACTGACAGTTTGCGTACCAATTGGAACCGGGAAAGCGATTTAGCCTTGATCTTCTTCATCCCATCAATCCTCGTTTTATTGTTATTAGCTTTGGTGCACGTTTTACTTACTGCTTCGTGTTCACTGGCGGGTCATGCGGTATGGCAGCGCTCGACCCGACAGCTGTGCTCGGTAACGCTTAACGGATCATTTGCGTGACATTGCCCACGCGCTCAGCCGTTTGCTGCTTTCCCAGGACACCCAGGCGCTCGCCGCTCTGTGCATTGAAAAGCAGGACCTTGGCCGGGTCGAATTGCAGGGTCAGGCTTTCACTCACCTGAGGCGCGACGTCTGGCGCCAGACGGCAGCAGACCTTGCTCTGATTGAGCGTGACGAAAACCAGGGTATCCGGACCAGTCGGCTCGGTGACCTGCACCTCGGCGCGAATGGTCGGCAGACCGTTGGGCTCGCCCGATGCAAGCGTGATCTGCTCCGGACGAATCCCAAGGATCACTTCGCGATCTTCCAGCCCGGCATCGCTCAAGCCCAGCGGCAGCTCGCAACGGGCCTGACCGCTGTCGAGCACGGCCAGCAGACGGCCTTCCTTGCGTTGCAGACGCAACGGAATGAAGTTCATCGGCGGCGACCCGATAAAGCTGGCGACGAACAGGTTGGCCGGATCGTTGTAGATCTGCTTGGGCGTACCGAACTGCTGCACGATCCCGTCCTTCATGACCGCCACCTTGTCGCCCAGGGTCATGGCCTCGATCTGGTCGTGGGTGACATAGACAGTGGTGGTTTTCAGACGCTGGTGCATCAGTTTCATTTCGGTGCGCATCTCGACCCGCAGCTTGGCGTCGAGGTTGGAGAGCGGTTCATCGAACAGGTAGATCTTCGGACGCCGCGCCAGAGCACGTCCCATGGCGACCCGTTGCTGCTGACCACCGGACAACTGGCCCGGCTTGCGATTGAGCAGGTGTTCGATCTGCAACAGCTTGGCAACCCGGCTCACCTCTTCGTCGATGGCAGCCTGGGGCATCTTGCGGATTTTCAGACCGAACTCGATGTTCTCCCGCACGTTCATGGTCGGATAGAGCGCGTAGGACTGGAACACCATCGCGATGTCACGATCCTTCGGGCTGGTGCCGCTGACGTCTTCGTCGTCGATCAGGATCGCGCCGCCACTGATGCTCTCAAGGCCCGCAATGCAGTTCATCAGCGTCGACTTGCCGCAGCCGGACGGGCCGACCAGGATCAGGAACTCGCCATCATTGATCTTCAGCTCGATGTTCTTGAGCGTGTCCGGCAGGTTGGCGCCGTAGGTCTTGTTTACGTTACGTAGTTCGAGAGTCGCCATGATTACCCCTTGACCGCGCCGGCCGTAAGCCCGCGCAGGAAATACTTGCCAGCCAGTACGTAGACCAGCAGTGTCGGCAGCCCGGCAATCATCGCCGCCGCCATGTCAACGTTGTATTCCTTGGCCCCGGTGCTGGTGTTGACCAGATTGTTCAGCGCCACGGTAACGGGCTGGGATTCGCCACTGGAAAACACCACGCCAAACAGGAAGTCATTCCAGATCTGGGTGAACTGCCAGATCAGGCAGACCATGATGATGGGCGTGGACATCGGCAGGATGATCCGCCAGAAAATCGTGAAGAAGCCCGCACCGTCAAGACGTGCCGCCCTGACCAGCGCATCCGGAATACTGACGTAGTAGTTGCGAAAGAACAGCGTGGTGAATGCCAGCCCGTAGACCACATGCACGAACACCAGGCCTGTAGTGGTGCTGGCCAGCCCCATTTTGCCGAGGGTGAAGGACGCTGGCAGCAGGACCGTCTGGAACGGCAGGAAGCAGCCGAACAGCAACAGGCCGAAGAACAGTTGCGAACCGCGAAAGCGCCACATCGACAGCACATAGCCGTTCAACGCACCAATAGCTGTGGAGATGATCACTGCCGGGATGGTGATCTTGATCGAGTTCCAGAAGTAGCCATCGACGATATCCCAGGCCTTGATCCAGCCGATAGCCGTGACCACGCTTGGCCAGCTCAGCAGGTTACCGCTGCCGATATCTTCAGGTGCCTTGAAGCTGGTCAGGAGCATGACCACCAAGGGCACCAGATACAGAAGACATGCCAGCAGCAGCACGGCATGAATCAGAATCCGACTGAAGCTGATGGAAGGTTTGCCAATATGACTAGTCATGGCGTTTTGTCCTCAGCTCGGAATACAGGTACGGCACCAGAATCGCCAGGATCGCGCCGAGCATCAGAATCGCACTGGCCGAGCCCATGCCCATCTGGCCACGACTGAAGGTAAAGGAGTACATGAACATCGCTGGCAGGTCGGACGAATAACCGGGACCGCCGGCCGTCATCGCCGCCACCAGGTCGAAACTCTTGATGGCGATGTGCGCCAGAATCATCACGGCACTGAAGAACACCGGACGCAGGCTGGGCAATATCACGCGCCAGTAGATGAGCGGCAGGCTCGCGCCATCCATCTGTGCGGCGCGGATGATCGATTGATCGACACCCCGCAGGCCCGCCAGAAACAGCGCCATCACAAACCCGGAAGACTGCCAGACCGCCGCGATGACCAGGCAATACACAACGCGGTCCGGATCGACCAGCCAGTCCAGGCGAAAGCCTTCCCAGCCCCAGTCGCGCAGCATCTTGTCCAGGCCAAGGCCCGGGTTGAGCAGCCATTTCCAGGCCGTACCGGTGACGATCATCGACAGCGCCATCGGGTAGAGATAAATGGTGCGAATCGCCCCTTCACGACGAATGCGCTGGTCCAGCAACACCGCCAGCACCACACCGACCACCAGACTGATAGCGATGAACATGCCACCGAACACCAGCAGGTTCTTGCTTGCCACCCACCAGCGGTCGTTGTCCATCAGGCGCATGTATTGCGCCAGCCCGACCCATTTGTAGGTCGGCAGGAACGTCGAGTTGGTGAACGAGAGCACAAAGGTCCACAGGATGTAACCGTAAAAACCAACCAGCACGATGAACATGCTGGGTGCCAGTACCAACTTGGGCAACCAGCGTTGCAGCGCATCCAGAGGCGAGGCTTTGCTGAACACAGCGACAGAGCTCATCGGGAATATCCAATCCGGAATATCGAATCCAGGCCGCAGGCGTGTGTGAAACCGGGGTACGGTTTCATCAGCACGAACTGCGGCTGGGGTTCAGGTAACGATCATTACTGGGCGGACATGATTGCAGCGCCCAGCTTTTTGGCAGTAGCCGCAGGGTCGGCATCTTTATCGTTGATGTAGTTGGTCACGACATCGAAGAATGCACCTTGTACCGCCAGCGTAGTCGCCATGTTGTGGGCCATGCTTGGCTGCAGACCGCCGGTTTTCGAGTCAGCCAGGAAATCTTTTGCAGCAGCCTGGGCGCAGGAGTCGAAACCGTGCTTTTCCATATTGGCCAGCATGTCGTTACGAACCGGGATGGAGCCTTTGTTGATACTGAAGACCTGCTGGAAGTTTTCACCCAGCGCGACCTTGGCCAGATCCTGTTGAGCAGCGGTGGTGCCCTTGTCTTTCTGCTTGAACACGGCCAGCGAGTCGATGTTGTAGGTGAACGCCTTGGCAGTGCCAGGGAAGGCTACGCACTCGTAATCCTTGCCTGCGATTTTCTTGGCGGCGGTCCACTCGCTCTTGGCCCAGTCGCCCATGATTTGCATGCCGGCCTTGCCGTTGATGACATCAGCCGCCGCGATATTCCAGTCACGACCGGCACGGTTGGCATCCATGTAAGTGGCGACTTTCTTGAGTTCGGCGAATGACTTGGCCATTTCCGGGCCGGTCAGGGCTTTCTGGTCAAGATCGACGAGGGCCTTCTGATAGCCTTCTGCGCCCATGACCGAGAGGACTACAGCCTCGAATACGGTGCTGTCCTGCCATGGCTGACCACCGTGGGCCAGCGCAATGAAACCGGCTGCCTTGAGCTTGTCACCTGCTGCGTAGAACTCTTCAAGAGTGGTCGGTGCCTTGTCGATACCGACTTTCTTGAAGACTTGCGGGTTGATCCACAGCCAGTTGACGCGATGGATGTTCACCGGCACGGCAACGTATTCGTTCTCGAATTTCACGGTGTCGGAGATTTTCTTGTCCAGAAGAGAATCCCACTTCTCTTCCTTGGCAACGTCCTTCAACGCATCGGTATCGAGCAGGCCGGTGGCACCCCATTCCTGGATGTCCGGGCCTTTGATCTGAGCAACGCCAGGCGGGTTACCCGCAACTGCACGGCTCTTGAGTACGGTCATGGCTGTCGCGCCACCACCGCCGGCAATTGCGCCGTCCTTCCAGGTAAAACCGTCTTTCTCAACCTGCGCTTTCAGAACATCGACAGCGGCCTTTTCGCCACCGGACGTCCACCAGTGCACGACTTCGATAGTGCCTTTGGAATCGGCAGCAGTAACGCTCAGAGGGAACAACGAGGCGAGGGAAATGACAACAGCGAGACGTGAGAGTGAATTCATCGATTTGACCTTTCTTGTTGTTATGCATGAGCAAGTCTGTGCTTGCGCTCAAAGCAGTTTAACCAAGGGTTTTTCGAGCACGGTAACGAAGGGACGCGCAAAAGTCACAAGATGGTTACATTTACTCCCTCCCTGCAGGACAGTCATGCCCGACTCAAGGCAGGTTAGTACATTATTCAAAAACCGGTCATCACCGAAAACTCAACCACAACGACATCATTGACTTTATACCCTCACTCAGATTACGTGAAACTCTCTACTTCATAGTGCAAATGAATATAACGTGAACCTATTGCAGCGCCTTTGATTACCTAGAATTAAAAAGGCAGGACGCCTTTCAGCACGCCCCACTTCCGTTCTTCTTAAAAACAGGAAGGGACGTGTATTTTCATTTATAAGGAATACGACAATGAACAACACCCCTGTTTCGCCCAGGTCCGGTGAAATTGATCCGGGCTTTCAACCCATCTTCATTCCCAACCCGATAGAAGGCCAGAGAAATTTTTCTGTCGATACCTTGCTCAGGCTGGCCGATGGTTCTTTTATTGCCGGCTGCCAGGATGAAGTTTATAGCCAGCCTCCCTGCCTGGTCAGAATAAAACCTGATAACAGCCTGGATACAACCTTCGGTCAGAATGGCTATGCCTTTGTTAATGTACGCAGCGCCCCTCTGGCCGAGAACGACGGTTATCTGCTGAATGTGGATCTATTGCCAGATGGCCGGTACCTGACCCGGCTGGATACCACAATAACGATCAAGGGCCAGCGAGTCAGTAGCCTGGTACTGGCCTGTTTTACAGCGGATGGCCAGAAAGATCCGGCCTTTGGCAACAATGGGCTGCGCCTGTATCCACTCCCCGGCAACACAGGGCAATGGCCGGCGCCATTGCGCGCACTTGCCAGCCGCATTCCCCAGACAAAGTCCCTGCGATTCCCCGATGAACAATACGGTGACCTCAAGGTATTGAGCGATGGAAAACTGCTCGTCCTCACCACAGTAAGAGACATGGTTGAATATGTTCATCGCACTTATGTCCTGAGGCTCACCCCGGACGGAGAACTGGACCCGACATTCAATACCGATGGCCTGATGGAGCCTGAAAGTTATATGTGGTTCAAGCCTTATCGTTTAGTCGTGCAAGACAATGGCATGATTGTCATCGGCGGCGAACATCCAGGTGTTCCCTTTATTGCCAGGTTTCATGAAAACGGGGCCCTCGATACCACATTCGCCTCAGATGGATATTTTACAGACTTTGGCAATTACGCTTATTCGCGCTGGAATACGCTGATACCGGACGCTGACGGCAATATTGTCTGCGCCGGAAACAGAGGCAGTATAAACATCGCTCGCGGCAGAGGTGTTCTGGCCATTTGCAAGATCGACATGAATGGTCAACGTATTCCCGAGTTCAATCAGGGAGCAACCGTACTGATCGAGTCAAGAGAACCCGACAATGCCGTCCCCGTCAACTTCACGGCCATTGTCGACAGTTCCGGGCGGATTGTTCTGGGCGGTCGGCACATAAACTCGGTGGCCGAAATGAAAGGCTTCATGGCCCGCCTGCTCGAAGACGGGCAGCCAGACACCCGAGTGGGAGCAGACGGGGTGATTTATTACGAAGAGGTGGTCGATAGCTTGAATTACATAATCGAAGATCCGGACAGCGGCGCCTACTGCGCCAGTATCACACCGTTTTTGTCATCCCATCTCATTTATCGATTCGTCAGTTGAAAACAGGCATGCCGTTGAAAATCTGCCTCAATCCACTGACCGAGGCAAAAACAGTGTCACCCGCAATCCGCCGTCACGCAGGTTCTGCAGGCTGACTTCGCCGCCGTGGCTGTGGGCGATATTGCGGGCGATGCCCAGGCCGAGACCGTAGCCCTGTTGCTGGCTGCCGGCCAGACGAAAATGCGGCTCGAAGACATGTTCGAGCCGCTTTTCCGGGACGCCCGGCCCTTCATCGTCCACATGCAGGACAAAAGCCTGTTCGTTGTCTTCGACTTTCAGGTGCGCCCGGTGCCCGTACTTGATGGCGTTGTCGATCAGGTTGCCGATACAGCGCTTGAGCGCCAACGGCTTGCCGGGGTAAGCAGCCTCTGCCACGCCCTTCTGTGTGACACGCCCGTCACGCAGGTAGGGCTCGATCAGGCATTCGAGCAAGTGGTTGAGATCCACCTGCTCGATATTCTCGTGAATGTCGGTGTCCTTCACGCATTGCAAGGCACCCTTGACCAGCAGCTCAAGCTCATCAAGATCGCGGCTGAACTTGGTCTGCAACTTCTCGTCTTCCAGCAGTTCGACCCGTAACCGCAAGCGGGTGATGGGCGTGCGCAGGTCATGGGAAATGGCACTGAACAACTGGCCGCGCTCGGTCAGGTAACGGCTGATCCGGTTGCGCATGGCGTTGAAGGCCCGGCTGACTTCCACCACTTCACTGCCACCGCCTTCGACCACCGGCTCGACATCCGCGCCCAGGGACATGTCCCGCGCCGCACGCGCCAGACGCTTGAGGGGACGGCTTTGCCAATGCACCAGCAGACCGATGAAGACCAGCAGGAAAATACTGGTCAGGGCAATGAACCAGACCTGCTGCAAGGGCAGTTCCTGTTCTTCCAGCGAGGTATAGGGTTCAGGCAGCAGCGAGGCGATATACAGCCACTCGCCGGGAGCCAGTTCAATCTGGGTCACCAACACGGGTGGGTCCAGCGGTTCCAGGGTCAACGCGTAATGCGCCCATGAGCGTGGCAGTTCATCGAGCTTCAGGCCGCTGTTGAAAATCCGCAGGTCATCGGGGCGCACGAACCACACGGCGATGTCGGGATCGTTGCCCAGGTGTTCACGCAAGACTTCATCGACAACCTGCAGGACCGCCTGCTTGCGCGGTGTCGGCGGCAGTATCTGCATGTCCAGCGGGCGATCGTTGAGCGACACGACAAACCGCGTACCGCCCATGCTGCGCAGTTGATCCAGCACCAGCGGGCGATAGGCCAGAGGCAACGAGCGAAAGTAACTGACACTGGCGGCCATGGAATACGCCAGGCTGCGGGCGCTGGTCACCAGGCCGACCATTTGCGTGGCACGCAACTGGGAAAGCCAGATGACGCTGGACAAGGCCTGAGCCATCAAGACCGCCAGCAACGTCAGCAACAGCATCCGCCCCAGCAGTGAACGCGGCAGCCTTGGGCGTCGCAACTTCAAGAGGGTCGTTTCAGTAGCCATTGCTGGCGTGCACACTGACATTCGTCGCCAGAAGGTAACCACTGCCGCGCACGGTGCGTATCAGACGCGGCGCCTTGCCGGTATCGCGCAGACGCTGACGAAGACGGCTGACGGCCATGTCGACAATACGCTCCAGCGGCATCAGCTCACGTCCGCGCGTGGCGTTGCCGATGGTGTCGCGGTCCAGGATCTGTTGGGGATTATCGAGGAACAGCTTGAGCAACGCGAAGTCCGCACCGGAGAGGATCACTTCCTCGCCATCGTTATGGAACAGCCGATGGCTGACCATATCCAGACGCCACTCATCGAACACCATCACGTCGTTGCCGGAACGCTCATGGCCGAACTGCGCACGACGCAGCAAGGCCTTGATGCGGGCCTGCAACTCACGAGGGCTGAAAGGTTTACCCAGGTAATCGTCAGCCCCCAGCTCCAGACCGATGATACGGTCGGCCTCGTCGGAACTGGCGGTGAGCATGATGATAGGTACATGAGGCTGGCGCGGATGCTGACGCACCCAGCGGCACAGGCTGAAGCCGTCTTCATCGGGCAGCATGACGTCGAGGATCAGCAGGTCGCTGGGAGCCTCGTTGAACGCCTGACGAAAATCCGCGCCGTCTCCCACCGTACGCACCTGAAAACCGGCGCGGCTGAGGTAGGTATCCAGCAATTCACGGATTTCCTGGTCATCATCGACCAACAGAATCGATTTACTGACTGAGCTCAAATTGAATCGTCCTTGTTGACAGTGACGTTGTTTTTATTGAGTTGCCATCCGTGACATACAGCGCGGAAAAGCGGATCAGAGATCCTTTCCAAACGCCTGTTGCAATGCGACACCTGCCCCCATCAAACCCGGGTATTCGGCAGTGACCAGCCAGACCGGCAGGCCCTTGAAGTAATCGCTCATCACGCCTTTTTCAGCGAGTGCGCGCTTGAAGCCGCTGTTGCTGAAGAAGTCGACGAAGCGTGGCACCACGCCACCCACGATATATACCCCACCCAGGCCACCCAGCGTGAGGACGTTATTGCCCACCACCCGGCCCAGAAACACACAGAACTGATCCAGAACCCCGGCCGCCACCGGATCACCCGACAGCGCCGCCGAGGTAATGGCCGCAGGCGACTTGTGTACCGGCTCGATATCGTCCAGCGCACAACTGACCTGATACAACTGCAACAGGCCTGCGCCGCTCAGTACCGTCTCGGCACTGACATGCTCGTGCTCGGCCATCAGCCGCGTCCACAACAGGGCTTCACGGGCCGTACCGATCGGCAGATCCACATGACCGCCCTCGCCGGGCAAGGCCATCCAGCGGCCTTCGCCGGTGCTGATCAGAGTCCCGACTCCAAGCCCGGTTCCCGGCCCGACCACCACGCGCGGGCGATCCGGCTTGCCGATGCCGTGACAGATGGTCAGGTATTCATCGTCACGCAGGCGGGTCATGCCCAGGGCCATGGCCGTGAAGTCGTTGATCAGCAACAGCTCATCGACCTTCAGGTTGGCGCAGAACGTCGAGCGGCTCAGTTGCCAGTTGCTGTTGGTGAAATAGAACTCATCGCCGTCCACCGGACCGGCTACGGCCAGACAGACGAAGCCGATATCACCGCGTTGCAGATCGAGGTCCTGCAGATAGATCTCGATGGCTTGTTCCGGCCCGGCATAATCGGCAGTGGGGAATACCCGGATCGAATGCAGCTTGTCGTCTTCCCAAATGGCAAAACGTGCATTGGTGCCGCCAATATCACCGACCAGAGCCAATTTCACTTGAGCGTCTCCAGATTTGAAGTAAAGGCGCTGGCACCCTGCTCCGCCGAGCTGAAGGCCATGCGCATGAAGCCGAACAGTTCACGGCCACAGCCGACACCATTATCGAGCTGACCGACTGCCGGTTGTCTGGCTCCCAATTCTGACGCTTCGACCAGAACTTGCAACGTGCCTTTTACGCCATCGACGCGAATCACATCACCATCCTGCACAAGAGCCAAAGGGCCACCATCAAAGGCTTCCGGGCAGACATGAATTGCCGCCGGGATCTTGCCCGAGGCGCCGGACATGCGACCGTCAGTCACCAGGGCAACCTTGAAACCGCGATCCTGAAGCACGCCCAGGAACGGCGTCATCTTGTGCAGCTCAGGCATGCCGTTGGAGCGCGGCCCCTGGAAGCGCATCACCGCCACGAAATCCCGCTCCAGTTCGCCGGCCTTGAAGGCGTCGGCCAGATCCTGCTGATCCTGGAAAACCCTGGCCGGAGCTTCGACAATCTGATGCTCGGGCGCCACGGCGGAGACTTTCATCACGCCGCGTCCCAGATTGCCTTCCATGACCCGCAGACCGCCTTCAGGGGAAAACGGACGCGCCACAGGGCGCAGAATGCTTTCGTCCAGGCTCTGCAGTGGACCTTCGCGCCAGACCAGCTTGCCATCCTCAAGGAAAGGCTCCTGGGTGTAGCGGCTCAGGCCACGGCCTGCCACGGTGTTGACGTCTTCATGGAGCAGACCGGCCGCCAGCAATTCGCGAATCAGGAACGACATGCCGCCCGCAGCCTGGAAGTGGTTGATGTCAGCCTTGCCGTTGGGGTAGACGTGGCTCAGGGTCGGCACGACTTCCGACAGGTCGGCCATGTCCTGCCAGGTCAACTGGATACCGGCAGCCTGTGCAATGGCCGGCATGTGCAGGGTGTGGTTGGTGGAACCACCCGTGGCGTGCAGGGCCACGATGGAGTTGACCAGCACCCGCTCATCGACGATTTCGCCGATAGGCATGAACTCGCCACTCTGTTTGGTCAGGCGGGTGACCTGCCGGGCGGCTTCGACGGTCAGCGCATCGCGCAGCGGAGTGCCCGGGTTGACGAACGACGCGCCCGGCAGGTGCAGGCCCATGACTTCCATCAGCAACTGGTTGGTATTGGCGGTGCCGTAGAACGTGCAGGTGCCGGGGCCGTGGTAGGACTTCATTTCCGAGTCCAGCAGTTGTTCGCGGGTCGCCTTGCCTTCGGCGTAGCGCTGGCGCACATCGGCCTTTTCCTTGTTGGAAATACCGGAAACCATCGGCCCGCCGGGTACGAAGATGGTCGGCAAATGGCCAAAACGCAGCGCCCCCATCATCAGGCCCGGCACGATCTTGTCGCAGATGCCCAGCATCAATGCCGCATCGAACATGTTGTGGGACAGCGCCACAGCTGTGGACATGGCGATCACTTCACGGCTGGCGATGGCCAGTTCCATGCCCGGCTCGCCCTGGGTCACGCCATCGCACATGGCTGGCACGCCGCCCGCGAACTGACCGACCGAACCAATGTCACGCAACGCCTGCTTGATCTGGGCAGGAAAGACTTCGTACGGTTGATGCGCCGAGAGCATGTCGTTATATGAAGAAACAATTGCGACGTTGGCGGCGTTCATCATGCGCAGGTTCTGCTTGTCCTCGGTGCCGCACCCGGCCACACCGTGGGCAAAGTTGGCGCACTGCAGCTTGCCGCGCATCGGGCCGTCGCTCGCTGCACCGCGAATCAGTTGAAGGTAGCGCTGACGGGTTTCGCGACTGCGAGCGATGAGACGCTCGGTTACCTCAAGAATGCGGGGATGCATGTGATGAACTCCAGGCTAACGTCTATGGTCACCCGTAAAGACCATGCCAGCTATCGGGATGCTGCGCCAAGGCGCAAAAAACCTGATCTCGATCAACTGAAGCAGCCTTTCAGGCTTGTAGTTGTAGATAAAACAAAATATTGCCACTAAAAATGCTTGTTTTCTATTTTTATGAGAATAATCTTGTAATTCCAACAACAATTCTTGAAGGACGACTGTATGACTATTCGCATTGCAATCAACGGTTTTGGCCGGATCGGCCGTAACGTCCTACGCGCACTCTATACCCAAGGTTACCGGCAAGACCTGCAGGTCGTCGCTATCAACGATCTGGGCAATAGCGAGATGAACGCTCATCTGCTGCGTTTCGACACAGTTCACGGCCCGTTCGCCGGCACCGTCGAATGCGACAGCGAAAGCCTGACAGTCAATGGTGACCGTATCGCTGTCAGCGCCATCCGCAACCCTGCCGAGTTGCCATGGAAAGCCCAGAACATCGATGTCGTCTTTGAATGCACCGGTCTGTTCACCGACCGCGAAAAAGCCGCCGCGCACATCACCGCCGGGGCCAGGAAAGTGATTATTTCGGCTCCTGCCAAAGGCGCGGACGCCACCATCGTATACGGCGTCAACCACGATACCCTGCGTCAATCGCATCAGATTATCTCCAGCGCTTCGTGCACCACCAACTGCCTGGCACCGGTCGCTCAGGTGCTGCATCGCGAGCTGGGCATCGAAAGCGGCCTGATGACCACCATTCACGCCTACACCAATGACCAGAACCTGATCGATGTGTATCACACCGATCCGTACCGCGCCCGTTCGGCCACTCAATCGATGATCCCGAGCAAGACCGGCGCAGCCGAGGCGGTGGGTCTGGTGCTGCCGGAACTGGCGGGCAAGCTCACCGGCATGGCCGTGCGGGTACCGGTGATCAACGTTTCCCTGGTGGACCTGACCGTCAATATCAAACGTGAAACCACCGCCGACGAAGTCAACGCACTGCTAAAGGAAGCCAGCCAGCACTCCAGGATTCTGGGCTACAACACCCTGCCGCTGGTTTCTCACGACTTCAACCATAACCCGCTGTCGTCGATCTTCGACGCCAACCACACCAAGGTCAGCGGCAAGCTGCTCAAGGTACTGGCCTGGTACGACAACGAGTGGGCGTTCTCCAACCGCATGCTCGACAACTGCCTGGCGCTGCACAACGCGCAGTAACAGCCGAGTATTAAGAAAAATACAGAAAGCCGACTTGACCGAATATGTGGATGATAAGCATTATCATCCACTGATTTTCCCGGTCAGGTATTTCTGTGTCGCAATCGCACTTCAATGACGTGTTTGTCGCTCAACGCGAGGTGCTGTTGCGAACCTTGCAAGGCATGGTGGGCAATCACAGCACCGCCGAAGACCTGCTGCAGGAAACCTGGCTGCGGGTCACCCGCGCCCTGACCGAACGCCCGATAGATCACCTGGAACCCTTCGTCTACCAGACCGCCCGCAACCTGGCGCTGGACCATTTGCGCTCGCGTCGCATTCATGGCCGCACTCTGGTCGAAGATGCCCCCGCCGAGCAGGTCGAAAGTGTCATCGCGCAACTCAGCACGCCCGAAGATGCTACTCACGCCAAGCGCCTGCTTGAAAGCCTCAGTGCCACTGTGGGTAAACTCAGCCCGCGCCAACAGAAAATATTCACGTTGAGCCGCCTTAACGGATGCAGCTATCTGGAGATCGCCGAACAACTGGACATCTCTGCAAGCACCGTACAAAAAGAACTGAAACTGATCATGGCGATCTGTGTGGGAGTCGTGGCAAGACTCGACCTGGCTTGACCGGGCCTGGACGCTGCCGCAGTCTGCTACCCCGCACTGATGCAAACAGATCGAACCGAAGTAGCCGAGGAACACCGTGAAAACAGAACGCCCGCAGTCGCTTGCCCAGGATGTACTGAGTGACAGCGCAATGGATCAAGCCCTGACCTGGCTGATCGAACTGGAAGGCGCAGACCCTGGGCAGCAGGAGCGTTTCGAGGCCTGGCTGCTGGCCGACCCAGCCCATGCCAAAGCCTTCGAGAAAGCACAGGCCATCTGGAACTCGCAAACGGTGCAACACGCGGCAGCGACCTTACAGTCACCGCGCAAGCCTTCGGCATGGCAGCGGGTCCGGCCACACTGGAAGCCTGTGGCGATGGCCGCCGTTCTGCTGTTGGGGCTGCTCAACTTCAGCAACCTGCCGCTGCGCATCCAGGCCGATCACCTGACCGTGGTTGGCGAACGCCAGCGCCTAGAACTGGCCGATGGCTCGAAAGTCCTGCTCAACACCGATTCGGCCTTTTCCAGCCACCTGGACGACGGCCAGCGTGTGGCACACCTTTATCGAGGAGAAGCCTATTTCAACGTGGCCCTCGACCCGAACGTGCCGATGGAAATCGAAGCCGGCCCGATCCGCATGAGCGCCAACAGCACCGAGTTTTCGGTGCGTTACCTCGATGGCGAGGCACGGGTTCAGGTCCAGCGTGGCGCAGTGGACGTCAGCGCCATACGCGGCGACTCCAGAGTCAGTCTCGGTGCGGGCGACAGCGTGCGTGTCGGCCCATCGGGCTTTGGCCATCGGGAAAGGCTCGACCCGGCCAAGGACCTGGCCTGGGTCCAGGGTCGACTGATCTTCGATAACAGCCCGCTCGGTGAAGTGCTTGCAGAACTGCGGCGCTACTACCCCGGCTGGATCATCAACACCAATCCGGCACTGGATCGCATCACCGTGACCGGCAACTACAAGCTGGATAATCCCCTGAACGTGGTGCGTTCACTGGCGCACATCACCTCGGCCAACGTGCGTGAATTGCCCGCCGTTGTACTCATCAACTGATCGACAAAACTTTTTTTACGCGCTCGTCCTCCCTCGTTCGTCTAGTCATAGCCGATGCAACTGATTCGTATTAACAATCAGAAGCACAACACTATAACCAGCAGTACGTCAGGGAGCGCCACAGATGTCATCCTCGTTCACTCACACGCGCAAGCGATTCGCACTTTCGCTGCTGACCGTGGCGGTTTTCAGCGCCGGCATGCAGGCGATGCCCGCCATTGCCGCGACCGAAAACGCTCCACAGGCACGAGCTGCCGGTACTTACACGTTCTCGATTACCCGACAACCGCTGGTTTCTGCGCTCAATGAGTTCAGCCGCGTCACCGGCTGGCAGGTCGGCATGTCGTCGGACCTGGCGCAAAATGTCGTCTCCCCTGGCGCCAATGGCAACCTGCAGCCCGCTCAGGCACTGGAGCGCCTGCTGTCGGGTAGTCAACTGAGCTATCGCAATCTGGGTGACAACAACATCGTGCTGGAAAAGCGCGTCTCCGGTGTCATCGCTCTTGAACAGACCACCGTCAGCGCCACACGTCAGGAGCAGGACATCGCCTCGGTTCCCAACACCGTCAGCGTGCACACCCGCGCCGAACTGGACCGCCAGAACGTCAATGACATTCGCGACCTGGTACGCAACGAACCGGGTGTTTCGGTGGGCGGCGCAGGCCAGCGTGGCGGCACCACCGGCTACAACATTCGAGGCATCGACGGAAACCGGGTGCTGACCCAGGTCGATGGCGTCGAGGTGCCGGACAGTTTCTTCACCGGTCCCTTCGCCCAGACCCGCCGCAATTATGTGGACCCGGAAATCGTCAAGCGCGTCGAAATCCTGCGCGGCCCAGCCTCGGCGCTGTACGGCAGCAGCGCCATCGGTGGTGTGGTCAGTTACTACACCCTGGACCCGGAAGACATCATCAAACCCGGCAAAGACGTCGGGGCGCGCCTGAAAACCGGCTACAGCTCGGCAGATGAAAGCTGGCTGACCTCGGGCACCGTCGCCGGTCGCCAGGGTGATTTCGACGCGCTGCTGCACCTGAGCCAGCGCGAAGGTCATGAAACCGAATCCTACGGCAGTACCAGCGGCACCGGCCTGACCCGTACCGAAGCCAACCCGGAAGACCAGCGCGCAAAGAATGTGCTGGCCAAGCTAGGCTGGAACTACGCCGACGACTCGCGCCTGGCGCTGACCTACGAAAAGTACAAGGATGATCGCGACACCAACCAGCTCAGCGCGGTCGGCGGGCCGTTCGGCAACGGCGTCGGGGTTGGCATGTACCGCGGTCGCTCCACCAACGACACCATCACCCGCGAGCGCTTTGGCATCGAACACACTTTCGCCCTCGACAGCCTGCTGGCCGACCAAGCCAAATGGAGTCTGAACTACCAGAACGCCAAGACCGAGCAGAACACCGAGGAACGCTACTTCCCGTTCAGCCGCGACCTGTTGCGCACTCGCGACACGCTCTATCAGGAAAAACAGTGGATCTTCGATGCTCAGTTCGACAAGGCCTTCGCGATTGCCGATACCCATCATGAACTGACTTACGGCACCACGCTCAAGCAACAGAAAGTCAGCGGTCTGCGGACCGGCAGTGCCATCTGTGCGCGGGTGCTCGGTGCCTGTACCGTGGCCGGAGCCACCAGCCCCGTGGCCAGCGACAACCCGGTGCCGACCAGTGACTTCCCGGACCCGACCATCACCAGCTATGCGCTGTTCGCCCAGGACCAGATCAGCTGGAACGACTGGACCTTCATGCCTGGCCTGCGTTACGACTACACCCGCCTGAAGCCGAAGATGACCGAGGAATTCCTCAATTCCGAAGGCCTGGACGATCCAAGCGGCGGCAATAACAAGGACCGGACCTGGGACCGGGTATCGCCCAAATTCGGCGTGACCTATGCCCTGAGCGACGAATACACCTGGTACGGCCAGTACGCCGAAGGTTTCCGCACACCGTCGGCCAAGGCCTTGTACGGCAGCTTTGAAAACACCACGACCGGTTATGTGGTCGAGCCCAACCCGAACCTGGAGCCGGAAAAGAGCAAGAGCTATGAAACCGGACTGCGTGGCCGCTTCGAGTCCGGTTCGTTCGATGTCGCCGTGTTCTATAACAAGTACCGCGACTTCATCAACGAAGACGGTCTGGCTGCCGGTTACGATGAACTTACCTTCCAGTCCTACAACATCAAGCACGCCACCATCAAAGGTGCCGAGATCAAGGGCCGCCTGAATCTGGACAGCTTCGGCGCGCCGCAAGGCCTCTACACCCAGGGCTCGATTGCCTACGCCCAGGGCCGCAACAACGACACGGGCGAACCGCTCAACAGCGTCAACCCACTGACCGGCGTTTTCGGCCTGGGCTACGAGCAGGGCAACTACGGAGGCCTGCTGAACTGGACACTGGTCAAACGCAAGAACCGTGTGGATGACAGCGAATTCCATGAGCCGGACGGTTCGACCTCACAGTTCCGCACACCGGGCTTCGGCATTCTGGATCTGAGCGGCTATTACAAGGTCACGAACGACGTCACCGTCAATGCCGGCCTCTACAACCTGACCGACAAGAAATACTGGCTCTGGGATGACGTTCGCGGCTACGACGGCGTGGGTGAAGCAGGTGCTACCGCGCCGGCCAACCTGGATCGCCTGACACAGCCGGGCCGCAACTTCAGCGTCAATCTGGTCTGGGACATCTGATTCCAGCCACCACCAGCCTTGTGAAAAACACGCCATCGAGCCTGATCGGCGGCGTGTTTTTTTACGCTTTGGGGGCTGGCCATTCGTCTATTCAACAACGCCCTCTCATTTTGCAAGGAAGAACCTGATGACAACCGAGCAGACTCGTCCTGCCCTGCGTTCCCAGCGTCTCAACCAGATTACCCATGCGCCCCACGAGCGGCTCGACAAGGCAGTCAAGGCCAATGCGCCTTTTGAAACCCTGGACAGCTACAAGCGTTTTGTCGTTGCCCAGTACCTTTTCCAGGCGGAACTGCAAAACCTCTACAACGACCCCGAGCTGATCCATATCGTCGCCGACCTGCCCGCCCGCTGCCGTGCAGAACAGGCCAGGGCCGACCTCGCGGACCTCAACACCGACATCCCTCAATCCGTCGCAGGCGCGGTGCAGAATCCGGGCAAGGCCGAAGCCCTGGGCTGGCTGTTCGTCTCCGAAGGCTCGAAGCTGGGCGCGGCCTTCCTGATCAAGCGTGCCGCCGCCCTGAACCTTAGCGAAAGCTTTGGTGCACGGCATCTGGGTGAACCGGCCGGTGGCCGTGCCGAAGGCTGGAAAACCTTTATCCGGACTCTGGACGGCCTGACATTCAGTGCCGAAGAAGAAGCACAGCTGGATCGGGGCGCCATTGCGGCGTTCGAGCGCTTCGCAGTGCTGTTGCAACACGCTTACGCGCATGCGCCACAGGGCGAACAGGTTCAGGCATGAAAAAACGCCCGGTGCTGTTAAGCTGGCCGGGCTTTGTGAACCTGCCTGTAGTGAACATGACCTATAAACCGCCCGGCTCCAGACTTTCGCGCTTTCTGTTTGGCATCCTCGCTTACGTCAGCCTGGGGATAGGCATTGCCGCCATATTCATCCCCGGCCTGCCGACAACCGAGTTCATTCTGCTGGCCGCCTGGGCCGCGACCCGCAGCTCGCCGCGCCTCAATGCCTGGCTGGAAAACCATCGCGTGTTCGGCCCGCTCCTGCGCAACTGGCGCAATGGCCGACTGGTCACGCGCAGCGCCAAGATCAGCGCAACCATCAGCATGCTGGTGTGCGCCATCGTGATGCTGAGCCTGCTCAACCATGTCTGGTGGCTCTACCTCGCTATCGCGGGCATGGCGATGGGCAATATGTGGCTGTGGTCCAGACCCGAGCCTGCCCGTGATCTGAATCAGTAACCCAAAAGAACAACCCGGCTATCCTGTCAGGTGCTTGTTCATGGTGCTGAACCCCGGAACACATGCCGGGGTCTACCCGTACACTTTCAATTTCTGACGGAGCGACCTCAATGTTTGAGCCAGGTCATCTGCACCTCACCCACGCCGCCCTGCAACGCTCAGGGTTCAGCTACGACATTCATGTCCATTACGAAGTGCGTGAAGATCCCGAGGAAGGAACCTGCATGCACTTCACCATGCAGGGCGAGATCAACGGCAAGACCTTCTCTGAAGAGTTTCAGTTACCCAGGGATCTGGCCTTCAACTTCGCCCATCACGCGGGACGCATCGGCATGAAACACGGCCTGCCCAACCTCGCCGCAATGCCCATCGACCTGCACAAGGACTACGACAGGATGTTCAAGGACGTGCGCGAAAAGCTGAATGCCCGGCCGGGTGAACCGGTCAAGCCGGAACATCTGGAGTAACCTTCTTCGCGAATTCATTCGCGAAAAACCTTGGCCCACAAGGCATACTTGCGCCTCTTCGCCCTCCAGAAGCCATAACGTCCCATGCGTATCCATGTCTGCTTCATCGACCGCGTCGGTATCACCCAGGAAGTGCTGGCCATCCTGGGTGGACGCAATCTGAATCTCGATGCCGTGGAGATGGTGCCTCCCAACGTTTACATCGATGCGCCGACCCTGAGCCATCAGATGCTCGAAGAGCTCAAGGATGCGTTGTTCCGGGTGCGTGGCGTCGAAGCGATCACCGTGGTCGATATCCTCCCCGGCCAGCGCCGCCACCTGCAACTCGATGCCCTGCTCGCCGCCATGACCGACCCGGTGCTGGCGCTGGACAGTGCCGGACATGTGCTGTTGGCCAACCCGGCGCTGATAGCGTTGATAGGCCGCGAACCTGAAGGCGAGCCCATCGGTGAACTGTTCGCCGACCCGAGCCTGCAGGCCACGCTGCTGGAAAACGGTTTTCGCCTGCCCATGCGCGAAGTCACCCTCAATGGCGAAGCCTTGCTGCTGGACGCCACGCCCATCACCGAAGCCGGTGCCCTGCTGACGTTGTACCTGCCCAGCCGGATCGGTGAGCGCCTGTCGGCATTGCATCATGACCATGCAGAAGGCTTCGATGCGCTGCTGGGTGAATCTCCCGCCATTCGCATACTCAAGACCCGCGCCCAGCGAGTCGCAGCGCTGGATGCGCCGTTGCTGATTCAGGGCGAAACCGGCACCGGCAAGGAACTGGTCGCCCGAGCCTGTCACGCCAGCAGCGCTCGCCATGGTGAGCCCTTTCTGGCGCTCAATTGTGCGGCGCTCCCGGAAAACCTGGCTGAAAGCGAATTGTTCGGTTATGCGCCCGGCGCGTTCACTGGCGCCCAGCGTGGCGGCAAACCAGGGCTGATGGAACTGGCCAACCAAGGCACCGTATTTCTGGATGAAATCGGCGAAATGTCGCCTTACCTGCAAGCCAAGCTGCTGCGTTTTCTCAACGACGGCAGCTTCAGACGGGTTGGCGGGGATCGGGAAGTCAGGGTCAACGTGCGCATCCTCAGCGCCACCCACCGCGACCTGGAAAAGATGGTCAGCGAAGGCGCCTTTCGCGAAGACCTGTTCTATCGCCTGAACGTGCTGAACCTGGAAGTCCCGCCGCTTCGCGAGCGCGGTCAGGACATTCTGCTGCTGGCCCGTTACTTCATGGAACAGGCCTGCACCCAGATCCAGCGCCCGGTATGCCGCCTGGCGACCGGCACCTATCCGGCCCTGCTGGGCAACCGCTGGCCGGGCAATGTGCGTCAGTTGCAGAACGTGATATTCCGCGCCGCGGCCATCAGTGAAAGCACAGTGGTGGACATCGGCGATCTGGATATAGCAGGTACCGCTGTCGCTCGCCAGAACGATGGCGAAGTCGGCAGCCTTGAACAGGCCGTAGAGGATTTCGAGCGCGAACTATTGCAGAAGCTTTATGCCGATCACCCCTCGACCCGGCAACTGGCGGCACGGCTGAACACCTCCCATACCGCGATTGCGCACCGGTTGCGCAAGTATGGGATAGGGAAGTAATGGCTGGCCTTTTCGCGAATGAATTTGCTTGTGGGAGCGAATTCATTCACGAACAACCGTAACAAAATCACTACACCGTAACGAATTCATTCCAAACCCTTCCAGTCCCCCACCAGCAAGGCTTTGATCCCATGAGGATTTTGCAGCCCTCCGCTACTGTATCGATTTCGCTACAGCCCTGAAAAAAACCTCTTTCCATAAATAATTTAAGCTATTGATTTAAAAGACAAATTCTATATTGGCCGCAAACTTGCAAAACAGCTTCTCATAGCACCAGCGCACGCCGCTGGCTTTTACCCTTGAGGAGTTGTTATGAGCGAGTTGCGATTCACCGTTGAGCACGAATGGCTGCGGGCCGAAGCCGATGGCAGTGTCACGGTAGGCATCACGCCTTATGCACAGGAATCCCTCGGTGACGTGGTTTACGTGCAACTTCCGGAATTACAGACCTACACTCAACACGCCGAAGTCTCGGTCGTGGAATCGGTGAAAGCCGCCAGCAG
The DNA here is from genome assembly GCF_900187465.1 of Pseudomonas sp. Irchel 3A18. Taxonomy (NCBI): domain Bacteria; kingdom Pseudomonadati; phylum Pseudomonadota; class Gammaproteobacteria; order Pseudomonadales; family Pseudomonadaceae; genus Pseudomonas; species Pseudomonas sp. Irchel 3A18. The sequence continues at coordinate 376,650 of NZ_FYDI01000002.1, forward strand.
CATCAATATGCCGCTGGATGGCGAGGTGGTCGCCGTCAACGCCGAACTCGACAGCACCCCCGAACTGGTCAACGAAGATGCGCTTGGCGCAGGCTGGTTCTTTCGCTTCATCCCGCAAGACGCCAATGCCATTAACGGCCTGCTGGATCAGGACGCCTACGACCGACTGATCAAAGCCAACGCCGAAGCCTGAGGAGCGAGCCATGACTGACCTGAATACCGCCAACGAATTCATTGCCCGCCACATCGGCCCTCGCGCCAGTGACGAACAGGCCATGCTGCAAACCCTGGGCTTCGACTCTATCGAGGCACTGAGCGAAAGCGTGATCCCGCAGAGCATCAAGGGCACCAGCGTCCTGAACCTGCCCGCCGGCCAGAGCGAAGCCGATGCCCTGGCATCGATCAAGGCCATCGCCAGCAAGAACCAGTTGTTCAAGACCTACATCGGCCAGGGTTACTACAACACTCACACCCCGGCTCCGATCCTGCGCAACCTGCTGGAAAACCCGGCCTGGTACACCGCTTACACGCCGTATCAGCCAGAGATTTCCCAGGGCCGCCTGGAATCGCTGCTCAACTTCCAGACCCTGATCAGCGACCTCACCGGCCTGCCGATTGCCAACGCCTCGCTGCTGGATGAAGCCACCGCCGCTGCGGAGGCCATGACCTTCTGCAAGCGCCTGAGCAAGAACAAAAGCAGCCAGCACTTCTTCGCTTCGGCCCACTGCCATCCACAAACCCTGGACGTGCTGCGCACCCGCGCCGAGCCATTGGGCATTACCGTCGTGGTGGCCGATGAAGCAGAACTGGGCGATGTCAGCGACTACTTCGGTGCGCTGCTGCAATACCCGGCCAGCAATGGCGATGTGTTCGATTACCGCGAACTGATCGAACGCTTCCACAGCGCCAACGCGCTGGTGGCGGTGGCCGCCGACCTGCTGGCCCTGACCCTGCTGACGCCACCGGGCGAATTCGGCGCAGACGTAGCCATCGGCAGCGCCCAGCGTTTCGGCGTGCCGCTGGGCTTCGGTGGCCCGCATGCGGCGTACTTCTCCACCCGCGATGCGTTCAAGCGTGACATGCCGGGCCGTCTGGTCGGTGTCTCGGTGGATCGCCATGGCAAGCAGGCACTGCGTCTGGCCATGCAGACCCGCGAGCAACATATCCGTCGCGAGAAAGCCACCAGCAACATCTGCACCGCACAAGTGCTGCTGGCCAACATCGCCAGCATGTATGCCGTCTACCACGGGCCTGCCGGCCTGACACAAATCGCCAACCGCGTGCATCGCATGACTGCGATCTTCGCAGAAGGCCTGAGCCAACTGGGTCTGAAAATCGAGCAGGAATTCTTCTTCGACAGTCTGACCATAAACACAGGCGCCAAGACCGCCTCGCTGCACACCAAGGCACGCGCACACCATATCAACCTGCGTGAAATCAACGCCGAATACCTGGGCCTGTCCTTCGACGAAACCACCTCGCAGTCGGCGGTCGAAACCCTGTGGACGATCTTTGCTGCCGACGGTCAGACCCTACCGGACTTAGCAACCCTGGCTTCCAGTGCCAAGTCGTATCTGCCCAAGGCCCTGGCGCGTCAATCGGCGATCCTCAGCCATCCGGTCTTCAATCGCTATCACTCCGAAACCGAGCTGATGCGTTACCTGCGCAAGCTGGCCGACAAGGACCTGGCGCTGGACCGCACCATGATTCCGCTGGGCTCCTGCACCATGAAGCTCAATGCTGCCAGCGAAATGATCCCGGTCACCTGGGCCGAGTTCGGCAACCTGCACCCGTTCGCGCCAGCCGAGCAAAGCGCCGGTTACCAGCAACTGACCAGCGAACTGGAAACGATGCTCTGCGCCGCCACCGGCTACGATGCCATTTCCCTGCAACCCAACGCGGGCTCTCAGGGTGAATACGCCGGCCTGCTGGCGATCCGTGCCTACCACCAGAGCCGTGGCGATGAAGCCCGCGACATCTGCCTGATTCCGTCGTCCGCCCACGGCACCAACCCGGCCACCGCCCACATGGCCGGCATGCGCGTGGTAGTGACCGCCTGCGACGCACGCGGCAACGTCGATATCGAAGACCTGCGCGCCAAGGCCGTCGAGCATCGCGATCAACTCGCGGCCCTGATGATCACCTACCCGTCGACCCATGGCGTGTTTGAAGAAGGCATCCGTGAAATCTGCGGCATCATCCATGACAACGGCGGCCAGGTTTACATCGACGGCGCCAACATGAATGCCATGGTCGGCCTCTGCGCACCAGGCAAGTTCGGCGGCGACGTTTCGCACCTGAACCTGCACAAGACCTTCTGCATTCCCCATGGCGGTGGCGGCCCGGGCGTCGGCCCGATTGGCGTGAAGTCGCACCTGACACCGTTCCTGCCCGGCCACGGCCAGATGGAGCGCAAGGAAGGCGCAGTCTGCGCAGCACCGTTCGGCAGCGCGAGCATTCTGCCCATCACCTGGATGTACATTCGCATGATGGGCGGCGAAGGCCTCAAGCGCGCTTCGCAACTGGCGATCCTCAACGCCAACTACATCTCCCGTCGCCTGGAAGATCATTACCCGGTGCTCTACACCGGCAGCAACGGTCTGGTGGCCCACGAATGCATCCTGGACCTGCGCCCGCTCAAGGAAACCAGTGGCATCAGCGTCGATGACGTCGCCAAGCGCCTGATCGACTTCGGCTTCCACGCACCGACCATGTCGTTCCCGGTGGCCGGCACCCTGATGATCGAGCCGACCGAGAGCGAATCCAAGGAAGAACTGGATCGTTTCTGCGAGGCCATGATCAAGATCCGCGAGGAAATCCACGCTGTCGAAAACGGCACCCTGGACAAGGATGACAACCCGCTGAAAAACGCGCCGCACACTGCTGCGGAAATCGCCGGTCAATGGAGCCATCCGTACAGCCGCGAGCAGGCCGTGTACCCGGTCGAGTCGCTGATCGAAGGCAAATACTGGCCACCTGTGGGCCGTGTCGACAACGTGTTCGGCGACCGCAATCTGGTCTGCGCCTGCCCGTCCATCGAAAGCTACCAAGAGGCGTGATCGCCCAGCCTTCGCGAAGAACGCTCTTGCTGTAGAGGCGAACTCATTCGCGAAGGCCTTCTCTTGTATACGGAACCCATCATGCCGACAGAACAATTGCTGACCACACCGCTACACGCCCTGCACCGCGAACTCGGCGCCAAAATGGTGCCCTTCGCCGGTTATGACATGCCCGTGCAATACCCGGCCGGCGTCATGAAAGAACACCTGCATACCCGTGAAAAAGCCGGTCTGTTCGATGTCTCGCACATGGGCCAGATTCTTCTGACCGGTGCAGGCGCCGCGCAGGCACTGGAAACCCTGGTCCCGGTGGACATCATCGACCTGCCGGTCGGCATGCAGCGCTATGCAATGTTCACCAACGAAAACGGCGGCATCCTCGATGACCTGATGGTTGCCAACCTGGGCAACGATCAACTGATGCTGGTGGTCAATGCCGCCTGCAAGAACGAAGACCTGGCGCACCTGCGCAAGCATCTGGCTTCGCACTGCGCCATAGAACCCCTGTTTGAAGAACGCGCCCTGCTCGCCCTGCAAGGTCCGCAAGCGGCTACCGTGCTCGCACGCCTGGCTCCGCAAGTGGCAAGCATGACGTTCATGCAGTTCACCCGTGTCACGCTGCAGGGCAGCGAGTGCTATGTCAGCCGCTCGGGCTACACCGGCGAAGACGGTTATGAAATTTCGGTTCCGGCCGCACAGGCCGAAGCCTTGGCGCGTCGCCTGCTGGACGAGCCGGAAGTGGCTCCAATCGGCCTGGGGGCGCGTGACTCGCTACGCCTGGAAGCCGGTCTGTGCCTGTACGGCCACGACATGAATGTCGAGACATCCCCCGTCGAAGCCAGCCTGTTGTGGGCCGTTTCCAAGGCACGGCGCGCCGAAGGTATTCGTGCCGGCGGATTCCCCGGTGCCGAAAAAATATTCGTCCAGCAGCAAGCCGGCGTAGAAAAAAAACGTGTCGGCCTGTTGCCGCAGGAACGTACGCCGGTGCGTGAAGGCACCGAAATCGTCGATGCGGAAGGCCAGACAATCGGCAGCGTTTGCAGTGGCGGTTTTGGTCCGACACTGGGCGGCCCCTTGGCGATGGGCTATCTGGACAGCCACTTCACTGCGCTGGATACGCCAGTCTGGGCAGTGGTACGCGGCAAGAAAGTCCCGATGCTGGTAAGCAAAATGCCTTTTGTTGCGCAACGTTACTTCCGCGGCTGAAAACAGCGTCAAAAAAACAGCAATTATTCACGGCACAATTGCCCTGTTGCATGGTTCTTTCACAGAGCCGCGCAACAGGGGTTTTGTCGTCGAAAAAATGCCCCGACAAAGTGCACAAACGGTCCATAAACGGGCAGTTTTAAACCCTGACTGAAAGATCCCTGCAGCTCTCTGACGAGCATGAAAACAAGGGGCAAAGCGGGGCTTGTTTTTGTAACGAGAGTTGGCGTAGAGTTTCCTGACTGTGTTTGCATAGGTCGCTGAATCTGGACCTGGGCAGTAGCTCAAAGCGTTGCTACATCCCGTTCTACGTTTCTTACTTCTTGCAACCAGCCCCAGTACTCTTTCGTGTGAAAGAGGCTGTCACCAATTCAAGCGTCAAGGAAATAAGAAAATGTCCCAACGTCAGAGCGGCACCGTCAAGTGGTTCAACGACGAAAAAGGTTTTGGTTTTATCACTCCAGAAAGCGGTCCGGATCTGTTCGTACATTTCCGCGCAATTCAAGGTAACGGCTTCAAGAGCCTGAAAGAAGGCCAGAAAGTGACCTTCGTCGCCGTGCAGGGCCAAAAAGGCATGCAGGCTGATGAAGTACAGGCCGAAGGTTAATAACCAAAGCCCGAAAAGCCCCTGATTTTATTGATCTCAGGGGCTTTTTTATGGACGCGATTTCGTAAGATGCGGTCTTGACCGTAATCGAGAGCTTCGCGATGTCCAAACACCTGCTTCGACCGCAAGGCGATTTCGCCCCCGCTGGCCTTGCTCGACGTCTGGCAGCCATCTGTTACGACGCCTTCCTCTGCTTCGCTCTGCAACTGGTTACCGCCTTCGTCTACAAGCTGGTGCTGATGGCTTTCATCGGAGAGGCCAGACTGCGCGTTCTGTCCGAATCCGGCTCGCTGGATGGCGACCCTCTGCTCTCCTCTATTCTCCTGCTGGTCACCTTCGGTTTCTTCGCCAAGTTCTGGACCCATGGCGGCCAGACGCTGGGCATGCAGGTATGGGGCATTCGCGTACAGAACGCCGACGGCACCGCCATCAGCCTGATGCAGGCGCTGCTGCGTTTTATCGTGTCCATCGCTTCGTGGCTGTGCCTGGGGCTGGGCTTTGTCTGGTGCCTGTTCGACAAGCAGCAGCGTACCTGGCATGACATGTACTCCGGCACCCTGCTGGTAAAGGTCCCCAAACAGAAATAGCGCCCATGAAAAAGCCGACTCGAGGTCGGCTTTTTCAACTCACTGGATGATCATCCTGCGCGGCGAAGCAACAGCACACCCGCCAGGGCACAGGCGGCTGCCGGCACCAGCACCGCGAACAGCGGCGAGAAGCCGAACACCAGGCTCGACGGGCCCAGCAGGTCCTGAATAATACGGAAGGTAAAGCCTACCAGCACACCCGTGAAGACACGCTGCCCCAGGGTCACGGAACGCAGCGGGCCGAAGATGAACGAGATTGCCATCAGCACCAGCGCCACCGTCACCAGCGGCTGCAGGACCTTGGTCCAGAACGCCAGCCAGTAACGGCCATTGCTCAGGCCCTGATCCGCCAGATAGTGGGCATAGCTCCACAGACCGGAAATCGACAACGACTCGGGCGGCATGATGACCGTGCTCAGCAGTTGCGGGCTGAGGGAGACTTCCCAACGCTCCACCGGCGTCTTGATGACTTCGGTGCTGCCATCACGGAAATACGTGGTGCTGACGTCTTTCAGCTCCCAGTAATCGGTCATGTAGTTGGCCTGTCTGGCGAAGCTCGACGTCAGCATGTGGTGCTGCTCATCGAAACGATAGCGCGTCACGCCATACATCAGCCCGTTGGGTTGAACCGTGTTGATGTGGATGAACTCATCGCCCTGACGGTGCCACAAGCCATGCTTGGCACTCTGGGAGTCGCCGCTGCCCTGAGCCAGCGAACGAGCGGCCTGAGCCTGGTTTTCAGCGTAGGGCGCAACATACTCACCCACCAGCACACCGGCAGCCATAAGGAACAGCATGGGCTTCATGACGGCCCAGACGATGCGTGCAATGGACACACCGGCGGCCCGCATGATGGTCAGTTCGCTGCTGCTGGCCAGGGTACCCAGACCGATCAGGCAACCGATCAGGGCGGCCATCGGCAGCATGTCGTAGACCCGCCGCGGGGCGGTCATGAGGACGAAGCTGCCAGCATCCATCAGGGTGTAGCTGTCACTGATATCGCCCATCTCGTCGATGAAGGCGAACAGCGATGCCAGCCCCAGAATGATCCCCAGCACCGCCATGATCGCCAGGAATACGCTTTTACCAATGTATCGATCGAGCTTAACCACGAGCCACCTCCGCTACGCTACGGCGACTCGCCATTTTCAGCCGCAATGGCTCCCAGTAAATCAACGCCATGCCTATCAACAGGAAAATCCCGTGGACCCACCACATGCCCAGGCCGATCGGCAGCTTGCCTTTCTCCAGGGCGCCGCGCACGGCAATCAGGATGGTCAGGTAGGACATGTAAAGCAGAATTGCCGGCAGCAGCTTCAGATAGCGCCCTTGGCGAGGATTGACCCGTGCCAGCGGCACGGCCATCAGGGTCACGATGAAGACCAGGATCGGCAGCGAGATACGCCATTGCAACTCGGCCCGGTAGCGTGGCGTGTCGTTGCCGATCAGCTCGCTGGTGGGAATGGCTTCACGGTCGGTGACGTCCTCGCTGATTTCAGGCTTGGGCAGCATCGCACCATAGGTGTCGTACTTGATCGCACGATAATCGGCCTGGCCTGGATTACCGTCGTAGCGGTAGCCGTTTTCAAGGATCAGGAAACGGCTGCCGTCAGCACGCACTTCCTGGTGACCCTTGTCGGCCACCAGCACGGTAATGCTCGGCTCTTTGGTCTTGTCGGTGGAAATGCGCCGCTCGGAAATGAACACACCACTCAGGTTGGTGCGGTCCTCGGACAGTTCCTGGGTGTAGGTAATCCGTGAACCGTCGCGCAACGCCTGAAAACGCCCCGGCACCAGGGTGTCGAACTCGGTCATCGCATCCTGCTTGTTGATCAGCAGCGAGAACTGGGTTGCACCTTGCGGCGCGAGGCTGAAGCTCAGCCAGGCAACCAGCAGCGCCACGACGCCAGCCGGTGCCATGGTGATAGCGAGCAGACGCTGCTGGCTCATGCCGGTAGCGGAGAGCACAGTCATTTCGCTTTCCAGATACAGACGGCCATACGCCAGCAGAATGCCGAGGAACAGCCCCAACGGCAGGATCAACTGCAGGAAGCCCGGCAGACGGAAGCCCATGATCAGGAACAGTACGCCCGGATCGAGCGCACCCGAAGCAGCCTGGGCCAGATACTTGATGAAGCGCCCGCTCATGATGATCACCAGCAATACAGCGCTTACCGCGCTCAAGGTGACCAGCACTTCTCGGGACAGATAACGGAAGACAATCAAACCAGACACTCCAGAGTTGTCAGGCTCAGGCAGCCGAACAAGGGAAAATGAGCCACGGCAACCAGACATTCACACCCGGCAAAGGTGCGAGCCGCCAAAAAATATGCGGCATTATCCTGTGATTGAGTGTTCCTGTCACTGCGCGGTCTGGATAGTTCTCACAACAACTTCCTACACGGACCGTAAGAGCGGTTGTTCGGGGTTGTCAGCGGCTGCAAAGCAGGGTCAAACTGCAAGGCTTGACGCTGGCGTCGGCTGCACAAGGCCTCGACTTGCCGCTCACATCATTCATTTTGCGAAAGCTCGCAGTCTATTCGGGGACCCGACATGGAATTGGTTGTTAAAAGCGTAAGCCCAGAAACCTTGAAGACCGCCACCCTGGTGGTTGCAGTGGGCGAAAATCGCGTTCTGGGCACCGCGGCTCAAAGCGTGGACACGCTCAGCGGAGGCGCCATTGCCGCCGTTCTCAAGCGCGGCGACCTGGCTGGCAAGGTTGGCCAGAGCCTGCTGCTGCACAGCCTGCCCAACCTCAAGGCCGAGCGCGTCCTGCTGGTGGGTATCGGCAAGGAAACCGAGCTGTCGGACCGTCAATTCAAGAAAGTCATCAGCGGCGTACTCTCTACCCTCAAGGGCCTGGGCGGCAGCGATGCAGCCATCGCTCTGGATCAGGTCGCGGTAAAAAATCGCGACACTTACGGCAAGGCTCGCCTGCTGGTCGAAACCCTGGCTGACGGCGAATACGTGTTCGACCGCTTCAAGAGCCAGAAAGCCGAACCTCGCGCCCTGAAGAAAATCACCCTGCTGACCGCCAAGGCCAGCGTCGCCGATGTAGAGCGCGCAGCCACCCACGCCCAGGCCATCGCCAAGGGCATGGCCTTTACCCGCGACCTGGGTAACCTGCCGCCAAACATCTGCCACCCGACCTACCTGGGCGAAGAGGCCAAGGCGTTGGGCAAGGCCCACAAGAATCTCAAGGTCGAAGTACACGACGAGAAGAAACTGGCCGAACTGGGCATGGGCTCGTTCCTGGCAGTGGCTCAGGGCAGCGCCCAGCCACCGCGCCTGATCGTCATGAACTACCAGGGCGGCAAGAAAAGCGAAAAACCTTTCGTGCTGGTCGGCAAGGGCATCACGTTCGACACCGGCGGCATCAGCATCAAGCCGGCTGCGGGCATGGACGAAATGAAGTTCGACATGTGCGGTGCAGCCAGCGTGTTCGGCACCCTGCGCTCCGTGCTTGAGCTGCAACTGCCGATCAACCTGGTCTGCATCCTGGCCTGCGCCGAGAACATGCCGAGCGGCACCGCGACCCGTCCGGGCGATATCGTCAAGACCATGAGCGGCCAGACCGTCGAAATCCTCAACACCGACGCCGAAGGCCGTCTGGTGCTGTGCGATGCACTGACCTACGCCGAGCGCTTCAAGCCGCAGGCAGTCATCGACATCGCGACCCTGACCGGCGCCTGCGTGGTTGCACTGGGCGGCCACACGTCCGGCCTGCTGGGCAACAACGACGTGCTGATCAATCAACTGCTGGACGCCGGCAAGCTGGCCGACGACCGTGCCTGGCAACTGCCGCTGTTCGACGAGTATCAGGAGCAACTGGACAGCCCGTTCGCCGACATCGCCAACATCGGCGGCCCGAAAGGCGGCACCATCACCGCAGCCTGCTTCCTGTCGCGCTTCACCAAGGCGTATGACTGGGCACACCTCGACATCGCCGGTACTGCATGGCTGAGCGGCGGCAAGGAAAAAGGCGCAACCGGTCGTCCGGTTCCGCTGCTGACCCAATACCTGCTCGACCGCGCTGGCGCATAAGATGCCTGGCGGCGTATCGGCCTTGTCGGTCGATACGCCGCCTGCTCTGGAACAGACATGACTCAAGTCGACTTTTATATTCTCCCCAGCGCCGCCCCTGCAGCACGCCTGGATTTCGCCTGCAAGCTGACGGAAAAAGCCTGGCGCCTGGGTCACAAGGTCTACCTGCATTGCAGCGACGCCGCCCAGCGCGAAGACCTCGACGCCCGGCTGTGGCGATTCAAAGGCGAAGTTTTCCTGCCCCATGGCGAAGCCGAAAGCGATCACGAGGCTCCGGTTGTACTGGGCCTTGGGGACGATCCCGGGCAACATCAGGACCTGCTGGTCAATCTTGACCTGCGCATCCCGACCTTCTTCAAGCGTTTCGCCCGGGTGGCGGAAGTCGTCGTGGAAGAACCGGCAATACGTCTGGCGGCACGAGAGAGTTTCCGCTCGTACCGCGAACAGGGTTATCCTCCGCAAGATCACCGACTACAGCGTCTTTGAGTACACGATGGATACTTCAAAAAAAGCTGAACCTGCGCTTCTGCTGGACGACCTCGAATCGATCCGCCAACTGCTCGGCGATGACAACCTGCAACCGCCCCTGCTGACGGACACGATCCACCGCGAAGTCCAGATCCCGTTGCTGTTCGACGTCGTCGGCAACAAACCCGACAGAACACAGGAAGCGGATTACGACAATCCGGACATTCCGACGCTGCTGCCTGACTCCCCCGTGCAAGCAACAGCCCCCCAGCCCGCTCCCGAACCGGAACCGCAATCCAGCCCGAACCCCGATGCCCTGCTGCATCTGGACAGAGAACTGCGGGCCGCGGCGCAACTGATCATGCAAGACGTGATCGACGACTTTGCCCCGCATATCGAGACGGAGATAAAGCGCCGGCTTGAGGCGAGGCTGGAGAGGCTTGTCGCAAACGCAACAGCGACAAGCGGCAAGCTCTAAGAGCAGGAGTTTCAAGCTTCAAACGGCAAGCTGGATCAAACGCTTGAGGCTTGTAGCTTTCAACTTGCCGCTCAAAGCTTGTCGCTTGCAGCTTCCCCTGCGTCTATACTTGTCGGCTTTTCTGAATCAATGCCACAGGGTCCCGCCGCGCATGGACAAGACTTACCAGCCGCACGCCATCGAAACTTCCTGGTACCAGACCTGGGAGTCCGAAAACTATTTCGCTCCCCAGGGCGCAGGGGACTCCTACACCATCATGATCCCGCCGCCGAACGTGACCGGCAGCCTGCACATGGGTCATGGTTTCAACAACGCGATCATGGATGCCCTGATCCGTTTTCGTCGCATGCAGGGCCGCAATACCCTGTGGCAACCGGGCACCGACCATGCGGGTATCGCCACGCAGATGCTGGTCGAGCGCCGTATCGAAGCTCAGGGCCAGAGTCGTCACGACCTGGGCCGCGAGAAGTTTCTGGAAAAAATCTGGGAATGGAAGGATGAGTCCGGTGGCAACATCAGCCGTCAGATCCGTCGCCTGGGCTCGTCCGTGGACTGGAGCCGCGAGCGCTTCACCATGGACGACGGCATGTCCGCCGCCGTACAGGAAGCCTTCGTTCGTTTGCATGAAGACGGCCTGATCTACCGTGGCAAGCGTCTGGTCAACTGGGACACCAAGCTGCACACCGCGATTTCCGATCTGGAAGTGGAAAACCACGACGAGAAAGGTCACCTGTGGAACCTGCGCTACCCGCTGGCCGACGGCGCGAAAACCGCTGAAGGCCTGGATTACCTGATCGTTGCCACCACGCGCCCTGAAACCATGCTCGGTGACGCGGCCGTTGCGGTGAACCCTGAAGACGAACGCTACAAGGCGCTGATCGGCAAGTTCGTCGAGCTGCCACTGGTTGGCCGTCGCATCCCGATCATTGCAGACGATTACTGCGACCCTGAATTCGGCACCGGCTGCGTGAAAATCACCCCGGCCCACGATTTCAACGACTATGAAGTCGGCAAGCGCCACAACCTGCCGCTGCTGAACATCTTCGACAAGAACGCTTCGGTGCTGCCTGCCGCTCAGGTGTTCAACCTCGACGGCACGCTTAACGAGTCCATCGACGGCCGCCTGCCTGCCGAATACGCCGGCCTGGACCGTTTCGAGGCGCGCAAGCAGATCGTCGCCGCATTCGATGCCGCCGGCCTGCTGGTCAGCGTCGATGACCACGCCCTGAAAGTCCCGAAAGGCGACCGCTCCGGCACCATCATCGAGCCGTGGCTGACCGACCAGTGGTACGTTTCCACCAAACCATTGGCCGAACCTGCCATTGCCGCAGTGGAAGACGGCCGCATCGCCTTCGTGCCCAAGCAGTACGAAAACATGTACTTCTCGTGGATGCGCGACATCCAGGACTGGTGCATCAGCCGTCAGCTCTGGTGGGGCCACCGCATTCCGGCCTGGTACGACGAGTCCGGCAAGGTCTACGTCGGTCGCGACGAAGCCGAAGTGCGCGCCAAGCACAACCTGGGGCCGAACGTTGCGCTGCAACAGGACAACGACGTACTCGACACCTGGTTCAGTTCGGGCCTGTGGACCTTCTCCACCCTCGGCTGGCCGGAAAAGACCAAGGCACTGGAAACCTTCCACTCCACTGACGTGCTGGTCACCGGTTTCGACATCATTTTCTTCTGGGTCGCCCGGATGATCATGCTCACCATGCATCTGGTGAAAAACGAGGATGGCACGCCGCAAGTACCGTTCAAGACGGTTTATGTGCATGGTCTGGTGCGCGATGGCCAGGGCCAGAAGATGTCCAAGTCCAAGGGCAACGTCCTGGACCCGCTGGATATCGTCGACGGTATCGACCTGGAAACCCTGGTACAGAAGCGCACCAGCGGCCTGATGCAGCCACAACTGGCCAGGAAGATCGAAAAGCAGACCCGTCAGGAATTCGCCGACGGCATCGCCAGCTACGGCACCGATGCGCTGCGCTTCACCTTCTGCTCGTTGGCGTCCACCGGTCGCGACATCAAGTTCGACATGGGCCGCGTGGAAGGCTATCGCAACTTCTGCAACAAGATCTGGAACGCGGCGCGCTACGTGCTGGACAAGGGCGAAGACTGCGGCCAGAACGGCGAAGAAGTCGAACTGTCCCTGGCTGACCGCTGGATCATCTCGCAACTGCAACGCACTGAAGCTGAAGTGACCCGCCAACTGGATCAGTTCCGCTTCGACCTCGCGGCACAAGCCTTGTACGAGTTCATCTGGAACCAGTATTGCGACTGGTATCTGGAGCTGTCCAAGCCTGTGCTCTGGGACGAAAACGCACCGATCGAACGTCAGCGCGGCACCCGTCGCACACTGGTTCGCGTACTGGAAGTCGCATTGCGTCTGGCGCATCCGTTCATGCCGTTCATCACCGAAGAAATCTGGCAGCGCCTCGCGCCGCTGGCCGGCATCGACGGCAAGACCATCATGCTGCAAGCCTGGCCGGTGGCCAATGAAGCACGCATCGATGCGGCTGCCGAAGGCGACATCGAATGGCTCAAGGGCCTGATGCTGGCGGTGCGTAACATCCGTGGTGAAATGAACATCGGTCCGGGCAAGCCGCTGCAACTGTTCCTCAAGAACGTCAACGCCGAAGACCAGCGTCGCCTGAGCGAGAACGACTACCTGCTCAAGAAACTGGCCAAGCTCGAATCCATCACCGTACTGGCTGAAGGTGCAGAAGCACCGCTGTCCGCGACCGGTCTGGTGGGCGAAATGGAAGTGCTGGTGCCAATGGCCGGCCTGATCGACAAGGGTGCCGAACTGGCGCGTCTGGACAAAGAAATCCAGCGCCTGCAAGGCGAAGTCCAGCGCGTGGGCGGCAAGCTGTCCAACGCGGCGTTCGTCGACAAGGCACCGCCTGAAGTCATCGCCAAGGAACGCGCCAAGCTGACAGAAGCCGAACAGGCCCTGAGCAAGCTGGCCGAGCAACACGCACGTATCGCCAGTTTGTAGCCCTATGTGCTGGTAGGAGCGCGCTTGCCCGCGACAGCGTACCTTCAGTCGGAATCAATATCCGTTGTGAGTACGAGGTCGCGGGCAAGCGCGCTCCTACGGGGCGCAGCATTCGCATCTTCAGAACGACTCCCCATGACCACGCCAGACAAACCCAAACCTCCCCGCAAAAAGCCCCAGCGTCCTGCCAAGCCAACAGAGCCTCGCGAGAAGGCCACGCTGCACTCGCGCAACCGCCATCAGGGTCGCTACGACTTTCCCAAGCTGATCAAAAGCAGCCCGGAACTGGCCGAGTTCGTGATCCTCAACCCCTATGGGAAGGAAAGCATCGACTTCGCCAACCCTGTGGCCGTGCGGGTCTTCAACCGGGCGTTGCTCAAGGCGCTGTATGGCATCGCCCATTGGGATATTCCGGCTGACTACCTGTGCCCGCCAATTCCGGGGCGTGCCGATTACCTGCATTTTCTCGCCGACCTGCTGGCCAGCGAGAACAATGGCGAGATTCCACGCGGCGCCTCGATCAAGGCGCTGGACATCGGCACCGGTGCCAACTGCATCTATCCGCTGCTGGGTCACAGTGACTATGGCTGGCATTTCGTGGGCTCGGATATCGACAGCACTGCCATCGCGGCGGCCACGACCATCATCAAGGCAAACGGCTTGAGCAAGGCCATCAGCGTGCGTCAGCAGACCAATCGCAAGCACATTCTGCTGGGCCTGCTCGACAGCAGTGAGCGCTTCGAGGTGAGCCTGTGCAACCCGCCCTTCCATTCCTCGCTGGAGGAAGCACAGCGCGGCAGCCAGCGTAAATGGCGCGCACTGGGCAAGGCTGACCCCAAGCGCAAGCTGCCGGTGCTCAATTTCGGCGGGCAATCCCAGGAATTATGGTGCGAAGGTGGCGAGATCGGTTTCGTGACCCAGTTGATCCACGAAAGCGCCCAGATACCGACACAGGTGCGCTGGTTCAGCACCCTGGTGTCCAAGGCCTCGAACCTGCCTGCCATTCAGGCTGCGCTGACACGAGCCGGCGTGCTGCAAAGCCGGGTCGTAGAAATGGGCCAGGGCCAGAAGCAAAGCCGTTTCGTAGCCTGGACCTTCATGCAGGAGTGAATTCATTCGCGAATAAATTCGCTACAGCATCAAAAAAGCCGTGCCCGGTTATCCGGCGCACGGCTTTTTCACAGCAAGCGTGAGCTTACTTGTTGATCGAGTCGTTCAGCACTTTGGCCGGTACGAACTTGATGACTTTCTTGGCAGCGATTTCGATGGCAGCGCCAGTCGAAGGGTTGCGGCCGGTGCGAGCTGGACGCTCAGCAACTTTCAGCTTGCCGATACCTGGCAAGGTGATTTCAACGCCGTTTTCCAGTTGGTCGGCAACGATTTGGCCCAACTGCTCAAGAGCATTACGCGCGGTGGTTTTTGGCGCGTCGATAGCTTCAGCGATATCGGCGATCAATTGGTCTTTGGTAAGAGCCATGGTGGTGTTCCTTCCCTATCAAATTCATTTGGATTGCAGAACGTAACGTCGGCCAAAGGCCGGGCAATGAACCAGACTCCGCTGGCAGCCACGATAAATCGCGAAATGTAGATACTTAAACCGGGATTTGGTTCGGCCCACACGTAGACGATCTGCATGCTTGGCGCGCTTGAGTGCGCAAGACCGGGCAAAACTAGCACAGAGCCGGGCAAATATCCGCCCTTACCTATCCTTTTGGTCAGGTTTAAGCGGTAATCGCTCAAAAATTGATCATAAAACATCCTGTCGAATGGAAAACCGGGCTCTGCAAGGCCATTTTCCGCAGGCCTGCGTTACACTGACGGCCTTGCACGAGCTGTCCGCTCTTCATCATTACCAGCCGAGATATCCATGCCGATCCGTCATTGCATCGTCCACCTGATCGACAAGAAACCCGATGGTACGCCCGCTGTTCTCCACGCTCGCGATACCGAACTCGCCGAGTCCCAGGCCATCGAGAACATGCTCGCGGACCTCAACGAGAGCTACAACGCCAAACAGGGCAAGGCCTGGGGGTTGTTCCACGCCGAATCCGGTGCACACCCGTTCAGCGGCTGGTTGAAGGAATACCTGGACGGCGCAAACGACTTCACGGCGTTCTCCCGCGTGTCGGTGGAGCATCTGCAGAAGCTGATGGAAGAATCCAACCTGTCGGTGGGCGGTCATGTGCTGTTTGCGCATTACCAGCAAGGCATGACTGATTACCTGGCCATCGCCCTGCTGCACCACAGCGAAGGCGTGGCGGTGAATGACGAACTGGACGTAACCCCGTCCCGGCACCTGGATCTGGGCCAGTTGCACCTGGCTGCACGGATCAACATTTCGGAATGGCAGAACAACAAGCAATCCAAGCAATACATCTCTTTCATCAAGGGCAAGAACGGCAAGAAAGTCTCGGAGTACTTCCGCGACTTCATCGGCTGCCAGGAAGGCGTGGACGGCCCCGGCGAAACCCGCACCCTGCTCAAGGCGTTCAGCGACTTCGTGGAAAGCGAAGACCTGCCGGAAGAGTCCGCTCGCGAGAAAACCAAGACCCTGGTGGATTACGCCAGCAGCCAGAGCAAAATGGGCGAGCCCATGGGCCTGGAAGAGCTGTCCGAACTGATCGATGAGGACCGCCCGCGCGCGTTCTACGATCACATCCGCAACAAGGACTACGGCCTGTCTCCGGAAATCCCGGCGGACAAACGCACCCTGAACCAGTTCCGGCGCTTCACAGGCCGTGCAGAAGGCCTTTCGATCAGCTTCGAGGCACACCTGCTGGGCGACAAGATCGAATATGACGAGCAAGCCGGCACCCTGATCATCAAGGGCCTGCCAACCCAGCTCACCGACCAGCTGAAACGGCGCTGATCGTCATGCTGCTGCGTACCCTCAAGAAGTTCGCGCTGATCATGCTGGTGGTCGTGGTCTATCAGAACTGGGGAAAGATCGAGAACCTGTTCAGCCCGCAACCTGCCAGCGTTGCGCAGAGCTACAGCCAGGCCAGGGTCGTGATGTATGCGACCGAGTGGTGCGGCTACTGCAAGCAGACCCGGCGCTTTCTGGACAGCAAGGGCATCGCCTTCACCGAATACGACATCGAGAAGTCGGCAGAAGGCCGCAAGGCCTATGAAGCTCTTGGCGGGCGTGGCATCCCGTTGCTGGACGTCAACGGGACGCTGATTCGCGGCTTTTCACCAGACGCCATATTGGCGGCGCTGAAGTAGGAGCAATCGGGCGGCGCTCCTCTTATTCGCGAAAATGATCTTCGCGGATAAATCCGCTCCTACCTGAGCATTTAATTCACGACCGCTTTTCGATCCGGAACCCCAGGCGTGGGAAATGCACATGCACCAGGCCTGCACGCGGGTCTTCACGGCGCAGGATCAGCTCTTCAAGACCGCTGAACACCAACTCCCCCTCCACCGCATCCACACCGTAATCCACAGCTGAAATCGCCACCCGGTCACCGGCCTTGAAGCCATTGGGGTCGACAAAGACTTCATCAGGCAATGCTACCGGGGTCGCATCCGCGGCGATCTGTATGGCGTCGGCAGCAGCGAGCTCGTTATGCGCGCCATGCCCGAAGCCCAGCACACGCTCGAACCAGGCCAATACTGCGGGGTAGTCATCCACCAGCGGCGCAGTCACGGGGCTCTGTTTGAGGAACCACAGAGTGTGCGCCACAGAGAAGTCAGCAATGGAAGGTTCGCCAAACAGGAAGTCGCCATTGCGCTCCAGTTGTTGCTCCAGACGCGCCATCAGGGTCGGCCATTGATGCTGTGCCTGCTCCAGCGGCAGGCGCGAAGCGTTTCCGCCATCGAACAGCGTCGAGCGGTCTGCAACGAAGGCCTTTACCGCTTCTGGAGGCACGCTGGCGAAACGCACGGCCAGGGAGGCAGGCTGGAAGACCAGGCTGACCGCATGCATGAACAACACCGAATCGCCCCAGGCGGCAAGGCCGGTTACCGTGAATTCATGGCCCTCGGGATAAAAGGTCGGGGAGGCTTTTTCCTGCTCCAGACGGTGCGCGATCAATGCGGTGTCGCAGTAGATATCCGCACCGACCTGCAGAACCGGCGTCTTGCGATAACCGCCAGTCAGGGCCGTCAGGTCAGGTTTGGGCATGATTCGCGGGATGATCACCGAGCGCCATGAAAGCCCCTTGAAGCCGAGCATCAGGCGGGCCTTTTCGGCGAACAGCGATGCAGGGTAGTGATGAAGGATCAGCTCTGACATGTGAACTCTCTTGTTGTGATCGGTCGTCCTCAGCGTAGCCGCTCAAGGGGCTGAAGCACAGCATGGACCATGGCGTGGCACAGGCTACTCAGGTGTCGACATCAATAAGCCCGTCGTTGTTCATCACATCCCATACCTGCACACCTGTATTTTCTGTGAGGCTCGCTTACCGCCCGTCTTATCCCCCTCTTATAAAAAATCGAAAAAACATAATGAACGTCTCACAAAAAAACTAAGCACTGACATTTTTATCAGCAGACAAGAGCGCCGTAAAATTTAAAATAAACAGAGATTTTATCTTTTCAACCCCAGAACGCTCGATCAGGAGCCCAACCTGATCCTGGACCATTACCATGGAAAAGGCACTTCTCAAGCAACTCAACCAACTTCCAAAAAATACGCCACTCCGGGTTTACGGACGATTTGGATCTAACTCAGGCGATATGGAGAAAGGTAACCTGATCTCCGTTGATCTAACCCAGAAGACCCTGACTCTCTACAACACGGTTTACAGCGCTAACAAGACACTCAACACTGACGACGTTGTGCGCATTGATTACACCCTTTATGAACAGTCATACTCATTAGCCCTAGACCCACCGTCCTATTTAAATACGGGCACATCAGAACGTAACAATGGGAATCTACAAACAGGCGAATTCAATGCTTACCTACCCATTGCAACGCTTGTCGGAAATGGCGGTACAGGCCCTTCATTGGCACTGAACTATTACTATTCAGCGGGAATACAGTTTACGCCTGGAGGGTGGGCTCCCCGCTTCAGCTATGTTACGATTTATGACAACACGATTAAGCTTCACTTGCACACAGGGCAAACACTTACCCTTTTCAAAGCGCTGATACCTTACTCTCCACAGCCTGGAATCACTATTAAAGAGTTCGCCTTCTCTTGGATGAAAGTCATCCACAAAGACGGCACTGTGGAAATTCTGGAGGATATATTTAAAAGACCCATCGACAGCAATATCTCCAACTCCGATTCACTATCCACTCCCCCCGACAGATGCCTTGTACCCATACAAATCATCAACAGCACAGGCTGCTCTCTTTATTTTGAATGGGCAGGCACGTTTAATAAAAGTCTCCTGCTCAGCAAAATTTCAGACGATACTCAGGTGCTGCTGAAAACAAACACCCTGACAAAGAAAACACTGCTGGCCAACCAGACGATCAGCCTTGATGCCATTGAATTCATCAGGAGCCCGGATCAGTCACCTACGACGCTGTGCACGCTTTACCTGCAAGATTCCAAGCTGATCAAATACGAAAAAAACAATGGCCTGGCTGCCGATACTCAGGAGTTCACCTACACCGGTCAGTACCTCACGGCTATCCAGCATTCTCGTCCTGTAAAAGAGCTGATCACTTACTCGACAGACAACCGTATCGCTCGCTACACCTTGACGGGTAACAATGCTTCCTCCAACCGGGTAGAAGACTATACCTTTACCGCATCATCTGCCAAACAGGTGACTACCTTCGACACCGCATCGATCACAACAGAATTACTGTTTGATACCGACGATCTTTTGTCAAAAAAAATCATCACACAAGGCGATTGCGTACGGACCACTGAGTTCAAACGAGACTTCGACTCCAAAACCAGCCAATTATCACTCTCCACCCTGACCACCTACAAAAACAAGCAATCACAAAGAACCGAAACCGAGTATTCAAACTTTGACGTATTGGGCAACCTCATCAAACGTACCGCAAATGACGTGACGACCGAGTTCACTTACTACCGAGGCCAGGCCAAGGAAGAGGAGATGGTAGTCAATACGAGCACCTATACAGACACCTCGGGCCTGCATGGGAAACTCGGATGGATGCTCGATTACATGAACCCTATTGGCTGGGGTTTTTTATTGTTTGGCAAACAAGGGATGACGTGGGGAACCATAGAAAATCGAAACGTCGTCAACAGCCCGTACCTGACCAATACCGGAGCCCAGTCTTATAACCTCCCCGTCAAGATCGAGTGCCCTGGCGATCCTAATTACTTCCGTACCTATGTCGAATCCGAAAAACGCTACCGTACCGTCAACGGCAAACGGATCGATCTGCGCTGGACGTTTTATGGCTATGGCAGCTTGCCGATAAAGGGTCAGAACGTCTCTGGCCCCGCCGTAAAACCAAGCTTATTTATAATCCGCAGTCCGATGATAAATTCAAACTGAAAGACTGGCTCACTAGTCGTATGGTCGTGCAGGAAACCGACTATTATACGGACCCTGGTGCCATTTCTTTCGGCCGTATCAAATCACTGACCCAACGACTGCTTGATCCGTCCGGCAAGGCGATTCCCCTGTCGTTTCAGAAGACTGCCTATGTTTACCAGTTACAGGGCGATACGCTCACAACGACCACCACCTTCCAGTCTTCTGAAAACACTCAGGATGTGACTCAAGTTGCACATTCCCTGAGGTCTTCGCAGTTGTTGTACTCGCAGGATCCACACGGTAATAGCGTGAGTTACAGCTACGATAACTATGATCGAATGCTGAGCAAATCCGAACAGGCCCAGGAAAAAGGTCCCCAACACAAAACCAGTTTTGAATATTCGCTGACTCAGGGTTGCCCTACCGTGATCACGACATTTCCAGGGGGGCAACAATACCGGGAATGTTATGACGCCTTTGGCCGCATCGCCAGTACCGAAACCCGTGCATCGAGCGATACCAGGCTCGCATGGCGACAGCTGTCGAGTACGTCCTACGATGGTTTGGGTCGAGAAAAAATCACCGTTGAATATGACTATGCACCCGCGGCCTCTGAAACATCGCCTATCGGTAAACGGCAACTGGAGTGTGTTTACGATAACTGGGGCCAGCCTTCAAAAGTCCAGGTGCAAGGCGGTATTGCTCAATATAACGAGTACGACCCTGTCACCCAGGTAAAAACGGTGAAACAGCAGTATCTCTCCACGGCGTGCTGCAAGCAAACCACGCAATACAATTCACTGGGCGGCATTGAAAAGGAATCCCTGATAGACGCGAGCGGCAGCGAGTACCAATCGATCCAGTATGAATACGATGCGGCTGGCCGGATCAATAAACAGAAAGGGATTAACGGCCTTGAACAGACGTTTGGGTGGGACGACTTTGATCGGCTGGTGAAGTCTTTCGGAGACGCGGTTGAACATACGTGTGAGTATCCCACTCACACGACCTCCCCTCTGGCATCACGCCTGACACTCAATAAGCCGTCGGATAAATACGTCCATGAGTGGGGAAGCCGCAAGATCGACGGCCTTGACCGTGTTGTCGAAGTGCAGACCGGCGGCAGAAAGAAAACCTTCAGTTATACAGGCAGCAACACATGGGGCACATTGAGCAGCACGCCTCCTCCCTCGATCACAGCCTCTCAAAAGGTGAGTACTCAATTCGCGTATGACTCATCGACATCCACATTGACCCAAACGACGACCGGCTATCCCACCCAGACAACAAAGGCCACTTCCACTTATTCGCTGCGAGGCGTTTTGCTTAAATACACGGACGATTTCGGCAACCAGACGACATACACCTATGACCTCTTGGGACGCTTGACCGGTACCTCCGGCAAGGATGTCAGCACCACACTGAGTTATGACAGTGATGAGCGCCTTGTCAAAGAGAGTGTCACAGAACTGGCCAGCAAGACCTGCATGACCATCACCTATAAATACGATGCTAGAAACCGTGAAATCGAGCGCGTTTTCAGTGCTTCCGGGTACCCGGACCTGACCCTCAGACAAAGCTTCGATGGCAATAACCGACTGGCGAATATCACACTGCTTCGTGACAAGACTGAACTGTCTCTGGAACGCTTTTCCTACACGTCTGGCGGTCAGTTGGCTGTCTATGAAAGCAGCGGATCACAAAGACCACTGGATGCCAGCGGCAAGAAACTCAGCAAGCAAACGTTCTCCTATAACCCGCTGGGTAGCATTCAACAGTGCATCAGCGTCTTCGACGGCGGCCAGGACACTGCCACCTTCAATTACGATGCGAAAGACAAGACTCAACTTCGTTCGATCACCCACTCAGCCACTGGCATCGGTGCCGTTACGCTTGACTACGACACGTCTGGACGCCTGAGCAACAACGAAAGTGGTTACTCAATGGCATACAACGATGCCGGGCAACTTGGGCAACTCCTTCGCTCCGGTTCGGACTTCCGTGAATACAGCTATCTCTATGACGAACAAGGCAAGGTCGGGGCCTGCTTCGGGACTTACTATTACGAACGCTACTATTACCGTGATGGTCGGCAATATGCGCGAGATGGTGTTATCCAGATCAAGGGCATCTACTACTCGCGCCTGTCCCGTATGACCAACCAGAGTAACGCCTGTCATCTGTTGCAGCAGACCTTGAAGTCAGAAGAAACCGCCAGCAGCAGTAATCTCAGCAACAGCTTTGAACTCAAGAACGCCATGGGTTCCGTCATTGCCAGTTACGACATAGCGACCAAGGCCCAGACGCTCTTCAGTTATACGCCATTCGGTTATCGCCCCGATGACTGGAGCCAACGCAGCTGGCTGGGTTTCAACGGCGAGCCCATCGACCGGCCTACTGGCACGTACCATCTGGGCAATGGCGTGCGTGTCTATAACAGCGCGATACAGACCTTCCAGACGCCGGACAGCTTCAGCCCCTTCGGGAGAGGTGGGCTTAATGGCTATGCGTATTGCAGCAATGACCCGGTTAACTTCACTGATCCGGATGGCCATGCCGAGATTGTCAGGCAGTACAGCGAAGTCTCTCATGGCGCCTTCGTTGAGGACCCGATTGTCAGGGCCTCGATGGACCTGGCTTTAGGGGCCACACTGGCAGTAGCTACAGGAGGTACATCCACAGCTTTTGGAATTGCCACGCTGGGGCTTGAAATCGTTTCCGGAAGTTTTGGCGTCGCGGCAGCAGCTCTGGCAGAACGCGACCCTCACACCGCCAACATACTGGACTGGGTCTCGTTTGGCACATCGACAATCGGTAACGTTTTTGATGTTGCCGACATGATCAAGGTCGGGCGCTATGCCACAGGCTCGCTGTCAGGCATTGCGATCAATGCCGAGCGCCGTGCCGTTGCAGCCCTGAATAAAACCTCTGACACGACCGAGAAGTTCGTCACAATGAGCGGCACCATGCGATCGCTCACGCAAATCGACGGAGAGCTTTATACCTTCGTTGATACCTACAAAGCCAAGGACCGTCTGAATATTGCCGTGCATGGCAAAGACCTGAATATCATTGAAGAGAAACTGCTCAACAGCAGCTCAAGCGTGATCCTCAATAACGCAGAGCACTCCGCTGCCGATGTGTTGAGGATGCTCAATGACAAAGGCGTTGACCCGACGCTCTATGACAATATTCGTCTGCTCGTCTGTTTTTCGGGTAACGGTGGGAGCAGTTCATTTGCCGCGCAATTCAGGAGTCTCGTCAACAGGCCGACCAAGGGGTTCATTGGCCCGGTCACTATGACTCGGGGCTCTACTTCCATGGCCAAAGTCTTCGCTGCGGCAGCCGAATCAGGGACCGCTGGAACTGCGGCACTCTCAACGACCTTTTCGCAACAGATTCAACATAAAGTGCTCAAGCAAAACCCCTACAGCCTTTGGGAGGACCCGATCCTCTACGCTGGCTTCAGGTACAGACCCGTTAAATTCTGATGGCTGAGACGTCAGTGCCAAGGTTGCTATTGAGCCCTGGCACTTCAGCGCCATTGCTGGCTACCAAGGCCTCCTTGGCACTCTTGCGCAACTTCTTGATCAACCGCTCATGACGCAAAGCCTCGCCCTTACTCGGCCAGGCTTCCACGTACACCAGAGCCACCGCCGGGCTGGAATTGAAATAGCTCGCACCCTTGCCACGCTGATGTGCAGCAAACCGCCGCTGCGGGTTATCGCTGATACCGCAATACAACGAACCATTGGCCGCACGCACCAGATAGACAAACCAGGGTTTGCCCACAGGTGCTGCGACATAGGTAACGGCATTCACAACGTCAGGCATGGCGTTTTTCTGTAAACACTTTGAGCCCTTTCTGAGCCTGGGCACGAATCGCGTTCTGCACCAGCGGTGTCCATCCCAGCAGCAGGCCCTTGGTGCCCAGCGCCTGACGCGACCACTTCCACAGATCAAAGTTGTCATGATGCTCAGTGATCTTGCCATCATGGAAGACGAAACGGGCCTGGATGTTATTGACCACGGTGCGGCCGGTCTGGCTGAACAGGTAAGTGGCCACCCAATGCGCGCCGCCGCTGCGCTCATCGGCGCGGACGTTATCGAAAACCACCGAGAAATCCTGGGCGCGGGAGGTCAGCATCCGCCACATGTCACCGGCCTGCTTGCCACGCAGTTCGCCGAAAACCGGGTCGCTGAAGAGCACATCATCGCTGTAACAGGCCGCCATTCCTTCGGCATCCAGACGGGCAAAAGCCTCGTAGAAGCGGGTAATCAATGCGCTATTGGCTTGGCTTATTTGTTCGTTGCTCATGCATGCAGGTCCGTTTGGAAGCAAAAGATGATGCACGATAAGCGGCAAATCGACACTTTGCCATCATCATTCGCAGGATAAATGTTGTTCGCGAATGAATCGCTCCCGCACACCGGTTCAAACCTTCTCGCTGACGGCATTCACATATAACGCTCGCCCGGCACCCAGGCCAGCAACAATGGCACCCAGACCCAACGCAGCAAAGATCCAGCCGATCGAATCCCAGCTTCCCGTCACATCATGCACCACGCCCACCGCCAGCGGGCCTATGGAAGCAATGGTGTAACCAATCCCTTGAGCCATGCCCGACAGATTGGAGGCCACATGGGAGTCACGCGAGCGCAGCACGATCAGCGCCAGCGCCAGACTGAACGTACCGCCCTGCCCCAGCCCCAGCAGAATGGCCCAGCCCCACAGCCCTTCCAGCGGCGCATACAGGCAACCGAACAATCCCCCCAGAGTCATCAGCATGACGAACACAATGGACAGACGCTGATCCTTGCCCCGCGTTGCCAGCCAAGGCGCACTCAAAGCGCTGATCAGTTGCACGATGATTGAGCCGGACAACAACAGACCCGCCTGGGTCGGTGTCATGCCGCGGTCGATCAGCACCGAAGGCAACCAGCCGAAGACGATATAGGCCAGAGAGGATTGCAGCCCCATATACAGCGTGACCTGCCAGGCCAGCGGATCGTGCAGCAGACCGCGCACGCGATACACCCCCTGATGATGAGCATGCAGCTCGCGAGCCTGGGGCAACCAGACCAGTGCGGCCAGTACCGCCGGGATCATCCAGAACCCCAGGCCGACACTCCAGCGATTATCGAAATACTGGGTCAATGGCACCGTCAAGCCGGCAGCAATCGCCGCACCAAGGCACAGCGCCATGGTATAGACGCCGGTCATCGCACCGGCCTGCCTGGGGAAGTCGCGCTTGACGATACCCGGCAGCAACACACCAATGATACCGATGCTTGCACCGGCCAGCAGGCTCCCGGCGAACAACCCGATCTCACCGAAATGGCTACGCAGCAGGATGCCCGCCGCCAATAGCAGCAGAATCCCCAACACCACCCGCTCGCTGCCGAAACGTCTTGCGAGTCGTGGTGCCAGTGGCGCGAACAAGCCCAGGCACAACACTGGCAAAGTCGTCAAAAGCCCGGCCCTGGCCGCCGACAACCCAAGGCTGTCGGAAATCGCATTGAGCAATGGCGCAACGCTGGAGAGCGCAGGCCTCAGGTTCAGGGCAACCAGTACCAGGCCAAGCAATAACAGCCATGGGCGTTTGAGGGTGGGAGTGTGCTGGATTGGGGTCGTGCTCGCCTGAGGCGCCTTGGTCGTCATGAGTCTCTCGTGGGCAGGATGTGTTACAGCGCATTGCGCAAAGGGTGTGCATCCTGTTGGAGAACCTTGCCGAATACAAGTTCGCTCTGAATATCCACAAAAATGCGCGGCCCCACTGACCACAAAGCGTCGTAATTTTCAGAAACGCCCTACAGCCTGTTTGATGCCATATTAATAAGATGATTGCCTACCTTCAGGACGATTATGTATGGCACATCACGGTTACATGACAATCACTGGTAAAAATCAAGGCTTCATCTCGGCAGGTTGCTCTACGCAGGAATCCATCGGTAATAAATGCCAGGATGGGCATGCGGATGAAATCATGGTGCTTTCGTTCAGCCACAACATGAACAATATCGGAGGCATCCGACACGCCACGCATCATCCTGTTGTCATCACGAAGAACATTGATAAATCTTCTCCTCTATTAGCTCAGGCGCTAGCTAATAGAGAAGAGCTCAACTGCAAAATCGATTTCTTCCGCAACTCCGCTCAGGGAAAACTGGAAAAATTTTACACCGTCGAATTAATAGCAGGCATGGTCGCAGACCTGAGCGTAGATATTCCCCACTCAATCCGGCAGAACGACAGCGTCCCCTTGGAACATATCGCCATTCGTTATCGCGATATCATCTGGACACACCATAAGGCCGGTACCATTGGCTACGCTTCATGGATAGAAAAGGAATGAGGGAGCAAGGCCGTGGCGATAAAACAATCAATAGAAGCAATAAATTCCAGGAAGTCAGCCAAGCTGCCTCTTATCTGGCTGGCCACGCTTGCACAATCAGTGCTAGACACATAAGAGACGGCACACTGCGTATTCAATTCAACAGGGAGGTTGCTTACTACGCAAGAGAGATTGTCAGGGATGTTGACCAAGGTCGCAAAAGTGCCGATGAAGGACTGAAAGCGCTCAAGGAAGAGCAAATCAGCCTAAGCAAGCAATCACTCACGATTGCACAACAAAGCATTGGACTTGTTGCAGGAGGATTACAGATTACAGGTGGCGCAGCCATGTGTGGGGGGACATTCGGGCTGGGCTGCGGATTGGGTGTCCTGATGGCTACTCATGGCGCGAACAATGTCTATGAAAACGGGCGTAATTTATGGGAAGGCAGATCAGATACGCAGGGTTACGTCAGAAAGACCTATCAAGGTATTTCCAAGTTTTTTGGAGGCAGTGAATTTGAGGGCAATATGGCGTATGGCGGTGCGGATATAGCTTTATCACTCTACGGGGCATCTAGACTTATTCCAAAACCAGACGCATGGAGACTATTCAGATACTTGAGATCCGACAAGGAGAGGGCCTACAAACAAGCTTCCGCAACATCATTAGTGATTGATGCTGCATCAGATGCAGTAACAATGAGCAGCATGTGGAATGACTGGAATAAAGAAAATGAATGATCTCGCCTATCAATCCATCATCATTTCACTCTGCATCCTGTTCTTCCTTCCCTCTCTATGGGCCAAATCCAGATGGAGTGGTGATGGTTACTCCGGCGATAGATTCTTGATCGCATTTATCTATAATTTTATTTTTTCAGCTCTCCATTGGCAGTTGGTACAAACGACTGAGGTACCTTTTTCAGGGACACCAGCGAGCCCTTTGCTGCAATGGTTCTCTATTTTCATGGCAGTGGCACACATTATTTCACTCCCCAGAGAATCCCTGCCTAAACGCTGGTTTTCAAGAAAGGCTTCATTACCCATTTCTTTTAATCCGCAATATAGCTACACACTAAAAAGCCCTATCACAGACTTCTTATCACCCTTATTTAGCCTCTTGATACCGAGCATTTGTTGTGCAACATTTTATTCCGGGCTTATTTGTCTGGCACTCATAGAATTTATTGACGTCGATATTTTCTATCGAAAGATCATCTTCGGAACGCTTTGGATTATCCTGTTCGGTATATTTTTATACGGGCTGCACGCTGAAAGAAAAAAACGCGGTTACCTCTAGTCCGCTCCTCCTTTTGCCTGCGATAAAAATCGCAGCGCATAAAAAACCCGGACACAAGGTCCGGGTTTTTCATGCAGCGTCTGCGACTCAGTGAATGATCTGGCTGAGGAACAGTTTGGTACGGTCGCTTTGCGGGTTGTCGAAGAAGTCGTTAGGTGCGGCTTGTTCGACGATCTCGCCCTTGTCCATGAAGATCACGCGGTTGGCCACGGTGCGGGCAAAGCCCATTTCGTGGGTTACGCAGAGCATGGTCATGCCCTCTTCAGCCAGGGTGACCATGGTGTCGAGTACTTCCTTGACCATTTCCGGGTCGAGTGCCGAGGTCGGCTCGTCGAACAGCATGATTTTCGGCTTCATGCACAGGGCACGGGCAATCGCCACACGCTGTTGCTGACCACCGGAAAGCTGACCCGGATACTTGTGAGCCTGCTCTGGAATGCGTACGCGCTCCAGGTAGTGCATGGCGATTTCTTCGGCCTTTTTCTTCGGCATGTTGCGAACCCACATCGGTGCCAGCGTGCAGTTCTGCAGGATGGTCAGGTGCGGGAACAGGTTGAAGTGCTGGAACACCATGCCGACTTCACGGCGGATGGTTTCGATCTGCTTCAGGTCAGAAGTCAGTTCGGTGCCATCGACGATGATGCGACCCTGCTGGTGCTCTTCCAGACGGTTCAGGCAACGAATGGTGGTCGACTTGCCCGAACCCGACGGGCCGCACAATACGATACGTTCGCCCTGACGCACGTTCAGGTTGATGTCTTTCAATACATGGAACTGGCCGTACCACTTGTGTACGCCTTCCATCCGGATCATGCCTTCAGCGCCCAGAGGCTTACTGATAACTTCACTCATCACAAAACTCCTAACGCTTGTGGCCTGTGTCCAGCTTACGTTCCAAATGCATGGAATAGCGGGACATACCGAAACAGAAGATCCAGAACACCAGGGCCGCGAAGACGTAGCCTTCGGTGGCCATACCCAGCCATGACGGGTCGGCGGTGGCTTGCTTGACGCTGTTGAGCAAGTCAAACAGGCCGATGATGATCACCAGGCTTGTATCCTTGAACAGGGCAATGAAGGTGTTGACGATGCCGGGGATAACCATCTTCAACGCCTGCGGCAGGATCACCAGCCCCATGCTGCGCCAGTAGCCAAGGCCCATCGCTGCGGCCGCTTCGTACTGGCCTTTAGGGATTGCCTGCATGCCACCGCGCACCACTTCGGCGATGTACGCCGACTGGAACAGGATGACGCCGATCAGGGCGCGCAGCAGCTTGTCGAAGTTCATCCCTTCAGGCATGAACAGCGGCAGCATTACCGACGACATGAACAGCACCGTGATCAATGGTACACCGCGCCAGAACTCGATGAAGGTCACGCACACCACGCGCACGGCCGGCATGTTGGAACGACGCCCCAGTGCCAGCAGAATACCCAGCGGCAGCGCACCGGCGATACCGACGGTCGCGATCACCAGGGTCAGCATCAGGCCGCCCCACTGACTGGTTGCCACAATGCTCAGACCAAACGCGCCACCATGCAGCAGGTAGAACGCGATGACCGGGTAAAGCACCAGGAAGCCGATGGCGTAGAACGCCTTGCGCGGGAACTTCGAGATGAACAGAGGCGCTGCACCGACAATCGCCAGGATTGCAGTCAGATCAACCCTCCAGCGCAGTTCGGTCGGGAAGTAGCCATACATGAACTGGCCAAAACGCTGCTGGACGAATACCCAGCATGCACCTGCCTTGGTGCAGTCTTCCTTGGTGGTGCCGATCCAGTTGGCGTCCAGCAGGGACCAACTGATCATCGGCGGGACGATCAGATAGATCAGGTAGAACGAGAACAAGGTCAGCAGCGTGTTGATCCAGCTGGAGAACAGGTTCTGCCGCATCCACGCAACCGGGCCGAATACTTTGCCCGGTGGTGGCATGTCAGGTTTGAAAGTATGAGTCGTCATGCGCGTTTCCTCACCGCTCGATCAGCGCAATGCGCTTGTTGTACCAGTTCATCAGCATGGAAATGCTGATACTGATAGCCAGGTACACACTCATGGTGATGGCAATGACTTCAATGGCCTGACCGGTCTGGTTGAGTACCGTACCGGCGAACAGCGAAACCATTTCCGGATAACCAATGGCTGCAGCCAGCGAAGAGTTCTTCGCCAGGTTCAGGAACTGGCTGGTCAACGGCGGGATGATCACTCGCAGAGCCTGCGGAATGATGACCTTGCGCAGCGTTGGCCCGGGGCGCAGGCCCAGGGAACGAGCGGCTTCGGTCTGGCCGTGACTGACCGACTTGATACCCGAACGCACGATTTCGGCGATGAACGCCGCGGTGTAGATGGTCAACGCCAGGGTCAGGGAGATCAGTTCAGGGATCAGTACCCAGCCGCCGGTGAAGTTGAAGCCTTTGAGCTGAGGCAGTTCCCAGTGTACCGGGCTGCCGAAGATCAGCATGCTCAGGCCGGGAATGACCAGCAACAGGCCCAGGCCCGCCCAGAACTTGTGGAACGGCTCGCCGGTGGCTTCAAAACGCTTGTTGGCCCAACGCACCATCGCGACCACCGCCAGGATGGCAATGACGATGCTGATCAGGAACGCCCATGCACCTTCGGCAGGAATGGCCTTGGGCATGTTCAACCCACGGCTGCTGACAAAGAACATATCCAGGTAGCCGTGAGCCTGACGTGGTCCGGGCAGGGTCAGGAAGACGGCGGTGTACCAGAACAGGATCTGCAGCAACGGCGGAATGTTGCGGAAGACTTCGACATACACGGTCGCCAGCTTGTTGATCATCCAGTTCTGGGACAGACGAGCGACACCGATGATGAAGCCCAGGATGGTTGCCAGAAAGATACCGATGACCGATACCAACAAGGTGTTGAGCAAGCCGATGACGAAAACGCGGGCATAGCTGTCCGCTTCGGTGTAATCGATCAGATGCTGGGCAATACCGAAACCGGCACTGCGCTCAAGAAACGAGAAACCCGATGTGATACCACGATGCTGCAGGTTGGTCTGGGTGTTGTCGAACATGAACCAGCCCAACGAGACCACCGCCACTACGGTGATGATCTGAAATAACCACGCGCGCACTTTTGGGTCGCTCAAAGAGAGCTTTTGCTTTGGTGCGACGATTTGCTTTTCCATGAAATGCCCCAGGAAAAATCGAACAGAACAACGCCCGACAGGCTTGAAAGCCTGTCGGGCGCCGGGTCAATCAGCGAATTGGTGGAGCGTACTGAATGCCACCTTTGTTCCACAGAGCATTCTGGCCACGCTTGATTTTCAGCGGGGTCGCTTCGCCCAGGTTGCGCTCGAACATCTCGCCGTAGTTACCTACTTGCTTGACGATCTGAACAACCCAGTCCTTGCGCAGCTTCAGGTCTTTACCGTACTCACCATCAGCGCCGAGCATACGGGCAACGTCAGGGTTCTTGGTGGCCTTGGCTTCAGCTTCGACGTTCTTGGAAGTGATGCCTGCTTCTTCAGCGTTCAACTGAGCGAACAGGGTCCAGCGAACGATGGAGAACCACTCTTCGTCGCCTTTACGCACGACCGGGCCCAGAGGCTCCTTGGAGATGACTTCTGGCAGAACGACGTAGTCGTCAGGCTTGGCCAGCTTGCTGCGCTGTGCGTAGAGCTGCGACTGGTCGGAGGTCAGCACGTCGCAACGGCCGCCTTCCAGCGACTTGGCGCTTTCGTCGGAGGTGTCGAAAGTGATCGGGGTGTATTTCAGGCCGTTGGAGCGGAAGTAGTCGGAGACGTTCAGCTCAGTGGTAGTACCAGCCTGGATACAAACGGTTGCACCGTCCAGTTCCTTGGCGCTCTTGACGCCCAGCTTGTTGTTTACCAGGAAGCCGATACCGTCGTAGTAAGTCACGCCGGCGAATACCAGGCCCATGCCCGAATCACGGGAGCTGGTCCAGGTGGTGTTACGCGACAGAATGTCGATTTCGCCCGATTGCAGCGCGGTGAAACGCTCTTTGGCGTTCAACTGGCTGAATTTTACCTTGGTCGCATCACCGAAAACGGCAGCAGCTACGGCACGGCACACGTCTGCGTCGATACCGGTAATCTTGCCTGTAGCATCTGGAACGGAGAACCCTGGCAGGCCATCGCTGACACCGCACTGAACAAAACCTTTCTTCTGGACAGCGTCAAGTGTGGCACCGGCGTTAGCTGCACCGGTCACGCCGAGTGCTGCTACAGCTGTCACGACCGCCAGTGTGGATTTCAACATCTTCATTCAAACCTCCAGTGTGCTCTTTATTGTGTGGGTCTTCAGTCACGCCGCACCCTTGTGAGGCATTAATGACCCGTGCTGGCTTTTTTTTGGGTCATGCGACGCTGGGCGTTAAACATGAATCGAGTATGAGAACCTCTCATCACTCACATTCACCCTTCATTTATAGCCCTTCTACCAAAGCCCCGTATTTTCCCCGGACCAGAGCGGTACAGGATCAATCATGGCAAGAGTCCTGACGCATGGACTCCCGTGCTGCCTTCGATCGTCACAAGTAGTAGCCTAATAGTGTTACCGATCGATGTGAGCGCTTTGACTCCACACGTTTCATAGCAAAGGCCGTACCATCATGCTGGCGATGTCGAATTAGCGACAGGTCAAGTCGAAAACTTGTAACCTTGCGACATCTTCTTTCACTTTTAAACTGCGCACGCACCTAATTAATGCGCAGAAAAACAACCAACGCACACTATTGGAGCACTCATGAGCGAGTCCTTGATCCTGCAACCCACCGCCGAACCCGATGCCTGCGTCATCTGGCTGCACGGCCTTGGAGCCGACCGCTATGACTTCCTGCCCGTCGCCGAGGCCCTGCAGGAAACACTGAGTACTACGCGCTTCATCCTGCCCCAGGCCCCGAAACGCGCTGTCACCGTCAACGGTGGCTATGAAATGCCGAGCTGGTATGACATCAAGAGCATGACCTCCGAAGCCCGCTCCATCGATCACGATGAGATGGAAGCCTCGGCCCAACAGGTTCTGAGCCTGATCGAACAACAACGCGACAGCGGCATCGACCCTGCAAGAATCTTCCTGGCCGGTTTCTCCCAGGGCGGCGCCGTGGTGCTGCACACGGCCTACAAACGCTGGCAGGGTCCGCTGGGCGGCGTGCTGGCGCTCTCCACTTACGCGCCGACCTTCAATGACCAGATGACGCTGTCAGCCAGTCAGCAACGCATCCCGGCCTTGTGCCTGCATGGTTTTCACGATGAAGTGGTCCACAACGCCATGGGTCGAACCGCTTACGAGTACCTGAAGACTCTGGGTGTAACCGCACAATGGAAAGAGTACCCAATGGGTCATCAAGTGTTACCCCAGGAAATTTCCGACATCCAGATCTGGCTGGCCGAGAAACTTCGGTAACGTCTTCTTTAATAGAGCTTTGAACCGCCCTGATCGGACACCTTTGTAGCGAACCAAGGATGACACTACGCCGCGCCCGATTCTTGCATTACACTGCTCGGCGTACATTCCTTAATCAATTGACGAGATGACCGTGCTCAAAGCACTTAAAAAGATGTTCGGTAAAAGCGAGGCTGAGCAGCTCGCGCCCAACCACGCAGCATCCAGCCCCGTATCCCCGACTCGCCCTGAAGGCGAATCACAGAATCGTGCAGCCCAGTCTCCAGCTCTGGCAAAGGAGCCCGCTGCTCCCGCGCAGGCCCGAAGCGACAAGCCCAAGGCAGAACGTCCACGTCGAGAGCGCGCGCCCAAGCCGCCGGTCGTCGCCTGGAAGCTCGAAGATTTCGCCGTCGAACCCCAGGAAGGCAAAAGCCGCTTCCATGACTTCGACCTGGCCCCCGAACTGATGCACGCGATCCATGACCTGGGCTTTCCGTACTGCACGCCGATCCAGGCGGGCGTATTGGGTTACACCCTCAAGGGCAAGGACGCTATCGGTCGCGCCCAGACCGGTACGGGCAAGACCGCCGCGTTCCTGATCTCGATCATCACCCAGTTGACCCAGACGCCGCCGCCCAAAGAGCGTTACATGGGCGAACCCCGCGCCCTGATCATCGCCCCGACCCGCGAACTGGTGGTGCAGATCGCCAAGGACGCCGCGGCGCTGACCAAGTACACCAACCTCAACGTCATGACGTTCGTGGGCGGCATGGAGTTCGACAAGCAGCTCAAGCAACTCGAAGCACGCCATTGCGACATCCTGGTTGCGACACCGGGACGCCTGCTGGACTTCAACCAGCGCGGTGAAGTGCATCTGGACATGGTCGAAGTGATGGTCCTCGACGAAGCCGACCGCATGCTGGACATGGGCTTCATCCCGCAGGTCCGCCAGATCATTCGCCAGACCCCGCACAAGGGCGAGCGCCAGACCCTGCTGTTCTCCGCGACCTTCACCGATGACGTGATGAACCTCGCCAAGCAATGGACGACCGACCCGGCCATCGTCGAAATCGAAGCCGAGAACGTCGCCAACAGCAACGTCGAACAGCATATCTACGCGGTGGCTGCAGCCGACAAGTACAAGCTGCTGTACAACCTGGTCACCGACAACGGCTGGGAACGGGTGATGGTCTTTGCCAACCGCAAGGACGAAGTGCGCCGCATCGAGGAGCGTCTGGTACGTGACGGCGTAAACGCCGCGCAACTGTCAGGCGATGTTCCTCAGCACAAACGGATCAAGACCCTGGAAGGTTTCCGCGAAGGCAAGATCCGGGTTCTGGTGGCGACAGACGTCGCAGGCCGCGGTATTCACATCGATGGCATCAGCCACGTGATCAACTTCACCCTGCCGGAAGTGCCGGACGATTACGTACACCGGATCGGTCGTACAGGCCGTGCGGGCGCCGATGGCGTTTCGATCAGCTTTGCCGGGGAAGACGATTCCTATCAGCTCCCGGCCATCGAAGAGAAGCTGGGTCACAAGATCAGCTGCGAAATGCCACCGACCGAGTTGTTGCGGGCTGTGGTGCGCAACAAGGCCTGACCTTCTTCGCTCCTACGCACCTCGTAGGAGCGAATTCATTCGCGAACACCCCCACTCATTTCCAGCGATCCGCCGCTGCCTGATCGCTATGCCGCCCTTCGACCCAGCGCGGGCCTTCGGCGGTGTTTTCACGCTTCCAGAACGGTGCGCGAGTCTTGAGGTAGTCCATGACGAAATCGCAGGCCTCGAACGCGGCCTGACGATGGGCACTGGCAACGCCAACAAACACGATAGGCTCGCCGGGTTCCAGGGCGCCGACCCGATGCAGCACTTCCAGCCTGAGCAATGGCCAGCGCTGCTCGGCTTCTGCAACGATTTTTGCCAAGGCCTTTTCGGTCATGCCTGGGTAGTGCTCCAGAAACATGCCCGAGACTTCACGCCCTTCGTTGAAATCCCGCACGTAACCGACAAAACTCACCACCGCACCGATACCGACATTGGCCGCATGCAGCGCATTGACTTCAGCACCAGGGTCGAACGCCTCCGCTTGCACGCGAATCACCATGCTCAGCCTCCGGTCACCGTAGGGAAGAAGGCTACTTCGTCGCCATCCACCAGCGGCTCATCCAGTTGGCACAGCTCCTGATTGCGGGCGCACATCAGGTTCTGCTCGGCCAGCACTTGCCAGGCCTCACCACGAAGCAGCAGGTGCTGGCGCAGTTCGTCCAGGGTGGAGAAAGTGCCCTCGACACGCTCACCGTCCAGCCCCAGCGCTTCACGGTAACGGGCGAAATACTGAACCTGCACACTCATTGCGCAGCTCCCGGCTCTTCGGCGATGAAGTGACCACTCTTGCCGCCGAGTTTTTCCAGCAGCCGCACCGACTCGATGACCATGCCGCGATCAACCGCCTTGCACATGTCATAGATAGTCAACGCAGCCACACTGGCAGCGGTCAGGGCCTCCATTTCCACACCCGTCTGCCCGGCCAGCTTGCAGCGCGCAACGATCAGCACCGCATCGTCGCCCTGGGCACTGAGCTCGACCTTGACGCTGGTGAGCATCAGCGGATGGCAGAGCGGGATCAGATCACTGGTTTTCTTCGCTGCCTGAATACCGGCAATACGTGCAACGGCAAACACATCCCCTTTGGGATGACCACCGCTGACAATCATTTTCAGGGTTTCAGGCAACATGCGCACAAGCGCTTGAGCCACAGCCTCACGGGACGTCACGGCTTTGTCAGTGACGTCGACCATATTGGCGCGACCTTGGGAATCGAGATGAGTCAGCACAACCTTACTCCTGAACAGGAGAGGCGATTGTAGTTAGCCAAGGGCACAAGCTACAAGCGGCAAGAACTGCAAGCTACAAGCGAACCACGTTCTGGCTTCTCGCTTGCAGCTTGCAGCTTGCAGCTTGCAACTTACCGCTTACCGCTTACCGCTGCTTTACAGATGACTCTCGGCATATTCAGCCAGTACCGAGCGTGGAACCCCTTGCAGGGTGATGTGCACGCCGTTCGGGAAATCCTTGAAGCGCTCCGTCAGGTAGGTCAGCCCCGAGCTGGTGGCCGACAGGTAAGGGGTGTCGATCTGCGCCAGGTTACCCAGGCAGACCACTTTGGAACCGGCACCGGCACGGGTGATGATGGTTTTCATCTGGTGTGGTGTCAGGTTCTGGCACTCGTCGATCAGGATCAGGCTTTGCTGGAAGCTGCGGCCCCGGATGTAGTTCAGGGATTTGAACTGCAACGGCACTTTGCTGAGGATGTAATCCACGCTGCCATGGGTGTTTTCGTCATCCATGTGCAAGGCTTCGAGGTTGTCGGTGATCGCCCCCAGCCATGGCTCCATTTTTTCCGCTTCGGTGCCGGGCAGGAAGCCTATTTCCTGATCCAGGCCTTGCACGCTGCGGGTTGCGATGATGCGGCGATAGCGTTTGCTGACCATGGTCTGCTCGATGGCAGCGGCCAGCGCCAGGATGGTCTTGCCCGAACCTGCCGCGCCGGACAGGTTGACCAGATGGATATCCGGATCGAGCAACGCGAACAGCGCCAACCCCTGGTAGATATCACGAGGTTTCAGGCCCCAGGCTTCCTGATGCAGCAAGGGTTCCTGATGCATGTCGAGAATCAGCAGCTCGTCGCTGCGCACGCCCTTGATCCAGCCGACGAAGCCTTGCTCGTCGATGATGAACTCGTTCATGTGAACCGCGGGCAGGCTTTCGCTCAACTGCACGCGATGCCAGGTGCGGCCATGATCCTGACGGGTTTCGACCTTGCTGACCCGGTCCCAGAACGAGCCCGGAATATCGTGGTAGCCACGCGACAGCAGCGAGACGTCATCCACCAACTGGTCGGTGCTGTAATCCTCGGCGGCAATGCCACAGGCTCGCGCCTTGAGGCGCATGTTGATGTCCTTGGTCACCAGCACCAGACGCAAGTCCTTGTCGCGGGCGTGCAGGTCGACCAATTGGTTGATGATGATGTTGTCGTTCAAATGCTCGGGAAGAAGGCTGTTGGGTTCCTCGCGTCGGCTCATCAGAATCGACAGGAAGCCTTTGAATACGCCCGTGCCACGGTCGATAGGCACACCTTTTTCGACTTCTTCCGGTGAGGCTTCCCCCAGAGTCTTGTCGATCAGGCGGATCGCCTGCCGGCACTCCGCAGCGACTGAATGCTTGCCGTCCTTGAGCTTGTCCAGTTCCTCCAGAACCGTCATCGGAATGGCTACGCGGTGTTCTTCGAAATTCAGCAGTGCGTTTGGATCATGGATCAATACGTTGGTATCGAGCACGTAAAGGATAGGCTGGTTAGTGGAAGGGTTGCGTCCGTGATCATCCATACTCGCTCACCTTTATAGAAGCCAGGTGGCGCAGAACCACTACAAAGCTGCGCCACGAAAAGGCCGCCGGTTCCTTCCCTTGAGGCAGGGAAGAATGTTGCTCAAGATGGGTCGTTGAGGACGCCACCTGTGTTGCAGGTTTCGGCGGTCTGTTCTCGTAATACAGCAAAACCGATGACAGAAAAAAGCTCTTTGACAGTTTTTTGAAGTTTATTTCACAGTATGACGAATAGCGCTTGGCGAGTGCCGTCGGCACGTTTACAGTCGGAAGTCACCTCAGGCAGGATTGGCCGAAAAAACCTGCCCCACCCTCTCCGCTTTATACCCTCAACCCCTTATTCCTCCTGGGTTTCAGAGAAATTCCGGCAGTCATCCCAGATCAGTTCGCTTTGTGCGGTATTGGCCAGCAGCAACGGCAACGCCGACTGCGCCTTGTTGCCCATGTCATGGAACACCACTGTGCC
This sequence comes from Pseudomonas sp. Irchel 3A18, assembly GCF_900187465.1. Classification (NCBI taxonomy): domain Bacteria; kingdom Pseudomonadati; phylum Pseudomonadota; class Gammaproteobacteria; order Pseudomonadales; family Pseudomonadaceae; genus Pseudomonas; species Pseudomonas sp. Irchel 3A18. Next base: position 414,377 of record NZ_FYDI01000002.1, read on the forward strand.
CTTGCGCCAGAGCAGCATGAGGGTCAGCACCCGGTCACCCACCTGCTGGGCCGAGAGACGCCCCATGGCGTCCTGGGAGTCGATATTCCACAGCGACACTCGCAAATGCTGCGAACGGAAGTATTCGCCGCTGTCAGCACGACGATGGCCATAAGGCGGTCGGAACAGCGGTACGAAGTTGTCCGGAAGAACCTGTTGGACCAGGGCGGCACTGCGCTGCACGGAATCCTGCCAGTCGACCCAGTTACTGTGGGAGCGATACTCCCAGCCTTGAATCCCCACGCACTGCTGCCGGTAGAGCGCCTGCAGACTGGCGGCCGAGCTGCTTTCCAGGCGCGCCTGCAGGCTTTTACCCAGCACGAAGAAGGTCGCCGTCATTTTTTGCTGACGCATGAAGTCGGCCAGCCAGTCCGTATTGCCATCTGCCGGGCTCGGTCCACTGTCGAAATTGAGCACAAAGGTGCGATCCGGCATTTCATCGCCGCTCATTTCATCGGAGTTGTAGCGCTCGATTTCACTACTGGTCTGCGGAAACAGGGCGGCCATGTACAACAATTCGTTCAGGTACCGCTCGTGGAAGACCGCACTGGGTCTGGCCCAGGCGGTATAGAAGGAATCGGGTGAAACCTGATATTCCTCGGCGCGCTGGCGCAGTTGCTCCATGTCCTCGACCAGCACGCAGAAGTTCGCATCTTCCTCACAGCTCTTCTGGGCCGCCTGATAGTTCTCCAGCAGGCGCAGCCACAGGCGGTGGCGAACCACGTTCAACGACGGCACGTTGATATAACGAAGGCCAAGGCGTTGCTTGAGCCCTTCTTCGCCCAGGTTTTCACTGACGGACAAGGCATGGGCGAAAGCCAGGATCTCGGCACGGGAGGCAACATCGAACAAGGCCGGCGTCTCCAGACGCTCGGGCCATACGCTGCGATCAATGGTGGCAACTTCAGGCACCGCCGCCTGAGCTTCAAACCAGAACAGACACGCGCAAACTGCTAAAACGATACGCAAAACCAATGCCCTCTCGATCCAATATCAATGCCATCACCCGCGCGGCACTATAGCTGATCCGGGGCAGTGTCTTATGTCCTGCGCGTTACAAAGCCACGGCCCATGAACACATCTATCGCCACCATAGCTGGAGTCATCCGCCATCACCCCATAGAATCGGCCGACGATTAAAGGAGACGACTTCATGCTGATGGTGATTTCCCCAGCGAAAACCCTCGACTACGAGACCCCGCCGACCACCGCACGCTACACCCAGCCGCAATATCTGGATCACTCCCAGGCATTGATCACTCAGCTTCGCGAGCTGACACCCGCACAGATCGGCGAGCTGATGCACCTGTCCGACAAACTCTCGGGCTTGAACGCGGCACGCTTCGGCAGCTGGACGCCGGCCTTCACGCCCGACAACGCCAAACAGGCGATACTGGCATTCAAGGGCGATGTGTATACCGGGCTGCAGGCCGAAACACTGAGCGATGCCCAGCTTTCCTACGCCCAGGATCACCTGCGCATGTTGTCCGGCCTTTATGGACTGCTGCGCCCTCTGGACCTGATGCAACCCTATCGCCTGGAAATGGGGACGAAGCTGGCCAATGCCCGTGGCAAGGATCTTTATGCCTTCTGGGGCACGCGCATCAGCGAATGGCTGAACCAGGCCCTGGCCGGTCAGGGCGATGACCTGCTGCTGAACCTGGCATCCAACGAATATTTTTCCGCAGTCAAACGCTCGTCATTAAAAGCCCGCATCATCGATACCGAATTCAAGGATCTGAAAAACGGCCAGTACAAGATCATCAGTTTCTACGCCAAGAAAGCCCGCGGCATGATGAGCCGTTTTGTGATCACCGAGCAGATCAACACACCCGAAGCATTGAAGGAATTCGATGTGCAGGGTTACCGCTACAGCTCCGAACAATCGACCACGGACAAACTGGTCTTCCTGCGCGACACTCCAGAGCAGTGATGGCGTCAATGTTGCGTAGTGCCAGGGGCGCTACGCAAGCCAGCCGCTCTATTTCAAACCTTTTACGCCATTTTTGTGACGCCGGATAAACATCACTCCACGCGGCGTTCATTTTCAAAACGAACTTTCTCGAAAAAAAGACAACTTTTTTGAGCAGTGGCACTGCGCCTCCTCCCTGTAATGGCAAAAAAATATCGCCGCTCGGGAACCCCTTTATTGATAAGGCCTCCAACAAGAGTGCCATCATTTTGAAAGTATGAACTACCAAAAGCAGATCGGAAAAATTCTCAAAAACAGGACGAGCGGCCCGGAACTAATCCCGAATCCATAGGCTCCTACATCCCGTAACAATTCTCGACAACCCTGTAAGAGATCACTTACAGCGCAGCGAGAGCAAAAGGAAGTTGCCAGAGATCCAGTGTAATTCTGCGGAATCACTACTTAAGACTCTGAACTTAAACTCACATCACTAATTGAGTCAGGTAGACAAGCGAACACCGTGAACGGTGTATAGAGCAGGGCTCCAGATCGTCAAAGCCAAGGCTTGCAGATCGACCTGCCGAGGATCGCTATACAAGGAGTGGTTTGCCACACACAAGAGAGCACGGCCCGATCAGGGGACCTGCCACTTGCACTTAGTGCCATTGAGTTTGCCACCTTTGTTTGGCACTCATTAATTAAATATGCCTGCGTTAGTTCAGTGGCTTTTAGAAGCCCTACTGACTCGCGTGTGACATCTGCTGGCCAAAATTAATATCCAGCCAACTTTATGGCGTGAAAAATCGAGGAGAGTACGATGCGTATCAGCATCTTTGGTTTGGGTTATGTCGGTGCAGTCTGTGCCGGTTGCCTTTCTGCACGTGGTCATGATGTTGTTGGTGTGGATATCTCCAACACCAAGATCGACCTTATCAACAGCGGCAAATCGCCTATCGTCGAACCAGGCCTGGAAGACCTCCTGGCGCAGGGCATTCGCAACGGCAAACTGCGCGGCACCACGGACTTCTCCGAAGCCATCCGCGCCACCGACCTGTCGATGATCTGTGTAGGCACGCCAAGCAAGAAGAACGGCGACCTGGAACTCGACTACATCGAGTCGGTATGCCGTGAAATCGGTTATGTCCTGCGTGACAAGACCTCCCGTCACACCATCGTGGTCCGCAGCACCGTACTGCCGGGCACCGTCGCCAACGTTGTGATCCCGATCCTGGAAGACTGCTCCGGCAAGAAAGCCGGCGTCGACTTCGGCGTTGCAGTGAACCCTGAGTTCCTGCGCGAAAGCACCGCGATCAAAGACTACGATCACCCACCAATGACCGTTATCGGCGAGTTCGACAAGGCTTCCGGTGACGTTCTGCAATCGCTGTACGAAGAACTCGACGCACCGATCATCCGCAAGGACATCGCCGTTGCCGAAATGATCAAGTACACCTGCAACGTGTGGCACGCCACCAAGGTCACTTTCGCAAACGAAATCGGCAACATCGCCAAGGCAGTCGGCGTCGACGGTCGTGAAGTGATGGAAGTGGTCTGCCAGGACAAGCAACTGAACCTGTCCCAGTACTACATGCGCCCAGGCTTCGCCTTCGGCGGTTCCTGCCTGCCGAAAGACGTTCGCGCCCTGACCTACCGTGCAGGCAGCCTGGACGTGGAAGCACCGCTGCTCAACTCCCTGATGCGCAGCAACGTCTCCCAGGTACAGAACGCTTTCGACATCGTGGCCAGCCACGACACCCGCAAAGTCGCCCTGCTGGGTCTGAGCTTCAAGGCCGGCACCGACGACCTGCGCGAAAGCCCGCTGGTCGAACTGGCCGAAATGCTGATCGGTAAAGGTTTCGACCTGAGCATCTTCGACAGCAACGTCGAATACGCTCGCGTACACGGCGCCAACAAAGACTACATCGAGTCGAAGATCCCTCACGTGTCGTCCCTGCTGAACTCGGACTTCGATGAGGTCATCAACAACTCCGACGTGATCATCCTGGGTAACGGTGACGAGCGCTTCCGCGCCCTGGCCGACCAGACTCCACACGGCAAGCACGTTGTAGACCTGGTGGGCTTCATGTCCAAGCCGACCAGCGAAGACGGTCGCGCTGAAGGTATCTGCTGGTAAATCAGCCGCAAGCGCCAGGCACCAAGCCACAAGCTCAAGCGTTACCGCTTGCAGCCTGGGGCTTGGTGCTTGCAACTGACTTTGGGATACAGATCATGGATATGGACAGGCTAAAGCACGGCCTACTAGAGGCCGCGGGCTGGCTGTTTTACCTCAGTTTATTAATGGGCATCGCAACTGCACTGCCTACAAGTATCTTCGACTCACAGTCGAGGAACTTTATTTTCCTGATTGGCGCCGTCGGCATCTGGCGCTACTCCATGGGCATCACGCACTTTGTGCGGGGGATGCTGTTTCTGTATGTGGTCTACCCACACTTGCGCCGCAAGCTGAAAAAGCTGGGCAAGGCTGCAGATCCATCCCATGTGTTTCTGATGGTCACCAGCTTTCGTATCGAAGCCCTGACCACCGCCCAGGTGTACAGCTCGGTCATTCGTGAAGCCATCAACTGCGGTCTGCCGACCACCATCGTTTGCTCGCTGGTGGAAATGTCGGATGAGCTGCTGGTCAAGAGTCTCTGGACAAAGATGAACCCGCCTGAGCGCGTGAAGCTGGACTTCGTGCGTATCCCTGGCACCGGCAAGCGCGACGGCCTGGCTTATGGCTTCCGCGCCATCTCGCGTCACCTGCCCGATGATCGTGCAGTGGTCGCAGTGATCGACGGCGACACCGTGCTCAATGAAGGCGTCGTCAGCAAGACCGTTCCGTGGTTCCACCTGTTCGATAACGTCGGCGGCCTGACCACCAACGAGTTCTGTGAAGTTCGTGGCGGTTACATCATGAGCGAATGGCACAAGCTGCGTTTCGCCCAGCGCCACATCAACATGTGCTCCATGGCCCTGTCCAAGCGCGTCCTGACCATGACCGGTCGCATGTCGGTATTCCGCGCCACCGTGGTAACCGACCCGGAGTTCATTGCCGACGTGGAGAGCGACTCGCTCAATCACTGGCGTCTGGGGACCTTCAAGTTCCTGACCGGTGACGACAAGTCGAGCTGGTTCAGCCTGATGCGTCTGGGCTACGACACGTTCTACGTACCCGATGCCGCCATCAACACCGTTGAACACCCGCCAGAGAAAAGCTTCCTCAAGGCCAGTCGCAAATTGATGTACCGCTGGTACGGCAACAACCTGCGTCAGAACTCCCGCGCACTGGGTCTGGGCGTTCGTCGCCTGGGTCTGTTCACCAGCGTTGTGTTGTTCGACCAGCGTGTGTCGATGTGGACATCCATCCTGGGCCTGACCGTCGCCATCATCGCCAGCTTCAAGTATGGCGGCGCATTCATCCTGATGTACCTGCTGTGGATCGGCATGACCCGCCTGATCCTGACACTGCTGCTGTCCTGCTCGGGACACAGGATAGGGCCTGCCTACCCCATCATTCTCTATTACAACCAGATCGTCGGCGCCCTGATGAAGATCTACGTTTTCTTCCGCCTGGATCGACAGTCCTGGACCCGTCAGGACACGAAACTAAGCCGCGACATGGCCAGCTTTCAGGGCTGGTTCAACACCTGGTCGTCCCGAACCATGACTTTTTCAGCTGGCACCATCTTCGTCGCAGTACTGCTGACGATGGTGTGACCGGGCCAATGAATCAATTGCTCAAGTAGGAAAATTAGCCATGAATACAGCCGTGAATGCGAACGTCGTACATGAATCCGAAGCCCAGCGCCAACACGCACGGGTCAAGGTTCCAGCCAAGCTGCGCCTGCTCAACGGTGAGCAGAATGCTCCTCTGGTCCGGGTCGAAGACCTGTCGGCCGGTGGTCTCAGCTTCGTTGCCCCAAGCAACGTCAAAATCACCGAAGGCGAAGTCATCAAGGGTCGCCTGCAGTTCCTCATCGACAACCTCGGCCTGGCCATGGACGTCGAAATGCAAGTGCGCTCCATCAGCTCCAGCGGGCGCATCGGCTGCCAGTTCCAGAACCTTGAAGCACAAGACATCGCCACACTGCGCCACATCATCACTTCCCACCTGAGCGGCGACATCGTCAGCATGGGTGAAGTACTGGCTACCCTGCAGCGTGACAACTTCACCAAGGCTCGCAAGAACAAGAAAGAAACCACAGGCATGAGCGCCCTGGGTCGTCTGCGTGCAGTGACCTTCAGCCTGGGTATTTTCATCGTCGGTCTGGCGGCCTTCGGCTTCATCTTCAAGACCGTCTACGGCCTGTACTTCGTCAGCCACGCTTCGGCCGGTCTGGTATCGGTGCCGAGCATGGACGTGACCATGCCTCGCGAAGGTACTGTGCAAAGCCTGGTTCAGGTCAATGGCGATGCCGCCAAAGGCGCACCGCTGGCAACCTTCAACACCAGCATGCTGGAAATGCTGAAGGGCAGCCTGACCGGTGAAGACCTGCAACCGGCCAAGATCGAAGAGCTGTATGGCAAGCAAATGAGCGGCACCATGACCAGCCCTTGCGATTGCGTTGTGGTTCGTCAACTGGTTGCCGATGGCCAGTTCGCCTCCAAAGGCCAGGTGATCTTCCAGTTGGTGCCACGTAACGCACCTGCCACTGTCGAAGCACGCTTCACCTATCGCCAGTTCAACGACGTCAAGCCTGGTACTCCTGTGAGCTTCCAGATCGCTGGCGAAGATCAACTGCGTACCGGCAAGATCATCAGCAGCAGCAACCTGAGCAACACCGACCTGTCCACTGACATCCGTGTACAGATCCAGCCTGACGAAAGCCTGAGCAGCAGCCTGGCTGGCCGTCCTGTCGAAGTCGTCAGCGACCGTGGCCCGTCCGTTAACTGGCTGATCGATAAAGCCATGGCTGCGGGTCTGTAATCATGAACAGCCCACTACGACGCCTGTCGACCCCCACGCTATTGAGCCTCGCCGTCGCGATCGGCCTGAGCGGCTGCGCCGGCCTGCCCGATCAACGCCTCGCCAATGAAGCCCTTAAAAACGGCGACACCGCACTGGCGCAGCAGAACTATCGGCAATTGGCGGACCTGGGCTACAGCGATGCACAAGTCGGCCTGGCCGACATCCAGGTCAGCACCGGAGATCCGGCTCAGCTCAAAGAGGCAGAGGCCACCTATCGTGCCGCTGCCGAAACGTCTCCTCGGGCGCAATCGCGTCTGGGGCGTCTGCTGGCCGTGAAGCCCGATGCCACAGTGGCCGAGCACCACGAAGCAGAAGCGCTGCTCACCAAGGCATTTGCCAATGGTGAGTCGGGCACCCTGCTGCCGCTGGCCATGCTTTACCTGCAATACCCGCAAAGCTTCCCGAACGTGAATGCCCAGCAGAAGATCAACCAGTGGCGCGCCACGGGTTATCCGGAAGCCGGTCTGGCCCAGGTGCTGCTGTATCGCACCCAGGGCACTTATGACCAGCACCTGGATGAAGTCGAAAGCATCTGCAAGCAGGCACTCAACAGCACCGATATCTGCTACGTCGAACTGGCCACCGTTTACCAGAAACGCGGCCAGACCGAGCAGCAGGCAGCACTGATCGAGCAACTCAAGAGCGCACATGCCTCGGGTCGCGTCGGTGCTCAGCGAGTGGACGGCGTAGCCCGTGTGCTGGGTGACAGCCAGATCGGTACTCCGGACGAGAAGACTGCCCAGCAACTGCTGGAAGATATCGCACCCGGCTACCCGATTTCGTGGGTCACCCTGGCCAAACTGCTTTACGACTTCCCTGAACTGGGTGACGTGAACAAGATGATGGAATACCTGGACAACGGTCGTGCTGCGGACCAACCCCGCGCCGAACTGCTGCTGGGCCGTCTCTACTACGAAGGCAAGTGGGTTCCGGCCGACGCCAAGAAAGCCGAAGAGCACCTGCAGAAAGCCGCAGCGACCGAACTCTCCGCCCACTACTACCTGGGTCAGATCTACCGTCGCGGCTATCTGGGTGAAGTCTACCCACAGAAGGCTCTGGATGAATTGTTGACCGCCGCCCGTGGCGGCCAGAACAGCGCCGATTTCGCCATCGCGCAACTGTTCTCACAAGGCAAGGGCACCAAGCCCGACCCGGTCAACGCCTGGGTCTTCGGCCAGCTGGCACTGGCTCAAGGCACACCGCAAGCCACCGAGCTTGCCCAGGTACTGGATGCTCAACTACCGCCTGAAAAACGCGCCGCCGCCCAAGGGTTGCTGCAACGCGAACAAAAGGTTCGGGGCGTAACAGCCAGACAGAACGTACTGGTTCAGACCCTGACAGAAGAAAAAGACGGTGAGGAAGCGCTATGAAGTTGAATGCCCTGATGGCCGCCGGCATGGGCCTAGGTTTTACTCTGCTGTGGGCCTGCCCGACACTGGCTGCGCTGACTGAAGAACAGAATTTCGGTATCGAAGTAAAGGTCAGCGCTCAGTCCGAAGACGACCGCGACCTGGGCACCCGCTCCGGCGGTGACGTACAGGGCCTGGGCCTGGACCTGCGTCCATGGGTCTACGGCCAGAGCGGCAACTGGAGCGCTTACGCCATGGGCCAGGTGGTGACCGCCACCGACACCATCCAGACTGACCCGCTGGAACAGACCACCACTTCCAACAATGGCGAAACCGGCACCCAGCGCTCCCGTGGCAACTCCAGCGAGCGCGAAGTCGAAAAGAGCTACGCGGCACTGCGTGAATTCTGGATCGGCTACAGCGGCTTCACGCCCTACCCTGGCGAAATCCTCAAGGTAGGTCGCCAGCGTCTGCGCAACGATGATGGTCAGTGGCACGACACCAACATCGAAGCCATCAACTGGACCTTCGACACCACCTTGCTGCGTGCCGAACTGGGCGCTGCACAACGCTTCAGCGAATACCGCACCGATCTGACCGAACTGGCTCCGGACGATGAAGACCGCCTGCACCTGTTCGGCTCGGCCAGCTACCAGTGGACACCTGGCCAATGGGTGGGTATCCGTGCACACCACAGCCAGGACGACGGCAAGCTCAAGAACCAGAACGAAGTCCTGGACGACCTGGACAAGACGTCCAATGGCGACCTGACCTGGCTGGGTCTGACGGCTGACAGCGATGCCTACAACCATCGCAATACCAACACCGTCAACTACTGGGGCAGCCTGACCGCGATGACCGGTAATCGCGACGAAATCGGTGCCATCTACAACCCGGCCACCGACCAGTACCTTGCCGGCCAGAAAACCAGCAATGACCTCAACGGCTGGGCCACGGACCTGGGCATTCGTTTGCGTCTCGATCCGCAATGGCAAGTCGGTGCCGCCTACTCGCGCGCCAGCAAGGACTACGTCCAGAACGGTCTGGAAAGTAACCGCTCCAACTGGACAGGCACCCGCTCGCGGATTCACCGCTTCGGTGAAGCCTTCCAGGGCGAAATGGCCAACGTGGAAACCGGCTCGCTGTTCGCATCGTGGCGCATGAACGACGAATACGACGCTTCCCTGATCTACCACAAGTTCCGTCGCGTGGACGGCAACTCGGGTATCGGCGGCGCGGGCATCAACCCGAATCGCGAAATCGTCGATGCCAACGGCATACCGACCAACACCTTCAGTTCCCTGCCGCTGGAAGACGGCCGCAAGGATCTGGGTCAGGAAATGGATCTGGTCGTCACCAAGTATTTCAAACAGGGCCTGCTGCCTGCGTCGGTCAGCCAGTCGATCGACGAACCTTCGGCACTGGTGCGCTTGCGTGCAGGTGTCTTCAAGCCCGGCGACGCTTACCACAACGGCGTGGATGAATACATGCACCGCGCCATTGTCGACGTCATCTGGCGCTTCTGATGCGAACCGCCAAAGGAGTGCGATGAGATGAACAGTCAAGCAAGCAATGTGCGTAACCGCACCTGGCCTCACGCCCTGCTCGAAAGCGCAGTGCTGAGCAGCGCGCTGCTGATGGCCAGCACTGCTGCGCTGGCCAACACTGCGCCGGTCGCCTCCCAGGCGATCGTCAAGGAGCTGCAACAGGCCAAGAGCTACACCGTCAGCAGCGCGCCCATCGAGCCGCTGGCGATGGAAAAGCCTGTACTGCCGGACATCAGCGGCTACACCGCTGAAGCGGCCCTGAAAAAGATCGATCGTAGCAAGCCGGGTAAAGTCACCGTGGCGCGCATGATGGAAGAAACGGGCCTGAAGGAGTTCATCGGCGGCGATAACAAGATGGCCGAATGGGTTGTGCGCCAACGCGGCATCCCGCAGGCCATCATGATTTCCGACGGTTATGTGAGCCTGCAGGACCTGGCCAGGAAAGTGCCGAAGCAGTTTCTGAGCGAAGTATCGCCAGGCGTGTACATCGCTCGCCTGCCGATCCTGGTCAAGGAAACCGGCATCTTCGAGATCGACAAGAGAACCAGGGAACTGCGCCTGTCTCAGGAGAAAGGTTCGTTCCTGGTCAGCGAAGGCAAGTTGCTCATCACTCACACCAGGGTCGACGCCTGGAGTGAGGAGCGCAACGGTCTGGCGCTGTATCGCAAGCCTGACGAGTTCCGGCCATTCCTGCTGACCTGGGGCGGTTCCGAAACCTGGATCGCCAATACCAAGATGTCGAGCATGGGCTATGACCAGAGCAAGTCCTACGGCATCAGTATTTCCCAGTACACACCCAACACCGCGAAGATCCTCAAGCGCCCCGAGCCGACCGGCTGGATTGTCGACTCGGAGTTCTTTGACCTGTGGTACGGCTTCTACTGCTACGAGACCCGCGACTTCGTGGTCAAGGGCAATACCTACAAAGACAACATCGTCTATGGCATTGACCCCCATGACCGCTCGCACAACCTGATCATTGCCGAGAACGAAGTCTACGGGACCCGCAAAAAGCACGGGATCATCATTTCCCGGGAAGTGGACAACAGCTTCATCTTCCGCAACAAGAGCCACAACAACAAACTCTCAGGCGTGGTACTGGACCGTAACAGCGTCAACAACATCGTCGCCTACAACGAGATCTACCAGAACCACACCGACGGCATCACCCTGTACGAAAGCGGCAACAACCTGCTGTGGGGCAACCGCGTCATCGCCAACCGCCGTCACGGTATCCGCGTGCGTAACAGCGTGAACATCAAGCTCTATGAAAACGTTGCCATGGCCAACGGCCTGATGGGCGTCTACGGACACATCAAGGACCTGACCAATACCGACCGCGACATCGCCCTGGACCCCTTCGACGCCGAAGTGTCGCTGATCCTGGTAGGTGGCGAGCTGACCAGCAACGGCTCCGGCCCGCTGTCCATCGACTCGCCCCTGAGCGTGGAGCTTTATCGCGTATCGATGCTCGCCCCGACCAAACAAGTAGGCATCAGCCTCAATGGCATCCTGGGTGAACGTCAGGACGAGATCCTTGACCTGCTGATACGTCAGAAGAAAGCCGTATTGATCGACCCCGTTGAAAGCCAGACCGAACTGCGGGAATGAGGAAAGGTATTTTTATGCACGCCAAACTGATCAAGCTATTGAGCCTCTCCAGCCTGACCGCCGCCTTGATGGCCGCCGCTGGTGCGGCTCGCGCAGATGACTCGCAAGCGCCGACCTTTACGGCCGAGCCTTGCTGCAGCCTGTGCCCTGCTGCCCATGACGCGAAGAACTACACCACGCGCTATCAGCAGAACTTCACCACCCTGATCCAGGCCGAGGGCGACTGGCTGTTCCGTACCCAGGAAGACCTGCGTACCGAATTCGACACGACGCCCGCCGGCTATCGTCGCCTGAAAGAACTGCACGAGGCTTTCAAGAGCAAAGGCGTGGAGCTGGTGATGGTCTATCAACCGACTCGCGGCCTGGTAGATCGCAACAAATTGTTTCCTGCCGATCGCGACAAATTCGACTACGACAAGGCCCTGAAAAACTATCAGGCCATGCTCGGTCGATTCAGCAAGATGGGCTACTGGGTGCCCGACCTGTCGCCGTTAACCAACGAGCAACAGGCCCATGATTTCTACTTCCGCGGCGACCAGCACTGGACACCGTACGGCGCACAACGCACCGCGAAAATCGTTGCCGAAACCGTGAAGAAAGTCCCGGGCTACGCCGACATTCCAAAGCGTGAATTCGAGAGTCACAAGTCCGGACGCATGGGCAAGACCGGAACCCTGCACAACATGGCTGGTCAATTGTGCGGCACCAGCTACGCGATTCAGTACATGGATCAGTTCACCACCGAGCCCAAGGGCGAAGCAGGTGACGGCGATCTGTTCGGCGATTCCGGTAACCCGGAAATCACCCTAGTCGGTACCAGTCACAGCGGCAAGAACTACAACTTCGGTGGATTCCTCCAGGAATACATCGGTGCCGATGTGCTGAACGTGGCGTTCCCTGGTGGCGGTCTGGAAGGCGCAATGCTGCAGTACCTGGGCAGCGAAGACTTCCAGCAGCGTCCACCGAAGATCCTGATCTGGGAATTCTCGCCGCTGTATCGCCTGGACCAGGAAACCATCTACCGCCAGATGATGGCACTGCTGGATAACGGCTGCGAAGGCAAGCCTGCGGTGATGAGCGCCAGCACCACTCTCAAGCCGGGCAACAACGAAGTGTTGGTCAACGGCAAGAATGGCATCAAGGACATCCGCAACAGTCAGAACCAGATCGATATCAAGTTCGACGACACCTCGGTGAAAACCCTTCAGGCCAGACTCTGGTACATGAACGGTCGTCACGAGGACCTGAAAATCGAGAAGCCGGACACCGCCGATACCGACGGACGTTTCGCCTTTGAATTGCGTGAGGACGAAGACTGGGCAAACCAACAATTGCTCGCTCTTGAAATCCAGGGCCCGGAAGCCGGAACAGAACCACTGAAAGTCGAAGCAAAAGTATGCAAGCGCAATGCGTTCCCTGGCAGCGCGCAACACACCGCTCAAGCCGGACTATGAGGTGACTTATGCAGACTCCGAAACTGATACGCCCTACCCTGCTGTCGATGGCAATCCTGTCATCGATGGCATGGGTATCGGGCGCATCCGCCAACACAGCGCTGGTTCCCCCCCAGGGTTACCTGGCGCCTATCGAGAAAATGAAAACCGGCAGCCACGATTTCCAGTGTGATGTCGTGCCAAAGCCTTACACCGACAAGCTGGTGTTTCGCAGCAAGTACGAAGGCTCCGACAAGGCTCGGGCCACGCTCAATGAAGAGTCCGAAGAAGCATTTCGCGATGCAACCAAAGACATCACGACACTTGAGCGCGGTATCAGCAAAGTCGTCATGCAGTACATGCGTGACGGCCGCCCGGAACAACTCGACTGTGCGTTGAACATGCTCACCACCTGGGCCCAGGCCGATGCGCTGGAGTCCCGTGAGTTCAACCACACCGGCAAGTCCATGCGCAAATGGGCACTGGGCAGCATGGCCTCGTCCTATCTGCACCTGAAGTTCTCCGAGTCGCGCCCTCTGGCCAACCGTCAGCAGCAGACTCAAGTCATCGAGGCCTGGTTCAGCAAGCTGGCCGACCAAGTGGTCAGTGACTGGAGCAACCTGCCCATGGAGAAGATCAACAACCACTCGTACTGGGCCGCCTGGTCGGTGATGGCGACCGCTGTCGCCACCAACCGCCGCGACCTGTTCGACTGGGCCGTCAAGGAATACAAGATCGCTGCCTTCCAGATCGACAAGGACGGTTTCCTGCCCAACGAAGTCAAGCGTCGTCAGCGCGCACTCGCGTATCACAACTACGCCCTGCCACCACTGGCCATGATCGCAAGCTTCTCCCTGGCCAATGGCATCGATTTGCGTAATGAAAACAACGGCGCGCTCAAACGTCTGGGTGACCTGGTACTCGCCGGCGTCAAGAACCCTGACAACTTCTCTTCCCGCGGTGGCGTGAAGCAGGACATGAGCGAGCTGAAAAAAGATCCGAAATTCGCCTGGCTCGAGCCGTTCTGCTCACTCTACAACTGCAGCCCGGATGTGATCGAACACAAGCATGAGATGCAACCGTTCAAGACGTTCCGTCTGGGCGGCGACCTGACCAAAGTCTACGACCCGTCCCATGAAAAAGGTGACAAAGGCGGTTCGTGACGAACACGTAGGAGCGAATTCATTCGCGAAGATACTGACCTCTTCACGGATGAATCCGCTCCTACAGGATAGGTAGCGTTAGTGTTTTACCCCCCCGAATTTCATGGGGGGTTTGGGGGGGCTTTGAGCCCTTGAATGTTGGACAAACGGAGAGATAAGGATGGTTTTCTCATCCAACGTGTTCCTGTTTCTGTTCTTGCCGATTTTCTTCGGCTTGTACTACATAAGCGGGCAACGCTACCGCAACCTGCTGTTGCTGATCGCCAGCTACATCTTCTACGCCTGGTGGCGTATAGACTTCCTGGCGCTGTTTATCGCCGTCACTGTCTGGAACTACTGGATCGGCCTGCAGATCGGGGCCAGCGGAGTCAGGACCAAACCGGCGCAGCGCTGGCTGCTGCTCGGCGTGGGCGTAGACCTGTGTATCCTGGGCTACTTCAAGTACGCCAACTTCGGTGTGGACAGCATCAACGCTGCCATGACCTCGATGGGCCTGGAACCTTTCATCCTGACCCACGTGCTGTTGCCGATCGGTATCTCGTTCTACATCTTCGAGTCCATCAGCTACATCATCGACGTCTACCGCGGTGATACACCAGCCACGCGCAACCTGATCGACTTCGCTGCATTCGTCGCGATCTTCCCGCACCTGATCGCAGGCCCCGTACTGCGTTTCCGTGACCTGGCTGACCAGTTCAACAACCGTACGCACACGCTGGACAAGTTCTCCGAAGGCTGCACGCGCTTCATGCAGGGCTTCATCAAGAAAGTGTTCATCGCCGACACCCTGGCCATTGTCGCCGACCATTGCTTCGCGCTGGAAAACCCGACCACAGGCGATGCCTGGCTGGGTGCGCTGGCCTACACCGCACAGCTGTACTTCGACTTCTCCGGTTACAGCGACATGGCAATCGGTCTGGGTCTGATGATGGGTTTCCGCTTCATGGAAAACTTCAAACAACCTTACATCAGCCAATCGATCACCGAGTTCTGGCGTCGCTGGCACATCAGCCTCTCCACCTGGCTGCGTGACTACCTGTACATCACGCTGGGCGGCAACCGTGGCGGCAAAATCGCGACCTATCGCAACCTGTTCCTGACCATGCTGCTGGGTGGTCTGTGGCACGGCGCGAACATCACCTACGTGATCTGGGGTGCGTGGCACGGCATGTGGCTGGCGATCGAAAAAGCAGTAGGCATCAACACCAAGCCTTACAGCTTCAACCCGATCCGCTGGGCGCTGACCTTCCTGCTGGTGGTTATCGGCTGGGTCATCTTCCGCGCTGAAAACCTGCACGTTGCAGGCCGCATGTACAGCGCCATGTTCAGCTTCGGCGACTGGAACCTGTCGGAACTCAACCGTGCAAGCCTGACCGGCCTGCAAGTGGCGACGCTGATCCTGGCCTACGCAACTCTGGCGTTCTTCGGTCTGCGCGACTTCTACCAGGGCCGCTCGGAAAGCGACAAGCCCAAGGCCGACGGCCCGGCGACCGCAGAGCCCGGCACCATCAAGGCTGTACCTGGCGACGCACCTGGCAGCATCAACCTGCCTGGCTACACCGTCGGTACCAACGCCCAAGTGCAACCGGCCTACTGGACTGCCGACTGGTCTCGCTACGCCATGCGTGCGCTGATCCTGCTGCTGTTCATCGCTTCGATTCTCAAACTTTCGGCGCAGAGCTTCTCGCCGTTCCTTTACTTCCAGTTCTGAGGAGCCTGACATGACCCGTTCATTACGAATCCTCTACGTCACACTGTTCATGACCCTGCTGGTGGTTCTAGGTGCCTGGTCGTTGCGCAGCTTCAGCAACTTCTCGACCTCGGCTGAAACCACAGTGCTCGACGGCAAGTGGACCAAGGCGGCGGAAACTCATTACGACGATGAGTTCCCGATCAAGCGCCTGGGCACCAACCTCTGGGCTGCCCTGGACTTCAAGCTGTTCAACGAAGGCCGTCCAGGCGTCGTGGTCGGCAAGGACCAGTGGCTCTACACCGACGAAGAGTTCGATGCCATTGCCAATAGCGAGAAAAACGAAGCGGACAACCTGGCACTGATCCAGGGCGTGCGCGACGAGCTGAAAAAGCAGGGTACGGAGCTGGTACTGGCGATTGTTCCAGCCAAGACCCGTCTGTATCCCGAGCACATGGGCGATAAAAAACCGGCCACCTTGCACACCGACCTGTACCAGCAATTCCATGCGCAGGTCGCGCAAGCCGGCATCTTCGCCCCTGATCTGCTGGCGCCGTTGCAGGCCGCCAAGCAGAAAGGCCAGGTGTTCCTGCGCACCGACACTCACTGGACCCCGATGGGTGCAGAAGTGGCCGCGCAGCAACTGGGTGTCGCGATTTCCAGCAAGACTCCGTTGAACGGCGAACCCGAGCAATTCGTTACCCAGGCCAAGGAAGCAACGCCCTACAAAGGCGACCTGACCAACTTCCTGCCACTGGATCCGTTGTTCAGTAATTTGCTTCCAAAGCCAGATGATTTGCAACAACGCAGCACAAATCCTGTCGAAGGAACTGCTGCCGGTGATGATGCCTTGTTTGCAGACACCGAAATTCCTGTTGGCCTGGTTGGCACCAGTTACAGCGCCAACCCCAACTGGAACTTCGTCGGCGCACTGAAGCAGGCACTACGCAGCGACGTCGTCAACTATGCAGAAGACGGTCACGGACCGATTCTGCCGATGCTCAAATATCTGCAAACCGATGCGTTCAAGACCACTCCACCACAAGTGGTTATCTGGGAGTTCCCGGAGCGTTATCTGCCTGCTCATAACGACTTGGGCGAGTTCGATCAAAAGTGGATCGCCGAGTTGAAGAAGTCACGTGATAGCCAAGAGAACCTGGCCCTTAACACCAAACAATCCGAGTCGCCTGACCAGGCGCAAAACTGAGAGGACTCAATTATGACCCTACAGCACACTCCAAATCGTTCGGCCAAGAAAAGCCTGTTCAAAACCTGCGCGCTGGCTGCAACCCTGGGCCTGATGTCCCTGCAAGCCTTTGCCGGTGACTCCGCCCTCTACGGCCCGACCGCACCGAAAGGCTCGACTTTCGTGCGCGTCTACAACGCCAGCAACGCCGAGATCAGCGCCAGCGTCGGCAACACCAACCTGAACGAAGTCGCGCCACTGGGCAGCACCGCGTTCAGCTTCATGCCACAGGGCGACTACACCGCCAAACTGGGCAGCCAGACCCTGCCGGTGAAACTGGCGGGTGATCACTATTACACCATCGTCAACAACGCCAGCGGCAAGCCGCAACTGGTTGAAGAAGCTCCGTTCAAGAACAAGCAGAAGTCCCTGGTTCGCGTACAGAACCTCAGCGACAAGTCGCTGACCCTGAAGACTGCCGACGGCAAGACCGAAGTGGTCAAGACCGTAGGAGCCAAAAGCACCGGCGAGCGTGAAATCAACCCGGTCAAAGTCAGCCTGGCGCTGTACGACGGCGACAAGAAAGTTACTGACGTGAAGCCTGTGGCCCTGGAGCGTGGCGAAGCCGCCGTGCTGTACATCACCGGCAGCGGCAGCAACCTCTCGCCAGTGTGGGTCAAGCCACCAGTAGCGACTCGCTAAAGATCAAGTTGGCGGGTTCATGGCCTCTGTCAGCCACGGACCCGCCGACGCAGTACAAGAACAAGACAGAAACGACAGAAACCACGTACAGCCCTTATTGACTTATTGAATGCTATTGGAGAAACAAAATGATTCCAGTGATCTTGTCAGGCGGTAGCGGTTCACGACTCTGGCCGCTTTCGCGTAAACAATTCCCTAAACAATTCCTGGCACTGACAGGCGAACATACTCTGTTCCAGCAAACTCTGGAGCGTCTGGTGTTCGAGGGTATGCAAGAGCCCATCGTGGTCTGCAACAAGGAGCATCGTTTCATCGTAAACGAGCAGTTGGCAGCACTGGACCTCAACACCCAGGCCATCCTGATGGAGCCGTTCGGGCGCAATACCGCACCCGCCGTGGCCCTGACTGCGATGATGCTGGTCAATGAAGGCAACGACGAACTGATGCTGGTCATGCCGGCCGATCACGTGATCGAAGACCAGAAAGCCCTTCAGCGCGCACTGGCCCTGGCCACCGTCGCAGCCGAGCGCGGCGAAATGGTTCTGTTCGGCGTACCGGCCAACAAGCCTGAAACCGGCTACGGCTATATCAAGTCCACCGCCGATGCCCTGCTGCCTGAAGGCGTGAGCCGCGTATCGCACTTCGTTGAGAAGCCAGACGAAAAACGCGCTGCCGAATTCGTCGAAGCAGGCGGTTACTACTGGAACAGCGGCATGTTCCTGTTCCGCGCCAGCCGCTTCCTGGAAGAGCTGAAAAAGCACGATCCGGACATCTACGACACCTGCCTGCTGACCCTCGAGCGCAGCCAGGAAGACGCCGGTGCAGTAGAAATCGATGCCGCGACCTTCGCCTGCTGCCCGGACAACTCCATCGACTACGCCGTCATGGAAAAAACCCAACGCGCTTGCGTCGTGCCGTTGTCGGCTGGCTGGAGCGATGTCGGCTGCTGGTCGTCGCTGTGGGAAGTGCATGAAAAAGACACCAACGGCAACGTCACCAAAGGCGACGTCGTCATCCAGGACAGCCGCAACTGCATGATCCATGGCAACGGCAAACTGGTTTCGGTGATCGGTCTGGACAACATCGTAGTTGTCGAAACCAAGGACGCCATGATGATTGCCCACAAGGACAAGGTCCAGGGCGTCAAGCAGATGGTCAACACCCTCAACGAGCAGGGCCGCAGCGAAACCCAGAACCACCTGGAAGTCTATCGTCCGTGGGGCTCCTACGACTCGGTGGACATGGGCGGCCGCTTCCAGGTCAAGCGCATCTCGGTCAAACCGGGCGCCAGCCTCTCGCTGCAAATGCACCACCACCGCGCCGAACACTGGATCGTGGTATCCGGTACGGCTCAGGTAACCTGCGACGAGAACGTGTTCCTGCTGACTGAAAACCAGTCCACCTACATCCCGATCGCGTCGGTCCATCGCCTGAAAAACCCGGGCAAGATCCCGTTGGAAATCATCGAAGTCCAATCCGGCAGCTACCTGGGCGAAGACGACATCGAACGCTACGAAGATGTGTATGGCCGTTCCGGTGCGCTGGAAGCGGGCGTGAAAACGCAGACGATTGCACGTTAAAAGATAGCGGCAAGCTTCAAGCTGGAAGCTTCAAGTAACTTGAGGCTTGTAGCTTGCAACTTGTCGCTTACAGAGCAACAGGCCCTCGGCAACACCCTGCGTATCCCCATCCGCAGGGTGTTACTGGGGGTTTTTTATTGGTTCAATCCGATGCCAGTCATGCCACTCTCTGACGTTTAGCCTCTCGACGTCTCTCTCTTCGCACTCGCTTGGCCATCAGCCTTGCCGGCAGTCTTGAAGCCATGACAAGTCCAGCGTAATGGTCGGCATTCATTCTTAATAACGAAGCCCGGATTTTGGGATCACCAAATGCTTCTGTTCGACGCGCCCTTATGTCCGCATTATCATCGAGAGCCAGCATGGCATCTCGATAAGCGGACGGAGCAAACTCATGTGCCTCCGGTCCATTCAGCACGATGTACTTCAGGGTCTTTCTGATTTCTTTTGACCACTGTTTAACCACTACCGGGCTGACTTTGGCTGGAAGAAAACTCTTCCCATTGTAAAAAGCATCCACGGTGGCACTAACCGCATGAGACGCTTCATGAATCAATGTTTGGGCAATGTTCAGCGCATGATATGACTCAAGAAACGTTCTGGATATTTGCATACGGACAAACTCCCTGAGCATTTCATCACTCACATACGTTTTGGCCAATACATCAGTATCGGTATCGAAAAGCTCAAGGGATTCAGCCATTTCCGGCTTAAGGAGGGATGACAAAAAATTTTGCTGTTCGATTAGCTCTTTTCGTACTCCAGCAACAGTAGACTTCTTCAACTCCGGAGGCAGATCCCGGCCATAGGTTGCAGCAAAGGCTTTTGAAACACCATGCTCAGGGCGACTTTTGCCCAGCTCAGCGATGGTGCGTCGCAATAGCTTGGCAGACACATCAAGAGCATCTTTCAGCTTGGCTTGCTGCAGGGGGGTAAAATTGGAAAACCCCGTCGCAACAATGACATCGCGGGGATCAGCGCCTTCACTATCGGTATACCGCAGAGGTGAATTGCGAACGAAGCGGAACATATTCAAACCATCCACCACTCCCGCCGGATCAGGATTGATCCAGCGCTGCAACCACGGCGCGTAATACCGCAGGCCGTAGTAATACAACCCGGTTGCGTCTCGCTCCTTGCCTGAATAACGCACCGTCTTGTAGTTGGCTTCAATAGAATCGCGGCCAGCCCACCATGAAGTCCCACCAAATGGGTAATAACTTTCCTGGCTGATGATCTGAGCATCCTTGTCCAGCTCCAGGGTGCTTGACCCCAGATGATCGGTCAGTCTGTAACGGTATTGATCATTGGTCAGTTCGGGCGGTTTTCCGACCTGCCAGTGCAGAACACGCACGCCGTTGCGCCCGGCCTGAGCCGTGATGACCTGCAAGGTTTCACCGGTGGCGGTATCGGTGCGGATTTCCAGACCCGGCAGGTAGCGCACTTCTGCGATATGGGTGACGGCCTTGGCCTGGGTCGTGCGCACTTTGCGTAGGCGTTGGCCGCTGGCGTCGTAGATATAGCGCTCGCTGTCGTCGACGCCGGACTCGCGCACAACCGGCTTTACCTCCTGCAACTGGTTACGAAGGTCCCAGCTCAGGGTTTGCCCCGCTTGCAATGCCAGCAGGTTGCCGTTGTCATCAAAAGCTGCGGCGATGTCTTCTTCGCTGGGCGGTTGGTTATTGATCACTGGCAGGCTGCGATTGCTATGCAAAGCGGTCACCAGAGTCCGGGAATGATTTTGCGACCCGACATGAGTCAACTGCTTCAGATTGCCACCCGCATCGTAATCGTAGGTCTGCGTGTAATTGGCCAGTTGTGCGGGGTCCGCTGGGCTCTGAAAATCTGCAAAGACGGGGCCGTGATTGACCGTCGCCATCTCTCGACCCGTGGCTTCTGTCAGTTGATACAGCGTGTCGTATTGATACGTTGAAACCGGCTCGATGCGCTGATTGGCGAAGTACCGGATAGGTTGGGCACGGTCTTCGATATGAATCACGTTGCCGACCGGGTCGTAGTTGTAAGTCAGCTCCTGCAAGACCTGCCCGTTACTGCGCCTGGAACTGAGTTGCACCAGACGGCCGTCTTCGTTCTGGTACTGCGCCGTACTGATCACACCATTGCCAGCCACTTCAGATTCGACCCGGTCCTGAGCGTCGTAGTGAATATCGCTGACGATAACCTGCGACGACTTGCCCTTGAGTTGTAAGCGGCTCTCTTTCAACTGACCAGCAACAGAATGCGCCAACGCATAAACATTCCCCTGCGCATCGGTTTGCCGAATGACCTCGCCAAGCGGGTTATATGACCAGCCCGTGGTCGCACCGCTACCGGGCTCCAGCAAGGCGTCGCGCTCTGTCAGTGATTCGGGCCAGTCGGGACCGGTGAAGTCCTTGAGAAAATGCTGCGTCTGCTCAATGACTGCACCATTCAAACCGAACTCGCTATTCAGCCACGTGCCCGCCGGATCGTCATGGCGAATCAATTGACCGCACAGATTCTGATCAGCCGAATCCGGCCCCCCATAGGAAAACCGCTGCACGCACAGAGAACCTTCAGACACGGCAATCGGCCGAAGCAACAAATCGTGAACAATACGACTCACGGTTCCTCGCCCATCCCAACTTTCAACCGCCTGGCCTGCGTCCCCCGGCAGCACCAAGCGCCAGCCGGCATCGACGCTGTCACAGGCCAGCATCCGACCGCTCAAAGAGTAAGTCATCGCGAGATTGGCAGGCGCCTGGTCGGCCCATAACCTCGGGTCCCACTGAAGAGCGGCACGCCCCGCAGCATTGAAAGAGTTTCGATGGACACGAACCTGAGGCTCCTCGGCTGCATCCCTACGACAAAAAGCAACCGCGGCCAGAGGAAGGCCGCGAGGGTCCATCCTCTGTAGTTCTGGCGTATGCCGGTATAATGCGGCAGATCGACTATTCATGTTTTGTCCTTGGGGGCTCTAAGCTGCAGCTTTTATTTATAAGCCTCAAGTAGCTTGTAGCCAGAAAGTGCGTCAGCCCCCTGGCAACACCCTGCGTATCCCCATCCGCAGGGTGTTGTTGGTTTTTTTGACTCACCGCCACAACACCTCTCTACGCGGAGGATGGTCACTGCTTCTACTCCGGACCTGAACGAAGCGGTCTTTGGATAAGCTGTGAAACTTCGCACTTTCTTCAGGCGTTATTTGCGCCATGGTATAAACACCCCAGAAATCCGCGACAGTGGTCAACCATGCTCTGAATGATGGAGCGCCAGGCCCCTTGGGTTTGTACTCTTCTCGTAAGCGAATATTTTTCGCAATGGCATTCTTAATTGTATTTTTCAAAGCGTTGGTCGCGGTATCGGGCTTCATAGATACAGACACCGCGTCTTTGTCGTAATAAAAATCATCACTGGTCTGCAACTCAAGATGCGATATCTCATGTATGAGAGATCCGATTTTTGACACGGGATCTTGCACCCGAAAGTTTCCTGTAAAAAATATACGTTTGTGTGGATCATCCTTGCCCACATGCGCTAAGCGCCGCTCATTCTCGACGTCTTTCACAAAAACAAACTGCTCACGCAAGTCCCCACCTTTCTGATAGCGAGACATAGCTTTGATGAGTTTTTCGTAACTGGCAATCACATGCCCTATATAGCCTTTTGAAGCACTCAAGTCCTCAGGAGGTCGCATACCAATGAATTCGAAAAGGGAGGACGGATCATTTTTCTTCAAGCGATTCATTTCACGAGTCATCAGGAACACGCTTTTCTCGATAGCAAGATCAATATCCGCTACCAACCCCTTCTCGCCCGCTTTTTTCATCTCCTTCAAACCCCGGTATATAATCTTTCGACGTTGCTCTGTTCCTTTCTCAAATTCATCGTTAATACCTTTATACCCCCTGCCGTCACTATCAAAACCACTGCATGGGTTATTCCTGACAAAACAGAACAGATTCAACCCATCCACAGTTCCCGCCGGGTCCGGATTGATCCAACGCTGCAACCACGGCGCGTAATACCGCAGGCCGTAGTAATACAACCCGGTCGCATCCCGTTCTTTGCCGGAATAACGCACCGTCTTGTAGTTGGCTTCAATAGCATTGCGGCCAGCCCACCATGAAGTCCCACCAAATGGGTAATAGCTTTCCTGACTGATGATCTGTTCTTGAGCATCCAGTTCAAGGGCGCTTGAACCCAGATGATCGGCCAGGCTGTAGCGATATTGATCGTTGGTTAATTCAGCCGGTTTTCCGGCCTGCCAGTGCAGTACCCGGACATTGTTGCGGCCGGCCTGAGCCGTGATCACCTGCAAGGTTTCGCCGGTCGCAGTATCGGTGCGGATTTCCAGACCCGGCAGGTAGCGCACTTCTGCGATATGGGCGACGGCCTTGGCCTGGGTCGTGCGCACTTTGCGTAGGCGTTGGCCACTGGCGTCGTAGATATAGCGCTCGCTGTCGTCGACGCCGGACTCGCGCGCAACCGGCCTTACCTCCTGCAACTGGTTACGAAGGTCCCAGATCAGGGTTTGCCCAGCCTGAAGTTGCAGCAAGTTGCCATTGGCATCGAAGGCGGCAGCAATGGTGTCTTCGTCGGGTGGCTGGTTGTTGATCACCGGTAGACTTCGGTTGCTGAGCCTGGCTGTAACCAGCGTTCTGGAATGACTTTGCGACCCGACATGAGTCAACTGCTTCAGATTGCCACCCGCATCGTAATCGTAGGTCTGCGTGTAATTGGCCAGTTGTGCGGGGTCCGCTGGGCTCTGAAAATCTGCAAAGACGGGGCCGTGATTGACCGTCGCCAA
>NZ_FYDI01000002.1:438438-595740 GCF_900187465.1 Pseudomonas sp. Irchel 3A18
GACATGAGTCAACTGCTTCAGATTGCCACCCGCATCGTAATCGTAGGTCTGCGTGTAATTGGCCAGTTGTGCGGGGTCCGCTGGGCTCTGAAAATCTGCAAAGACGGGGCCGTGATTGACCGTCGCCAACTCTCGGCCCGTGGCTTCTGTCAGTTGATACAGCGTGTCGTATTGATACGTTGAAACCGGCTCGATGCGCTGATTGGCGAAGTACCGGATCGGCTGGGCACGATCTTCGATGCGGATGACATTACCCGTCGGGTCGTAGTCGTAAGCCAGGTCCTGCAATAACTCACCGGCGCTGCGTATCGCTTTCAACTCAAGCAGCCGACCGTCTTCATCACCATACCGAGCAGTGGTGATTACGCCATTACCTGCCGTTTCCGACTCCACACGGCCTTGGGCGTCGTAGCGAATCTCATTGACCAGTATCTGCTCAGGCTGCCCGCTGAGTTGCAAATGGCAGGAGTGCAACTCACCTGCCACCGTTTGGGCAAAACGCTGAACATTACCCTGCGCATCGGTTTGCCCGATGACCTCGCCGAGCGGGTTATAAGCCCAGCCCGTGGTCGCGCCGCTACCAGGTTCCAGCAAGGCGTCGCGCTCTGACAGCGATTCGGGCCAGTCGGGGCCGGTGAAGTCCTTGAGAAAATGCTGCGTCTGCTCGATCACTGCGCCGGTCAGGCCAAACTCGATATTCAAACACGTGCCTGCCGGGTCGTCGTGACGAATCAACTGGCCGCACTGGTTGTGGGGAGCTGAATTCACACCGCCATACGCAAGACGCTCAATGCAGCGATCATTTTCAAAAACACCTGTTGGTCTGAGCAGTTCATCATGTTCCACACGCCGGACAGTGCCACGACTGTCCCAGGCTTGCAGCACTTCGCTACTTTCGCTCAGCAACGAAACCCGCCAACCGGCATCGACGCTTTCGCTGACCAGCACTTGAGCACTGAGGGAATGAACATTGACGAGATTGGCTGGCGCGCCTTCTTCCCAAAGCCTGGGGTCGTGGCTGCCAATCGGCCGGCCAGCCGGATCAAAGAGCGAGCGATTGATACGCAAGGCAGGCGCATCATTGGCTTGCTTGCGGTACCAGGCCACGGAGCGCACAGACAGACGCCGCGGATCAACGACCGCGAGCGTCGGTGTGTCTCGATGTAGATCTGCGGATAAGCCATCCATGGCGTGAACCTCTGCCAGTCACTGCATGAAGACTAGTTCAGCGGTTGCCAGCGCAGAGAAAGTTTCGGATAGGTGGAGTTTTAGGCGGCAAGCTATAAGCCTCAAGCTATAAGCTATAAGCTATAAGCTATAAGCTTGAAGCTTGAAGCTTGAAGCAACTTACCCACTTACCCCCCCACAATTACAATCCGCAACTTATTTTTTCAAAAACCTTACACCCTGAAACCATTAACCCTATACATATCCGACTGTCGCTTCCTGTCACAAATGACAGTAGACATGCCCTTCAAGATACTCTTAACCTTGCTCAAACATTACAACATGGAAGTAACACTTGGCCATCAAATAGACACTTACCAAAAGCACCCCATACTAAAACCTTATTACACCTTGTATAAAATTATTTCAGGATGATATTAAATGAGCACTACCAAAAGCAAATCAGACGTTATAAACCTGCAAATCCAACTGAGTGACGCCACTCCCTCCGAGGCTATCACGGTGCCTTATGTACGCGAGGCAAACGAAACTTCAGAACTGGATTTCAGCATTGCAAACAGAGGGTTCACTCTGGTACTTCCGGCCTTCAAGGAAGAGATCTTTGATGAGCTGATCATGACTTTTTCCACACTGGACTATAGCGCTAACATCAACTCGAACTTGATTACGTTCAAATCAGGGGAAGCCTCGATTGATACCGTGACAAAAGACCAAATCACCGGCACGTTCAAGCGCGGAGACAAAGCCAGGATCCGGGTGTTTCTCAGGGTCTATGGTGACATCTGGATGGCCGGCAAAGACTCCATCGAGTACAGCATTGTCTAGGCTCTGTACGAAAAGTAGGCGAGCGAAGGTCAGGCAAGGCAAAAACAGGCGAGGAACGGTCGAAGTCGCGCTCGACTTTACGTGTTGTAAATGAGCATTGCGATGGGGTCGCCCAGCCCGGACTCGCGCACGAGCCTGTTTTTAACGCAGCATCACCGATCGTACAAAGCCTAGCCTGCGACATGAAGAATTAACCTCGGCACAACAGGGCCAGGCAGAATATCCCGTCATTCATGACTGCCATTGGTAAAGCTCACCTGCCTTTCGGTACGATGCCAGCTTCCATGCTGACGAGATGCACATCATGCTGATTGGTATTGTGCTTATCCTGACCTGGCTCATCCTGCTGCTGCGCTATCCGGCAAAGGCCTTGCCGGTATCACTGGCGGCTGCCGCAGGCCTGGGGGTAGTCGCTACCGTCGTGATCTGGCAGGACAGCCGCGAAGCGCGTCAACTGGAGCGCCTGGGGTTGCGTCTGGATTACGCGCCGCAACAATGCCCGGCAGGCAAACCCTTGCTGGTGCTCATCGACAATACCAACACGGTTCCCCTGCGCGAACTACGCTGGCGCGTGGCGGCCTATGCACCCGGCGATACCGTGAACCTCGCTGAAGATGCCTACACTGCGCCGCATTACAGTGGCCCCGGTGTATTGCAGCCGGGCAGTCAGTGGCAGGACTGCCTGCCGTTGCCGCCGTTGCGGCCGGGCTATCGCCCACAAAGCCTGGAGTTTCGTCCCGAACACCTTCAAGGCAGCTTCTCGGATTAAGGAAAACCACATGCCTACAGCACTTATCACCGGCTGCTCGAGCGGCATTGGCCGGGCTCTGGCGGACGCATTCAAAAACGCGGGTTATGACGTCTGGGCCACGGCACGCAAGGCTGAAGACGTCGCAGGCCTCAATGCTGCCGGTTTCAGCGCCATCCAACTGGACGTCAATGACAGCTCCGCCCTGGAACACCTGGCCAGTGAACTTGAACGGCAAGGCGTCGGCGTGGACGTGCTGATCAACAACGCAGGCTATGGCGCGATGGGGCCGCTGCTCGATGGTGGCGTAGAGGCCATGCAGCGTCAGTTCGAGACCAATGTGTTTTCCGTGGTGGGCGTCACCCGGGCCTTGTTTCCGGCCTTGCGGCGCAGCAAAGGGCTGGTGGTGAATATCGGCAGCGTCTCGGGCGTGCTGGTCACTCCCTTTGCTGGAGCCTACTGCGCCTCAAAGGCGGCTGTGCATGCACTGAGCGATGCATTGCGCCTGGAACTGGCACCGTTCTCGATTCAGGTCATGGAAGTACAGCCCGGCGCCATCGCCTCGAGTTTCGCGAAAAACGCCACCCATGAAGCCGAACAACTGATCAGCGAACAATCCCCCTGGTGGCCCATACGCGAAGGCATCCGCTCCAGAGCCAAAGCATCCCAGGACAACCCGACGCCAGCCACCGACTTCGCCCGGGAACTGCTCAAGGCCATCCAGCAGGCAAACCCGCCACGCCTGCTGCGCTTGGGCAACGGCTCGCGGGTCTTGCCGCTGATGTCATGGCTGTTGCCCAAGGGGCTACTGGAAGGAGGATTGAAAAAACGCTTCGGGCTGGACAAAGTGCTGTAAGGTTTTACACGATCATGTGTTTTTCTTTTCTGTTATCCAGAAGCGGTGGTCTTTATCCAGAAATACCACATAAAACGTATTTTCAATCATATAGCCCGCCACCGTGCCCCTCTGGCCACCCACTCCCTTTATCACGCCCCAAGCCACATTTTTGTCAATGTGGCTTGGGGCGGTGAAATCACTACGAGGCGGAAAGTCACCATATACCTTGATAAGCTGCTGTTTAACAGCCTCGTCTCGGGTCAAACGAGACAGCTCTTTCAGACGCGTCAATAAAGCAGGAAACAGCTTTTCCTGCTGCCACACTTGAAGGGTCTGAGGATCATCTTTGGGCTGAGACTCCTCAAGGTGTTTAAAACTGAACACAATAAGCTCTGCCAGCACAACAGGCTTGCGCTCCTCACGGGTATTCTCTTTACGCTCAAGCTTGCCACGCCCGGATCTATCCCTCCCCATCGCAAACCTCATCCAAAAGCTGAGACGTTGAAAACAGGGGAATGGCGCCATATTTTCCGGCTAAATAATCTTTACTGTAGCTATCGCCTTTTCGTGTGTAGTGCTCTTTGTATTCCAACAGCGAAAACAGCTCACTTTCCTGCTCTTGGTTTTTTTCGACAAACCATATCTGATCACGACGAAAAATCTTTTTATCCAGCAAGTTAGTGTCATGACAGGTCAGCAAGAGCTGACTGCCCTGGGTGTTTTTTTCATGATAGAGCTTGATGATGAATTCGCTCAGCAGGGTATGAAACTTGCTGTCAAATTCATCAACAAATAAAACCTCTTGTTTTTTTATTGAGTTATACCAAGGCCCCAACAGATAGAATAATTTCTTGGTGCCCTCCGACTCTAAGGCAAAGGGAACTTCATAGCGTTCACCGTCCTCGCCCTTGGATTTCACAATATTTATCTTTTTGCTTTTACCACTGTCATTTTTTACCGAAGGCTCCATACCGGAGGCAGCTCCAGAAGAATGTCTTCCCTCATAAAATGACAAAGGCCCCTTCGCCTCTTCCTCGATAATTTCCACATCATCGATCTGGACACTTTTCAGAACGTCCAGAGCCCAGGCTTTAAACTCAGGGTCTTTCTGATAAAGGGTAGTCGTAAACTCTTTATAGCCATCATCTGAAATGCCAGAAATAGCATTAAAGTTCCTAAACCACTCGACAACCTGATTAGACTTTTCTCCATCGAAGGAAGACAATACTGCAATGAAAGGTACAGTCGGTTTTGTTTTTTCAACAATATTTTTATCACCGAATCTTGAAACAAAAAGTTTTGCCTCAGAAAAAGAGCGCTGGTTAAAATTTATTTCCTGCCCTTCTCTATGAAAAAGCAGTGTTTCTCTGGACTCACGAGTCCAGTAAAGCCACTCTTCAGTAATAATACCATCATCAAGGGCTATGCCATATCTATAGAGCCTGTCGCCTTTCAGGAAGGTCACTTCAAACTCAGTCGGTCTATCATAATAGTTTTCTTTCAGGAAAAACGGGATGGAAAAACCAATCCGCTCAGAGGTAATCGAAGTTAGCGCCCCTAATACCAAGTGCTTAAAAATGGCCAAGGAACGAAACAGATTTGACTTACCTGAAGCATTGGCACCAAAAATCGCGACGCTTTTTACCAGACTCCTTATTCCCAATGCGTTGACATCAAACACATTACTTTGATGATGATTTTCTTTGGTTGACGTTGACGCCAACATACTTAATGTCTGTTCGGTGTTGAACGACAAAAAATTTTGTACCCGGTATTGAACAAGCATCTGTAGCACCCCGCATTAACATCATGCGAAGCTATCACTTATCATCAATATTCGCAATTTTTTTACAAAAAATGCGATTAACTGCCTAAAACCCTACAAAAAACTCTTTCAGGGAGCGGATTTGTTCACTAATAACTGCGCCCCATTTCGCACCACCCTCACCCATCTTCGCACCAACAGTGCGCACAACCCATAAAGCTTACCGTTGAGCGGCCGATACACTCAAACGGAGGCAAGACCGCTATGGCAGGCTGATATTCGATCATCTATGCAACTCCTTACAGCAAGGAGCGAATAGCGACACACATCCGTTTACGGCCAGTCTGCAAGAAACGAGGTCTGCAATGCTTAAAAATGCTCCTTTGAGTATGAAGTTACTGCTCATTCTGATGTTCCCCCTCCTTGGGCTCCTGGCCTTCTCCGGTATCTACATTGCCGACAAGATCCAGTCTCTGGATGCAATGAGCCGCACCGTTTCGGCCAGCAGTGCCGCACAAAAACTGAGCAACCTGGTCACGACCCTCCAGCGCGAACGAGGTGCAAGCGGGGTATTCCTGGGCAGTGGCGGCAAGTCAATGCAGGACAAACTCAAGAGCTTCCGTGCAGACACCGACAAGGCCGCGGCCGTGATGAAGGCTCTGCCTCGCCAGAGCGGCCTGGACAAGGTATTGCAGACCATAGACGAGCTGGGCACCTTGCGTCAGAAGGTGGATGCGCTGGGACTCAACAGCAACGAGTCGGGTGCGCGTTTCACTGACATGATCAAAAACCTGGTCGACTTCACCTACTCGCTGGAAGCCAGTGTCGATGAACCGGCAATCCTTCGGGCGCTGAGCTCGCTCAACCAGTTCGTGGCGATGAA
The DNA here is from genome assembly GCF_900187465.1 of Pseudomonas sp. Irchel 3A18. NCBI lineage: Bacteria > Pseudomonadati > Pseudomonadota > Gammaproteobacteria > Pseudomonadales > Pseudomonadaceae > Pseudomonas > Pseudomonas sp. Irchel 3A18. Next base: position 444,686 of record NZ_FYDI01000002.1, read on the forward strand.
AGAGCGTGCCGGTCGCGAGCGCGTGCTGCTCGGCCTGGCCTTCAACCAGAATCGTTTCGATGCGAACCTGTTGTCGCGTTTCAGCCGTAACCTCGGTGAGTTCAGCGGCTACTTCGAAGCCTTCCAGCGTTGGGCACCGCAGATCTTCAAGACCAAAATGGACAGCGTCCTGCAACAACCCGGCTCGCTGGAAGTGGCCCGCCTGCAGCGTCTGGCCTTCGATACTCCATTGGGCGACGCACTCAATATCAAGCCTGAAGACTGGTTCAATCTGTCGACCAACCGTATCGATCAGATGGGCATTGTCGAAGAAGAACTGAGTCAGGCGGTATTGAACCTGGCAACCGATGCTCGCGCAGATGCCCAGCGCGGCCTGTACGTGGCAATCGCCACCGTCGTACTGATGTTGATCGCGGTACTTTGTCTGGCACAACTGATCATCCGCAACATCAAATTTGCGGTCAGTGATGTCAACCGTACTCTGATTGCCCTGTCGACCAGGGATCTGACTGTCAGAACCCAATACACCGGCACGGATGAGTTTGGCGAAATCTCACGCAACCTGGACAACATGGCGCAGCAGATCAGCGACGTGATCCGGGAGATCGGCAGCGCGACCACCAAAGTCGCTCTGGGAGCCGATGAATCCTCGGCGGTCGCGGTCCAGACCAGCCAGAACGTTGCCCAGCAACGCCAGGGTACCGATCAGGTCGCCACGGCCATCAGCGAGATGAGTGCCACGGTAAAGGATGTCGCTCGCAGCACCACCGACGCCGCCGAGATGTCACAGCGCGTCAACACCAGCACCGTCCAGGGCAAGACCGAGATCGACAACACCATTCGCCTGATCAAGGACCTTTCGGTGCAGGCAGAACAGACCTCGCAGATCATCGATAACCTCAAGGGCGAGAGCGATTCCATTTCCTCCGTGCTGGACGTGATCCGTGGTGTCGCCGAGCAGACCAACCTGCTGGCACTCAACGCTGCCATCGAAGCCGCACGGGCTGGTGAACAGGGCCGTGGCTTCGCCGTCGTGGCAGACGAGGTACGCCAACTGGCCAAGAAAACCCAGGACTCCACCGTCAGCATCCAGAGCATGATCGCAAACCTGCAAGCCGGCTCCGACAGCGCAGCACAATCCATGAAGGAAACCCTGAACAAGGCTCAGGAAGGCGCAAGCAACGTGGTACGTGCAGGCGACTTGCTGGAGGAAATCGCCAACGGCATCGCGAGCATCAGCGACCGCAACATTCAGGTCGCCTCGGCTGCCGAAGAACAGAGCCTGGTGGCCGAAGAAATCCACCGCAACGTCAACGACATCAACACACTCGTCGTTCAAGTCAGCGCAGGCGCCGAACAAACGGCTCATACCAGCCGCGAACTGGCACGTCTGGCCGAGCTTCAACAAGGGTTGGTCAACCGCTTCAAGGTGGTTTGATAACCGATCAGTCAAGGCATGAGCAAAACTTGTGGGAGGCAGCTTGCTGGCGAAAAAGGCCTGAAAACCGACAGATATTCTGCGTCTGTACGCTGAAGTCGCCAGCAAGCTGCCTCCCACTTCCCCCCCCGTTGACTCGCAGACCTTTAGCCTTGGCTGCGACGGATTGTGACCTGTGAACGTCTCCTCGCCTCATGAAGCTCTCCAAAAAACCACTCTTGAGGCGCTTCCTACCCGAATGACATCACATCGCTATTATGCGCAAGAAGTTGCGCAATTTTTTGTGAGTAACCTGTGGACAGTTCCCTACAAGGCTTGTTTTTAGAAGCCTGTAGACGAGTGCGCAAGAAGTTGCGCAGTGGTGCGCAACTTCTTGCGCACTTTCAAGGGATTTCACCCCTGAAAAGTCCTAAACGCCACGAATAAATCACGCATACCATTGATTTATATAGCTATTTTTCGGACTGGCACAAAGCTTGATCAGTATTTGCCACCCACCAGGCAAATTCGCCTCCCGGGACCCTCAAGTTTCAGCAAGGAGAGCATCCATGGCTACACCCGCGTACATGTCCATCACCGGCGAAAAACAAGGCCTGATCACTGCCGGCGCCTTCACCGCCGACTCCGTGGGCAACACCTTCCAGGAAGGCCACGAAGACGAAGTGATGGTGCAAGCCTTCCATCACGACGTGATCATCCCGCGTGACCCACAGTCCGGCCAGCCAACCGGCCAGCGCGTTCACAAGCCGGTGAAAATCACCAAGGTGTTCGACAAGTCCTCGCCTCTGCTGCAAGCGGCCCTGACTTCCGGCGAGCGCCTGAGCAAAGTCGAAATCAAATGGTTCCGCACCTCGGCTCAAGGCACTCAAGAGCACTACTACACCACCGTTCTGGAAGACGCGATCCTCGTCAGCTCCAAGGACTACATGCACAACTGCCAGGACCCTGCGAACGCTCATTTCACGCACCTGGAAGACATCGAAATGACCTACCGCAAAATCACCTGGACCCACGAAGTGTCCGGTACTTCGGGCTCCGATGACTGGCGTTCGCCTGTGGCCTGATACGGCTGAGGTTTCAAGCATCGGCCAGCTTCTGCTGGTCGATGTTGTTTACGCCCTTTCAGAATCGAGGAACAAGGGATGTTCGCGCCGGCCAATCAGACCCACTTCAGCCTGACCATCGAAGGCTCCAACAGCGACCTGCAAGTCCTGGCCCTCAACGGACGGGAAGCCATCAGCCAACCGTTCGTGTTCGACGTGGAACTGGTCAGCGAGCAGCCGTCCCTGGACCTTGAAACCCTGTTGCACAAGCCCGCCTTCCTGCAACTTTCGCCTGACGGCAGTGGCATTCACGGCCAGATCTATCGCGCCGCCCAGGGTGACTCCGGCAAACGCCTGACCCGCTACTCGGTGACCCTGCGCCCGCAGTTGTCCTACCTGGCGCACCGCATCAACCAACGTATCTTCCAGAACCTCAGCGTGCCGAAAATCATCGCCCAGGTCCTTGAAGAACATGGCATCCAGAGCAACGCCTACGAATTCAAGGTCGGGTCGGTTTATCCCGAGCGCGTCTACTGCGTTCAGTACGATGAATCGGACCTGCATTTCATCCAGCGCCTGTGCGAGGAAGAAGGGATTCACTACCACTTCCAGCACAGCAGCACGGCCCACAAGCTGGTGTTCGGCGATGACCAGACGGTGTTCCCGAAACTCGCCCCCGTGGCCTATCAGCAAGACTCCGGCCTGGTCGCCAACGACCCGGTCATCAAGCGCTTCGACCTGCGCCTGGAAACCCGCACCAGCCGCACCACCCGTCGCGATTACGACTTCGAGAAACCCCGCCTGACGCTGGAAAGCGAAAACCGGGGCGACGCTCTGCCCGACCTCGAGGATTACGACTACCCGGGTCGTTTCGTGGACCGCGAGCGCGGCAAGCACCTGGCCAAGCGCGCCCTTGAGCGTCATCGCAGCGACTACCAGCTGGCCGAAGGCAAAAGTGATCAACCGTTGCTGGTCAGCGGCCATTTCCTGGCCCTGACCCAACACCCCAAGGCCAAGTGGAACGACCTGTGGCTGCTGACCGAAATCGTCCACGAGGGCAAACAGCCTCAAGTGCTGGAAGAGTCGGTGACCAGCGACACGACAGCGCTCAAGGACGATTTCCATCAGGGCTATCGCAACCGCTTCAAGGCCACGCCCTGGGACGTGCCGAACCGCCCGCCGCTGCTGCACCCCAAACCCCGCATCCTCGGCAGCCAGAGCGCCGTGGTCACCGGGCCGAAAGGCGAAGAGATCCATTGCGACCAGTACGGCCGCGTCAAGGTCCAGTTCCACTGGGACCGTGAAGGCCAGGCTGACGACAAGACCAGTTGCTGGCTGCGCGTCTCGTCCGCCTGGGCCGGTGCCCAGTACGGCGGCATCGCCATTCCGCGCATCGGAATGGAAGTGCTGGTGACCTTCCTGGAAGGCGACCCCGACCAGCCGCTGATCAGCGGCTGCCTGTACCACAAGGAAAACGTCGTCCCCTACGAACTGCCGGCCAACAAGACCCGCAGCACCTTCAAGACCCTGAGCTCACCGGGCGGTGGCGGTTACAACGAACTGCGCATCGAGGACAAGAAAGGTCAGGAACAGATCTACCTCCACGCCCAGCGCGACTGGGACGAGAACATCGAGCACGACCAGAAGATCCGCGTCGGCAACGAACGCCACGACACCGTGGAGCAGAACAGCTACAGCGAGTTCAAGGCTGAAGAACACCGCACCATCTACGCCGACCGCAAAGTCGAAGCCAGGGCCAACGATCACCTGACCGTCGCGACCAACCAGCACGTCAAGATCGGGACGGGGCAGTTCATTGAGGCCGGGCAGGAAATTCACCTGAGCAGCGGCATGAAACTCGTGATCGAAGCCGGCAGCGAACTGACTCTCAAGACCGGCGGCACCTTCATCAAGATCGACGCCAGCGGCGTGACCCTGAGTGGGCCGATGGTCAACGTCAATGCCGGTGGCAGCCCCGGCAGCGGGACTGGCGCAGCACCGTTGTTGCCGGGGCCGTTGAAGCAGGCGGATGCGGATAAGGCCGGGAAACTGCTGATCCCGGCACAGCGTCAGGCGCTGATGCAGAAGAAGCCGATTTGTGCGATCTGCGAAGCTGCCAAGCAGGAGGCGCTGGATGCTTAAGTCCGAGTGGGCGCTGGAAAATGGCCTTCCCAAAGGTCTGCCGTGGAACGGCACGGTAGGTTTGCTGCTCGATGGCGTGAGTGTCGAGCATCTGCCACGGCACCTCTATCAATGGTCGGATAATCCGGAGTTCGAGCCACTTTACCTGGGTACGCGGTGGGCCGAACTGGGTGATATTTCTCCCTGCCTTGTCCGGGTAAAAGCACAGAACAATCCGATCCTGATGCAATTCCTGAACGCGGCCCCCAAAGAGTGGGGCTACCTTGTTTTCAGCGATCAGCCATGGGATCGCATGGTCACGCATTTTCGCTGGCTCACCAGTGTGATGCATCCGCAAGGTGAAGAAGTTTTATTGCGTGTCGCCGACCCCGCCGTGACCCATGCCTTGCTCGCTCATGCAAACAGCATCAAGGACGCGACCCTGTTCGGCCCTTGCACACAGGTCGTCACTGCCGATGCCGCGCTGGGGTGCTGGCATGTAGATCAACGACCGGGCAAGGCACTGGAGCCTGAGCGCAAGCAACTCTACCGGTTGAGCGACGAACAACTGGGCCAACTGGACGAAGTGAATTTCCGTAGCCTTGTCCTTCGTCTCGATGAACACATGCACGAATACTTCCCTTCCTATCAGGCGCAAGTGACACCCTTGCAACGCTGGGAACATCTGCATGCTCTGGCGTCGACCTCTTATGACCGGGGCTTCAACACCGAACTCGACATTACCCTTTACGCAAACATTCACGGGTTTCTGGGGGAGCGAGCGCTGGAAGAACATCCAGACCTCGATGCCATTCTCAAAACCCCATCGGAACAAACGCCCGCCCAGCGACTCGAACGGGTCGCTGATATCGCACAGGAACGGGCTGAAGCCTTCAACAGGAGCCAAGGATGACCACGCCCACGTCGGCCGGCAAAAGCCCGAACGCCGTTGCAAAGAGCCGAGACGATGGCAAATCCGCCATGGGCGGCTGCCCCCTGATGAAAGCCAAAATCCAGCTCATCCCCCTGCGCTATGGCCTGGTCGAACGACTCGACCCGTCCAGCGAATTGGCGATGCCTTACAAAACCGTCTCACGTCCATTGGGCATTCGCCTGATCCGTGATGGCTGGCTCTATGTAATCGTCGACAAGAAGTCTAAGGTCATTCTTCATGAATACCGCGTTGAAAATGGCATCGTTACCCAACTGCTGTGGGACAAAAGCGAAGTCAGCGCCGATAAACGCGCAAGCAACGTAGGCGAAGCCGCGCTGGTTTTCCCGCGCTCGGACACTCTCTATGTCAACTACTCCGAAGTGCAATGGACCGCAGCCAAATGCTCGCAGGTCATCAAGCACAAGTCCGAACGTGAGTACTTCATGCAGAAGGTCAGTCTTGCCAAGGCCGACCCGGAGAAAGGCGCTGCCAACCTGCTGACACCCAAGCAGGCAGAAAAGTGGATCGCTGAGATTGCCGAACAGCCAAGCAAGGCACCCGCGATTGCAGGTGCCAAACCCGAGGAAAGCAAGGACTACCTCTGGGAGCAAGCGACCCAATTCAAGAAAACTCAACTCGGTGCCTTGAAAAAGCAGGTCAAGGGCGAGTATGAGCAGGACCATCTGTATCTGGTCATACAGGATGATATCGGCGTGCTGCGCGATCTCGCCGAACATCAGGATCTGGTCGCGGGCTGGGTCAGTGACTGGAGTAATTCGGAGGAGACGCAGAAGAAATATGTCATGGGTTGCTACATCGAAACCCTGTACACCGTGACCGGCGACAGCATTCTCAAAGCGTCGCAGGGCGATCCACGCTTTGCCACGCTCAAGGATGAAACGAACGCCGAACAACGGCAACGCATCGCGGATTACGTCAACCTTAAAAACCAACAGAAGTTTGCCAATTTATGGTCAACGCCGGTAAGCGTTGCCAGAGCAAAGATGCAGATGCGAGAAAGCCTGGGGGCGCTCTATCCCAAGTACCAGGACCTGATCGAAACCATTGATGGCAATACCGACGAGGCACTTGAAGGCGCAAAGATGGGTCAACAGGGCATCAATGACCTGGTTAACCGAACGCCCATGGAAGCATTCATCAAGGAGCAACAAGCCCATCTGGTGCGTTGGAACAAACGGCTGGAGTTGATCACCGAGGATCGCATCAAGCTGGTGACCGAGGAGCGCTTCCATCGCTCAGCCTGGTATTTCGATCCAAAGCCTCAAGGACAACGGCATGCCCTTCTGGCAACTGAATATGCAGCGCTCAAGGATATTTGCCGGACCGACGACGCGACAGAAAAACTCGCCAAACTGATTGAGAAACAACCAGGGCTTTCGATCTCCTCCTTTATAACCTTGAGCCAGGCCGACCAGAAAGACCTGCATGCAAAGCTTATGTCATTCATTAAGTCACTGCGTGACACCCTCATGGTCAAGAAAGACTATGCCGGCACACAGGATCTTAGCGGCAAGTTTGGCAATCTGCTGGCCCAGCATCTGCCAGACTCCCTTCAGCTTACCGACACCGACATGATGCTCGGCCAGCTACGTGACACCGCTTACGATCCAGCGAAACAGCTACGCCTGGCAGGCGCACTCAATGATGCGATGCAGGGTTTGCGCAGTGGTCAGCCATTCGATCCATCAAAGGTGCTGCGCAATATTCCAGGGGCCTCCTGGATAAATATTTTGCAGGCCTTCAATAAAAACGGAATAACGCTTCAGTTCTCCTCGGCCAGCCAGATCAAGAAATTCAATGAGGATGTCGCAAAACTGACCGAGCTCCGTCAGAAAATGCGATCACTCAAAAATCAGATCAAACAGACCTTGGCCAAAGAACATAAAGGCCAGCTTCCCAAAGGCAGCTACAAACCACTGGCGGCTCAACGCAAGGCCCTGCAACAGGCTGTTCTGCCTCTTGAAGGAAGCGTTGCTCAGGCCATGAGTCCCGTCGGGGATGGAGCAGGCAAAGCGGGCTTCAAGATCGCCGGGCTTAACAATGCTCAGCAGCTTGAGTTCGATAGAATGGCGGACGACCATCGGCTCAAGCGTCCATTCAAGGGAGTCAGCAAGGCTGTTTTCACACCTGTCGGGGGCGATTTATTTGCTTCGGCGGCGGCGGTTTTGCAGATTGTTAACTTTACGACGGTGGCTAGCGAGTATTTCAATAAAAAGGATGTGGACGCTTCCGACAAACTGGCGCTTATAAATGCTTTTGCTTCAATGATGGGAGGCATTTTTGCCGCTGCCCAAGGTATTGTAATCACGAGCCTCACCGTTGCCATTGGAAACTACTCAAGTAAGGCTGCGCAAATCAAAATGTCGGCAAAGTTAGGAAAACTTACTGGCGGTTTGGGCTTTGCTGCTTATGGTTTTGGGCTTTTCGCAGCCGGCTTCAGCATCGCCGGTGAAAAAGGGTCCTACGCACGTTGGTCAGAAGCATTGCGATCAGGTAATGGCGCTACATTGGCAGGCGCAAGCATGGCCCTAGCCGGCGACTCCGGACAAGTGGTTGTCAATGGCTGGGCGGCTGCCAGAACCGCCCAATATTCCTATGGAGCAATGACAAGTGTTACCCAGGCACGTGCGCTTGCTTGGGTGACTGCAGGTGGAAAACTGCTGAGCGTCGCCGCCCGTGCCAACTTGATTGGCCTGGTGCTCACAGGCCTACAGCTCGGTGGAGAATGGCTGTATAACCGCAACAATAAAACCAAGCTTGATCAGTGGTTGCTGGAAAGCACTTGGGGTAAACAGAGCAAAAATCGAACCTTAACTGAAGAGCGTCTCTCGCTGGCCGACATTACCTCCTCGCCAACGGTCTCGCTAGAACATATCGATAACAAGCCCATGCTAATCGTGCGCTTGCCCGGTATAACAGCCAGAGAACTCAACGACGCCAGCTTTGGCATCAGCGCCTACTTTTTGCAAAACAGTCAACGTAATGACTGGGAACCCTGGAGCGAGCCCTTGCTGTATCGACTCGACCTGCTAAGCCCTCCCGATGCTCCGCTCAAGTTAGGTCTGGAAATATTCCAGAACCAGGCCAATGCACAGCATGGTCTGGCTATTGTCTTGAAGTATCACCCGGTTCCCGGCGATACGGCTTTACGGGAGAAACGCTTTGAAACCACCTCGCTGGGTGGGAAAGATAACAAGCTGCTTTCAGAGGTTACTGTATTGAAGACTCGCACCACTGATGCTCCTTGGCTACTGGTTAACAGCGATATTCTATAGCCATCCCACTTGCCTATTTTCTGGTTGAATCTATGCCTTCCAAACCCGATCAAAACGACGAACTGGATCTCAAACACAACCGCCCCAAGGCGGGTGAAATACGTCGTTTTGCTACCGGCGAAAGTGTGTTTATGTCACCACTTCCCGTGCCTACCGGACAACCACCAATGGATCTCGGAGGAAGCTTTCTTGAGGTCAATGACGTCTATCTGGACGTGGGGAGCAGCAATCAAGGCAAGTCTTATCAAGCTCGACTGTGCGTAATGCTGCCTATGTTGGCAATCATCGCGTTCGTTATAATTCTTCCCATAATAATGGGCTTTGGGACATTCTTTAACTCGTTTGGAAGAACGTTCTGGTATTACTTCAGTGATTTCTTTGTGTTCGGACTATGGAGTTCACTTTGGGCAGGAAGTGCGGCCGCACTCATTGGTATATACGCCGTTGTCAGCACCACACGCGCTAAAGCCCGCACTCGCCCGATACGCTTCAACCGTCAACGCCGGGAAGTCTGTTTCTTCCCGGACGGTTCCAATGAACCGGTCATTCAGCCCTGGGAAGACACCGTCGCCTGGGTATCGGTCAGCACTGGTTATACCGGGGTGGGCGTGATGAGCAGTTACACCTTTGGCATGGCTATCGACGATCCGAAAAATGACAAGGTGCATTTTCTCAGGCAAGTAGTCATGACACCGACTCATGGGCTGGCCAAGTGGGAAGCCATTCGCGTCTACATGGAAAAAGGCCCGGATTTCTGCCCCGGCAAGGCCACCCACGAAGGCGCTCATACCTTCGACAAAGAACGCGAAGACATGCGCGAGGAATACCAGCACAAGGAACGCTCGATACTGGGCGTCGGCTGGTGGTACTTGAGCCATGTCGTCACATGGTGGCGTTTCCCGTACTGGGTCGCAGCATGGGACCAACGCTACAGCATGAAATCCATGCCCGACTCGATTGCCGAGTGGTCAAAACCTCTGCCTCCTGAACAACAGGCCACACCAAGCCCGGCCCTCAAACAGCAAAGTGCCGACCTCGAAAAAGCCTTTGCCCGGGGACAGGACTTCATGACGTATTTCAAGGCCAACCTGAGCGAAGCAAAGGCAGAAGAATCACAGAATGCCTGAGCAATAATGCCAAAACTGTAGGAGCGAATTTATTCGCGAAAGGCTGTATGACACAGATGATGGGCTGGATGCACCGGCCCCTTCGCGAATAAATTCGCTCCTACAATGCCTGCATATTTTGGTTGATTCCTATGTCTTCATCCCAAACACAGCATGACGAAATAGACCTGAAGCACAACCGCCCCAAGGCGGGTGAAATACGTCGTTTTGCTACCGGCGAAAGTGTGTTTATGTCACCACTTCCCGTGCCTACCGGACAACCCCCAATGGATCTTGGGGGAAGCTTTCTTGAGGTCAACGATGTCTATCTGGACGTGGGAAGTAGCAATCAAGGCAAGTCTTATCAGGCTCGATTGTGTGTAATGATGCCCATGCTTGTGATCATCATGAGTGTCCTCATACTTCCCACCTCAGTGGGATTGTTAACACTTAACAACCCCTTTGGCAGAACGTTTTGGTATTACTTCAGTGACTTCTTTGCCCTCGGACTATGGATTTCACTCTTGGGAGGAGGTGCGGTAGCACTCATTGGTATATACGCCGTTGTCAGCACCACACGCGCTAAAGCCCGCACCCGCCCGATACGCTTCAACCGTCAACGCCGGGAAGTCTGTTACTTCCCGGACGGCTCCGATAAACCAGTCATTCAGCCCTGGGAAGACACCGTCGCCTGGGTGTCGGTTAGCACCGGTTTTACCGGGGTGGGCGTGATGAGCAGTTACACCTTTGGCATGGCTATCGACGATCCGAAAAATGACAAGGTGCATTTTCTCAGGCAAGTAGTCATGACACCGATTCACGGGCTGGCCAAGTGGGAAGCCATTCGCACCTACATGGAAAAAGGCCCGGACTTCTGCCCCGGCAAGGCCACCCAAGAAGGCTCTCATACCTTCGACAAGGAGCGCGAAGACATGCGCGAGGAATACCAACATAAAGAACGCTCCGCGTTAGGCGTTGGCTGGTGGTATTTAACTCATATCGTCACCCTGTGGCGCGTGCCCTACTGGATCGCCGCATGGGACCAGCGCTACGCCATGAAAGCCCTGCCCGACTCGATTGCCGAGTGGTCAAAACCTCTGCCTCCTGAACAACAGGCCACACCAAGCCCGGCACTCAAACAACAAAGCGCCGACCTCGAAAAAGCCTTTGCGCAGGGGCAGGATTTCATGACGTATTTCAAAGCCAATCTGAGTCAGGCGAAGTCGGACGAATCACATAATGCTTGAGAGATTACGGTTGCGGGTAAGCCGCCATTCAGGATTTAAAAAAGAAGAATTGGCGACTGTCGATGTTTAAAAACCTGTTCAATCGCAAGAAGGTCACCACAGAAGCGGAACCGGACATACGCAATCACCGTCCTCGGGCCGGGGAGGTTCGCGCTCAGGGCTTGAACGAAACCTTGTTCCTGTCACCCTTACCGGTTTACACGGGGCAGGTACAAGGCTCCAGCCGAAGTTTTTCGGAGATGAACGATACCTTTCTTGAGGTTGGTGGCAATAATTGGGGAATGGTGAGCCAGGGCAAAATATTGGCTGCGGCAATCTGGATGGTATTGTTCACTGCCTTCGTAATGCCAAGCCTTGTGATACTTTTCGGGGTAATTTTTTACCCTGAAAGCTTCAGTGACCCATGGAGCGATCTACTCACCTTTTTACAAGTCACTGCTCTCGGCTCTCTCCTGTTTATTTTTCCGATCGGCGCCTACCTCTACGGTATGTTCTCCGACGTCATATTTTCGCGGAAAAAATATCCTGTACGCTTCAACCGTCAACGCCGCGAAGTCTGTTACGTGGATGACAAAACCCATCGCGTTCTGATCGTTCCATGGGAAGGCGTGGTGGCATGGGTTGCCAATACCCAAGGTGTCACCAGTTACGGTGCCACACGCCAGTACACGTTTGGGATGGGGCTGGAAGACGACGAGCAGGACAAAGTGCAGTTTATTCTGCTGCCGCAACCAAGCGATGCTCATGCCCTGGGGATGTGGACTTCAATTCGCAACTACATGGAAGACGGCCAGTTAGTAGATGCGCCCAACCCGATGCATGCGGCACTGGGGCTAGTCCCCAGCGAGGATCGCCTCAAACCTTACGAAGGGTTGCACACTTTTGAAGTCGAGCGCGAAGAAGCTCGCTGGATGTGCAACATGACCGACGAAGGCGCCAGCCTTTCGGACGAGGAACGCGAAAGCTATGGTTACCCCAAGCGCACACCATGGCCATTGCGTCGCTGGTATATCTGGCGTGTGCTGAGCTTCTGGAAAATGCCTTACATGTTGGCCGAATGGAGCCACAGAGCCGGGCGACCTGTCCTGCCGGAACAAGTCCAAACCTGGTCCCAACCGCTACCACCGGAACAATGGTTAAAACCAAGCCCTGCACTGGTGAAAGCTAATCAGACTGTCAAAACCGCTATGGACAAAAATGGCGCAACCTTTGTCGAGGCGTGCAAAGCGGCAGGCCTGCATTGATGAGATATCTATGTCTTCCGATCCTAAGCAGAGCGACGAACTGGACCTCAAACACAATCGCCCCAAGGCGGGTGAAATTCGTCGTTTTGCCACCGGCGAAAGTCTTTTCTTGTCCCCGCTCCCTGTGCCTACCGGACAAATGCCCATGGATTTGGATGGCAGTTTCCTAGAAGTTAACGATGTGTATCTGGATGTTGGGAGTAGCAACCAAGGCAAGTCTTATCAGGCTCGGCTTGCTGTCTCGTTGCCTATGTCAGCAATTATCGCCTTTGTAATAGTACTTCCTGTTCTAATGGGCTTCGGGACTTTCTTTAATCCATTTGGAAGAACGTTCTGGTATTACTTCAGTGATTTCTTTGTGTTCGGATTATGGAGTTCACTTTGGGCAGGAAGTGCGGGGGCACTTATTGGTATATACGCAGTCGTCAGCACAACACGCGCCAAAGCCCGAACCCGCCCGATACGTTTCAACCGTCAACGCCGGGAGGTCTGCTTTTTCCCGGACGGCTCCGATAAACCAGTCATTCAACCCTGGGAAGACACCGTCGCCTGGGTGTCGGTCAGCACCGGTTTTACCGGGGTGGGCGTCATGAGCACTTATACCTTCGGCATGGCCATCGACGATCCAGTGGGTGACAAGGTGCACTTTCTGAGACAGGGCGTCCCAACGCCTCTGCATGGGCTGGCCAAATGGGAAGCCATTCGCACCTACATGGAAAAAGGCCCGGTCTTCTGCCCCGGCCAGGCCACCCACGAAGGCTCTCATACCTTCGACAAGGAACGCGAAGACATGCGCGAGGAATACCAACATAAAGAACGCTCCGCGTTAGGCGTTGGCTGGTGGTATTTAACTCATATCGTCACCCTGTGGCGCGTGCCCTACTGGATCGCAGCATGGGACCAGCGCTACAGCATGAAATCCATGCCCGACTCGATTGCCGACTGGTCAAAACCACTGCCCCCCGAACAACAGGCCACACCAAGCCCGGCCCTCAAACAGCAAAGTGCCGACCTCGAAAAAGCCTTTGCTCAAGGGCAGGACTTCATGACGTATTTCAAGGCCAACCTGAGCGAGTCAAAGGCAGAAGAATCACAGAATGCCTGAGCAATAACGCCAGGGCTGTGGATAAATATTCACGGCCCTGTCGCGGGCAAGCCCCCTCCCACTTTGGACGCGACTCTTCGCAAATTCCTAAAACCCAGGCGCAACAACCACCGTACACGTCATCCCCGCCGCCAGCAGCAGGCCATCAGGCACCTGGTCCAGATGGATTCGCACCGGCACGCGCTGGGCCAGGCGGACCCAGTTGAAGGTCGGGTTGACGTCGGCGATGAGTTCTCGGCTTTCGGGGTTGTCGCGGTCGTAGATGCCGCGGGCGATGCTTTCGACATGGCCCTTGAGCACTTCGCCGCTCATCAATTGCATTTCAGCCGGATCATTGACATGCACATGGGGCAATTTGGTTTCCTCGAAGAAGCCGTAGACCCAGAACGAGTTCATGTCGACCACGGCCATTTTCGCTTCGCCCGCACGGGCATAGTCGCCGCGATGGACGTTGAGGTTGGTGACGTAACCGTCCACGGACGCCAGCACGCGGGTGCGTGACAGGTTGAGTTCGGCCGCTTCCAGACGCGCCTGAGCCAACTGGTAGTCGGCCAGGGCCGAGGTGGCGATGTTGCTGGCGTCGTCGCGGCTTTCGGTGGAGACCACCAGGTTGTCCATGTCGGCGCGGCGTTTGGCGTTGAGTTTGCGCATCTCCCAGGTGGCCTTGCGCGAGGCCAGCAAAGCTTCTGCTTCCTTGACGGCAATCCGGTAATGATCGGGGTCGATCTGCATCAGCAGGTCGCCCTTTTTCACCTGCTGGTTATCACGTACCGGTACATCGATGACAGTGCCGGACACTTCCGCAGCGACGTTGATGATATCGGCCCGCACCCGGCCATCGCGGGTCCAGGGTGTTTCCATGTAGTGCACCCACAAGGACCGGCCAATGAAAATGGCCAGAGCCAGGACCAGCAAGGTGGCGATCAGACTGAAGAGCTTTTTCATCCAGAGGTTCTCGAACCGGATATCAACGATAAAAGGGCAGCGCCAGAGCGCCGAAAATGCAGGTGAACAGGCTCAGGCGCAGCAGCGCCGGGTGCCAGAAATGTCGGTACAGGTCGAACCCGGCCAGCAGTCGATCCAGTGCCCAGGCCAGTACCAGCGCAATCAGGAACATCAGGGTGATGCTCGGCATGTACAGGCCGTGGAACGCGATTTCACGAGGCATGGGCGACTCCTTGTGGGCGGCCATGCACGGCCAGTGGCGATTGCGGGTCCAGCAGCGAGGTGCGGATGAAGTGCAGGTAGCTTTTGACCCGGCGCAGCACCGAGGTGTCGAAGTGCGAGGCGAAGGGTTCGTCGGTCAGTTGCACGCAACTGATGGCGTGATCGACTGCCATCAGGCAGCGCTGCAGGTTGCTGGCATCGGGCTGGATGAACAGGCGGATCAGCGAACGGCCCATGACCCGGATCGCAATGCGCCAGGACTGGTACTCGGCGTAGCTGGGATGAATCGGCAGGATGGCCTGCTCGCGGCGCAGCTCGATAATCGCGTGGCCGATTTCCAGCACCGTGAACATCCAGTGCAGCAGTTCACGCTGCACTTCAGGCCTGCCAACCGCCAGACCATAAGCCTGATGCATCAGGTCGCGGGTCTGGCTTTCAAAGCTGGAGCCCAGCCTAGGCAATGGTGCGCTGATGGCGAATACCACTTGCCGACGCAGGGCGTCCTTGAGGCGCTCCCACATCCAGCGGCTGTTGGGCGGCAGGATGATTGCGCCTGCTGCGGCGCAGAACAACATGCCGACGACCATGGCGATGTAATCGTTGATGAAGGTGTAGGGGTTGTAGAGCGTGAGATTGTCCGGCACCGAGCCAATGCTGAAAAAGATCAGCAAACCCAGCCCATAACCGGCCCACTGAGGACGCGAGGCCAGGAAGGTGCCGACCACCAATACCGGTGCCAGAAACATGCACAGCAATGGAAAGCCGTCGATGTGCGGGAATATGAAGAAGGTTTCGGTAAAGCCCAGAATCGCGCCCAGCAAGGTGCCGCATGCCATCTGGAACGACATGCGCCGCGGGTTGTTGGTGGTGGATGACAAGGCAACGGTCGCAGCCGACGCCAGGGTCATGATCGCGCCGCTGGGCCAGGCCGTCAGCACCCAGTACGCACTCAACAACGCTACGACTGTGCTCGCACGCACACCGGCTGCCAAGGCAGTCATCCAACTGGTGCGCGGCACAAACGACTCTTCCCACTGTTCGCGCACATGGTTGTGATCAGCCAGTGAAGCATGGGTCTGGGCGTAGTCATGCAGGTCGTTGACGAGGCGATACAGCAACTCGAAAGCCGTGTGAAAATCCAGCAACTCGGCTTCATCCGGCCCGCTTTGCTCAAGCTCGGCACGCAGGCTGCGCACCAGGTCGGGCAGTTCGGCCTTGAAGGTTTCCAGTTGCTGCACCAGCACCGCAGCATCGCCAATGGTCAGGGACCGGTCGGCAAAGGTATCGAGCAATCGGGCCAGCATATCGAGGCCGGGATCGACACGGGGCATGACGCCATTCAGCGGATCGGCTCGCAGGCGTTCAAGCAATTGATGCAGGGCATTGAAGCGCGTGGTGATGGCCATGAACTCGCTGTTAAGGCGATTGAGTCGCCCGTTGCGACGCCGCATGTGCGGGTCCTCGAATACCGTCACGCTGCGCAGCCCTTCCAGGCCGATGGCTTCAGCGACAAACCGCACGTTGCCGGTTTCAAAGGCCGCCCGCTCGCTGACGCCGCGCAGACCGTCCGCGACAAAACGAGCGAACACACCAAAACGCTGATACAGCGCGTTGCGCATCGCAGCGCCGGAACTCTGCGGCAGAATCGCCGCCGTCACAGCGGTGGAGCAGACAATCCTCAAGGCGATTTCCAGCACCCGCCAGACCGCCGCCATGAATGAACCTTCCGGGTGAGCCAGCGCAGGCAGGCCGACCGCCGTGTAGCCCGCCAGCACAAAACCGTAAGCCCGAAAGTTGCGATAACGGGCCGCGCCCGCCGAACAGATCCCGACCCACAACGCCAGGCAACCGAGAAACGGCACCGAGTTCTGCGCGAACAAGGCCATCAGCAGGACCATCATGGCCGACCCCGCCAGCGTGCCGAGCAGGCGATAAAAGCTCTTGGCAAACACATGCCCGCTCTGAGGCTGCATGACAATGAACACAGTGATCATGGCCGTGCGCGGTTGCGGCAGTTCCAGACGCAAGGCCAGCCAGTACGTGAGGAATGCGGCGATCAAGACCTTGAAGATGTAGATCCAGGTGACACCGTCGCTGCGCGCCCAACTGTTGAGCTCTCGCACCACCTCCCGTAGGAGCGAATTCATTCGCGAAGGCTCATTGTCTGGCACGACCTCTTCGCGAATAAGCGGAGCGCCGCCCGATCCGCTCCCACTGGGTGAGGGTCTATTCATGGGGGAGGCCGCCGCCCAGCGATACCACCAACCCGGCGTACACGCTCAGGCGAGCGGCTTCGACCTGTTGCTGGATCTGTTGCTGACGAAACAGCAGCGTCTGGGCGTTGAGCACATTGAGGTAGTCGGTCAAGCCACGCTGATAGGCGATCAACGCGATGTCATACGTCTTCTGTGCCGCTGCGACAGACTGGGCAGCGAATACTTGCTGCTTGTCCACTGAGGCGCGACGGATCAACTGATCGGATATGTCTTTGAGGGCCAGCACCAGTGTCTGGTTGTAATGGGCCACGGCCAGGTCATAACCGGCAACGGCGTGGCCCAATTCCGCACGCAGGCGTCCGCCATCGAAAATCGGCAGGCTGATGGCCGGGCCGGCTTTGTAGCTGAGCTTGCTGCCGGTCAGGAACCCCAGCATTGAGCCGCCCGTGGCCATGTAGCCGAGGCTGCCGACGAGGTCGACATTGGGATAGAAACCCGCATGAGCCACATCGACTCCACGGGCCTGAGCCTCGACACGCCAGCGGCTGGCCACCACATCCGGACGCTGCCCCAGCAGTTGCGCGGGCAAGGCCGAAGGCAGCTTGAATACGGAATACAGCGACAGGCTCGGACGTTGCAATGCAGCGCCCTCGCCCGGCCCTTTGCCGGCCAGCACGGCCAGTTGATTGCGATCCAGCGCAATGGCCTCTTCAAGCTCGTCGATTTGCCGGTGGATTTCCGGCAATGGTGTCTCGGCCTGGCTGACTTCGAAATGGGTACCGATGCCGCCCTTGAGACGCCGCCGGGCCAGATCGAGAATCTGTTGCTGCTGGGCCAGCGTGGCTTCGACGATATCCAGCCGGGCGTAATCCAGAGCCAGCTGGATATAGGCCAGCACGATGTTTTCCTGCAATTCGAGTTGTGCCTGGCGCTGCTCGGCAACACTCATGTGCGCCAAGTCAAGCGCTTGTTCGCTGGCGTTGCTTTCGCGCCCCCAAAGATCAAGGGCATAGCTCAGGCCCAGCGACGCATTGTTGTCCCAGGTGCGAGTATTGGCCAGTTCGCCAGGGCCATAGAATTGATCGGTCGGCCAGTCGTGACGAGCCAGACTGGCGCTGCTGTCGACATGCAGGCTTTCAGAGGATTGGGCAATTGCGGCCAGCGCCTTCGCCTGACGCACACGAGCGGCAGCCATCGCCAGACTCGGACTGCCGAGGGTCGCCAGCTCGATCCAGCGATTGAGTTGCGGGTCGCCATAGGCATTCCACCACCGGGCTTCGGGCCAGTGGGCATCGCGCTCGGCGCTCTGGATCGCCTGATCGGTAGCCAGGCTTTCGAGAGGCAGAACACTGCCTTGTGAAGTGATTCCGTCGGTTCCGATACAGCCGCTGATGATTGACGATACAGCCCAGACACTGAGGAGCCTGAAGCTCCAAATGATGCGACGCGGCACAGCTGCGAGTTCCCGACTGGAAATGAAGCGCTATTGAGTGGCGCGATTCTAGGGGGCGGCCGGGACGGCGATAAGCTGGCTAAAGTGTGATTCTTTATTACAGAAACGGTGATAATCCCTTGCCATGTGCTAGTAACTTCATGTCACAATTTGCCATGTCTTCCGAGAACTGCCCATGGACACTCTGCAAAACATGCGCGCCTTCTGTTGTGTGGCGCAAGCGGGCAGCTTTACGGCGGCCGCAGCACAACTGGACACCACGACTGCCAACGTGTCGCGTGCCGTCTCGAACCTCGAGGCGCATCTGCAGACACGCCTGCTCAACCGCACGACCCGCCGTATCGCCCTGACCGAAGCCGGCAAACGCTACCTGCTGCGCTGCGAACAGATTCTGGCGTCGGTGGAAGAAGCGGAAGCCGAAGCCAGCGATGCCCATGCCCGGCCCACCGGCCAGCTCAAGATGCATTCGATGCCCGGTGTCGGCCAGCATTACGTGATCGATGCCATCGCCCGCTATCGCCAGAGCCACCCGGATGTGTCCTTCGACCTGACCCTGACCAGCCGCGTGCCGGACCTGCTCGAAGACGGCTACGACGTGTCCATCGTGCTGGCCAGCGAGCTGCCGGATTCGGGTTTCGTGTCCCAGCGCCTGGGCATCACCTACAGCATCGTTTGCGCCTCGCCGGCCTACATCAAGAACTTCGGCATGGCCTACACCCCAGCCGACTTGCTGAACCATGCCTGCCTGCGCCTGGTCAGCCCGGTGTTCCCGCTGGAGAAATGGGCATTCGACGGCCCCCAGGGCCAGGAAACGGTCACCATCAACAGCTCGCCATTGCTGGTCAACTCTGCCGATGCCATGCAGACCGCGATTTCCTGTGGCATGGGCATCGGCATCCTGCCGATCTACTCGGCCATCGACGGGCTGCGCAACGGCACTTTGATGCGGGTCTTGCCCGACTACCGCTCCCAGGAGCTGAATCTCTACGCCATCTACCCGTCACGTCAGTATCTGGATGCGAAGATCAAGACCTGGGTCGAATACCTGCGCGGTTCGCTGCCTGAAATTCTCGCCGCCGACGAAGCCGACCTGCATATTCATTCGATGAAATCACTGGCCTGAATGCCCGCACTTGCAAAACCGGCTGCCCAAGGACGGGCAAGAATGTTAGCGTGCTACTCATTCAACCGCTCAAGAGTGACTCCCACAATGAAAAAAACCGTACTCGCCTTTAGCCGTGTCTCCCCTGAAATGGCCGAACGCCTGTCGCAAGACTTCAATGTGATCGTGCCCGACCCGAAACTGGGCGATCTCAATGCCCAGTTCAACGAAGCATTGCCAGCGTCCCACGGCATGATCGGCGCAGGCCGCAAGCTGGGGCGCGAGCAGCTTGAAGGGGCGACGAAGCTGGAAGTGGTATCGAGTATTTCGGTGGGCTACGACAACTACGATGTCGGCTACCTGAGCGAGCGCGGCATCCTGCTCACCAATACCCCGGACGTGCTGACCGAAAGCACGGCGGACCTGGGCTTTTCGCTGATCATGAGCAGCGCCCGCCGCGTCGCGGAGCTGGATGCCTGGACCAAGGCAGGCAACTGGAAGCGCAGCATCGAAGCCCCTCACTTCGGCACCGATGTGCATGGCAAGACGCTGGGTATCGTCGGCATGGGCAATATCGGCGCAGCCATTGCCCGTCGTGGTCGCCTGGGTTTCAACATGCCGATCCTGTACAGCGGCAACAGCCGCAAGAGCCAGGTCGAGCAGGAATTGGGCGCGCAATTTCGCACGCTGGATCAATTGCTGGCCGAGTCGGATTTCGTCTGCCTGGTGGTGCCGTTGAGCGAGAAGACCCGTCACCTGATCGGCCGTCGCGAACTGTCGCTGATGAAGCCAGGTGCAATCCTCATCAACATCGCACGCGGTCCTATCGTTGATGAGCCGGCGCTGATCGAAGCCTTGCAGAACGGCACGATTCGCGGTGCCGGTCTGGATGTGTACGAGAAAGAACCGCTGAGCGAATCGCTGCTGTTCAGCCTGAGCAATGCCGTGACCCTGCCGCACATCGGCTCGGCGACCCACGAAACCCGTCAGGCCATGGCAGATCGTGCTTACAACAACCTGCGCAGCGCGCTGCTGGGTGAGCGTCCGCAGGATCTGGTCAATCCGCAGGTCTGGAAGGGTTAATACCCTTTTCGCGACTGAATTCGCTCCTACCGTAGGAGCGAATTCAGTCGCGAAGCGGGGCGTTCGGGTATACCAATGAATCTTTTTGCGAAATCTCTTTCGGCTTCCTGAACACCAGCACATTCCCCAGCATCACCAATGCCAGCCCGAACAATGCGGGCAAGGTCCATTGGTAGCCTTCGACCCACGCCGAAATATTCAACGCCACCACCGGAAACAGCACGGTGCAATACGCCGCACGCTCTGGCCCCATGCGCCCGACCAGCGTCAGGTAGGCCGTGAAACCGATGACCGAGCCGGGTATGACCAGATACAGCAGCGAGCCGATGTAGCGCGCGTTCCATTCAAAGGCAAGCGGCGCACCGATGAACAGGCAATACACGCCCAGTATTGTCGCCCCGTAGAGCATCCCCCAGGCATTGGTGGTCAAGGGTCGCAACCCGGCTTTCTGTTGCAGGCTCGACAGCATGTTGCCCGCCGAAAAGCACAGGGTTCCCAGCAGCGCCAGGCCAAGACCGATGAAGGTTTCGCGACTGGCATCGTGGTTCGACAGCTCAGGCCAGAACAGGCACGCAAGCCCCGTCAAACCCATTGCACCGCCAGCCAGTACGTTACGCGCCACTTTCTGCTTGAAGAATATCCGAGCATTGAGCGCATTCCATAAGGTCGCGGTCGAGAACACCACGGCGATCAGGCCGCTGGGGATCCATTGGCTGGCCGTGTAGAAACACATGAAGTTGATGCAAAACAGGCACAAGCCTTGCGCCAGACAGATCAACTGTCCGCGACGGTTGACCGGTTGCAGCTTCCCGCTGAGCAGGAGCAGCACGAACAGGATCAAGGCCGCCAGTGCGAAGCGATAGAGAATCGACACCGGGATCGCGACATCGCCCAGTTGCAGTTTCAGGGCAATCCAGGTCGTTCCCCAGATCAGGACAGTCAGCAGATACAGCGAGATGTTCATGACGCAGCTCCTCAATGAGCCTTGAGTCTGCTGCCACGCCCTGAGCCTCGCTTGCACAATCTTGCGCATTTGATCGTCAAGGTGATGGCAGCTTTATCGCACACGCGTAGGATGCAAGGCTTGGAGGAGTCGCCATGCCACCCATTGAATCCATACATGTCTTTCAGGCCTTGAACAGCTCGCCCCATGCCCGGCTGGAGCAGAGTGCCGTGCTGGGCGATGGATTGACGGCTGCACTGTGGCAAAACCGGCACGACTCACAGGAATATCACGCACCCACCCACCACACGCTGTCGTGTTACATCGCTGACGGCACAGGCACCTTCCGTCGTGACAAACCCGATCAGAAAGGTTCACCCGGCAAACTCTGCACACTGCCAGCCGGACATGAGTCGGCCTGGGTCATCAATGGCGAGATTCGCCTGGCGCATTTGTATGTCAGCCCGGAGCAGTTCGCGCTGGGTTGCATCACCCTCCTTGATCGCGAGCCTCGGGAGATGCAGCTACAAGAGAAAACTTTTGTCGAGGATGCCGAGCAGGCCGGGCGCTTTCAAAAACTGATCAGGATGAACTGGGCCGAGCCTGCCGAGCGTTTGCTCACCAGCAGCCTGGCCCATGAAATGCTCAGCCATGCACTGCTCGGTCAGGTGGGGCTGCGTGAGGGTTTGCGTCTCAAAGGCGGGCTGGCCCCGCATCTGCGTCGTCAACTGGTGGACTTCATCGAGATGCATCTGGCCGACCCGCTGAGCCTCGGGCAACTGGCCGGGCTCTGTGCGCTGTCCGAATACCATTTCGCCCGCATGTTCCGGGAGAGCTTTGGCCTGCCGCCGCATCAATACCTGCTGGCCCGCCGCTTGTCCCATGCCCGTCACCTCCTGCGCCATACCGCACAGCCACTGAGCGACATTGCCCTGGCCTGCGGCTTTGCCAGTGCCAGCCATTTCAGCAACCGGTTTCGCCAGGCCATCGGGGCAACACCCGGAGAATATCGACAAGCCCTCACCGCGTAGGAGCGAATTCATTCGCGAAAAACCATTTTCGCGAATGAATTCGCTCCTAGGGAAGGTGTTAAAACTCCAGCGTCGTAGATATCTGCACCTGCCGCGAATCCCCCATAGAGACGAAATAGCGGTTCACGCTTGAAGTGTAGTAAGTACGATCGAACAGGTTTTTGACATTAAGCTGGAACCTGACTTTCTGCCCGTCCAACCGGGTGTCGTAAGTCGCGAAGGCATCGGCGACGGTGTAGGCCGGCAGGTTGAAATCGTTGAGCGGGTTGCCCGCCCTTTCCCCCACATAATGCGCACCGGCCCCCAGCCGCAAGCGGTCGCCGCCCAGTACGCTGCCCACGTCATAAACCGCCGACAACGAGCCGCTGTGGCGGGCGACATTCTGCAAGTGTTTACCCTTGAGCAACGGGTCTTCCTGCACGCGGGCATCGGTAAAGGCATACCCGCCGATCAGGCTCCAGCGTTCGCTCAACTGACCGCTCAGGTCCAGCTCCAGCCCACGCGAACGAACTTCCCCCGCCGAGCTGTACACGGTGCTGGCAGTGACCGCATCGTAGTTGGCCACCAGCACATTGCGCTTCTGGATGTCGTAGAGCGCCACGGTTGCGCTGAAGGCGCCCGGCACATCCCATTTGGCACCCAGCTCCCAGGCTTTGGCCTGCTCGGGCAAGGTCCCGGAATCCAGCACGTAGCCACCGGTCAGCGGCGCGATGCTGGAGTTGGGTTTGAAGGATTCGCTGTAGCTGCCATAAAACGACAACTGATCGGTGTAGCGATAGACCAGGCCGGCGCGAGGTATCCACTGACTGCCGTTGGTGTCGGTGTTGACGCTGAAAGGCCGGCCCCTGCCCGCCACCTGATCAAAGGTCATGAAGCGTGCGCCAGCCACCAGAATCCACTGTTCGTTCAGGTGAACCGAGTCCTGCAGAAACAGCGAGTTGCTGCGCAGAATATCGCTCTGGGCACTGTCCGGCTCACTGACCGCAGTGCCTTCAACTTCCTGCCCGTAAACCGGGTTGAGGTAACTGAAAGTGGTCAGGCTGCGCTGACGGATCAGATCCGAGCGATAGACCTTGCGGTACTCGTCATCCAGGCCCATGAGCAGTTCATGGCGCAGGCCCGCCCACTGCACATCGCCCGCGAGGGTCAGGACGGTGTAGCGGTCGGTGGCCAGCGCGCCGGAGGTGCCGTCCATGGAGCGAGTCAGGGTGCCATTGGCTGCATTGACTGCCGTGACCCGCACCTGGCTGGCATCGTAGGTTTCGCGGTTGTAGCTGTAGCCGAGGTGTCCTTTCCAGCGCTCGTTGAAATCATGATCGGCCTCGAAGCGATAAAGGTCCGAGCGCCCTTCCATGTTGTTGAACGGCTCGTCCAGGCGACGTGTGGCCGGAATGTCCAGAGGATGATTGGTCACCGGGTCGATGGCAGTACCGCGATCGAATGGATAGAGAAATTCCCGATGTTCATAAGCCGCCACCCATTGAGTGTCTTCGCCGTACCAGGCCAGTGACGGCGCGTCCAGCGACTCGCGATGGGTGCCGAAATTGCGCCAGTAATCCTCGTCCTGATGATCGACAATCATCCGCCAGGCCAGCGCCGAATCACCCACGGGGCCGGTACTGTCCAGCGTCACGCCACTGCCGTTTTTGCCCGAGCCATAGCTGGAGCCACGAGCTGTCAGGCTATTGGCGGCCTGTAATTGCGGCTGTTTGCTGACCACGTTGATGACGCCGCCGGGGTCCTGGATTCCGTAGAGCAGGCTCGCCGGGCCCTTGAGGATTTCTACACGTTCAGCGGTAGCGTTCAGGTTACGGCCCTGCACCACCGGCATGCTGTTGCGCATGATCGAACCGTCGCGGTTGTCGCCAAAACCGCGCTTCATCAGTGTGTCCTGAGTGCTGCCCAGTGTGTTGCCCTGGGTAACGCCGCTGATGGCGCTCAAGGCATCATCAAGGTTGCGCGGCGCCTGATCGCGCAGCACCTGTTGCGGGACGATGTCGATGCTCTGGGGTGTCTCCAGTAAAGGGGCCGACGAGCGCAGCACCGAGCTACTGGAGGGCGGCTGATAAAGACCGCGCTCCGCCAGCCGGGAATCGATGTGGGTGGCCGCCAGGCTGAGGGTGCCCGCTTCGGGCTTCAGGGTTTCCAGGGTAAACGCCTGCTCGCTGGCCCGGCGCCAGGCCAGGCCGGAATCGCGCAGCAAAGTGCCCAATGCCTGTTCGGCACTGAAGCGTCCGCGAAGTGTTGGGGCGTCGATGCGGTAAGGCGCATCCTGGGTGTAGATCACGCTCAGGCCGGTGACGCGACTGAACTCGCTCAAGGCCTGCGGCAAGGGCTTGGCCGGGATAGAGAAATCGAAAGTCTGTTGCGCGGCACAGACTGCGCTTTGAACACAGACGCCCACCACCACGAACAGCGTTCTACTCAGCCAGCCGCTCATTGCCGTGCGCCTCGCCGCCATGAAATTCGCTCCATGGAGGATCGCCTGTCTGCCATCGACTCAGCGCAGAACAATGACCCGGTCCAGCATGCTGTAAGTCTCGAACCCCACCACCGACTGCAAAGCGTTCAGGACAGCCTGCGGGTCCTTGCTGGGGAAGCTGCCGCTGATGCGCTTGGCGGCCAGTTGATCGTTGAGCAGCACAATGCGGCCGGGGTAATAACGACTCAGGTCGTCGATGACCTCGGCCAGAGGTGTCCGGTAGTAATTCAGCCAGCCTTGTCGCCACGCCAGCAGGCTTTCACTGTCGATGCCTTTGGGGGCCGAGGTGGTCGTCTGGTCGTAGGCCACTTGCTGACCCGCTTCCAGAATCCGCTGCTCAAGCCCACCTGCCGCCTTGACTCCGACACGCCCGGACAACACCGTCACCTGCGCGCCTTCCGGTTCCAGCCGGACTTCAAACTGGGTGCCCAGCACGCGGGTTTCGCCGGTATGGGCATCAACCACGAACGGCTCGCCGGTGTGAGTCACCTTGAAAAAAGCAGCGCCGCGTCGTAGCTGCACATGACGTTCGCCACGGCTGAAATTTACGGCAATGGCACTGTCGGCATCCAGCGTGACCTGGGAATTATCGGCCAGCGTCACGGTGCGGACCTGGCCGGGAGCCGACACGTAATCCGCGCCGAAATCATCGGCCCAGCGCTGCGGCTGCCAGCCTGCGCCCATGGCAATCATCAACGTCAGGCAAGCGGCCATCGCCAGCCCCACCGACCAGCGTTGCAGGTTACGACGCGGCGGCGGTGCATCCATCGCCCGCAACAAGGCGTACAGCGCAACGGCGTCTTCACTGGCAAGCCGGGCCGCCGGCGCTTCGCTCAACTCCCACAACACCTGGGCCTTGCCATAGGCTTGCACATGGGCCGGGTCGGCTTGCAGCCATTGGCTGAACGCCAGTTGGTCGGCGTAATCGGGCTGATCGTGCAACACACTTAACCAGGCCAGTGCGGCTTCTTCCGGGGTCGTGGCATTCTGCACGGCGGGCGGCGCTTTCATCGACGAGCGTCTCCAGGCTTCGTTCGGGCGGTGCCTGCCGAGTCCTGTTCCAGGCTCGCCTTGCAGGCTTGCAAAGCGCGCATCATATGTTTTTCCACAGCGCTTTGGGAAAGCTCCATGGCTTTGGCAATCTCTGCGTACTTGCGACCGTGAATGCGGTTGAGAAGGAAAATCTGTCGAGTCCGCTCGGGCAAGCCGCGCAAGGCAGCCTCGACGTGGCGCAAATCGTTGTTCGCCTCCAGCGCGGCGCGAGGGTCGTTGCTGCTTTCGTCCGGCCCGGTTTCAAGGCTTTCGCTGATGCGGCTACGCACGCCTTCGCTGCGCAGATGGTCGATGGCGATATTGCCTGCACAGCGCAGCAGATAAGTGCTCAGCTCTTCGACCTGCACCAGAGGACGACGCCAGAAACGCACGAACAGGTCTTGCACCAGATCCGCAGCTGTTGCCCGGCAGCCCACGCGACGGCTGACCAGCGCCTCCATCTGGGAACGCTGGGACAAAAACACCTGCAGAAAATGCGCACGCCCACCCTTCGCCGCCAAGGGCTCGGCGTCAGGGCCTGTATCGGGCAGGTCGGGTTCAGGGGGCATCATCACGATCACTTAAACGGGCAACAGATCAAAAGCAGCAAAAGGGCAAAGCACCAGCCCGAAACCGGCCAGCTTCACGACCCAGCGAGGCTTGAAAGGCATCAGAAAAACCAGCAGCACCGCGCTGCCCATCAATACTGCAAACCACTGCGCCAAGCCTACACCCCAACCGGCATCATTGACTGCAACGGCTGAAGAAACCGCCAGAAACAACCAGCCAGCAAGCTTGAGCAACCGACTGCGCCGAGGGGTCAGAGGACCGCTCAGCAACTCGCCGTAATGCCGGGACATGGACAGGCACAAGGCCGTGAAACCGATGTAGCAGAACACCGCCGCCAGCAACATCAACTGGCCTCCTGATGGCTGACCGCAATGGCCGAAGCGCCAGCGCTCTTGCGCACCGGCTTATCGGCACGCTCAGCCCTGAACTTCAGCGCGGCCCAGCCGAGAAACAGGCCGGTACCCAGCGCCGTCAGGTCAAAGGCCGGCAGCACCCAGCTTCCCTGTTGCAACGCGGCCATCAGGTAATGGCCGTCGGTCAGCAGATCGAGCACCGGCAAGCCGATGAACATCAGTGCACCCAGCCCCAGTTGCTCGCGCCAGGCGCTCTGGCCGTTGCGCAGCACGGCATGCAGCATCGACAGGCCCCAGACGATAAAGAACACATTCACTTCCCATCCTGCACGCCCGGCCAACCCGACCGGCAGAACGCGATTGGCCCAGAAGAACGCCGCCACCGCGAGCATCAGGCCCGACATGCTGGCGATGTTCAGCACCTCGACCAGACGCAACTCGAAAGGCAGCACGCCGGCCTTGGCATGTTTGAGGCGGCGCTTGCCCAGCCACATGACCAGCCCGGTGCCGATCATCGCGGTCCCGGCCACGCCGAAAATGAAGTACAGCCAGCGCAGGGTCGGCCCGGCAAAGTGACCGACGTGCAGGCCATACATGCCGCTGGAAATCAGCATCGGCACGGGCCGTGACGGGGTTTCGTTCTGCAGGGCACCGCTCACGCCATTGAAGGTCAGCGCGCCACCGCGATCCGGCGTGATGCTGCCTTTGTCGTCACGGGTTAGCAGCACCGAAGCATTGCTGTCGCCAGGATTGTTGACCACCACGCGCCCCACCTGATCGCCATTCCAGCGCTCGCTGGCCGAGGCCAGAAGCGGAGCAAGGGGCAGCAACTCGGCAGGTTTGCCGTCAGGCCCTGGCATGTTCGAACCGGGGAATACTTCGTTGTAGAAAGCCTGCACAGTGCCGTAGCTGGTCAGGATGCTGGCGGGCATCACCATCGACATGAAGATCACCAGACTGCTGTAGGTAATCATCAGATGAAACGGCAGCACCAGCACGCCCAGAGCGTTATGGCCATCCAGCCAGGAACGCTGGCCCTTGCGTGGCCGGAAGGTGAAGAACTCCTTGAAGATCTTCTTGTGCACGATGATGCCGGTCACCAGCGTCACGAACATCACCATCGCCGCAATGGTCGCCAGCCAGCGGCCCCAGGGGTGCGGCATCTGCAACTGGTAATGGAAGCGATAGAAGAAGTCGCCGCCCCGTGTTTCCCGCGCCTGCACCGGAGCGCCGGTCTGAGTGTCCAGAACCTTGCGGACAAAGTTGTTGCGCTGACCGGGCTTGCCTTCCGGCAGCCAGCCCACCATCAGACCCGGCGAGCGCTCGTCCGGCATATTGATGAACCAGCGCGTGGCGCCCGCCGCGTGTTGTTGCAGGTAGCTTTGCGCCAGCCGGATATTGGCCTCGGCATTCACAGGACGGGCAGCAATCTCGGGCTGCATCCATTGGGTGATCTCATCCTTGAAGTAGGAAAGCGTCCCGGTCAGGAAAATCGCGAACAGCAGCCAGCCGAACACCAGCCCGACCCAGGTGTGCAGCCAGGCCATGGCCTGACGAAAACCCTCCTTCATGACAACCACCGGCCACAGGCATAGGCGACGCCCAGAATTGCGCAGGGCAATAACACGCCCACCCACGCCTGCATGGCCGTGCGGCAGGCAAAGCACCAGAGCACGGCCACCAGATACACCAGAAACGAAAGCATCATGCCCGTGATAACGGCTTCGGCCCGAGGGACCGGCAACCACTGGGCGACACAGATGCTGGTCACGGAAGCCAGCAGATAGCCTGCAAAGATCGCCGCCAGCGCGCGGGAAGCCACCGCCAGCCGGTAGGAAACCGAGACACCGGTATTTTTCGCAGGACGTTTATTGACCGCTGGGCTATTGAGGGCTGAACCGTGCATCCGAGAACCTTTACCCGATCTTGAAAGGCAATGAAAAAGCGTGAGCTGGCATGACAAGGACCCTGTCACCAGACCGCCGGGCAGAAAGTTCGCACCCAGGCACAAGAATAAAGCGCAATATTAATGATAAATATTCTCATATGCAAAAGAGTCTGACAGAATCGACGCCCTCAATGAGTCCCCGTGGATTTTTCTACGTGATGCACACCGCCCAGCCCGCTCTCAGTCATACCGTCGAAGGTCTGTACCAGGATCACCATTCCTGGCTAACGACCTGGCTGCGGCGCAGGCTCGGCTGCCCGCACAGTGCGGCGGATCTGGCTCAGGACACCTTCGTCAAAGTGATACTGGCCCGCGATACGACCCAGATCATCGAGCCTCGGGCCTTTCTGACCACCATCGCCAAGCGGGTGCTGTGTAATCACTACAGACGCCAGGATCTGGAGCGCGCCTATTACCAGGCCCTGGCCGAGCTGCCGGAATGCGTGGCACCTTCCGAGGAAGACCGGGCGATCATTCTGCAGACCCTGGTGGAACTGGACCAGTTGCTGGACGGCCTGCCGAGTGCGGTCAAACGTGCCTTCCTGCTTTCTCAGGTCGATGGCCTGAGCCATGGCGAAATCGCCTCGCAACTGGGCATCTCCATCGCGACGGTCAAGCGTCACCTGAACAAGGCCGCGCTGCGCTGCTACTTCGCCCTATGAACCTGAATACCGAATCCCTGAACAAGTCAGACATTTCCCCAGCCGTGGCCAGGCAGGCAGTGAGCTGGATGATCGAAATGCAGGAAGGCGGCCTGGATTCCCGTCGCCAGCATGCCTGGCAGCAGTGGCTCAATGGCAATAGCGAACACCAGCGTGCCTGGGCGCACATCCAGCGGGTCAACCAACGCTTGAGCGGGTTGTCCTCGCCCCTGGCCCATGCGGCGCTCAATGCACCGTCCTCCGCCGGTCGCCGTCAGGCACTCAAGCTCTTGCTTCTGTTGGGCGCTGGTTCGGCGGCAGGCTGGGGATTGCGTGATCAGATCGCCTTGCAACCCTTGCTGGCCGACCTGCGCAGCGGCGTGGGCGAACAACGCAAGGAAACACTGAGCGACGGCACACAGGTGCAACTCAATACCGCCAGCGCCCTGGATGTGCGCTTCGATGCCGGGCAGCGGTTTATCAAGTTGCTGCAAGGCGAAATCCTGATGACGGCAGTTGCCGACTCACGCCCACTGAACCTGCTGACCGCCCAAGGCACCGTACACGCCTCGACCGCGGCCAGTCGTTTCAACCTGCGGCAACTGGACGGCCGCACGCAACTGGCCGTGCTGGACGGCTCACTCGAAATCAGCCCCGACGCCCATGTCGGTCCGCCATTGCGGTTACAGGCCAGACAGCAAGTGACCTTCAGCCGCGACGCCTGGGACTCGGTACGCCCGACAGACGCCAGCACCGGAGCCTGGGCCGAAGGCATGCTGGTCGCCTCGCACATGAAGCTGACGGATTTCCTGGCCGAACTGGGCCGCTACCGTCGCGGGCGACTCAACTGCGATGCCAAGGTCGCCAACCTGCTGATTTCCGGCAGTTACCCGCTGGCGGACAGCGAACGCATCCTCGACATGCTGGAAGTCACCCTGCCCGTCCGGGTGCAGCGCTTTACCCGGTATTGGGTGAGTGTTCAGGCTCGGGTGTGAACAACACTTGTGGGAGGCAGCTTGCTGGCGAAAAAGGCTCGAAGCCGACAGATATTCTGCGTCTGTACGTGAAGTCGCCAGCAAGCTGCCTCCCACAAAGTGAGTTATCACAAAACTTTTTTCAAATCCGGTGAGCCGTTTTCAAGCGCTCGCGTGACAGACAGGGAAAGCACCTCTTAATCCTCCAGATCAAAGGACTCCTGCATGTCGACCCGATCGCCCCAATTGTCACCTCTGGTTCGCACCCTGCGGCATATCATTTTCGGCGCGAGCCTGTCGTTGGGCGGTCTTTCGCTGGCGCATGCTGCCGATGCCAAGGCCTATCACATTGCCCCAAGCGAACTCGAAACCGCGCTGAACCAGTTTGGCCGGGAAGCCGGCGTGATGATTTCCTATGGATCGCAAGTCACCAGCGGCCTGAAAAGCCGTGGGCTGGAAGGTCAGTACACGCCCGAGCAAGGCCTGACTGCCTTGCTGGAAGGCACAGGTCTGCAAGCTGTGGCCGACGGCAATCAAGGCTTCTCCCTGCAACCGGTGAGCACGGCAGGTAGCGGTCCCGTGGAGCTGGGCGCATCGACCATTGTCGGTGACTGGCTGGGTGAAGCTCAGCAGACCAACGTCTTCGAACACCCCGGTGCCCGTGACGTGATTCGTCGTGAAGAGTTCGAGCGTAACGGCTCCACCAATGCCCGCGAAGTGCTCAACCGTATCCCGGGCGTCAACGCACCGGAAAACAACGGCACCGGCAGCCACGACATGGCGCTGAACTTCGGCATTCGCGGCCTCAACCCGCGCCTGGCTTCGCGCTCCACGGTCCTGATGGATGGCATCCCGGTGCCGTTCGCACCTTATGGCCAGCCTCAGTTGTCTCTTGCGCCAATCAGCCTGGGCAACATGGATGCTGTGGACGTGGTGCGTGGCGGCGGTGCCGTGCGTTATGGCCCGCAGAACGTCGGTGGTATCGTCAACTTCGTGACCCGCGCCATCCCGGATGAACCCACCCTGAAAGGCTCTGTTCAGACCGAAATCAGCCCGTCTTCCAGCCAGGACGGTTTCAAGAAAACCGGCAACCTGCTGCTGGGCGGCACGGCGGAAAATGGCCTGGGCGGCGCGATTCTGTATTCCGGCGTGCGCGGCAGTGACTGGCGCGAACACAGCGATACCCAGATCGACGACCTGATTCTCAAGGGCAAATACCAGATCGACGACGCCAACAGCCTCAACGCCATGGCGCAGTATTACGAAGGTGAAGCCGAGATGCCCGGCGGCCTGAGTGTCGCGGACTACGATGCCGACCCGTACCAATCCACGCGCCTGAAAGACAAGTTCTGGGGCCGTCGCACCCTGGCCAACTTCGGCTATCGCTACG
Organism: Pseudomonas sp. Irchel 3A18; assembly: GCF_900187465.1. Lineage (NCBI taxonomy): Bacteria > Pseudomonadati > Pseudomonadota > Gammaproteobacteria > Pseudomonadales > Pseudomonadaceae > Pseudomonas > Pseudomonas sp. Irchel 3A18. The sequence goes on from NZ_FYDI01000002.1 coordinate 476,605, forward strand.
AGCAGGACGCCCGGGTTTTCACCGCCAACACCTTCTTCACCAAGACCCTGCGCAGCGGTTATCTGGAACAGGGCAACATCGTCACCCTGTCACCGCGCGAATACTGGGTTCGCGGTTTTGAAACCCGTTTCTCTCAAGGCTTCGCACTGGGCGAAAGCTGGCATGAAGTGGGCATCGGCTATCGCTACATCAACGAATCCGGCCACGAAGTGCGCTACAACGAAACAACTGCGTCACAAATCATGCCCAGCACGTCGAGCACGCAAGACCGCGACACCCGTGGTTACACCGATGCCAAGGCGTTCTACATCGATGACCGCATAGATATCGGCAAATGGACCATCACGCCCGGCATTCGCTACGAGATGATCGACACGGCGCAGTCCAACAACCAGACCAACGTCAAATACCAGGGCGACTACAACACCGCACTGCCGGCCTTGAACGTGCTTTACCACGTGACAGACACCTGGAACCTGTACGCCAACACCGAGGGCTCGTTCGGCAGCGTGCAGTACAGCCAGATGCCTAACCGCGTCAACGGCGGCGAGGTCCAACCGGAAAAGGCGCGTACCTGGGAACTGGGCACCCGCTATGACAATGGCGTGCTGCGCGCAGAGCTCGGTGCATTCCTGATCAACTTCGATAACCAGTACGACACCAATCAGACCGACAACCGGATCATCGCTCGCGGCGAAACCCGCCATCAGGGGATCGAGAGCAGCATCAACTATGCCTTGAGCGACCTGAACCCGGCACTGGATGCCTACGAGGTTTACGCCAGCTATGCGTTTGTGGATGCAACCATCCGCGAAGATGGCCCGAACAAAGGCAATCGTGTGCCCTTCTCGTCCAGACACAAAGGCACTCTGGGCGTGCGATACACCGAAGGCCCATGGAAGCTGAACCTGGACAGCTCGTTCCAGAGCGACCAGTTCGCCGACAATGCCAACACCGTGGCCGAAAGCGCCAGCGGCAACAACGGCAAAATCCCCGGCTACATGCTGTTCAGCACCCGCGCTGCCTATGATTTCGGCCCGCAATTGTCAGACCTGAACGTGGCGGTAGGCGTGAAGAACATCTTCAACCGCGAATACTTCACCCGCTCGTTCGATGACAACAACCGCGGCAAGTACGTGGGTGAGCCACGCACGGTGTATGTGCAAACATCTGTGGCGTTTTAAGGGGGCAGATTCATTCGCGAATGAATTCGCTCCTACAGCGCGTAGGAGCGAATTCAGTCGCGAAGAGGGTGAATGAGAACACATTGCATTCAAACAATATTTTTGCTGCGAAATATTTCTTCCATTTAGGGGTTGAATTGTTGGCTCATTGGCGCCAACACTGTGCTTGAGCGCAAACAAAATCGAGCTCCGACAGAAATCGATCAATGAGCCTCACACGAGCAAGCCCTAATAAGGATTAACTATGCAAATCCAGGTCAATAGCGATAATCACATCGAAAGCAGTATCCGACTGGAGGAGTGGGTTCGTACCACCATTGAAAGCACGCTCGAACGCTACGACGAATATGTAACCCGCGTCGAAGTTCACCTCAGTGATGAAAACGGCGAAAAGCCGGGTCCACATGACATCCGCTGCCAGATAGAGGCACGTCCAAAAGGCCACCAACCGATTTCCGTCACCCAAAAGGCCGATACAGTGGATCAGGCCGTTGATGGTGCAGCCGCAAAACTCGATCACGCCCTTGAGCACCTGTTGGGCAAACTGCGCAGCAAACGTGGCGGTGCGCCACTGCCCCAAGACCAGGATGAAGATTCGGTCAGTCCGGACGCCCTGCTGGAGGAAGAATTCCTTGAGAAAGAACTGGAAAAGGAAGTCGCTCGACTGGGCTGATTTCCACTCTCTGACACATTGATCGCGTAACCGAGGGCGGCCCTGAAAAGAGCCGCCCTTCCTGTTTTCAGGGCAGCGGTTTGACCACGATCAGCAGGTCAGTAAAGCGCTCGATGCGGATAGGCAGGTTATCGCCCAGGGCTGCAAGCGCAGCGTCGGTGTCATCAAGGCGGAACAGCCCCGAAACCCGTATCCCTTCCAGAGCCCTGGAATCGAAACGCAACAAGCCATGTCGATAATCGGCCAGTGTTTGCAGCACTTCGCCGAGAGGCCGGTCATCAACCTTGAGCACGCCACGGGTCCACGCCGCCGGGTCGCCGCTGCCTATGGAGCGCGGCGCCTGCACCCTCCCGTCCTTGAGCAAGGCCTGCTGGCCGGTTGCGACTTTCACCACATCCACGCTATCGGCCTTGGCCGCAATGGCAGACTCCAGCACACTGACCGTTGTCCCTTGCGGGCCACGGCGCACCACAAAGCGCGTCCCCAATGCCGTGATGGTGCCCTGATCGGTGCGCACCACAAATGGGCGCTGTGCATCCTTTGCAACCTGAACCCACAATTCGCCGCGCAACAATTCCACCTCGCGTTGCCGTCCGTCGAATTTTATATCCAGCGCCGAATTGCTGTTGAGCTGAACTTCGCTGCCATCGGAAAGCAGAAATTCGCGGCGCTCACCGATGGCCGTGTGCTGATCGGCCATCCAGATCGGCAGGTGCTCGACACTCATCCAGCCGCCGATCAAAACGCCCAACAGCGAGAGAACCTGTAACCCTCGATAAGAGGTTTTTACCCCCGAATGCGGGAATGTCTGACGCAATGCCACCCGAGCCGGCTTGCCCGGTAATTCATCAAAACTGCCCCACAAGGACTCCATGCGTGACAGCGCCAGAGCGTGTCGCGGGTCCGCCTCGCGCCACCTGTCAAAGGCCTCACGATCAGCCGCGCTCACCGCATCGTCATTCATCAATGCAAGCCAGGAGGCCGCTTCGCTGATCATCCGCTCGCCGGGTTCGTGCACATCGCTCACGAGAGATGGCCCGAACCGTGCAGTGTCTTGTAGCAATGCACCATCACGCTGGCCATGTATTGTTTGACCATGCTGGAGGACACATCCAATTGAATGGCTATTTCGCTGTAAGTCATCCCCTCAAGGCGGTGCAGCAAAAATGCCTGACGCGGCCTGGGAGGCAAGCCGTCAAGCATCTGCGCGATTCGCTCCAGCATCTGCAGCGCGACATGAATGGCTTCGGGATTCGGCGTACAAGCCTCGTCGGCATGCAGCGTCAGCGCATCCAGGTAGGCGCGCTCGATCTTGCGACGCCGGGTGCCATCGATCAGCAAGCGCGTCGCAGTGGTGGCAAGAAACGCCCGAGGCTCCTTGAGATTGAGCGGTTCGGCCAGCATCAGGATACGCACGAAAGCGTCCTGGGCCAGATCCGCAGCACGTTGCGAGCACCCAATCTTTTTTCGCAGCCAGTTTTGCAGCCACAGATGGTGGTCACTGTAGAGCTCGGTCATTTGCTGCCGACGATCAGGCACAAGGTCGTCATCAGCTGCGGAAAAGTCGCGCATGCGTCAATGCTTCTCAAACACGAAAAATTATCATTAACGCGAAAGATGACAGCAAAACCTGCCATCAGCAAGCACAAGAGAAATCTTGCCGATGGTCAGCCACTGAGAACTAAAGGGACTAATACCCGGTCAACTTATGCAGTACACATAGACAGGTAGACGATATGGATAATCCTTTTCAGATGATCACCGATACCTTTCATCCCGATTACCGGGTGAATCTGAGCATCCAGGGACTGGATGGCAGCATCATGCTGACACTGTCGAACGAAAAGGGCGTAGTCGCCAAGCGCCTGATCAGCGCCGCCCAACGCAACGACCCCGAACGCTTGCGCCGCCTCATAGAAAGCGTGCAATTCGGCATCGCCATCGAGCGAGGCGACAGCGCCCTGAAAATCCTCACCGCCATGACCGATGGCGTCACCCTCAGCCAGTTGCCGATTCTTACGGGCGGTCACTGGCGACCAGACCGCCATGAGCGGACGGCGGGCATTTAAGGTCCTCTGTGTTACTTACGCTAACGAAAATGCCCTGATTGCAGGGCATTTCTTACGGACTTCTCCCTTTCATCCGCGTGAAGTTTCCTAGAAAATCCTATCCCCTTGCGTGGGCGTTTTTGGCTCTCTAGGCTGTGCCGGTCACTGCTCATCAGTGATCGGGTTTAGCAGCCCGGGGATGACTAGCCACGCAAGAAACGTCCTTATGGCGGCTTTGCGTGGGGCACCTTCGGGTGCGCCGGTTTTGGCTAGTTTCCCCGGTCTGCTAACCCGCGACAAAGCCGCCACCCTCAATCGTTTAGCAGCGACTGTACGGTGGCTCCATGAGGAAACTGGTTATGAAAAAAGTAACGCCCGATCCACCGCCGTCTTCTCTCGAAGAATCCCTGCTATACGTCTCCGACCTGCTGCGCTGCGCAGCCGCCACCGCCTACGAATCCGGCGACAGCCTCAACGGCCCGAAACGGGATCTGGCTTTTTCTGTTGTTCATCTGATCGGCATTGCCCGAACCGAACTGGATCGGTCGTTGGAGCGGGTTGAGCCACGATAAACCTGTACACCTGTCACTTGTGGGAGCGGATTCATCCGCGATGACGTCATTGAAGGCGATAAATCTTCTTCAAATGTACGGGCCTCTCGCGAATGAATTCGCTCCTACCAAATGCACTTAAATCAAACCTCGCCCTTCTCCTCCGTCACCGCCCCTTTCACATTACTGAACGGATCCGGAATCTTCGCCGACGGGTATTTGTACGACGCATAACGCACCACCAGAATCGAAATTGCCAGCAGCAGGATGCCGCCGCACAGGTAGATGATCCCGATACTCGGCGGGTTGTGGTGGGAGACGTCCGAGATCAGCAACCGGGTCAGTGCCGTGATGGCGACGTAGATCAGGAAGCGGACGGGCATGTGGTTGGTCTTGAAGTATGGTCTCGCCCATTCACTGATAATTGAAGGCCCGATTCGCTTTTCGGCTAATTGACATTCTTCTACTTGCACCTATCATGGCTCAGAGCCAGCATCAAAACGCTAACCTACAAAATAGGGCTTGCGTACATGAAAATAAAGCAGAGAGAAATGGATGTCAGTTATTAAGAAAGATACAAACTACGGCTATTTGAATTTCTTTGAAATCACTGAAAGCGGGCTTTATCGAACTCAGAAGAAAACGGACGGCGAGATAAAGTCTAAAAGCTTTGGACTAGATACAACCTTAGTCTTACGAAATATAAAAGCATGGGTAGATTCTAGACGTTTCAAAGAAACCTCACCTTGGGCAGAGCTTGGTGAGTCTGGTGATCCATCAGTCATGTGTTACTGCAAAGAAATTCATGAGTTTGAAAACGGTGATTTTCTCCTAACATTGTGGAAGCATGACCCAAGCGACTCCAAAAGCTATCGAGGGCTCCGACTTAACGAAAAGGGCGAGCCTATCGGATTTATCAGCAATAACGCTTTGGACACTGGGGATGATGTTGTGTGGGGACATCCTTGTTACTATTGGATAATCCCGGAATCAAACTTAGTAATCTCGATAAAGTTTGAAGATTCAAAATGTGACTCTGACCTGATGCAAAAATGGATTAATTATTGCGTCCGATATCGTTTGAAAATAGATAAATTCAACAGGCGGCAACCCGGCGACTCAGCCACTACAATTTATTTTAGCTCAGAAGCAGCACCTGAAGATTACAGCCTTTTGTATCGTTTCTCAAAAAAGATAAAAGAATTCAGAACTAGCGAAGCATACCTCAAAAAAATATGCGAAACGACTAAGCATGTACTTCTAAGAAATGAGGTTATAGTCAGTTCCGAAATTGTCGAGCAGGAGAACAAAAAATCTCAAAAGAACATGTTAACTTTAGATAAAGCAAACAATGAAATATTCGATTTTATTGAAAAAATTATGGGACGTTTTTTTGGCCCAGACCCAGATGACGAAGTAAGTGACGACGGCAAGAGAAGAGTCGAAGTAAAGCTTGAAGCAACACCAACCTATGAGCAAATGCAAGACTTCATGAAGTATTCTTCCGACTTCCCTGAAGACGGCTGGGCAGATGTAATTTTCATTGATGAAAATGAAAACAAGACCTCTATCAAAAAACATAGATTAGTCGAAAGGGTTATGTTACCAAAAAGCGGAGAAATATATTCCGCAACTTTGCTATACGCCACGATCGCAGGAGATCGCTCAAACTACTTACAGTCCATTTCCAACATCACTAAAGATGCCACAGCAACCGAAGTAGCTCAACAATCAGATACAGTGCTAGCTTAATGTTTATTTTATTACTGTGCCTTGTGCCGCCCATAATATCTATGCTTTGTGGATGGCACCTTAAGTTTGAAACAGTATCAGCCACTCTAGGCCTACTTGTAGGCGTCTCAGGGGCTATATTCACAATTATGAGTATATGGATCGCTTTTTTATACCCTAATGTCCTCAGAACTTTGAAAGGAGACAATCTTGTTAACGCTGACTTTAGTTCTAGTGGTGGTGACACGACTAGGCTTAAAATCATTGTTGGAGTAATAGTTCAATCTGCTTTATCTATGGCCTTCTCTCTCATCGGCATGCTGTTTGTAAGCTTCTACGAAGGCTTTGGATTCAAAACCCAAGAAACAACTTTAGCTACAATGCAGTTTCTTTTAGTATTTTTCAGCGGACTACAAGTTTCCGCGATAATAAGCGTTATCCACATAAATTCCAGTTTCGTAAAAAACCTTGAAGGAAAGAACAAAGCTAGAGCACGCGACTGGGACACCTAATGCTGACCACACGACAAATAGGATCTAAGCATGCTACACAGTTATATCCCCACACTTGAAGCACCAGCACCGGAATCTCCTGATTGGTATAAGTCTTACCACAGCTCTTTTTACATGTCCCAACTCGTAAATAGCGTATTACTATCCTATTTGACCAACTTCATTGAGATAGTACAAAAGCATGGCATGCTAGAAAATCTACATGAAGAGCTACTGGAGGAAAAAATAATCACCCCTTCTGAAGTCAGCTCAGAAATTTACATCGTAGATCACGACAAATTATATTCAAAAGATATCAAAATATTTATTAGCGAGATAATTGAAAGTTTTAAAAAACAAGCCGCCACTATAAACAACACACTCATATACAGAGGCGTCAACACTGGAGGTTACCTCGAAAGAAATATCGAGATCAACTTAGATGAAATAGCCAAAACTGCAGATACTGATAACTGGTACAAAATTGTAAAGGGTTTCCTAAATGTCTGGGAGTTCATGTTCTTATTTAGCATCACAGAAAGCACGCTAAAAAATATTTCACCTAACAAAAAAGCTTATACAACCAACTTAGTAAAGGAGCTTAACGAGCTACACCCAGAAATAAACAAGACAATGACTCAGGATCACAAAATAACCTTTGAATTATCCGACTCCATCTGGAGACTTTTCACATCAATAAGAAACATCTACTCACATACACATGGAATGATCGCCCCGGAAAACAAAAAGAAGCTATTTGAGCAATCGGCAGTCTTTAAAAGCAATTTTGACACAGCTTTTCATGATCCAGACGATTCGTCCTCGATGATTCTCAGCTCTATAATGATCAACACGGATCAACTTTTCGACGAACAAAATGTACGACTCGGAAAATTCTTTTTCATATCAGACCAAGAACTTAATATTTTCAGAAACTTTGTGTCGGAGTATATAAATACTGCAAGTAAACTAAAATTATAATTTTCATCTCCATTAAAGGCAGTGCTAGCAGACGAAAAGCACTTCAAGACTAGCAGCTGCCAACCCTTTCCCGCTAGTGCCTATAGTTTTATATCGACGGGGATTTAAATTATGCAAGCTAAACAAAAAAATCAAAAATACAAGTAGCAGAATCACTCAGGCCTGCACCTTCAGCCGCGTCATCCCAAAAGTGAGAAAATATTCTTTTCCACTTACAGCATTTTTAAACAACTCTAGGCAGGTTCAAGTTTAGCCCCCCCAACTGAAGCAGCCTTAAGTGCATCAAGAACCTTCAGCAACTCAGATACACAAATAAATCGACTATGATCACAATACTCACCATCATTACCGATACCAACAATACCGACTACCCGACTATCTTGATTAAGTACTGGCCCGCCACTATTCCCGGCGTATAACTCTTTATCTACCTCAACAAAACTAACCCCACTCATGGGAAATTTGTTTCTAACAAAGGCTGTTTGATTCCCTGCACTCTGAGCACCGAGTTTGTCTTTCGGGAAGCCTAAAATGGAAACTTCATCACCGACATCAGCCAACACCAAAGCTTCCAAATCAAAATAGTCAAATTCAGATTTATCAGCTGAAATCTTAAGCAAAGCTATATCTCTATCGTCGTCACGATAAAGCAAATTAGCTTTGTAACTTCTTGACCTAGTGGATGCTTGATATACAGTTGCCTCATCCAACTTAACGCCTTTTAAATCCAACACATGAGAACATGTAACAAGTACCTGATCAGAAATCATAAACCCAGAACCCTGACCACACTCAAACTCTCCGCGTATCTCACCCTCAACTTCCACAACCCAGCACTTAGAGTCGTACCACTTGGTGAATTTCCTAAAATCCTCGCTGAATTTATTTTTTGAAACCCCTAGTGGCACTCTATACTTTAATCTAAGAAGGTTAAAACGTAACGCCAGCCGTCTGTAAACCTGCGACTCAAGCCCGACAACCTGCTTCAAAAACAACAGCCGCCCCTGTATATGAGCCTCAACCGGTGGAACCTTGATCTCTTCGTCCTTACCACCCCCACTCTTTTTCTCTTGCTTAATAATTTTTTCCGAGTGTATCCTTCTAGCTTCCTCCAGCCCCTTTATTTCAATCGAGTGAATCATCGCCCCCGTCTTTCTGACGTATTGCCGATTTACATTTGGTTTTTTGTTTACTACTAGACCTGTAACTACTTGCCTCTCGTATCGCCCCTGCAACCTAACCTTTAAGTAATTCACCTTAAAACCAGCTTCAATAACTAACCTCTCCAAGCTCCGTCCACATCTTGCAAAGTAGTGATTAGGAAGCTCGTCTCCTTTCAAAACTTGAACTATATCGCTCGCAACATACTCAAGATCATCATAGAAAGAAAAGGTTATATCATCAGCATATCTCGTGTATTCAGCTCGATTTTTCACTGCAAGAGTTTTCAGCTTCCTATCCAGCGATGAGCAAATCATATTTGAAATTACAGGAGAACAAGGACCACCCTGTGGCAATTTCCCATTCACTGTTACGAGGTGGGATATTACAGTTGCCACAGATGAATCTAGAGAATAAGGTTTAGAAATTAATAAACCACGAACACGAGCAAATGTTATTGAAGGGAAGAAATCTTGCAAGTCCAGATTAAAAACAAACTTCTTTCTGGTGTGAGGCTTTGCATTTGCGACAATAGATTTTCCATTAACAAAACCTGTCACATACTTTTTAGGCTCGTAAATCTCACTGAGTAAAACTTTCAATCGTCTCTGAAGAGTTTTTAACTTATCAGAGGGAGCTGAGATCTCTCGTACGCCACCACTCTTCTTCTTTATCTCGAAAGTTGAGTAGCTTTCTGATGTAGGGTGAAAATAATAGAAATACCGGATTTTCCCATATGTAGTCCCAAGTAGAGCAGCCAGCTCGTCGACAGATTTACATAATTTAAGCTTGCTCAAAAAAACCCCACCCGCATTTCACTCTATAGACTTAAGGGTAGCCACAACGTTAACCATTAGGATTAGCGTAGAGCAGTTGCTTATAGCATTTTTGAATCAGGTCGCATTTGAACAACCTATTTAATTGCGGGTGGAGGTGACAGCTTTCTATCAAAAAATTACCGACACGTCAATTTTTTCAACCATTTTGTCCTCAACGAAGTCACTAGTCGCATCTATCGCCTACTTGAGGAGAACTTATTTGAAGCAACCCTAACCGCCAAAACGGATAGCAACAGGAAAAAGATCCCGCCACACAGATACAGCAGTCCAATATCTGGAGCCCTATGATGCGATACATCGCCAATCAGGTATCGAGTAAGTGCAGTTATTGCTATGCACAGAAGAAATCGAATAGGCAGGTGATTGGTTTTAAAATAAATCCCAGACAGGGCAAGTAATTCGAGGCATAAGAAAAGCAGCAAGATCTCATCGACACTGATTTTCTCTTGACCCAGCATATCAATCAACGCCGCAATGCCCGCCCATACGTTGATTGCACCAATGCCCAGAAGCGCGACTTAGCCTTTTACGCCATGTACCTGATCGGCATGACCCGAACCGAACAGGACCGCTCACTGGAGCGGGTGGAGGTACGGTAAGGCTGTACATAGAAGCAATTCATCCGCGATGACGTCATTGAAGGCAATAAATCTTCTTCAAATGTACGGGCCTCTCGCGAATGAATTCTCCTACACGCCCTTTAAATCAAACCTCGCCCTTCTCCTCCGTCACTGCACCTTTCACATTACTGAACGGATCAGGAATCTTCGCCGACGGATATTTGTACGACGCATAACGCACCACCAGAATCGAAATCGCCAGCAGCAGGATGCCGCCGCACAGGTAGATGATTCCGATACTCGGCGGGTTGTGGTGGGAGACGTCCGAGATCAGCAACCGGGTCAGTGCCGTGATGGCGACGTAGATCAGGAAGCGGACGGGCATGTGGTTGGTCTTGAAGTAAATCCCCGTCATCGCACCCAGTTCCAGATAGATGAACAGCAGCAGGATGTCATCGACCGTGATGTTGCCTTTTTCGACCATCCCCAGAAAGGCGACGACCGATGCCCAGGCAGTGATGGCGCCGATGGCGAACAGTGCCAGGAAGTGGAAGCTCTCCACACAGAGATTCCCCAGCGATTCGGCTTGCGAATGCACTTTTTGCCGCATCTTTTCTGCCCATTTGTTTCCCATGACGCTCTACCTCTGAACCTGAATTTTTACCAACCGGATGATGCTGTATGCACATGACACTCTGCACTGCTGCTTTTTAAAGCAGGAACAGGGCCATAGGCTATGGTTGAGAGCGCGACGGGTTGTCGCAAGGCACACCGGGCAGACAAAAAATGTGTTTTAAGGCCACTATTCAAGGGAAGCGGATTGGCTTATGCTAACCACTGTACAAAAATACAGTATTCATTAAATTTATCGCAAGGGCATGTGAGGTAGTGAATGGCCGTCGAAGTGGTATACCGCAGCAGCCGAGATCTGGAGCGTTTGTTCATGGATAAAGCCGAAGCTGATCGTCATGACAAGATGCTTGAACTCGCTGAGTTGCTGGCAACAGTGTTGAACAAGGCCGTGCCGTCGCTGACGGAAGCCCAGGTTGAAGAAGCCGGGATTTACATGGCGAAAAACCGCGATATCTTCGCCCGCGCCTTCAAGAGCCAGCCGGATGCCTTGAATGAGTTGCTGAGTGAAACCGAAGCTGAAACCGAGTGAATCGGGGGTTCGTGAATGAATTCGATCCGTGTAGGAGCGAATTCATTCGCGAAAGATGCAACCTGTTACACCTCCATCACTCCGGTTTCTCCAGCTCATCCACCAGCGCCTTGAAGAAGCGCGCCGCCTCGCCTCCCGTTACGGCTCGATGATCAAAGGTCAGTGACAGCGGCAGGATCGGGTGAATAACCACCTCTCCGTTCATGGCCACCGGCTCTTCACGAATGCCACCCGCACCAATGATTGCGACTTGCGGCGGCACGACGATCGGGTTGGCGTAGCGCCCGAACAAGGTGCCGAAGTTGGACAGGGTGATGGTTGCGCCCATCATTTCCTGCGGCGGGATGGAGCGGGCTTTGACGTCGGCGCGCAAGCGACTCATGCCTTCTTTCAGGTCAGCCGCCGTTCGGTTGCCCACATCACGCAGCACCGGTACGAACAAGCCATCCGGCGTGTCGACGGCGATGCCCAGGTTGAGGGTTTCATGCTGCTTGATCGACAGGGATTTGCCGTCGAACCAGCTATTGAGCACCGGCTCCACCTTGCAGGCTTCGGCCATGGCCTTGCCCAGACGAATCAATGGATCACGGGCCTGCGCCCAGCGATGCAAGTCGGCATCACCAAAGATTGTTACCGGCACCACTTCAGCATGGGACTTGGCCATGTTCAGCGCCATGCTGCGCCGCACACCGCGCAAGCGCTGGCCGCCAAAACGGTCGCGCTCGATCTGTGCCGCCCGCTCGACATCGGCGCGAGTGATCAGGCCGTTATTGCCTGAGCCCGCCAGAGCGTTCAATTCCACACCCAGTTGCCGGGCCAGTTGGCGCACAGCAGGCGTGGCTTTTATGGACAGGTGTTCACGGGTCGAAGGCGCTGCACCGACACAGAACTGATCATCCTGGCTGCCGCCACCTTCAAGGCGCCCGACTACAGTGCCGGCATCGCCCTCGCCTTCAAAGGCCATCAGGGGTTCGCCCACATGCAGGACATCGCCGTCGCCGCCAAACAGTTTGGCGACCACGCCGTCATAAGGTGCGGGGATATCGACGATGGCCTTGGCGGTTTCGACCGAAACCACCAGTTGATCGGCACGCACGGTGTCACCTTCCTTGACGTGCCACTGGACCACTTCCGCTTCTTGCAGACCTTCGCCCAGATCGGGCAGTTTGAAATATTTCATCGCAAGCCTCCTTGGGCGTCAGGCGAAATCGAGCACGGTGTCGCAGGCATGCAGAATGTCTTCCACTGCCGGGATATAGAGCTGCTCCAGCCGGTACAACGGCGGTGGAATATCCGGGGCGGTGACACGCTGGATGGGTGCCTGCAGATCCATGAAGGCCCGCTCATAAAGGCTGGCGGCGATTTCAGAACCGACGGCACATGAACGCGGTGCTTCGTGGATGATCACGCAGCGCCCGGTCTTGCGTACGGAGGCTTCAAGGGTGTCGAGGTCCAGGGGTTTGACGCAGGCCACATCGATGACTTCTGCCGAAACACCGCGCTCGGCCAGCGCACTGGCTGCCTGCAGGGTTTCATGCACACTGGCGCCCCAACTGATCAGGGTAATGTCGCTGCCTTCACGCAAGGTGAAACAGCTATCGAGCGGCAAACGCTTGCCGTCGTCGATCAAGGGTTGCGGATTCATGCGATAGAGCCGGGTCGGCTCCAGGAAGATCACCGGATCGGGATCGTCGATGGCCGCCAGCAACAATCCATAGGCGCGGGCGGGTGAGGAAGGGATGACGACTCGCAAGCCTGGTACGTGAGCGAACATGGCTTCGGTGCTTTCGCTGTGATGCTCGGGAGCACGAATCCCCGCGCCCATGGGCGTGCGCAGCACCATCGGGCAGGAAAGGCGCCCACGGGTGCGATTGCGGATGCGGCTGGCATGGGAAACCAGATGCTCCATGGCAGCATAGATGAAACCCATGAACTGGATTTCCACCACTGGCTTCAAACCCTGTGCCGCCATGCCGACCACCAGACCGCCGAGCATGGTTTCCGCCAGAGGCGAATCGATCACCCGCTTGAAGCCGAAGCTGTCACGCAGCCCCTGAGTCGCGCGGAACACACCGCCATTCACGCCGACGTCTTCGCCCAGCACCACGACGTTTTCGTCTTCGGCCATGGCCCGGTGCATCGCCAGGTTCACGGCTTCCAGCAAGCTGACTTTTTCATTGGCCATGATGATCACCTCCGGCACGCCGTGCAGCACGTTCCATGAACCACTCATGCTGTTCCGCCAGCGCGGCGGGCCATTTGGCGTAGACGTGTTGCATGACGGACTCGGGAGACTGGGTGCCGGTGCTTTCAAATACTTCTACTGCCATTTGCACCAGGCCCTGACACTCGCTGATCAGCGTCTGCTCGCGCCCTTCGTCCCACACGCCCTGGCTGACCATGTAGGTTTGCAGCCGTTTGACGGGCTCCTCCAGCCAGGCCTGTTTGACCTCTTCGCCGGAACGATAGCGGGTCGCGTCGTCGGCGGTGGTGTGGTCGCCCAATCGGTAGCTCAGGCATTCGAGCAATACCGGACCTTTACCTTTGCGCGCCCGTTCAAGGGCAATCTGCATGCGGTCGTAGACGGCGACGATGTCGTTGCCATCGACCTGCTCACCATGGAACCCCGCTCCAATGGCCTTTTGAGCCAGGGTCGGCGCGCCGCACTGAATGCGCCGGGGAACGGAAATCGCCCATTGGTTGTTGTTGACGACAAACACCACCGGCAATTGCCAGGCGCCCGCGACATTGAGGGCTTCGAGAAAATCGCCCTTGCTGGTCGCGCCATCGCCACAGGTGGTAACAGCCACGCGATGTTCGCCTCTGATCTTGAACGCACTGGCTACACCGCAGGCATGCAAGGCCTGGGTTGCAATCGGTACGCACAGGGGAAAGTCCTGGGCCACGGCAGGTTCGGCATAGGCGCTGCCTCGTTCGTCTCCGCCCCAGTAAAGAAGGATTTCTTCCATGCGCACGCCACGCATCAGTTGCACGGCGGTGTCACGGTAATAAGGAACCAGTACGTCTTCAGGATGCATCAGGCTGCCAATGGCAACACCAATGGCTTCCTGGCCAAGGGTTGGCGCGTAGGTGCCGATGCGGCCGGTGCGTTGCAGGGCGACGGCTTTCTGGTCGAAAAGCCGTGTGAGAACCATTTGTCGATAAAGGCGGGTCAGCAGGTTGAAATCATCGGCCCAAGGGGGAAGCTCTCCGGTCAAACGACCGTCGGGGGCCAGGTAACGGGTATACGCAAGCTTGATCTTGTTAGACATTCGCTACTCCAGTCACGCGGGGTATGCGTGGTGATCATGAATCGCTGCTTTTGGCGGCGAAGATCAGGTCGAACGGCTCCGGGATGGTGGGCCATCATTCGACATTCAGCAGGCGCTCTGCCAACGCATCGGCGATACACGCGGGTGAGCGTTTTTCGGCCTGTGAATGGGCATACACCTCCGTCAATCGTAGCCCGATTCGTAAAAGATGCGCGGTGATAGCGTTCTGATTTTCTCCTTTATGTTTGAGGGCTACATAAATGAGGCCGCCGGAGTTGATGACATAGTCCGGCGCATAAAGAATGCCGCGAGCTTCCAGTTGCTCGGCGACCTGCAAGCTGCTCAATTGGTTATTGGCGGCACCAGCCACTGCCGCGCAGCGCAGTTGCGGCACACTCTGGCAATTGAGAGCGTTGCCAAGGGCGCAAGGCGCCAGAATGTCGCAAGGCGTGCTCATCAAGGCCTCGCACGCGATGGGATGGGCACCGAACTGTTCCATGGCCAGTTGCACCTTGCCGCTGTCCATATCGCTGACCAGCAGATCGGCACCTGCTGCATGCAGCATTTCCGCCAGCGCATAACCCACATGGCCCAGGCCCTGAATCGCCACGCGCAGGCCTTCAAGATTGTCGCTGCCCAGACGCGCCATGGCCGTGGTGCGAATACCGGCGAAAACGCCCATGGCGGTATAGGGTGATGGATCTCCGGATTCGCTGGTGCTGGTGACATGCCGGGTGTGCATGGCCACGCAATCCATGTCTTCGCTGGAAGTGCCGCTATCCACTGCCGTGATATAGCGACCATCCAGGGTTTCAATAAAACGGCCAAAGGATTCAAAGATGGCAGCGCGGCTGTAAATGTGTGAAGGCCGCATGATCACCGCCTTGCCGCCCCCCAGCGGCAAACCGGCAAGAACCGCCTTGTAGCTCATACTTCTTGCCAAATGAATAGCATCTTCGATGGCGCTATCTTCATCTGGATAGGCCATATAACGACATCCACCCAGAGCTGGCCCCAGGCGGCTGCTATGAATCGCGATGACAGCCTTGAGACCTGTCTGCGGATCGCAGACCAGATGAAGAGCTTCGGTACGTGACCGTTGCATGAGAGCAAACATTGAATAGTGCTCCCCGGTTCTTGTTAATAAAGCGAGTATAGGCGCTACCGAGGAAAGCAACTGACCATTCAGGCATATGCAAGCACCGCTGGACGAAACCCGCAGCCAGGTTTAAAAGAATCATGGTTGTGAGTGTTTAAGACGAACGAGCCCACACGGAGTGGCCAATGACTCCACGACAGAACTGCCTGGCGTGCCTGCAGCGTACACCGCCCTCGGTGTTCGAGGCCGCGTTATGGATTTCGGCCGAACATGAACCACAGTTCTTGCCTCACCTGGCGACAGAAGAGATCAACCAGTTGCAGCGCCAGCTCAGTGCAGCGCTGCCGGTCCTGCCTGAGTCGGAACTGGCGCAGCCCTTGTTGCGGCAGCTCAACAGCCTTGGGTTCAAGCAGGACGACTGGAACCCTCCCAAGCCGGAATCGGCCCTGCTGCACAAGATCGTGCAACGCCGTCAGGGTCAGCCACTGGGGATTGCGCTGATTGCGATGGAGCTGGCCAGGCGCCTGAACATCACGCTGGAGGGCGTCAACTTCCCCGGGCATTTTCTGCTGCGCGTGCCGGGTGCCGATCACCTGCTGGACCCTTGCAGCGGGCGCCGGCTTTATCCCAAGGATTGCCGTGAACTGCTGGTGCGCCAATTCGGGCCGGACATGCAACTGCGGGTCGAGCACATGGCCCGTGCCCCCCCCCTGGATATGTTGCAGCGCATGTCACGTAACTTGCGCCATTTGCATCTGGTCAATGACAACTTCATTGCCGCACTCAAGGATGCCGACCGGATAGTCGAACTGGGCCATGCGACCAGCCACGACCACCTGGCTCGCGCCGGCCTGTATCAGACCCTTGAATGCCCGCAGGCCGAACGCTTCGACCTGGAGCATGCACTGCTACTGAGTAACGATCCCGTACAACGCCTCAAAGTGATGGAGAGGCTGAGCCAACTACCGCCCAACAGTGCATTTCATTGACGGCAGGGCCTGATATTTTTACTTGTCAGGCCTCGGAATCAAGGGAGGCCTTCCGATTTTCTCTGCTTCCTTGATTTTCATCATCTCCATGCTGGTGCCAGTGGTAGCAAAGGTGTACAGGTTCTGAATGACATGAATGGCCTTGACGTAATCGGGCAGCAGAATCTGTGCATAAGGGTCGCCCATCAAGGCCTTGCTTTTCATCTCGGCAATTCGTTCGGCAAAAAACTCCAGAGCATTTATTTGCTTGTCCGGGTTTACAACTTTGCCCTTCTTGTCGAACTCGTCCCCGGTACGGCTCAAGAGTTCTGCCGTGTGATTATCGATCAACCCGCCGTTATAAAGCCTCATACCCGCCCTCGTCAGTTCCTTGGGCGTGATCTGCTCGGGATTGAAGCCCTTGAAGAGCGGCTTCATGCCTCTTTTTTCCATCACCAGCAGGCTGATGGCACCAAAGTTCGTGCTGCTGGCCTCGCTCAGGATCTGGCTGACCTGGGGCGCGTTTATCTTGGCGGCTTCTTTCTTGGGAGGTGCTTTTATAGAAAACTGTGGCAGGTTGCCAACAATAGACTTTGGCATTTGATACTCCTTATTCATCGAGTGGGCACTCTTTGAATATCGGAGCAGGGGAATATCAATTGATAGCCGGATAAAAATCCATCCGCGTCCTACATATGTAATATATACATCTTACATATCAAAAAGAAAAAGCCTTTCTTGCACTTTAAAAGGCGCTGAAATGCATGAACATTCCCGCGCCAATTCAATATAAGGGTCTTACCCCAGACGCTTGATGAACTCCGCCAGCCAGGGCTCGGCATCGCTTTCCGGCGTAACGCTTTCGCTCGCATCCAGACGCAGCATTTCCTGCACTTCAACTGCGCCCAGTTCGGCGAACAACTCGCGTATCTGTTCGCCGCCGCCACAGAAAGTATCGCCATAGCTGGCATCGCCCAGGCCAATCACACCGGCGGGCAGGCCTCTCAGGAAGGCAGGCAGACTGTCACGGAGCTGTGAGTAGATGGGCAGGATATTGTCGGGCAGTTCACCCATGCCAGTCGTTGAGGTCACGGCCAGCAAGGCCTGAGGCTCGAAAGCCTGTAACTCGGCCAGTGTGATGCGCGAGTTGTGCAAGGGTTCATGGCCCGCATCGCGCAGAATCGCGCCTGCATGACGGGCAACCTCTTCGGCCGATCCATAGACCGAGCCGGAAATGATAGCGACTCTCATGACAAATCCTGTGGCAGAGTAAAAGAGTCGGACATTATGCCTTATCGATCCTGCGACTGACTTTGCATTTTGCAGCGGTAGTCTATCCCCAGGTCTCCTGCAAAATTTTCGGGAGCGATTCTGAAGAAACTGACGAACGGTCAGAACAGAAAAAGGAATTTACGGTCTTTTTTCTTATCGTCCACTGTTCCGTTCGAGTTCATCATGCAACCCGACTCAATCCTCACCCAGGCTGAGCTGGATTTTATCCAGAGCATGCAGCACAACCCCAGGCTCAACGTGCGTGACAGCACGCGCAGCCTGATTGTGAATGGTGGCGTGCAGATACAGAACCTGCTGACTCGCCTGGCAGCCCATGAACAAGTGACGCTCCACGCCCAGTTTGAAGATCAGCAGATGAATTTCCCTCTGCATCTGGTCGAGGATGAATTTCATGCTCTGCATCTGGAACTGGGCACCCCGACCATTTTTGAAGAAGGCCCGCAGGTTCGCCCCTGGCGCCTGATACTGCCCGAGCCCATTGCGCTGGAGACCGAAAAAGGCGCACTGACCTCGCTTTGGGTTCATGAGGTTTCGTCCAAGGGTGTGCTGCTCGAATACCGCAAACCGAAAAAACCGCCCAGGCAGTTCAGCGCCTGGTTCAGCCCGTCTGGCAACACTCCGATCCCCCTGAAAGGAACACTGGTGCGCATGACCACCAATGGCTTTGGCGCTTATCGATTGAATCAGGACAGCAAGGAAGACTCCGAACGCTTGCTGCGCTACCTGCACAAACAACATCAACGCCTGCACCCCGCCATGCACCGTTAAGACCTCGCACTGCACCGATAGCTTCTCGCCGCGTTTTCAGGAACAATCCTTGCTTGTTTCAAAGCGAAGCTGACACCGCCCCACCACCCCGGAGCCGTGTCATGTGACTTCCCTATCCGGGAATCTCACTCGTCTATCGGAGATACACAATGTCTACCCCTCCCGTCACCTTGATGGTTGCACGCCGCGTTGCCCATGGTCGTTACCAGGAACTCATGACCTGGCTGCACGAAGGCGAACAACTTGCTACCGATTTTCCCGGATATCTGGGCTCCGGTGTCCTGGCGCCTCCGCCGGGAGATGATGAATTCCAGATCATTTTTCGCTTCGCCGACTCTGAAACCATGCACGCCTGGGAGCATTCGGCCTCTCGACGCTCATGGTTGGTGCGCGGCAGCGGACTTTTTGCCCAGCCACAAGAGCGCCGGGTCAGCGGCATCGATGGCTGGTTTGGAGCGGCCAATCAACGCCCGCCCCGCTGGAAACAAGCGGCGGCCATCTGGCTGGCGTTCTTTCCTGTCTCGCTGATATTCAATTTCCTGCTGGGGCCGTTGCTCAGTCATCTGGAGCTGGTCCCGCGCATCATGATCAGCACCCTGATTCTCACGCCGCTGATGGTTTACTGGTTCATTCCACTGTCCACATACCTGCTGGCCGACTGGTTGAACAAGTTGCCGTGCGAGCCTGAAGCAGCAGGTAAATCGGTCGGCGGCAATTGATGTAAAACAGCGGTTTCAAGAGCTTGCCCGCACTCTCGGCACAACTTCAGTTATGCTGGAGCCTTTGAGTCGGGCAGGTCTCATGCTCGAAAAACCTTGAAGCCAACTGCACCGAATGAATAAGACAATCCTTGTAACCGGCGCCAGCCAGCGAGTCGGCCTGGAACTGGCCATCCAGTTGGCACAGGCAGGCTATAACGTCATCAGTGTCAGCCGCACCCTGCTAGAGAATTCGCCTCACCCCAATATCGTGCAATTTCAGGCTGATCTGGGCGTGGAGCAGGATCGCCTGGCGCTGATCGACTACATCAACTCGAACTACGATGGCCTGCGCGCAATCATCCACAACGCCTCGTTGTGGCTGGACGATAGCCTGGAAAACCTGAACACCATGTTCAAGCTCCACGTCGAAGCGCCTTACCATCTGAACCTGGCATTGGGCCAATTACTGGCCAGCCCGGAAAAAACCGACATCATCCACATATGCGATGACACCTCGTCTCGTGGCAGCAAAAGCCATATTGCCTATGCCGCCACAAAGGCCGCCCTGCAAAACATGGTGCTGTCGTTCGCCGAGAAATATGCTCCGGACATTCGTGTAAACGCGATCTTGCCGGGGCTGCTGATCCTAAAACCGGACAGCGATGAGGAATATCGACGCCAGACGCTGAAAAAGGCGCTGCTGCAATTCGAGCCTGGCGCAGAGCCCTTGATCGAAGCCGTCTTCTATCTGCTGGAAGCCCGCTACACCACAGGAAGCAGTGTCGTCATCAATGGTGGTCGACACCTGAAGAAAGGGAGATCCGGTGAATGATTCATTGCCTCCCCTCAATCCCTAGCCAACAGAGCCCATCATGACCGAGCAACAACGCCTCGAACTTGAAGCAGCCGCCTTCCGCCGCCTGGTCGCGCACCTGGACAGCCGCAAGGACGTCCAGAACATCGACCTGATGAACCTCTCAGGCTTCTGCCGCAATTGCCTGTCCAAATGGTACAAGGCCGCAGCCGACGAGAAGCAGATCGATGTCAGCCTCGACGAGGCACGCGAAGTGGTTTACGGCATGCCGTACAACGAGTGGAAAGCCCAATACCAGAAAGAAGCCAGCGCCGAACAGAAAGCGGCGTTCGCCAAGGAAACCAAGCATGACTGATCTGAATACCCTGCGTACCAGCCTCAAGAGCGGCGAACACGCCTTTGCCGACACCCTGGCATTCATTGCGGCAGGCTATGACTATCAGCCTCAAGCGTTCAAGAACGGTAGCGTCGAAAACGCAGCCGGTCAGAACGAAGGCTCGTGCAAGACACTGGGCCTGGCTTTGCTGGAAGGCTTGAGCGACGAAGAAGCCCTGCTGGCTTTCGGCGAGCATTACCGCTCGGTACAAGCCACGCCAGAAGGTACGGACCACGGCAATATCCGGGCACTGATCGCCCATGGCCTGGCCGGTGTGAAGTTTGAAGGTGAGCCTTTGAAACGCAAAGGCTAAACGCGCTGTGGGAGCGACTTCAGTCGCGAATGGGGCGTGCAAGAACCACTGGCCTCTTCGCGACTGAAGTCGCTCCCACAGGTTTTGTCAGGTCAGAACGAAACGTTCGCCAGACCGTCCAGGTAACGCTCGACATCCAGTGCAGCCATGCAGCCCGCACCGGCAGAGGTGATGGCCTGACGGTAAACGTGGTCAGCCACGTCGCCCGCTGCGAACACACCTTCCACGCTGGTAGCAGTGGCGTTGCCTTCACGACCACCCTGCACGACCATGTAACCGTCTTTCAATGCCAACTGACCATCGAACAGCGAAGTGTTCGGGGTATGGCCGATCGCGATGAACACGCCGTCGACTTTCAGCTCATCGCTGGTGCCGTCGTTGTTCTTCAGGCGAGCACCGGTCACACCCATGTCGTCGCCCAGCACCTCATCCAGGGTCGCGTTCAGCTTGAGCTCGATCTTGCCTTCGGCCACACGTGCGTGAAGCTTGTCGATCAGGATCTTCTCGGCGCGGAACGTCTCGCGGCGGTGAACCAGAGTCACCTTGCTGGCGATATTGGCCAGATACAGCGCCTCTTCCACAGCGGTGTTGCCACCACCCACCACAGCCACTTCACGGTTGCGGTAGAAGAAACCATCGCAGGTGGCACAAGCGGAAACGCCCTTGCCCATGAACGCTTCTTCAGAAGGCAGACCCAGGTAGCGAGCGCTGGCGCCAGTGGCAATGATCAGGGCATCACAGGTGTAAACGGCGCTGTCGCCGGTGAGGCTGAATGGCTTGCCGGCCAGATCCACGGAGTTGATGTGGTCGAACACGATTTCGGTTTCGAAACGCTCGGCATGCTCGCGCATACGCTCCATCAGCGCAGGACCGGTCAGGCCATGGGGGTCGCCCGGCCAGTTATCGACTTCGGTAGTGGTGGTCAATTGACCGCCAGCCTGCATGCCGGTGATCAGCAAAGGCTTGAGGTTGGCGCGTGCGGCATACACCGCAGCGCTGTAACCGGCAGGGCCGGAGCCGAGAATAATCACTCGGGAATGACGTACGTCGGACATGACACACTCCTATCGACCGACCGGTTTGCCGCGGTCGGAACGGCTGGATAAAAAAGGACTGCCGAAACACTTGGGGAAGTGCTTTGTAACTCGACAATCCTGAAAGTTCTGGAGCTGCGACTCGTGCCGCAACAATGCATTACACGCTCAAGGCGTCAGCCGTCATGCCTTTTTACCAGTACACTCATTGATGACTCCATCGAAAGTTGAAAAGGATAGGTCATGAAATTGGTGCAAAGCCTATCGGGGTGAAGAAGGGTAAGGAAATATCGATTCACAATCCACCTAATAGGCCACTTCTATGCACAACGCCCCTCATCATGAGCCGATGACAGCTCTTTCAAGCGCCCGGCAAAGTCGGTAAGGTCGGGCGTTTTCCATTTTTCGGAGGCTGCCATGCCCGCCCCTGCCCTGACAGGCCCGCAATACCTGAAAGAAGGCCTGAAACTGATCCTCAGTCCCAGCCTGCGTCTGTTCGTCCTGCTGCCGCTGAGCATCAACCTGGTGCTGTTCGGTGGCCTGATCTATCTGGCCCTGCATCAGTTCGGTATCTGGGTCGATGCCTTCATGCCGACGTTGCCGCACTGGCTGAGCTTTCTGAACTACATTCTCTGGCCACTGTTCGTGACGCTGGTGCTGCTGATGGTGTTTTTCACCTTCACCATGCTGGCCAATATCATCGCTGCGCCCTTCAATGGCTTTCTGTCCGAGAAAGTCGAAGCCGTGATTCGGGGCAAGGATGAATCGCCTGACTTCAGTTGGTCAGAGCTCGCCGCCATGATCCCCCGAACCCTGGCACGCGAGGCCCGCAAACTGGGTTACATGCTGCCGCGCATGCTCGGGCTTTTCATTCTGTCGTTTATCCCGGTGGTCAACCTGATCGCCGCTCCGCTCTGGCTGCTGTTCGGGATATGGATGATGGCTATCCAGTACATCGACTACCCGGCGGACAACCACAAGCTGGGCTGGAACGAAATGCTCGACTGGCTGAAAAGCAAACGCTGGCAAAGCCTAAGCTTCGGCGGCATCGTTTATCTGGCGTTGCTGGTGCCGATGCTCAATATCCTGATGATGCCAGCGGCGGTGGCCGGTGCGACGTTGTTCTGGGTGAGAGAACGCTGATTTTTACAGGAGCGCATGGAGGCGCTCCTGAAACTTATAAAAAGAAACATCCCACGCAACAAAAAGAGCACTCTTTTACGCCTCTATAAAACAACTTAAAAACACTGGCAATACATTACCGGCACGGGCAAAACCTTGCCGTGATATCAAAACAAAACAAGCTGTAGGATCTTC
This sequence comes from Pseudomonas sp. Irchel 3A18, assembly GCF_900187465.1. NCBI lineage: Bacteria > Pseudomonadati > Pseudomonadota > Gammaproteobacteria > Pseudomonadales > Pseudomonadaceae > Pseudomonas > Pseudomonas sp. Irchel 3A18. The sequence goes on from NZ_FYDI01000002.1 coordinate 499,941, forward strand.
ATGTAGGACACTTGTTAAAACCCCTTAAACACTAAGCATCACCTTCCGTTAAAAACAAATTATAAAAGCTGGCACCCTCTTTGCTCTCCTGCAATAAACCCACAGGAGGCAACACCATGGAAGTCAAAACAAAAACTGCCGCTGCACAAACCGCTTACAAACCTGCCGCACTGGAAAGAATTCCTGAACCGCGCTCCAGCCGTTTTGCCCAGATTTTCAGTAACGCTAAAAAAGCGGCATCAGGCCCCGGCACCGCAATCATCCCGGCAGCCGCAACGCTGACCCGTCTGGTACAGCCACGATCCACCTTCTTCCTGCAAAGCATGACCCCGGAACAAAGGAAGTCCGCCGTCAACGACAAAGACTTCGAGCCCAGGCCAGCAGCGCTGGAAAGAGTGGCTAGCCCGCAGAGCCGTCAACTCACGCACGATGCTGTTTAGTCTGAATGGAGTCGAAAAATGCACACTCATACCGATTCACCATTTATCAATGTCACAAGCCTGGGGCCGCGATCAAAAACAATGGCGACTGCGCAAACCCTGGATTTCAATGACTGTCTTCCTCAGAAGTTCAAAGACATGGCCCATTGGTAATTTGCTCTCCACAGAACTTATATAAAACGCTACTCATGTAGGACCGAATTTATCCGGGAAGGCGTTATATCTACCAAGAAAGATGTAATGAATGGGCGGGCCTCTTCCCGGATAAATCCGGTCCTACACGCAGATCCAGCTTTATGGGACCCGTCACAAATCCATCACCCAACAGCCACATAACCGACATGCAACAGGTCGAGACTGCTCCCATGAGCAAAATTCTGCATGTCACGCTTATCACTGAAACCTTCACTCCCGAGATCAATGGCGTCGCCAATACGTTGGGGCGGCTGTGTGACGGGTTGCGTTTGCGCGGGCATCAGGTCGAGTTGATTCGGCCGCGTCAGGGTGAGGAGGCAGGTTTTGCTGCCGACGACTTGATGCTGTGCCGTGGGTGGCCGATACCGGGTTATCCGGGTTTGCAATGGGGTCAATCTTCGATGCACAAGCTGTTGCGTCGTTGGCAGCGGCGACGTCCGGATGTGTTGTATATCGCGACCGAAGGGCCGTTGGGGCTTTCTGCGTTGCGAGCGGCCAGACGGCTGGGGATTGCGGTGATCAGTGGCTTTCATACCAATTTCCCGCAGTACACCCAGCAATACGGCATGGGGTTCATCACCCGCTTGCTGACCCATTATCTGCGCTGGTTCCACAATCGCTCGCGCATGACGCTTGTCCCCAGTATCAGCCAGAAGATGGAGCTGGAACGGCGTGGTTTCGAGCGGATCGAGTTGTTGTCTCGCGGCGTGGACAGCCAGTTGTTTCACCCTTCAAGACGCTCGCAGGCACTACGCGAAAATTGGGGGTTGCAGGTGGGTGATACCGCCATCCTGCATGTCGGCAGGCTGGCACCGGAAAAGAACCTGGGCTTGCTCAAAACGTGCTTTGAAACGCTGAAAGCGAGCTATCCGCGGCGCACTCTGAAACTGATTGTGGTCGGAGACGGGCCGCAACGTGCCCCTCTGGAACAGCAGATACCCGATGCGATTTTCTGCGGGACGCAGCGCGGCGAGGCACTGGCAGCGCATTACGCATCCGGCGATCTGTTTCTTTTTCCAAGCCTGACCGAGACATTCGGCAATGTCGTGCTTGAGGCTCTGGCCTCAGGGCTTGGCGTGGTGGCCTATGATGAGGCGGCTGCCGGGCAGCATATTCGTCACGGTCACAATGGCGCGCTGGCCATGCCCGGTGACGAAGAGGCATTCATTGATGCTGCACGCTGGCTGGTGGAAGACAGTGAAGCCCTGCGCAGGGTAAGACTCAATGCCCGCAAACATGCCAGTCGTCAGGGCTGGACGACGATTATCGATCAGTTCGAGCAGCAGTTGTTGAGCGTCAACGACAGCGAGGCCAAGGACCGGAGCGTCAAACCCGTTTCAGGCTGATTGCCGGGCAAGCGCAAGGCCACCCGGCAACGGCGTCAGCCCAGGGCCTTTTCGATGGCCTGGATAACCACAGGATCATCCGGCGCCATGCGTGGCGAGAATCGGGCAATCACGGCACCGTTGCGACCGACCAGAAACTTCTCGAAGTTCCAGGTGATATCGCCAGGAAACTCGGCGCCCTCTCCGGCCAGCAGACGATACAGCGGATGGCGTTGCGCTCCGTTGACCTCGAGCTTTTCGCCCAGTGCGAAGGTCACGCCATAATTGAGTTTGCAGAACTCCTGGATTTCCTGCTCGGAACCAGGCTCCTGTCCGGCAAACTGATTGCACGGCAGCCCCAGAACGCTGAAGCCCTTGTCCTTGTACTGCTGGTAAAGGCTTTCAAGCGCTGCATATTGTGGCGTGAGCCCGCATTTGGAGGCCACGTTGACGACCAGGACCACTGTGTTCTTCAAAGGCGCCAGAGGCAGCTCCTGCCCGTTCAGCGCCTTCAATGTAATGTCGTGAAAAGCACTCATGAAATCCTCTCCCCCTTGAAGCCCGAGCGAACCAAAAAGGCGCCGTGGCAGACCCGCGTAACGAAAGTCGTCATCGCAGAACAGCCAGGGCGCCTTTGTCAGTTACCTGAGCTTAGCAGCACAAATCAGTGCTGATGACCGCCTTCACCATGAATGTGGCCATGAGCCATTTCTTCTTGGCTGGCATCGCGAATGTTCACGATCTTGACTTCGAAGTTCAGGCGCTGACCCGCCAGTGGGTGGTTGCCGTCGACGGTGACATCGTCGCCATCCAGGTCGCGAATGGTCACGATCTGCATGCTGCCGTCCGGGCCGGAAGCGTGGAACTGCATGCCGACTTCCAGTTCGTCGACACCTTCGAACATGCTGCGGTTCAGGGTGCTGACCAGCTCGGCGGAGTATTCGCCGTAGGCATCTTCAGGCTCGATGGCAACTTTCAGCTCGTCACCGACGTCTTTGCCGACCAGTGCCTTTTCCAGGCCCGGGATGATGTTGCCGGCGCCATGCAGGTAGACCAGCGGAGCACCGCCGGCAGAACTGTCGATGACCTCACCAGCGTCGTTGGTCAGGGTATAGTCAATAGAGACAGCCTTGTTGGCGGCGATCGGCATGGGGCAGGACCTTTTGCTTAAGATTGAAGAACGCGCAAGTTTAACCAAGCCATCGCTCGAAAGCGAACGCAACTCTGACAGACGGCCCCGATTGGAAAACTCAACGGTTATCGATTTTCGGCAGGATGAAGACGGTCACTGGATCGTGGTGTTGTCCTGCGGGCACACACAACACCTTCGCCATCAGCCTCCTTGGCAATCCCGTGCCTGGGTACTGGACCCTGAACAGCGCCAACAAAAAATAGGTCGGGGCTTTCACTGTGGCTGGTGTGCGAAGTCGTCAGATAACGATAGTCTTGGCGCCGAGGAGTCGCGCCAGACGACTTCCTGATTTTTTTCTGGTCGAAGGGTTGTCCATTTCGCCGCGACCATTGCACTGCTCAATCGAGAAGCCGGTATGCAGACTTTTTTCATCTCCCCCACGGATTTTGGCGTGGGTTTGACCTCCATCAGCCTTGGCCTGGTTCGCACCCTTGAACGCGCGGGCCTGAAAGTCGGTTTTTTCAAGCCGATTGCACAACCCCATCCGGGCGATCTCGGCCCTGAACGCTCCACCGAACTGGTGGCCCGCACCCACGGCCTCAAGCCGCCCAAGCCTTTGGGGCTGGCGCATGTGGAACGCATGCTGGGCGATGGCCAGCTGGATGAGTTACTGGAAGAAATCATCAGCCTTTATCAACAGGCAGCCATCGGCAAGGATGTGCTGATTGTCGAGGGCATGGTGCCCACCCGCAGCGCCAGTTATGCCGCACGGGTCAACCTGCACCTGGCCAAGAGCCTGGATGCCGAAGTGATTCTGGTGTCCGCGCCGGAAAACGAAGTGCTCACCGAGCTTTCGGGCCGGGTCGAATTGCAGGCTCAACTGTTCGGCGGGCCGAAAGACCCGAAAGTGCTGGGCGTGATCCTCAACAAGGTGCGCACCGAAGAAAGCATGGAAGTCTTCGCGGCACGCCTGAAAGAGCATTCCCCGCTGCTGCGCAGTGGCGATTTCCGCCTGCTGGGCTGTATTCCGTTCCAGGCCGAACTCAATGCTCCGCGCACCCGTGACGTGGCGGAGTTGCTCGGCGCCCAGGTGCTCAACGCCGGGGACTACGAACAACGGCGCATGTCGAAAATCATCATCTGCGCCCGAACCGTGCTCAACACCGTGCCTTTGCTCAAGCCCGGCGTTCTGGTGGTCACACCAGGCGACCGCGACGACATCATCCTGGCAGTCAGTCTGGCGGCCATGAATGGCGTGCCGCTGGCCGGTCTGTTGCTGACCAGCGACACCGTGCCCGACCCGCGCATCATGGAGCTGTGCCGAGGTGCATTACAGGCCGGCTTGCCGGTGCTGTCGGTGAGCAGCGGCTCGTACGACACGGCCACACGCCTGAACCAGTTGAACAAGGAAATCCCCATCGATGACCGCGAGCGCGCGGAAATCATCACCGATTTCGTTGCCAGCCATCTGGATGCCGCCTGGCTGCATCAACGCTGCGGCACGCCGCGGGAGTTGCGCCTTTCGCCTGCGGTGTTCCGCTATCAGTTGATCCAGCGCGCCCAGGCCGCCAACAAGCGCATCGTGCTGCCTGAAGGCAACGAGCCACTGACCATTCAGGCAGCAGCGATCTGTCAGGCGCGCGGTATTGCCCGCTGTGTCCTGCTGGCCAAGCCTGAAGAAGTCCAGGCGGTTGCCCAGGCGCATGGCATCGAATTGCCGCCGGGGCTGGAGATTCTGGACCCGGACCTGATTCGCGAGCGTTACGTCGCGCCGATGGTCGAACTGCGCAAGAACAAAAGCCTCAATGCTCCCATGGCCGAGCAGCAACTGGAGGATCCGGTGGTGATCGGCACGGTGATGTTGGCGCTGGATGAAGTGGACGGCCTGGTGTCGGGCGTCGTTCACTCCACTGCCAATACCATTCGCCCGGCCCTGCAACTGATCAAGACCGCCCCCGGCTGCACACTGGTTTCATCGGTATTCTTCATGCTGTTCCCCGAGCAGGTGCTGGTATACGGCGACTGCATCATGAACCCGCATCCAAGTGCTGGCGAACTGGCAGAAATCGCCCTGCAGAGTGCCGACTCCGCCGTGGCATTCGGCATTGCGCCACGGGTCGCGATGATCAGTTATTCCAGTGGCAATTCCGCCAGTGGCGAGGAAGTGGAAAAGGTGCGCGAAGCCACCCAGCTGGCTCGTGAAACCCAACGCAGCCTGCTGATCGACGGCCCGTTGCAGTATGATGCCGCCGCCAACGAAGACGTGGCTCGCCAGTTGGCACCGGACAGCCCGGTGGCCGGACGCGCGACGGTATTCGTGTTCCCGGACCTGAATACTGGCAACACCACGTACAAGGCGGTGCAGCGCAGCGCCGACTGCGTGAGTCTCGGCCCGATGCTGCAAGGCCTGCGCAAACCGGTGAACGACCTGCCACGCGGCGCCCAGGTCGACGACATCGTCTACACCATCGCCCTGACTGCGATTCAAGCAGACACACTTTCCTGATACACATCACGATGCCATCTGTGCAGACTGCCGTTGTGCAGTCTGCACCGCTTCCCATTATCATCTGGAGTCACTATCCGTCATGGATTCCCTGCCTGCCCCATTGCGCGGTGTCATTGCCTCGCTGTTGTTGGCGCTCAACACCATTGCCTGCTGCGCAGTGCTGTTCGTGGTCACCGTCTTCAAGATCTGCCTGCCCTTCAAGCCTGCCCAGCGCCTGACCGACTGGCTGATGATTCACATCCAGGAAACCTGGATCAGTTGCAACAATGCCTGGATCAGGCTGCTGGGCCGCACGCGCTGGCAGTTGAGCGGCCTTGAAGGGCTGGATTACGAGCACTCGTACCTGATCACCAGCAATCATCAGAGCTGGGTCGACATCATGGTTCTGCAGTACGTACTCAATCGACGTATCCGCCCGCTGAAGTTCTTTCTCAAGCAGGAGCTGATCTGGGTGCCGCTGATTGGCCTGGCCTGGTGGGCGCTGGGCTTTCCGTTCATGAAGCGCTATTCCAAGGCCTATCTGGCCAAACACCCGGAAAAGAAAGGCAAGGACCTGGAAACCACTCGCCGCACCTGCGCCAGATTCCGTCATAACCCGGTGGGCATTTTCAACTTTGCCGAAGGCACACGCTTTACCAAAGCCAAGCACGCCGAACAGAACTCACCGTTTCGCAACCTGCTCAAGCCCAAGGCCGGCGGGCTCGCATTCGTACTGGATGCCATGGGCGAACAGCTTGAGTCGATCGTCAACGTCACCATTCATTACCCAGGCGGGCAACCGGGCTATTGGGACCTGCTGTGTGGCAACGTGAAAGAGGTGGTGGCGCACTTTGAAGAAATACAGATCCCGCCGCAGTTCATCGGCAAGAACTACGATCAGGATCAAGCCTACCGGCTGGAGTTCCAGCAGTGGATCAACGGGTTGTGGGAAGAGAAGGATCGTTTGCTGGATCGGCTCAAGGGCTTGAGCTGATCCATCGCGAATGAATTCGCTGAGTAGGAGCGAATTCATTCGCGAACAATTGATTACTGCTGATACTGCTCGTACTGCTGCCCCGGAATCGGCTTGAGGTTGACCTCGACACGACGGTTCTGGGCGCGGCCGTTGACATCGGCGTTGCTGGCAATCGGCTGGTCGGGACCGGCTCCCCGCACTGACAGACGAGCAGCATCCACACCCTGGGAAGTCAGGTAAGTGCTGACGCTCTGGGCACGTTGCAACGACAGGTCCATGTTGTGCTGGCGGCTGCCAGTGCTGTCGGTATAACCCACGATCTCGATGTTGCTCTGGCTGTACTGCTTGAGCGAGCCCGCCAGATTATTGAGCGGCGAATAGAAACTGCTGGCGATGGAAGAAGAGTCAGTGGCGAAGGTGATATTGCCCGGCATGATCAGCTTGATCTGGTCACCCTGACGCTGAACCTCCACACCGGTATTGGCCATGCTCGCCCGCAGAGCGGCTTCCTGCTTGTCGGCGTAATAGCCGTAGCCTGCCGAGGCGGCGCCGACCACTGCTGCGCCGATCAATGCGCCTTTGCCACGGTTGTTGTGATCGATTGCCGCGCCCGCCAGGGCACCGGCCAGTGCTCCAAGGCCGCCATACTTGGCGGTCTTGTTCATCCCGCCCGAGCTTTGTGCCTGCCCTTGATTGCTGTCGTAGGGGTTGGGCGATGCACATCCGGAAAGCATGGCCACAGCAAGAGCAGCAAGAATCAAATGGCGCGAGCTAGACATTGATGAAACTCCTGATTTAACGAACGCTAATGACCGGATTAGAGCATGACATCCGTCAAAAATTCCTTAACGCCACCTGAACCGTTTCCGGCCAGAGGGCCATGCAGGCGGGTGGTGCAGGGTTAATAGCCCAAAAAATATTTAACTCGATATTGCGCCCCCCCTCACGCACTCTTCTGCCTGTAGAGCCTGACGACATCACTCAAGCCTTGAGAAACGATCACCCCAACAGCCCAAGAACTTTCGCCCTCGCCACTGCCTGAGTGCGGCGCTCGACGCCGAGCTTGCTGTTGATATGGCTGGCGTGGGTTTTGACGGTGTGCAGGGAAATGAATAACTGCTCGCTGATTTCCTGATTCGAACAGCCTTGGGCAATGAGTTGCAGCACGCCCAGTTCACGTACGCTCAGGCTGTCGCTGCCATGTGACAGCTCGACAGCGGGCGGCGCGAGGCATGATGGGAGTTTTTCCAGCAGAGCATCGCGCACAGAACAGGGAGCTCGTTGCAGCAGTTGCTCGCGCAGCCACAGCGGGTGGCCGTCGATCAGCTCATAGAAAGGCAGCAGCGCACCGCCTTGCGCCGCACGCCGACTGCGGCCCAATAGCTCGCACGCCTCATGCTGCCGGGCATTGTCCAGCAGCAGGCGGATGTGCTGATTGATTGCATTGAGGCTCAGCAATTGCGCGCCCATGGCCTGGGCGTGCTGATCCAGTTCCTGCAAACGTTGCGCAGAGGCACAGGCATCACCGCGAATCCGTTCCAGGGTTGCGCGCAACAATTCGACCTGTTGCGGCAGTTGTGGATAACACTCCGGAGCCGCCGTCGCCAGCCCGCCGCTGTATGTCTGGGTCAGGCGCAGCAACCAGGCTTCGGCCAGGTCGATGCGCCCTTGCACCAGCCACAGCTCGCATTTGACCAGGGTGATCATCGCCAGATAGTAGATCGGCGGCACATCCCAGATGTGCATCAACCGCTCGGCTTCGCCAAGCTCGACGAAGGCTTCGGCAAAGCGCCCTTCACGCCCTTCCAGACCGGCAATCACGCAATGCCCGATCAGCACGCTGATATCCCGGCAGGCTCGCGCTTCGACCAGACCCGCGAGCAATTTCGCACGTCCGGCATCGGCCTGCATACGAAGGGTCAGCAGATAACCTTCGTAAATCGTCAGGCGTGCCCGCACGGCATACAGGCGCGATGCGGGTAAACCCTTGAGACGTTGCTGCCCCTGACGGACTTCGTCCAGCGCACGAAGTATTTCACCACGGGCCTGCAACACTCTGGCGCGGTCGTAATGCGCCAGCGCCTCGAATAAAGGATTGGCCACCCGCTGCGCCAGTTCGAGGGCATCGCGGTTCAAGGCCCGGGCGCGCAGCAGGTCGCTGTTGGCTATCGCCAGATTGGCAAGGGTGGACAGACACACCAGCCGCTGGCCATAGCGTTTTTCCGGCAGGCTGTGCAGTGCTTCGTTGCAATAACGCTCGGTCTTTTCGCTGTCACCGCGACCACGGGCAATGATGCCGCTCAGCGCCAGCCACTGGGCGAGCATGGATTTTTGCGCAGTGGCAGACGGCGCTGGCAGAAAGCGGCTGAGATTTTCGGCCAGCTCTTCGGCTGCATCCAGTTGACAGGCCAGCGCCAGCGCCCAGGCATAGAGCACAATCAGGCGCGGCGTGCTGGTCAGCAAGCTGTCCGGCAAATCCATTCTCCAGCGCAGCAGCATGCCGACATTCTGCTCGGCCAGCAGTTGCTCTTCGGAAAGGTTCTGTACCAGGTTGGCGGCAACATCCAGATGACCGGCGCGTAATGCCTGCTCGATGGCTTCGTCCAGCAGGCCTTGTTCGTTGAACCAGCGGCAGGCATTCAGGTGCAGGCGATTCTGTTGCGGGCCTGCGCCCTGACGGGCTCGCAAAAGATCGGAGAACAGATGGTGATAACGAAACCAGCGCCCCTGCTCATCCAGCGGGACCAGAAACACCTGATGCGCCTGCAGATAGCGGAGCATTTCAGCGCTGTCATGGGTTTCCCGGGAGGCATCGCACAATTCGCTGCAAAAGCGTTCAAGGCAGGCGGTTTCATAAAGAAAGGCCTGAACATCGGCAGGAAGGCAGTCGATGACTTCCTCAAGCAGATACTCACCGATCAAGATCTCGCCATCGCGCAGGGCTTGCGACACAGCAGGGCCATCGCCGGCTTCAGACGCCGCCAGAAGCCAGAAGCGCAGCCCTGCAACCCAGCCTTCGCTGCGTCGGATCAGGCTGCGCTGGGCATCGCTGTCCAGTGAGCAGCTATGCCGGTCGAGCACCGCCAGGGATTCGGCGTCGGTCAGTCGCAAGTCGCTTTCATTGAGTTCAAGCAATTGCCGGGACAGGCGCAGGCGCGCCAGATGCCAGTTCGGACGCTGCCGACTGGTGACCATGACCACCAGCCCGGTGGGCAAGTGGTTGAGGAAAAACTGTACGCAACGATCCAGCACCGAGCCCTGCACCAGATGGTAATCATCCAGGACCAGCAGCAAGGGTTTGCTCAGCATCAGGTGCATGGCCAACTCATCCAGCAAGCCGTCGAGCCACTCCTCAAAGGCAAAGGGCTGATTGCGTTGGCGCATCTTCAGCAAGCCCATGGCCTGCTCGCCCAATTGCGGAAAGAATTGCTGCAACCCGGCCAGCAACCGTTCAAGAAAACGGCCCGGATCACTTTCGCGAGGGTTCAGGCCCAGCCATATGCTCTGCCATTGGGCTGGCAGATTCTGGCAAAACTCCACGGCCAGCGAACTCTTGCCGAAACCGGCAGGCGCGCAGATCAGCAACAGACGCCCAGACAACCCTTCGGTCAGACGTTCGCACAAGCGGGAACGAGGCAGATAACCATAGGGCAAGGGAGGCCGAAAGAATCGTCCTTCCAGTGCGGAGGTTGCGCTACCTGCGATGCCTTGCATACGGGACAGATCAGTCATGGCCAGCTCTTCAGGAGTATTGTTTCGCCATAGCAGCTGTCCGGAGACTAGCGGGTAACACCGACCTTTTGAAGGAAGCGACCGAAAAGTCCGTAACAAAATTCCTACAATTTGTGAGCCGAATATCCCTGCATAAAAAAGCCCCAATCAAGGGGCTTTGGCTATAAGTCATTGAAACTGCTTGGCTGCTTGCACTTTTAGCGGCCTGTTTAGGTGCAGACAGCGTCAAAAGACCCCAGTCTGCACGTCATGACAGTTCATCCGATTTGTGTGATCAACGTACGCCTTCCTGACGCAAGGCGTTAGGCGTGAAGTCGCTGGTGCCGGCGGTGAAACCGAAGACATACGCACTCTTCTCTTCGTTTTTCATGCCCAGTGCCACATAGCGGCCCGACTGCAGGTCGTACAGGGTTTCAATGGCGTACCACGGAACCTGCTTGTCGTAATAGTTCTCGGAATGAGCCTCCGCAACGCGCCACAGCTGGCCGCGACCGTCGTAGTGGTCGATGACCGCAGCTTGCCAGGTGTCTTCGTCAATGAAGAAGTCACGCTTGGCATAGATGTGGCGCTGGCCTTCCTTCAGGGTTGCCGTTACATGCCAGACACGCCGCAGTTCATAACGGGTCAGGTCCTGATTGATATGACCGGCCTTGACGATATCGGCATATTTGAGGGTCGTGTCGTCCAGCTTGTGGCTGTTGGACGCAATGTACATTTCCTGCTTGCCGATCAGTTTCCAGTCATAGCGATCCGGCGCGCCGTTGTACATGTCCAGGTTATCGGAAGTCCGCAGGCCGTCCGAGGCAGTACCCGGACCGTCATAGGACACTTGCGGAGCACGGCGCACGCGACGTTGACCGGCGTTGTAGAGCCAGGCCGAACGAGGCTCCTTCACTTGGTCCAGGGTTTCATGGACCAGCAGTACACCACCGGCCAGACGCGCAGGGGCGGTCACTTCCTGCTTGAAGTAGAACAGGATATTGCCTGGATTCTTCGGATCGAAGTCCTTCATCTTGTCGCGGAACACGAACTGGTCAGAGAAGTACACCAGGCTGTAGGAGCCATTGGGTTGCGGCGTGGCCTGGGTCACAAAGCGCTTCACGCTGCCGCCACGATAACGGGTGATGTGGTTCCAGATCACCTCGACACCGCTGGACGGAATCGGGAAGGGAATTGCGGTTTCAAAGTTTTCCAGGCCATTGCCGCCGCCCACCAGCTTGGTGTTGGTGGCGTTTCTCTTGATGGCGGCAAACACGTCATCAGGCACGGTGGCACCGCGATGGGTCGGATAAACCGGGATCTTGTAGCTTTCCGGGTAACGCTTAAACATCGCGTATTGGCCCGGCGCCAGTTTGTCCTTGTACTGCTCCACGTTCTGCGCCGTGATGGTGAACAGCGGTTTTTCGCTGGCATACGGGTTGGCCAGGAAGCCTTTGCTGTCCACTGCACCGGCATTCTTGGGCATGGGGCTCCAGGCCGGAATGGTGTTAGCGGCGTTACCGGCCTTCTCGGCACCCATCGGGGTCAGGCTGGTCCCCAGTTTCGCCGCCTCGGATTCAGACACCGCAGCCATGACGCCGGACGCCATCAAGGACAATCCCAGCGCACCCGCTTGCAACAGACCCTTTGTTATTTTCATTTTCATAGTTATCCCAAACCGTGTTCTTAGAAGTTCATGCCAAAGCTGAGTGCCACGAAATCCCGGTCATCGACCGTGGTGTACTTCCCGTCGAAGAAGTTGGTGTAGGAAAGGTTGGCGGTGTAGGTGTTCTGGTATTCGGCATCCAGTCCGAGGCTGACGGCCTTGCGACCTTCCTCGAAGTTGGCGCCCGGGCCCGGAGAGTAACCCTTGACGTCGTGGGACCAGGCCACGCTTGGCTTGAGGTTCACACCGGCGAATACGTTGTTGTAGTCCCAGATGGCACGTGCGCGATAACCCCAGGAGTTGGCGGTGGTGAAGCCGTCGTCTTCGCAATAACGGGTCAGGTTGTTCTGATCGGCTCCGGTCAGGGTGCCGGCGTTCAAAGTCGCACACTGGCCACCCGGCAACGGACCTGGTCCGTAGACCGGATCGCGGCCATAACGGATTTTCGAGGTGCTTTCCAGGCCGCCCACGTGGGTCCAGCCCACTTCACCCACCAGGGTCAGACGCTCGGCGCCCATCACCTGATCGAAGAACTGGACGAGGGAGGTTTGCAACTGGGTGATTTCCTTGCGGCGATAACCCGGCTGATCGGTATTTGGACGGCCACTGAGCAGCGACACGTTCGGGTTCAACGGCGAAATACCCGAATAGAGAATGTCGGTGGTGTTGATCTGTACCGGGGCATTCGGACGGTAGCTGATTTCACCACTCCACGCCGTACCCGTAGGCAGCGTGGTAGAGAAGCTCAACCCGTACAGGCGAATGTCTTCAGGGTATTCAACGTAGTAGCTGGAGTTGCCCGCCACCACCAGTGGCAGCAAGGTCGGCGCCAACGCAGTCGCCGTACCCAACGGAATGCCGTTGCCCACAAGCGAACCGACCAGCCCGGCGCCACTGAACGAAGCCGCTGACCCGCCGCGACCACTGAAGATCGGCAGACGGCTGTGGTAGTTCATCATGTAGGCGCCGAACTCGGTGTCCAGCGGCTCGAAGTTGTAATGCACGGCAAAGCCGAACTGGCCGCCGTCACGAGCATCCCGGTCCGGGCCACGACGCACGATCGCGCCCTCATCAGGGGAGCCAAAGTTGACGCCCTGTTGCGCCAGGGAGTTGAAAATCGCCCCCCGTGCTCCGGCCGGCAGACCTGCTGCAGCCAGGGAAGTATTGAGCCCACTGCGACTGCGCAATACCGCCAGGTTGCTGTCGCAACCATCGGCGATCACGTCGGGCTGCGAGAAGAAGGTGCCGCAGTTATCCACAACCGTCTGGTCCCACTCAAGCTGGTAGAAACCTTGCGCAGACAGGTTGTCGGTCAGGCTTTGCGACAGGTAGAACATGTTGACCGGAATCAGGCCTTCCTTGATCTCGGCCCCGGGACGACGAAACGCCGAGACATCGACCGGGTTGACGCTGTTGATCCCGCCCTGGATGAAGGTACTTTCACCCCAGCTGATGACCTGCTTGCCGAGACGCACAGTGCCTGGCTGATCGCCAATGGCGTAATTGTGATAGACGAATGCGTCGAGCAATTGCGCGCCGGAAGACTTGGCGCCTTCCTTGCGGTTGGAGTCGCTGATGTCCTTGAACTCGCGACTTTCGTCCTTGAGCTCGAAGTCATACCAGTACTTGCCACGCACGAATACACCGGTGTCGCCGTACTTCAGTTCAAGGTCATGAATCCCCTTGAAGATCTTGGAGAAGGTTTCGCCCTTCTTGAAGTTCAAGTGACCGTCATCGGAGGTCTGGGAAAGACCGCGTCCGCCGTTGTTGGCGCCGATGAGGTTCTTGTTGGGGCTTGCGGTAGACCAACTGGCACCCACCGAGAGAGATGAGTCGAAGCTGCCTTCGATTTCACCGACATTGAAGGTAACGCCGAACGCGGGACTGGCGAGCGAGGAAGCGAGACTGACTGCCAGAGGAAGTTTCGCCCGGCGCCAGAAAGGGATTGCTGTTGTCATCGATGCGACTCCATGTGCTTTTATTTTTATGGCAGTGGGAACTTCCAGAAACGACTCAGCCATGGATTGGCTGTCAACACTCACCGGCCCCCCTGAGGGCCGCCAAACAAAATGCATCTTTACGCTCTTGCCAAGTCCCCTGTCCCGACTATATCCAGCACGCCCTGCTGCTTGATCCCTCTAAAGTGTGATTTGCACGTATCAAAGCCTCTGGAATGCCTGTTACGACAAGGTTGAGTAACAGACCGGTGCGCAGGATGGAACAATTTGAACATTTGGCAAACATCGTTTTATGGCCGACGCAGACGCATGCCGTGCTCGATGAGCACAGCATGCGGTCAGGCTGGATGAGAGTTATCCGGCGGGTTCAAAGCGTCGACAAAAGGGCACTGTTACTGCTTTGCCATTCGACGATGTCCAGGCGCATGCGTTTTTTGTCGAGTTTGCCGACACTGGTCTTGGGAATTTCAGTAACAACCGCGATCTGACTGGGTATGGCCCACTTGTTGATATGGCCCTGCTCGACAAACGGATTGAGGTGCTCCTTCAAAATCCGGGCATCGATGCTCTGCCCTTCGTGGACCACCAGCAATGCAAAAGGCCGCTCACCCCATTGCGGGTCGGCGACCCCTACCACCGCGACTTCGCGCACGGCAGCATGTCGACTGCACAGGTCCTCAAGTTCCAGCGACGATACCCACTCGCCTCCCGTCTTGATCACGTCCTTGATGCGGTCGCGGATATCGATAAACCCCATGTCGTCCAGGGTCGCCACGTCGCCCGTGTGCAGCCAGCCCCCCGCCCACAGCTCGGCCCCTTTTTGCGGCTCGCGGAAATAACTCTCGGTCAGCCAGGGGGCGCGCAGCACCAGTTCGCCCTGGGTTTCACCATCGGCAGGCAGGAAGTTTCCGTTTTCGTCGACGATGGCCGCGTCCACCAGCATACCCGGCACACCCGCCTTGATGCGGTAGGTGATGCGATCGTCCTCAGGCCCTTCTCTCAACTCTTCGTTCATGTGGGCAACGGAAATCAGCGGCCCGGTTTCGGACATGCCATAGGCGGCGGTGAGCTGAATACCCTTGGCCTTGGCGGCCAGATACAGGCTGCGCGTCAGCGAGCTGCCACCAATGATGATTTTCCAGCCGCCGAAATCCACATCCCTGGCGGCCTTGGAGTGCAGCAACATCTGCATGATGGTCGGTACGCAATGGGAGAACGTCACCTTCTCCTTGCGCCACAGTTCCACCAGAAACTCCGGGTCATAACGGCCGGGATAAACCTGTTTCAAGCCCAGCATGGTTGCCGCATAAGGCATACCCCAGGCATGCACGTGAAACATGGGGGTGATCGGCATGTACACATCGCTGGAGCCCAGCAGGCGCTCATGCTCGACACTGCCCATGATCGTCGCCACGCCCATGGTGTGCAGCACCAGTTGGCGATGGGTGAAATACACGCCCTTGGGGTTGCCCGTTGTCCCGGTGGTGTAGAAAGTCGTGGCGACCGAGTTTTCGTCGAAGTCCTCGAAGTCGTAATCAGGGCTCGCCGCTGCCAGCAGCTCTTCGTATTCCCCGACCAGATTCGGCAGATCGGCGGTCTTTTCCGGCAGATCCGTGAGCAGGAGCGTCTTGTCCACAGTGGTCAGGTGCCCGGCAATGCCCTGATACAGGCCGACGAACTCACTGTTGACCAGCACCAGCCGGTCTTCGGCGTGGTTCATGGTGTAGACGATCTGCTCGGGCGAGAGCCGCACGTTGATGGTGTGCACCACCGCACCGATCATGGGGATCGCAAACATGCATTCCAGATAACGGTGGCTGTCCCAATCCATGACGGCCACTGTATCGCCCGCCTTCACGCCTGCCGCTGTCAGCACATTGGCCAGGCGGCGAACACGTTCGTTGAGGGTGGGATAGGTGAAGCGAACAGTATCGCGGTAAACGATTTCACGCGTTTTTTCGTAGCGGCTGCCAGACAACAGCAGCCCCTTTATCAACAGAGGGTACTGGTAAGCGCCATCGGCTGGCGGAAGAACGCGAGTCTGTAACATATGAGTCCCTTTTCAAAGTTCACAGGCGAAGCTTGAAATATGGACTCTAGCGCTCTAGTCCGCCAGCCAAATCAGCCAAAGGGACGATTTGCCGACAAGGTAACGTGTCACGAAACTCAACGCACCTCGGTCAACGCCAGCTTCAAGCCCAGCGCCACCAGCACGCCACCCATGACCCGATCGAACCAGTGGCCCATGCGGGCAAAGCCGGCGCGCACCCGAGCCTGGCTGAACAGGCAGGCCACCAGACAGAACCAGATGGCAGTCGCCACCGCCAGGTAAACACCGTAACCGCCCTGCACCAGCAGAGGCGTATGAGGGTTGATGACCACCGTGAACAGCGACAGGAAAAACAGCGTCGCCTTGGGGTTCAGGCCATTGGTCACAAAGCCGCTGACATAGGCACCACGAGCCGTTCTTTCACCGACAGGCGACTTGACCGGATCGTCCCCCAAAGCCGCAGGCTTGGCACGCAGGGCCTTGATACCGATGTACAAGAGGTAAGCGGCTGCCGCCCATTTGAGGGCATTGAACAGCACGATGGATTGGGAAACGATGATGCCGATACCCAGCAGCGAATACCCCACATGGAGGAAAATCGCCGACCCCACACCCAGCGCAGACCAGATGCCCGCCTTGCGACCGTGGGTGACACTTTCACGAACCACGACCGCAAAATCGGGGCCGGGGCTGGCGACCGCCAGCAGATGGATCAAGGCTACAGTGAGAAATTCTGCCCAGTACATGGGGCCTCCAAAAATATTGATGAACGTTTGCTGATAGGCTCGCAACACTACTCTTTCAATTTATTACAAAAAAGGTACAGCTAATGAGCAATCCGGGCAGAGCAGTTTTCCTCGATCACACGTCACTTGATCTGGGGGATCTGGATCTCGGCGCGTTGCGTGAAAGCTTCGGCGAACTGGTGCTGCACGACAGCACTTCCCCGGATCAGGTCATCGACCGCCTCAAAGGAGCGCAGGTGGCGATCAGCAACAAGATCGTGCTTGATGCCAACACGTTCGCTGCATGCCCTGACTTGAAACTGGTGCTGGTCACCGCGACCGGCACCAACAATGTGGACCTGGTTTCTGCCCGCGAACACGGCGTCACTGTCTGCAACTGCCAAGGCTATGGAACCCCATCGGTAGCGCAACATACCTTGCTGTTGCTATTGGCTCTGGCCACACGACTGCCCGATTACCAGAAAGCCGTGCAACAGGGTCTCTGGCAAAAATCCTCTCAGTTCTGCCTGCTGGATTTCCCGATTGTCGAGCTTGAAGGCAAGACCCTCGGCCTGCTGGGCCATGGCGAACTGGGTGGCGCGGTGGCCAGGCTGGCAGAAGCTTTCGGCATGCGCGTCTTGCTGGGGCAGATTCCCGGCCGCCCTGCTCGCCCGGATCGTCTGCCGCTTGAAGAGTTGCTGCCGCAAATCGACGCCCTGACGCTGCATTGCCCGCTCAATGAACACACCCGAAACATGATTGGCGCCCGGGAACTGCAGTTGCTCAAACCACAGGCACTGGTGGTCAACACCGCTCGCGGCGGCTTGATCGACGAGCAGGCTTTGGCCGATGCCTTGCGCAATGGCCATCTGGGCGGTGCCGCGTCAGACGTGCTGAGCGTGGAACCCCCCGTCGCAGGCAACCCGCTGCTGGCCGACGATATTCCACGCTTGATCATCACGCCGCACAGCGCCTGGGGCGCCCGGGAAGCTCGCCAGCGCATCGTCAGCCAGGTCATCGAGAACGCCCAGGCATTTTTTGCAGGGGCGCCGAAGCGGGTAGTCAGCTAGAATTCGCCCCTTTTTTCAGGAGCGAAAACATGGACCCGCGCAGTGAAGTGTTACTTCGACAGGCTGAACTCTTTCAAGGCTCGTTGCTGCTGGCCGGTTTGCCCGCCGACGACTTGCTGGGGAAGCTGCCGAACGCTCGCGGATGGTGCTGGCATGCAGGCGACCAGGCTGCACTGGACGCCCGTTTCACCGGGCGCACGCATTTTGGCGTAGACGCACCACAGGAGCCTTTCGAGGCCGCCGTGCTGTTTCTGCCCAAGGCGCGCGACCTGACCGAGTACATGCTCAATGCTCTTTCCTCCCGGCTGGCAGGACGCGAGCTGTTTCTGGTGGGTGAAAAACGTGGGGGCATCGAAGCCGCTGCCAAACAGTTGAGCCCATTGGGCCGGGCCCGCAAGCTCGACAGCGCCCGCCATTGCCAGCTCTGGCAAGTCACGGTAGAAAACGCGCCACAGGCGGTCGAGCTGCAAAGCCTGGCCAAGCCTTACCAGATCGAACTCGAAGACGGCCCGCTCACGGTCATCAGCCTGCCGGGCGTATTCAGCCATGGCCGCCTGGATCGCGGCTCGGCCCTGCTGCTGGAAAACCTCGACAAGCTCCCCAGCGGCCACTTGCTGGACTTCGGATGCGGCGCGGGCGTGCTGGGTGCTGCGGTAAAACGTCGCTACCCGCACAACGACGTCGTGATGCTCGATGTGGATGCATTCGCCACAGCCAGTGCCACTCTGACCCTGGCGGCCAACGGCCTTGAAGCAAAAATTCTGACCGGCGATGGCATCGATGCAGCCCCCATGGGTCTGAACACGATTCTGAGCAATCCACCCTTCCATGTCGGGGTGCATACCGACTATCTGGCCACTGAAACCCTGCTGAGAAAAGCACGCCAACATCTGAAATCAGGTGGCGAACTACGCCTGGTTGCCAATAGCTTCCTGCGCTATCAGCCGCTGATCGAAGAGCATGTCGGGGCCTGTGAAATCCGGGCCCAGGGAAATGGCTTCCGGATCTACAGCGCGAAACGTTCTTGAAAATAAGAGCTTGCCGAATGGATTTTGCGAAGGCAGAATCCGCTCCGTCCTAGGGGAGTAGTCTCCCACGAGCAACATGCTCGTCCGGCACGCATCAACATACTTGGTCCTCAGACCATGGTGCGTGCGACCCAGAATCCGCTCAGACGGATCGGTGGTTTGACAAGACCTATGACACGAACACCTTACCCGGGGCGGGGAGGTTGTACGTGTCATAGCCGTGTCGACCCGCCCCTTAGGAACCCTGATGCTGGAATCCCTGTTAATCCCCACTGCAATCGTTGCGCTTGCCGAGATTGGCGATAAAACGCAATTGCTCGCACTCATTCTCGCCGCCCGCTTTCGCAAGCCCTGGCCCATCATCGCCGGCATTGTTGCTGCCACGCTGGCCAACCACGCTGCGGCGGGCGCAGTCGGCGCATGGTTCAGCAGCTTCTTTTCCGATGCAGTCTTGCACTGGACGCTCGCCGCCAGCTTCACGGCCACGGCCCTGTGGACACTGGTTCCCGACAAAATGGACGACGATGAAGCGAGCACGGCCCGCAAGTTCGGCCCGTTCATGACGACCCTGATCACGTTCTTCATCGCGGAAATCGGTGACAAGACGCAAATTGCGACCGTGATGCTTGCCGCGCAGTATTCCTACCTGTGGCTGGTCATCATCGGCACCACCGTGGGCATGCTGATCGCTAACGTCCCGGTGGTACTGGCCGGTAACTTCGCTGCCGAAAAACTGCCGTTGACCCTGATCCGCCGTCTGGCCGCCAGCGCCTTCTTCGTACTGGCACTGGTCGCGGTCTACAAGGCCATGCAAGTCAGCGGCTGGGTCTGAGCATGATGAAAAGAGCGCTGCAACGAAAACCACAGCGCTCTGCTGCCGTCAGCCGTCTCGCGAATGAATTCGCCCCTACCCGGCCTTCGCAGCACTGCAAAACGGTAGAAGCGACTTCAATCGCGAAGGACCAGTCAGGATTTTCTGGCTTGTTGGTACAGCGGCATCACCTTGGGAATCGCAGCCTGCAAGGAAGCAATACGATTTTCCGAGGCCGGGTGAGTACTCATGAACTCCGGCTGAGAGCCACCAGCGTTCTGGGTCATTTTCTGCCACAGGGTCACCGCAGCGTTCGGGTTGTAACCCGCTCGCGCCGACAGCTCCAGGCCCAACAGGTCGGCCTCGTTTTCATTGCTGCGGCTATTGGGCAGCGTGAGGCTGTAGTTGACCACCGTGTCGGTCAGCGCCATGCCGGTTTCCCCAAGCCCCAACAAGGCTCCCGCGCCTTGTTTGGCAATGGCCACGCCGTAGGCCTTCGACATCGCTTCACGCCCGTGCTCACGCAGGGCATGGGCGATTTCATGGCCCATGACCGCAGCGATTTCATCGTCGGTCAGCTTCAACTTTTCGATCAGTCCGGTATAGAAAATGATCTTGCCGCCAGGCCCGCAGTTGGCGTTGAGCTCATCGCTCTTGATCAGGTTCACTTCCCATTGCCACTGGGCCGCATCCGGACGCAGCTTCGGGGCCTGGGCAATCAAGCGGTCGGCAATCGCATGCACCCGCTTGGCATTGGCGCTGTTGGTATCCAGCACGCCCTTACCGCTCGCCTCGCCTACGGTTTCCTTGTAGGACTGGGCGTACATTTTATTGACTTCATCTGTCGAGAGCATGCTGAACATGTACTGCTTGCGCTCGACCCCCACCGAATCACCGGTGGTCGTGTTTACAGCCTGACAGCCGCCAAGCAATAAACCGCCCCCCAGAACACACAGGGCTAATGACTGACGCATGGTGTTTCTCCTTATAAGCGAGGCGGTCATCCTAGGCGGACAATGGACTCAGCACCAGATAGCAGCAAACAGCCATGTTTGTCCGCTTTGTAACAGGTTGGTTCCAGGGATAGTGGTTGTTCGCAAATGAATTCGCTCACACACGATGCAACCCGCTTCACAAAGGCGTCAGACACTCCGGCGCATTGAGCTTTGGATCGTTCACCAGATTGGCCAGCGGCCTCTCGCGCAGGGGCATCTGTACGGAGGCAAGCAGTGCCTGCAAGGTGTGCAGTGGCGTGTCGGCTGCCAGCCAGTCTTTCTGGCCCTGGGCATCGAGAATCAGCGGACGCCGCTGGCTGGCCGCAGCCTGGGTAACCACTGCCACACTCAGATACGTATGGCCCTGCACCGGATAGGCCTCCCAGACCGCCGCAAAGAACAGGGCCGAACCCTCGCCCGGCGTCAGCCAGAACGGGCGTTTACGGGCGGTGCCGCGCCATTCGTAGAAACCGTTGGCCGGCAGCAGGCAGCGACGCTGGCGAAAAGCTTCACGGAACATCGGCTGCTCGGCCAGGGTTTCGGCACGCGCATGGGCGGGCGTGCGGGAAAGATCGGTCAGCCACGCTGGCGTCAGCCCCCAGCGGGCACGTGCCAGTTCCAGATCACCTTCAGCCTCGGCTGCGCGCATGATCAGCACGGTGTCGGCCGGAGAGATATTCCATTGCGGCTGCTGGTCTGCCGGAAAACCGGGCAAGGCCGCAAAGGCAGGGTTCCAGCGAAACAGGGCATAACGTCCACACATGAGGCTAAGGCAACTCTATTCGGAGGTGTTCAACACACCAGTACATCGGGAAAACTGTCCGGCTCGTCACCGGACAACGGCAGGGCAGCATTGTACGCAGTGATCAAGGCCCGCGCGCGCTCGACCTGATCGTCATCCACCGAGATGCCCAGCAAGCCCAGTCCCGGCAACTCGCCCATACCACCCAGCAAGTCGCGCCCGACCAGATGCGCTTCGACCCCTTCACTGGCAAGCATGCCTTGCAGCAACTCACCTTCCATCAAGTTTTCAGGCTCGTAGATTCTCTGCATCATTCGTTCTCACTGCGAACGTCCAGACTCCAGTCTTCACCATCGGTCCTCAGGTCGAATATGATCGGCCGACAACAGACCGGGCAGTCCTCTATGTACTGCTGATCGCCGCCGGACAAGTCCAGTACAGCCTCCACGGGCTCCCCGCAGTACGGACAGTCGTAACCCTGTAATTCCTGCATCGCGGCCTCCGCTGTCAGTTATGCGTATAATTGCTCCATTCTTTTGAAGGCTGCCAGAGCAACCCGCCTTCTTTTTACCCTATCCGTTTCCAACAAGAGAGCATGATGGGCGAATTCGATGCCATCCGACCTTACAACGATGCAGAAGTCCCCGCCGTACTGGCACGTCTGCTGAGCGATAAAGCCTTTCTCGCGATCCTGACCAAATTCCGCTTTCCGCGTCTGGCAGGTGCGTTCGGGTGGTTCCTGCAACCGACCCTCGCCCGCAAACTGCGTCGTGAATTCGCCGGGATCGATTCGGTCGCTACCCTGCAGGACAAGGTCGAGTATTACGTCGACCACACCATCGAGCGGGCTACAGACGGTGTGACCTACACCGGCGTGGAATTACTCAAGTCCGGCACGGCTTATCTGTTCCTGGCCAACCACCGCGATATCGTGATGGACCCGGCCTTCGTCAACTACGCCGTTTATCACGCAGGCCTGCCTACGCCGCGCATTGCCATTGGCGACAACCTGCTGCAAAAGCCTTTCGTCAGCGACCTGATGCGCCTGAACAAGAGCTTCATCGTGCATCGCTCGATTATCGGGCGACGCGAGAAGATGGCGGCGTATCAACTGCTTTCGGCGTACATCAATCATTCGATTACCCGCGATGGCCAGTCGATCTGGATCGCCCAGGCCGAAGGTCGCGCCAAGGACGGTGATGATCGTACCGAGTCGGCCATCCTCAAGATGTTCCACATGAGCCGCAAGGATGAGCCTTTCAGCGAAGTGATCCGTTCGCTGAACCTCATTCCGGTGTCGATCAGCTACGAATACGATCCTTGTGACCACGCCAAGGCACGGGAGTTGTACATCCGCGCCACCACCGGCAGCTACACCAAGACGCCGGGCGAGGACGACGTCAGCATTGCGCTGGGTATCACGGGCTATAAAGGCCGTGTGCACGTGAACTTCGCACCACCGATCACCGAATCCTTCGAGGACACCAAGCTGCTGGCAGCCGAAATGGACCGGCAGATTCTCGGCGGTTATCGGTTGTTCCCGGTGCATTACCTGGCTTATGCACAATGGGCCGATGCCGATCCGGCACTGGATGTACCGCTGGCGGCAGACGTATTCCCGGCCGACGAACTGGCGCGCGCCAGGGAAGAATGGGAAAGCAGGCTGGCCGAGGCTCCTGCCGAACATCGCCCTTACTTGATCCAGCAATATGCGACGCCGGTGCGCAATCAGTATCGGGTCAAGGCAGGTTTGCCTCTCTGATACGACGCTTCACAGAAACGGCACCGTTGAGGTGCCGTTTTTGATGGTGTCACCTGAACGTCACACAGCTCGTGCACTGTATGGCTCCTCAAGGAATGACCGACCCTTTTTTGGAGCTGTTCATGTTGCACGCAAACAACCAGGATCGCCTGTATCTGATCGCCCAGAGCGATGAACAACAAGAGCTGGTGGACGCACTGGCCTTCAACGTCCAGGACCGCCACTGGCTGGTCTACTGCGCTTTGGGCGGGCATCAGCATCATGATCTTCCGGACATGGATCTGGAAACAGGCCTGAGCTTTCTGAATCTCTATCAGCAAGCCGCCTGACCCCCGCACCCGAATACAAAAAAGCCCGGCCCCTTGCAAAAAGGGCCGGGCTTTTCATTTGGGCAAGGCTTATTGCGCCAAGGTGCCACCGATAGTCGGGTCCTGGAACACGCGGGTCAGCGCATCGCTCAGCACGTCGCTCACCAGCTTGGTGTTGGTTTCCTGATTGGGCGCCATACCGAAACGCTGATCCAGCGAGGCGGAATAACGGCCACCGTAGTTGCGGCCATTGTTGCGCACGTCAGCACGGAACGTGGAGCTGATGGTTGCCTCGGTCACGTACAGGCCTTCCTTGGGCGACTGATATTTCAGATCGGCCAGGGTCAGGGTCAGTTGCGCACCATTACCGCCACCCGAAACCGGGGTAAAGCCCAGCAAGCGAACGGCCGCTTCAGCCTGTGCCTGCAGCTTTGGCAGCAGATCGGCACCATTCACACTGATTGCGCTGGTTTCAGGGTACAGACCGCCACGGGTTCCCAATGTAGGGCTTGAACGACCGTCCACGACACGCACGACAACCTGCTGCCCCTGACCCACCGGCGCGAACTGCGCGTTGAGCTTGGGTTGAGGACTCAGTTGCTGCGGGCTGTGGGCACACCCGACCAGCGTCAAACTGCTTACAGCAAGCAAACCGAACAAAAGGCGACGCAACATGCTCATCTCTCCAGAGGCCAGACACTATAAATGTGCCGCAGTATAGCCATGCCAGCGAAAAATGGGACCGCTGAACCATCGCAATGGTTCAGCCACAGGAATGTAATCGGGGTGTAACGCCGGGAAGTCAGGATAGCCCCCATCAACTCGACAGGAGCTACGTCATGGGTCTTTTCCAATCGTTGTTCAACCTGCGCCGCCCATTGCGCCACTACGCACTAGTGGACAAGACCGGCATCTGCCGCGCACTCAAGCACTGCACCGAGCGTCCATTGAGCAGCGACTGGGTCGAAGTCAACGAACAACGTGCCAACTGGCTGAACCAGCCATTGCCCTCCAGCGCACAGGTTACGCAGCACTGCGCAGGTTCAATGCCACGTCAGTTGATCACGGCATGACGAATACCTGATAAAAGTCACATAAACCCGATCAATTCCTTTCGTTTCACACCCAGTAGTTTCCCCACTTAAATTGATCATGGTGGAATTGAAGGTCCTCATGTAGCGACCAATTGATCACAGCTAACTCTCCAAAAGTCAGTGCAAACTTCATGCGCACGGCTATCTATCCTATTGAACGACAATCAACACCACGACACCGAGGTTCAGTTGTGATGAGAGGACTACCAGAGCAGGCCGATCAATCTTGGGCAGAAGAACGAAAACTCATCAGCCATGGAGCGAGAAAATGCGAACTGCGTAGCCGAAGAAGTTCCAAGCCTAGCTAGCACGTGTTTTGCCCAAGAAACCAAATCCTCTCACCAAGCCCTCGCCTCTGTATGAAAAAGATGTTGCAAACGATGCATAACAGAAGCCAGTAAAACCGTGGCGGCGTAGTTTTTGTTGATGCCCGTGACTATTCGACACTTCTCTTTGAGCCAGAAAATGGGTGGGATACAGGTAGTAATAGTGGCGGAGCGAAGGTTTTTCTCAGATCATCGACGTGGCTGGATCGAACCTCAGCAGCTATACAACTGCATGCCACTCAGACAAGGAAAGAGAAATGCAATCCAGCACGTCAACCGTCATCTACCTGGATAGCTCTGATTACTCGACTCTTAGCCGTCCAGGCCTGGACGAAGCGCAAAACCAACAACTGACAGCGCTTAAAGCGCTCAAGAAGCGCAAGGACGTGATGTTCGTTTTTTCGGGAGCGCATATTGCGGAAATGTCCCCCTTGGATCCGCAGTACGCTAACGCAGGGGTGACGCGCACTACATTAATGGTAGAGCTATGCGGTCGTAACACGATGATTTCCTACGATCGCCTGATGAAAGCCGAACTGATGCGCTTGGTAGATCTCGATCCAACCCCTGTAGACGTCCTGGATACCAATGGCGAATGGTTCCCGGACATGGGCTCACTTATAAGCCCGCTGGATAATCTGGATATACCCGGCATTATTCAGGAGGAAGCGAGCAAGCATCAGATGAACCGTAAAACTCGCAGGATTTTCCAAGCGAGCTTGAGTAAAAATGGCGGTTTCCGAAGCGATTTTGAGAGAACCACGGGCGAGACGCTGGATCTTACCGACCTGCTCACCAAAGTCCCCATGCACCCTCGGAATGCGACGGTGCTCAAAAATTATGTGTTAGGGAAAGCCACACGCGAACAAGCCGATAAGGCTTTCATGGAAAGTCTGCGTGACCCCACCTTCATGTCGCAGTGGTTCATACACAATTATCACCAGCTCGGATCGATAGTTGAGTGGGTCAGGAAACCCGCACAGCAACTCCTTGAAAGCTGTCAGCAAACGCTGCTCGACCTTAACGATAAGTTGGTTCATCTGTCAGAAGCCGAACGGGCCGAGGCGATGAAAGAGGTGAAAGGGGAGCGCTGGACGAAGCTGAAGCAGCAGGGGATGGTCGAAATAGTAAATCGCCTGCTTGAAAGTTTGCTGCACGAGGCACCAAAGTGCGAAGACCCATCGCTGGTTAGACGTTATTGCCCAGGACTGTTCGTCTGCATCAACGCCTTCTATACCTCGATTAACAAGTCGCTGGGGGAAAGTGGTCGACAGCCAAAAGCCAGTGACTTTGTTGACTTCCTCCATGCACTGTACATCCCCTACGTATCGTACTTCCGTGCCGACCGCTACATGTGCGGCGTGCTGCATCCGCTAGCCGAGGTTTTTCAGACGCATGTGGTGCCATCGCCTGCTGGGATTATAGAGATGCTGGAGCCCTGCAAGCACCGGACGGTCTAATCACGCTCGTGCGTGCAGCAGCTACAGAAGTGACGTTGCCAGTGAAGGCCTTGTAGAGCAATCTCCTCAACGGCCCTATCTTATGTACATACTTAAACTAGCGAATCAGTAACATGATGCGAGCGCTATCTCCAAACGGCGTAAACGCGCCACAAACTAATCCATCAAACTTACAATCTAAAGCCTGATGCCAAGTTTTCAAATACCCCCTGGAGCTTTTGGCAATGATACGCCCGAAGCATCGAATAAATCTAGCTGCAACCTAAGTCTATAAACTTGAAGTCTCATGACACTAGGGATTATCCCGATGAGTGATGCACTCCTTCAACCGATCCACATCCATGACACTTCCTCGGCTGTTGTCAATATTGCCATTCATATCGAGACACATTTCTGTTTTGCGCTATTTGGGGGTGATATTGGAGCAATGATTACCACCACTCTTACTCCGCCAACACCCCCTAAAAACTCTTCATCTTGGAAAATATGCCCAAAATCAAATATCGCCTCTCTTGGACACAGTCCTCCCCGCCCACTACGATAGTTCTGCGTTCAGTACCCTATGTAATCGAGAGACTTTTCCTTTCCCTCTTTTGCGTAGTAGATGGTCACCACAGGTATCACCGCCATCCAGAATACAAAGGGAGATAGCAGCAAAAAGAGAACACCGAATTCATATCTATATTTAATTGGCTTTGTGGACTCAGACACGCTCACCCCATTTCTCTGGTGCAACTGCTAGGACTTAGTCCACAAACATCTTCGCCACCACCCTCGGACAAGTACTCGTTAAAGCACGAAAGGATCACGTGCGCCCTCACAACGTTGCAACCGGGCAATAACATCCTGATCGGTTCTAGCAGTGTCTATCTTACCAGCTTCATCAAGTTTGATCTCTGTCGTACCACCCCACTTCGGAGTGATGCTGATACACCGCCGCCCCCCCTTGTCGCTCCACCAATCGAACATCATGAAGAAATCCTCTTCAGGGAATATATGCCCAATATCAGAGGTGGCTTGGCCTGGGAGCAAGGCACCTTTGTCGATACGGTGCTGGGTATTCCAGATATAGCGCAGCTCCGCCGCTCCATCCTTGGAGTAATGTACGGCAACTCGCGGTAACGTCACGTACCAAAATATAACTGCCGCGATCACTGCAATGGTGAGCACCCATCTCTTGCGAAGCTTACTTACACTCGTGAACACTAATGCCACTCCCCCAATCCTCTGGTTTAACAGCAAGAACCTTCTCCACTACCATCTTGGCGGTAATACCGCCATTAGGATGCTCGTCAAATAGTCTAATTCCGATACTGATGGATATCCGGTCAGGGGCATCGTCGAAAGCCCTCATCCCCTCAACCCCCTCAGTAGCATGTGGTCCGCGACGCCTCTCCCAATCAAATAGCTTTCTTATGGAATCAGAGGCTATTTGCTCAACTCCTGCACCGTCCGAGAGCATACTCTCAGAAAGCCCACCAGCGCGCCCCACATAACCGTAGTGTATATTCGACCAGATATCATAGAAATAATCATACTTGCCTTGCTTGTGATGGTATCCGCCGAACTTACTGTGGATTTTCGGTTTGTGATCCCACGGACGATTCTGTCCCACTCGCTCAGTCCATATAGCCATAGCAGCTACCATATTGGAGGCCCCTATAGTTTGTGGATTGGTAGCGCCTATTTGGAGGTACCAAGGTAAAGCCATTTGCTTGCGGGTTTCTTCCACAACGTCATAACTGAGTAACTCTTTCATCTTCAAGACCGACGGGTGTCGGATATTGCGGTTCATCTCGTCGGCAATATAACTCGCCAGCGCTTCCATCATATCTGGGTGTGTGCAAACGACAGGCTCTGCTTCTGATCTAGACACCTTGTCAGGCTCCGTCACGCCTTCATCCGAATTAACCACAGCCTTTGCAGCGGTTGCCCTCTCAACCAATCTCGGGTCGGCCAGCAAGGTTGCCATCCTTTCGTCATCCACAGAGCCATCGGAGCGGAATGCTCCCAGCACTGCAAAATTAATGATTGCGGCACCGGGCGCAGCACCCATGACAAAACCACCAAAGGTATCACTTGAGCCTGTGATAATTGTCCCACCATGACTGGTAGGGCTTCCTAAATGAGCCAGGGGACGGTTGTTGACCAGAATGGAGGGGAACCCCGTGGTGATGACGGCCCCGCATCCGCAAGTATCTCCAACACGAGCAGCACCGGCAAAGCTGATATTCACATCAGCCGATGCACTGGCAATAGGGGTAGTACCATGGCCGGGTTTAGGGCATACGTGTTTATCGCCCAGTCGAGCAGAAGCAAGCATCGAGCATCATCCTTGTGTTTCGTCCATTTACATTAAGCCAGCCCCATTCCAGCACTCGGGAAGCTACCGGAGACTTATGGATGGGTCCGCAGGCAAACACAGACAACACCATGCAGCTTAAAGATCCTTGAGAATTCTGGATGAGGCACTTTGAGGCTGTCACAACGATGTCTCAAAGCTGTGACAAAGTGCCGTACACAGCCCCTGCCATGGTTATGTGTTGCGGCTTCCAGCCCCACCGCTCATAATCTCCCCCCGATTATAAGGACGTCTCCTGATCGGGCCTCGCAGCATCGCTAATCCCCGGATTAGCTCCTCCGTAATGCCCACAGAGAGCCGCCCACACAGGTCATTTGCACACAGTTGTGCTCGATGAACGGTGAGCAATCGCTCGATTGATATCGAACCTTTTGCCCCCGACAACGCCTCAATCTGTATGCACCTGATCTGCCAGAGCTGCCATCGCAGCCCTTTTTGAGGTTTGGTTCACGTTTCCAAAAGAGCGTGAAAAAACGGGTTTCACTACTTCACAAGAGTGTGGCGAGCAAAATGAATAGGTACGCGTTTGTAAATGCACCATCAGCGTCTGAACCAGCCCCTTTGAACAGGACTGACCGCGACTGCGCCTCCATCACCGGAGCCTGAGGCCTGTCGTCCGGGCATGCGATGCCTTGACGATGGTCGAATGGCCGAACGGGTTGAAAAATGAGTTCATGCATCCTTGATGAAGACTCTTGTTCAGCCTGACCGGGACCTGCGCTTTAGATGCGAAAAATTGCGAAGAATCGGACAGGCGATCCTGGCCAGGACACATGGGGCACAACTTTTATCGACGCCCTGTACCCCTGGCATCTAGCCTCAGGAACGTATGCCGTCAATTTGGTGCTGCAGATTTTGGAGACGCGTTAATGGCGCATAACGAAGCAGTCGACGTAGTATTGGTCGGAGCGGGCATCATGAGTGCCACCCTGGCCGTGCTGCTCAAGGAGCTCGACCCCGGCCTCAAGCTGGAAGTCGTTGAGCTCATGGATTCCGGCGCTGCGGAGAGTTCCAACCCCTGGAACAACGCAGGGACCGGTCATGCCGGCCTCTGCGAGCTGAACTACACGCCGCCCGCGGCCGATGGCTCCATCGATATCAAGAAAGCGGTGCACATCAACGCCCAGTTCGAGGTATCGAAGCAGTTCTGGGCCTATCTGGCTCGCAAAGGCACCTTCGGCTCGTCGAAATCCTTCATCAACTCGGTTCCGCACCTGAGCTTCGTTCAGGGCGAGAGCGGGATTTCCTTCCTCAAGACCCGTTTTGAAGCGATGCACAAGCATCACGCCTTCTCTTCGATGGAATACACCGAAGACAAGGCAAAGCTGGCCGAGTGGATGCCACTGATGATGCCAGGTCGTCCGGCCGACGAACCTATCGCCGCCACGCGGGTAATGAACGGTACGGACGTCAACTTTGGCGCGCTGACCAACCAGTTGCTCACTCACCTGGGCAGCGCTCCCGACGCTCAGGTCAAATACTGCAAGCGCGTTACCGACCTGACCCGTAATGGCAACGGCTGGACCGTCACCATCAAGGACGTGAACAGCGGCAGCACTCGCCAGATCGACGCAAAATTCGTATTCCTCGGCGCGGGTGGCGCGGCATTGCCGCTGCTGCAGATGTCGGGCATCGAAGAGAGCAAGGGCTTCGGCGGCTTCCCGGTCAGTGGCCAGTGGCTGCGTTGCGACAACCCTGAAGTGGTCAAGCAGCATCAGGCCAAGGTTTACAGCCAGGCCGCCGTGGGTTCGCCGCCCATGTCGGTTCCTCACCTGGATACCCGCGTGGTCGATGGCAAGAAATCCCTGCTGTTCGGACCTTACGCCGGCTTCACCACCAAGTTCCTCAAGCACGGCTCGTTCCTTGACCTGCCGCTGTCGGTACGACTGGCCAACATCAAACCGATGCTGGCCGTCGCTCGCGACAACATGGATCTGACCAAATATCTGGTCAGTGAAGTGATGCAGTCGATGGAGCAGCGCCTGGAATCCCTGCGCCGCTTCTACCCTCAAGCCAGGGCCGAAGACTGGCGTCTGGAAGTTGCCGGTCAGCGAGTGCAGATCATCAAGAAAGACGCCAAGAAAGGCGGCATTCTGCAGTTCGGTACCGAACTGGTGTCTGCAAAGGACGGTTCTCTGGCCGCCTTGCTCGGTGCTTCTCCGGGTGCATCGGTGACGGTTTCGATCATGCTGGAACTGATCGAGCGCTGCTTCCCGGACAAGGCTCGCAACGAGTGGGCCGCCAAGCTCAACGAAATATTCCCGGCACGGGAAAAAGCACTGGAAACCGATGCGCAGCTGTACCAGCGCGTCAGCCGCCAGAGCGACGAGAGCCTGGAACTGGTCGAGCAGACCAATCAGGAACAAAGCAGCATCGCCTGATTGCCTGAGGCATAAAAAAACCCGTGAGCCTTGCAGCCACGGGTTTTTTCTTTGTAAGAACAGCTCAGTATTTAAAGGCTCTTGGCCAGAACCGCAATGTGTTCCGGGCCAATGCCACAGCAACCACCGATGTGGGTGGCACCACGCTTGACCCAGTCTGCCGCCCACTGCTGGTAGCCTTGAGGGTCAAGGTCTGCGCGCAGTTCATCCAGGCCATCGTTGGCCTTGGCATCCTTGGGTTGCGGCGGGAAGGCATTGGCATAAGCGCCGATGGCGATCTCGACGTTCAATGACTTGAATACTTCGCGAGCGGCATCGATGGCTGCACCGATCACCTCAGGCTGGCTGCAGTTGAACAGCAGCG
The DNA here is from genome assembly GCF_900187465.1 of Pseudomonas sp. Irchel 3A18. Lineage (NCBI taxonomy): Bacteria > Pseudomonadati > Pseudomonadota > Gammaproteobacteria > Pseudomonadales > Pseudomonadaceae > Pseudomonas > Pseudomonas sp. Irchel 3A18. The sequence goes on from NZ_FYDI01000002.1 coordinate 531,310, forward strand.
CAGCAGCGCCCAGTTCGGCAGCGGCGCGGGCCGCATCGGCAACCGGTTCGCCGGAGCGCAGACGCGCCACTTCGTCCGTGTCTTCATCCTGAAGCGTGAACGACAGCCAGAACGGTTTGCCATCGGCAGGCAGACCGGCACGAATGGTCTGCGCTTCGATGATGCAGCTTTGAGTCTCGGCCAGCCACAGGTCCACATGCGGGGCCAGGCCAGCCACCAGCGGCTTCAAGACTTCAGCAGCCAGCTCTGGCTTGTAGAGATCAGGGCGATAAGAGCCGAACAGCGGAGGCAGGGAACCGGCGACCTTGGCTCGTCCGCCCGAAGCATCCGCCGACTCGCGAGCCAGTTTTCCAGCCAGATCCGCCAGTGCCTGACCTTCGCGAGCGAAACGCTCTTCACCAATATGAAAAGGCACGACCGCGTAGCTATTGCTGGTGATAACCTGAGCGCCACTGTCGATATAGGCGGTATGCACGGCACGCACGGCTTCAGGTGCCTCGCTCAGGGCAAGGGCCGACCATTCGGGTTGGCGGAAGGGAGCGCCGCGGCGCTGAAGCTCACGGCCCATGCCGCCATCAAGAATTACAGTCGAGCGCAGAGTCATATGCCATCTACTTATATCTTTATGAAAAAAACTCATTAGGAATGAGCTTGGTATAACGTATTTAATACAGCGCTTTATACAAACTACAATCATTTTTTCAGGGGATAGCTTTGAAACTTAGCGCTCTGCTGGGCATTGGCCTGGTCACTCTGGCTGCATCGACTCAGACCTTCGCCGGTGCCACACTGGACCGCGTACAGAAGAACAAGGAACTGGTAAACGTCCTGATGGAAAGTTACCCGCCCTTCTCTTTCCTGAATGATAAAAACCAGTTGGACGGCTTCGATGTCGACGTCGCAAAAGCTGTCGCAGACAAGCTGGGCGTCAAGCTGCGTCTTGAAACGCCTTCATGGGACGTGATCGCCGCCGGCCGCTGGAGTGGTCGCTATGACATCTGCGTCTGCTCCATGACCCCGAGCAAATCCCGTGCTGAAGTCTTCAATTTCCCTGTCGAGTACTACGCCTCGCCTGCGGTGATCGTGGTCAACGCCAAGGATGATCGCATCCATTCGGCCAAGGACCTGAGCAACAAGAAGGTCGGCCTCACCAGCGCTTCCAGCTACGAAAGCTACCTGAACAAGAACCTGGTGATCGAAGGCGCTGAAGACAAGCCGCTGGAATACCCGTTCGAGAACGTTCAGATTGCCCCTTACGACAACGACAACGTTGCCTTCCAGGATCTGGGCCTGGGTGCCGGTGTGCGCCTGGATGCCATCCTCACCAATCTGGTCACGGCCCAGCCGCGCCTGGATCAGGACAAACGCTTCAAGCTCGCTGGTGCCTCGCTGTACGAAGAGCCCAACTTCGTCGCCATCGAAAAAGGCGATGCCGAATGGGACGCCAAGATTCGTCAGGTCTTTGCCGAACTCAAGCAGGACGGCACTCTGACCAAGCTTTCACAGAAGTGGATCGGCGCTGACATCAGCAAATGACTTCCTTTCAGCCTCAACGCCCACCCGAGCAGGCCCAGAGCCTGCTCAAACGTGTCCTCGGTTTCCGTACAAGGCTCTATCTGACCTGGGCGGCGATGTTCGCCCTGTTTGCCGGGTTCTTCCTGAGCTTCGACCTGAAGTTCTCGATCATTCTCGACAAACTGCCGAATCTGGTCGGCCTGAGCCTGTCACCCAACGGTTTTCTGCAGGGCGCAGCGCTGACCCTGTTCGTGTGCCTGTGCTCGATTTTCGTCTCGGTGCTGCTGGGTTTTGTCGTGGCTCTGGCGCGCCTGTCCAGCAGCGCGGTGGCCTTCGGTATTGCGAGCTTCTATGCCTCGTTCTTCCGCGGCACACCGCTGCTTATCCAGATCATGCTGATTTACCTGGGCCTGCCTCAGGTGGGTATCGTGCCCGGTGCAATCCTGGCCGGCATCATCGCGCTGTCCCTGAACTATGGCGCTTATCTGAGCGAGATATTCCGGGCGGGCATCATCGGCGTAGCGGCCGGTCAGCGTGAAGCGGCACTGGCGCTGGCACTGCGACCTGCACAGATCTTCTGGCGCGTCACCCTGCCCCAGGCGATGCGCACCATCATCCCGCCCACCACCAACCAGTTCATCTCGATGCTCAAGGATTCGTCCCTGATTTCGGTGATGGGTGTCTGGGAAGTGATGTTCCTGGCACAGTCTTATGGTCGCTCCAGCTATCGCTATATCGAGATGCTGACCACGGCGGCGGTGCTTTACTGGATCATGTCCATCGGGCTGGAGTTGTTGCAGGCGCGGCTGGAACGCCACTATGGGAAGGCTTATCAGGCCAGAAAGTAGATGATCTTTAGCGAATGAATTCGCTCCCACCATCATTTGTGTGGAAGCGAATTTATTCGCGAACAGGGATTATCAGCCGCGAGCCTGGGCGATCAGCTCGATATAGTCTTCAGCATTGCGCTGATCCTTGATCAGGGCGACGAAATCGTTGCCTTGCTCATCCTTGCCATCCAGGTCGTAACCGGCTTCCTTGAAGAACACCAGAAAACGCTCGAAGTCATCGATCCGCAGGCCACGATAGGCCTTGATCAATTTGTGCAGCGACGGCGAGGTGGCATCGTACGGCTCGAAGTCGAGGAACAGTTTGATCTGCTCGTCGCCGATCTCGTCCCCAATCAACTGCTTCTTGTCTTTACGCATTGCGGGCTCCAACTGGTCGCATACACTTTCACGGGCGGGCAGTTTACCCTTGTGCGCGTGCGCGGCTCAACGCGTGCGTAGCACCGCAGTATGCAGATCGGCCCAGACATGGCCGTTGGCATAGACAAGAAACTGGCAATAAACCTTTTCATTGCGCAGCAGGTCCATCACGGCCCGGTACTGGTTGACTGGATAATAGAGCGTCAGCGTCCGGGACGGCTCATCGTAGGTCGGCTTTTTCAGGCTCTTGCTTTCGGCATCGAAGTGAATGATCACTTCGGAAATGGTCGCGCCCTTGTTCAGCGGCTTGCCCTTGAGGCGCAGCAGCGTCGGTGACGTAATGGGGATCGGCTGCTGGCTGGACTGGCGCTGATTGCCAATCACTACCGAGTATTCGGTTATCTGCAGCAACTGCTGCTGTTCGGGCACACCTGCGCGCAGGTTCAGATCATCGGGAGGCAGGTACTGGCCATGCATGGGTTCAGCGTAAGCCGGTGCAACCGATGCCAGACCGTAGAACACCGCAAGCGCCATGGCGCCGGAAATCGATAATTTCATTCAGAACTTCCCTGAGAAACCCGCACTCATTCCTGTGCCACAGCGCAGGAATACCCCTTGGGGCATTCCTGGCGCGACGGTCAATTACATGCCCTTGACCGCATAGATCCCGGCAGCATTGCGCCAGTAACCTTTGTAGTCCATGCCGTAGCCGAAGATATAACGGTCAACGCATGGCAGGCCAACGAAATCGGCTTTCAGATCAGGACGGGCCTTGCGGTCGTGATCCTTGTCGATCAATACCGCGGTGTGCACCGCACTAGCGCCGGCATGGCGGCAGAAGTCGATGATGGCGCCCAGGGTATGACCTTCGTCGAGAATGTCGTCGATGATCAGCACGTCACGATCGATGAACGAGACTTCCGGCTTGGCTTTCCAGAACAGGTCGCCACCGGTGGTTTCGTTGCGATAGCGGGTCGCGTGCAGGTAAGACGCTTCCAGCGGGAAGTTCAGATGCGTCAGCAGTTTGCCCGAGAAGATCAGGCCGCCATTCATCACACAGAAAACAACAGGATTACGGTCAGCCAGTTCAGCGTTGATCTGCGCTCCGACGCGAGCGATGGCAGCATCGACTTCAGCCTCGGTGTAGAGGCAATCGGCCTCGCGCATGATTTGACGGATATGCTCGAGATCAGCGGACATGAAGCTCTCCAGATGGGCAGTTTGAGAAAAGCGGGCAAAGGTACGCATCCCGTTCATTCAGGGCAAGCGATTATGGACTAACGTTGCGTGTGGTGCCCAAGGGCAAGGATTCATACCTTGCGTCACGATACTGCATGCGCTTTAAGACAGTCACAGCTGAATAGATTAATCTAGGCCGTTTTTTTGCCCCCTGCTGGAGCCTTTTCTTATGCCCATTCGTGAAATCCGTCATCCGCTGATCCGCCACAAGCTCGGCCTGATGCGCCGCGCTGACATCAGCACCAAGAATTTCCGTGAGCTGGCACAGGAAGTCGGCGCACTGCTTACTTATGAAGCCACCTCGGATCTGCCGCTGGAAAGCTACGACATCGAAGGCTGGTGCGGAACCGTACAGGTCGAGAAGATCGCTGGCAAAAAAATCACCGTCGTACCGATCCTGCGCGCCGGTATCGGCATGCTCGACGGCGTGCTCAGCCTGATTCCAGGCGCCAAGGTCAGCGCCGTGGGCCTGGCCCGCAACGAAGAAACCCTGGAAGCCCACACTTACCTGGAAAAGCTGGTCCCGGAAATCGACGAGCGTCTGGCGATGATCATCGACCCGATGCTGGCCACCGGCGGCTCGATGATCGCGACCATCGACCTGCTCAAGAAAGCGGGCTGCAAGGAAATCCGCGCCATGGTGCTGGTCGCTGCGCCCGAGGGCATCGCTGCCGTGGAGAAATCTCACCCGGACGTGATCATCTACACAGCGTCCATCGACCAGCACCTGAACGAACATGGCTACATCATTCCGGGTCTGGGTGATGCGGGTGACAAGATCTTCGGCACCAAGCAAAAGGACGCGTAATTCGATGAAGCAGTCCGAATTCAACGATCCACTGTGGCGCACGGTACTTTCCGGCGCCCAAATGCTGTTCGTGGCCTTTGGCGCCCTGGTACTGATGCCGCTCATTACCGGCCTCGATCCAAACGTGGCGCTGTTCACTGCCGGCCTGGGCACGCTGCTGTTCCAGATGGTTACGGGCCGTCAGGTGCCGGTTTTCCTGGCATCAAGCTTTGCCTTCATCACTCCGATCATTCTCGCCAAGGGCCAGTTCGGCCTGGCCGCGACCATGGGCGGTGTCATGGCGGCGGGTTTCGTCTACACCTTCCTGGGCCTGGCCGTGAAGATCAAGGGCACGGGCTTTATCGATCGCCTGCTGCCACCGGTCGTCATCGGCCCGGTGATCATCTCCATCGGTCTGGCCATGGCGCCGATTGCCGCCAATATGGCGATGGGCAAGTCGGGTGACGGCGCCGAGCTGATCCCCTACAAGACCGCCATGCTGATCTCGATGCCAGCCCTGCTGACGACGTTGATCGTGGCCGTGTTCGGCAAAGGGATTTTCCGTCTGGTGCCGATCATTTCCGGCGTGCTGGTGGGCTTTGCGCTGTCGTTCTACTTTGGCGTGGTGGACACCGCGAAGATTGCCGCAGCCCCTTGGCTGGCCCTGCCGCACTTCACGGCACCGGAGTTCAACTGGCAGGCCATCCTGTTCATTGTGCCGGTGGCACTGGCTCCGGCCATCGAGCACATCGGCGGCGTGATCGCGGTCGGCAGCGTGACCGGACGCGACTACCTGAAAAAACCGGGCCTGCATCGCACCCTGTTTGGCGACGGTATCGCGACCACGGCAGCCGGCCTGTTCGGCGGCCCACCCAACACCACCTATGCCGAAGTGACAGGCGCGGTGATGCTGACCAAGAACTACAACCCGGCCATCATGACCTGGGCGTCAGTCTTCGCCATTGCCCTGGCCTTCATCGGCAAGTTCGGTGCGCTGCTGCAGAGCATTCCCGTGCCGGTCATGGGCGGGATTCTGTGCCTGTTGTTCGGTTCGATTGCTGCGGTGGGAATGAACACCCTGATTCGTCACAAGGTCGATCTGGCCGAGGCGCGTAATCTGGTGATTGTTTCGGTGACCCTGGTGTTCGGTATCGGCGGCGTGCTGATCGGCACCGGCAACGGCCCGGATGACTTCGGCCTCAAGGGCATCGCCCTGTGCGCCATTACCGCCATCGCCCTGAACCTGATCCTGCCGGGCAATGACAGCTGGAAGAACAAGCAGCTGCCATAACCCGCAAGGAGCGAATTCATTCGCGAATGAATTCGCTCTCATCAAACAAGACGCAAGAGCATGAATTAGAACGTATTTTATGTAGGGTAAAAACGTTATCCGGCGTACATATCCATTATTGATATGTGCTGCTCCTACTGGTTCCGCCTTTACGGCGGCCCCCTTTTGTTTCGGCAAAAGGGGGGAAAACCATCCGCTCCGGTTCGGCCCCGCCTTGGGGCGGGGTTCCCTCGCTCCGGCATTGCTCCGTGGGTACGCGCCGACGGGCCTTCCATGGCCCTGCGGCGCTTGCTCGGCGTCCTGCCTCGCAACCCACTGCGCAATACCTCCACTCGGCCGTCACCCACGTCGCAATCGGCGGTGTCTGGAAGATTTTTGCTCATCCCGGTAGGAGCGAATGAAGCTCCTACACAACAATCGTGAGAGCGCCGCAGAACGCGCCGTAAAGGCGCAAGGCGGCCTCAAGCCGAACCATGAATCTGGAAACACCTGCTCCTGTTTGCTGCGCGACAGAGCGACAGAGCGACAGCGCGGCGCCGAGGCGGCGGGTGATCTCCTACGACATCAAGGATGCCTTTTCACACAACCGGTTCAAGGCCCTGGCCCAGTTCGGGTCGTCATTCAGGCAAGGCACCAGCACCAGCTCTTCGCCGCCCGCCTCCTTGAACTGCTCCGCTCCACGATCTCCGATCTCTTCCAGCGTCTCGATGCAGTCGGCAACGAATGCCGGGCACATCACCAGCAGCTTCTTCACGCCCTGGGCTGCCAGCTCATCAAGACGCGCTTCGGTGTAGGGTTCGATCCACTTGGCACGTCCAAGACGCGACTGAAACGACACCGACCATTTACCATCAGGAATCCCCATGCGCTCGGCAAAGGCTGCCGCCGAGCGTATGCATTGCGCGCGATAGCAGGTAGCGACCACTTCAGGCGGAGCGGTCATGCAGCAGTTTTCATTCTTGAGGCAGTGGTTGCCGGTAGGGTCGAGCTTGGTCAGGTGCCTTTCCGGCAGGCCGTGAAAACTCAACAGCAGGTGATCATGAGGCTGCTGCAAATGCGGGCGAACGTTTTCCACCAGGGCGTCGATGTACTCGTCCTGATCGAAAAAAGGCTTGAGCAGTGAAAATTCCATTGTCAGCGACTTGGCCTTCACGACCCGCCTGGCCTCTTCAATCACCGTCGTGACGGTGCTGTCGGCGAACTGTGGATAAAGCGGGGCAAGCGTCACTTTCCTGATGCCCTGCCCGGCCAGACGCGTCAGCACTGTTTCGATGGAGGGCTCGCCATAACGCATCGCCAGCTCGACCGGACCCTGGGTCCATTCCTTTTTCATGGCCTCCTGCAAGCGCTTGCTCAGCACAACCAGCGGCGAGCCGTCATCCCACCAGATGGACGCATACGCATGCGCCGACTGCTCGGGACGCTTGATCAGGATCAGCGAGACCAGCAGCCTGCGAACCGGCCACGGCAAGTCGATGACATAAGGATCCATCAGGAACTGATTGAGATACCGGCGTACGTCCGGCACTGCTGTGGAAGCAGGCGAACCCAGATTGACCAGCAAGAGCGCGTGATCGGTCATGCAACATCCTATTTCAATGGCTTCAGTGGCGACCCGAGAAATCACTCAGGGCAGCGCGCAGATCAGTAAATCGGAAGGTAAAACCTGCCTCCAGCAAACGCGCCGGTCGGGCACGCTGGCCACCCAGCAGCAACACGGACAACTCACCCAGCGCCACACGCAACACCAGCCCCGGCAAAGGCATGAAAGCGGGCCGCCTCAGGACACCCGCCAGCGTTTTGCCAAACTCACGATTACGCACCGGTGTTGGCGCGCAGAGATTATAAGGACCTCGGGCATCGCGACGGTTCAACAGAAAATCAATCGCCGCGATTTGATCTTCGATATGAATCCAGGGCATCCATTGCCGGCCATTGCCGATCGGGCCACCCAGGCCCAGCTTGAAAGGCAGCAGCAAGCGCTTCACAAAACCGCCCTGATTCGACACCACAAGGCCCGTACGCAGCAGCACCACGCGAATGCCCAAGGCTTCGGCACGCTGAGCGGTTTCTTCCCAGGCGCTGCAAAGCTGGCTGGCGAAGTCTTCCTTGATCGGTCGCGAGCTTTCATCAAGCTCGTGTTCACCCGAATCGCCATACCAGCCGACCGCAGAGCCGGAAATCAGCACTTCGGGCTTTTGCTGCCGACCTTCAAGCCAGGCCAGCAGTTGCTCGGTCAGGCCAATGCGGCTGCTCCACAGTTGCAACCGGCGCTTGCGCGTCCAGGGCCGGTCGGCTATCGGAGCGCCCGCGAGGTTGATGACGGCATCGATGGATTGCTCGTTCAGTTCCTCCAGACGGGCGATGCCACGCACCGACGGGCCACAGAGCCCAGCCACTTCAGCGGGCCGACGGCTCCAGACCGTCAATTGATGACCTTGCGCAGACCAGAGTCGGCAGAGTGCTCGTCCGATCAAACCTGTACCGCCGGTCAGCAATATGTGCATGGCAGGTTACCTCGCGTGGCGTTCGTGGCAATTGAGTAGTCTATTTTTTACGGGTCTGGCTTATCCGCAAAAGCAAAATCCTTTGCTGAACCATAGGCCACACCTGAACGAATCGGAGCTTTAACTACCAGCGCAGGTAGTTGGCCCATTGTCTACAGGCAACAGACTGACCGTTGTGAAGCGCATGGGTTGCAGTTGACTATAAGTCGTAAAATCGAGAACTACTGCAAGTTATACCAAAAACGGAGATTGTACAGGTTTTAACTACGGCGTAGTCTGTGCAGACAAGGTAACGAGGCCCCTATGACTGTACCTATCGCAATCATCGGTACCGGTATCGCCGGACTCTCTGCTGCTCAGGCGCTCAAGGCTGCCGGGCACGACATACATCTTTTCGACAAAAGCCGCGGCAGCGGCGGAAGAATGTCGAGCAAGCGAAGTGAGGCGGGCTCTCTCGACATGGGCGCACAGTATTTCACTGCCCGTGATCGACGCTTCGTGGCGGCCGTCAACCAGTGGCAAGCCAAAGGTCACGTGGCCGAATGGACACCCTCGCTGTACAACTTCCATGGCGGCAGGCTCAGCCCGTCGCCGGACGAGCAGGTACGCTGGGTCGGCACACCGGGCATGAGCGCCATTACCCGTGCCCTTCTGGACGATTTGCCCGTGACATTCTCGTGCCGCATCACCGAAGTCTTTCGCGGTGAAGAGCACTGGAACCTGCAAGATGCCGATGGCAACAACCACGGTCCTTTCAGCCATGTTGTCATCGCCATACCCGCGCCTCAGGCAGCGACGCTGCTGGCAGCGGCACCGAAACTGGCAAGCGTGGTCACCGGTGTGAAAATGGACCCGACCTGGGCCGTTGCCCTGGCCTTTTCCACACCGCTGCAAACCCCGATGCAAGGCTGTTTCGTACAGGACAGCCCGCTGGACTGGCTGGCCCGCAATCGCAGCAAACCCCAACGTGACGACACCCTGGACACCTGGGTTCTGCATGCCTCCAGCAGTTGGAGCAGGCAGCATCTGGACATGCCCAAAGAGCAAGTCATCGAACATCTGCATGGTGCATTTGCAGAGCTGATCGACTGCCCGATGCCTGCTCCGGTCTTCAGCCAGGCACACCGCTGGCTGTATGCACGACCGGCCGGCTCTCACGAATGGGGCGCACTTTCCGATGCCGACCTGGGCATCTACGTCTGTGGCGACTGGTGCCTGTCCGGTCGTGTCGAAGGCGCATGGCTCAGCGGCCAGGAAGCCGCACGCCGTCTGCTTGAACACCTCAAGTGAATACCATCAATCCCCGCAAACTGCTGCTGTCGAAATGGACCGCAGCAGTACCGCTCAACCGCGAAAAACACTTTCTGGTGACCGAGCTGTTCAAGGACGAGGAAGGCACGGTCCTGGAGATTGAATTGCAAGCCGTCATGACTCACCGCAGCGAACGCTTGCCGTGGCAGGTCCTGCAGAACTCCGAGGCCTGGCGCATGGGCTGGAAGTGAGCGAGCCCGCTTCCTGAATAAACACGCCTGAAATTCTTGTACAAAGAATTTGACTTGTACAGCTACAAACCTATGATGAGACAAGTTGTACAGACTTATTGATCTGTACAAGTCTTGTGTAGAGGTTTGTGATGTCAGCGCCTGTGATCGATAAGCCAAAACTGGGAATCAGCGCCTGCCTGCTGGGTGCAGAGGTACGCTTCAATGGCGGCCATAAAGAGTCGCGTCTGTGTACCCAGGCGCTGAGTGAGTATTTCGATTTCGTGCCGGCCTGCCCGGAAGTCGCCATCGGCATGGGCATTCCACGTGAGCCGATCCGGCTGGTGGGTGACCCCGTAAATCCTCAGGCAGTCGGCACCGTCAACAGAGAGCTGAATGTCACCCGGGCATTGGCTGATTACGGGCTGCACATGGCCGGCGAGATGGACGATATCTGCGGCTATATTTTCATGCAGAAATCACCGTCCTGTGGCCTGGAGCGGGTCAAGGTCTATCGCGAGAACGGTGCGCCCGTGGATGGCGGTGGACGCGGTATCTATGCCCAGACCTTCTGCGCCAGTCAGCCCGACCTGCCGGTCGAGGAAGATGGCCGGCTCAACGATGCCGTTCTGCTGGAAAACTTCGTCACCCGGGTATTCGCCTACGCTGCCTGGCAAAAGCTGCTGAAAGACGGCGTGACCCGTCGCGCCTTGAGCGAGTTCCATTCGCGCTACAAATATCAGCTCATGGCCAGCAATCCACAGCAATACAAGGTGCTGGGCAATATGCTGGGCAGCATGGGCCGCAGCGATCCGAACGAGATCGCCCCACGCTATTTCAGCCAACTGATGGCAGCACTGAAAAAATGCGCTACCCGCAGCACCCATACCAATGTGCTGCAACACCTCAGTGGCTACCTCAAGAATCACCTCGATACCGAGGACAAACAGGAAATTCAGCGCCTTATCTCTCAGTACCATCAGGGCATCGTGCCCTTGATCGTGCCGCTGACCCTGCTCAAGCACCACTTTCGCCAACATCCCGATCCGTATATTGCACTGCAGGTTTACATGCAGCCGCATCCGGAAAACCTGAGCCTGCGAAATGCGATCTGAACCATGAACGATACAAACCAAGAAGCGCACCAGCCGGATAACTGGCTGCCAATCCGTGAAGTAGCACGCCAGACCGGGGTCAACGCCGTTACCTTGCGAGCCTGGGAGCGACGTTATGGCTTGATCGTCCCTCATCGCACCGCCAAGGGGCATCGGCTGTACACCCACGAGCATGTGCATCGGGTGATGACGATTCTGACCTGGCTCAACCGCGGGGTATCCGTGAGTCAGGTCAAGGCCCTGATCGATGAGCAGCAACCGGAGAGTTTCACCCCCGGCAACGACTGGGATGCCTTGCGCCAGACGCTGTTGCAGGCCATCGGTGAACTGGCCGAACGCCGGGTCGACGATGTGTTCAATCAGGCGATGTCGCTGTATCCACCCCGGACTTTGTGTGAGCAATTGTTGCTGCCGCTGCTGGCCGAGCTGGAAAAGCGCTGGCAGGGCAAGTTCGGCGCGCAGATGGAGCGGGCGTTCTTTTATTCGTGGCTGCGCAGCAAGCTCGGCGCACGCATTTACCACAATAACCGGCAACTCAATGGCAAGCCGTTGCTACTGGTGAACCAGTCCGACCTGCCGCTGGAGCCGCATTTGTGGCTCGTAGCCTGGCTGGTCAGCAGCGCCGACTGCCCGGTGGAAGTCTTCGACTGGCCGCTGCCCGCAGGCGAACTGGCGCTGGCCACCGAATATCTGCAACCACGCGGCGTGCTGCTTTATTCCAGTAAATCGCTGAACCCAGCTCAATTGCCCAGGTTATTGAGCAACATTTCCTGCCCGATCGTTCTCAGCGGATCAACGGTACAGATCCACTATGCCGATTTGCTCGTATGTGCGAACGAGGTCGCTGGATTGACCCTTGCTCAAGATCCGCTCAGTGCACAGATCGAATTGAACAGGCTCGGACTCATTTAAGGATTTCACATGCAACTGTTTTGGCTGCGTAGCGATTTGCGTGTTCACGACAATACTGCCCTGGCCGCTGCCATGGAGCGGGGCCCGACGCTTGCGGTGTATCTGGTCAGTCCCACTCAATGGCAGAATCATGACGATGCCGCCTGCAAGGTGGATTTCTGGCTGCGCAATCTGGTCGAGCTGGAAAAAGCCCTGGCCGGGCTGAATGTTCCCTTGCTGATCCGCAAGGCCGACACCTGGGACAAAGCCCCTGAAGTGCTGGCAAAGCTCTGCGCGGAGCATGCCGTCGAAGGCGTGCACACCAATGAAGAATACGGCATCAATGAAAGCAACCGCGATCAGGCGGTAGGCCAGGCGCTGGAAAAAGCCGGTGTCCATTTCAACAGCTATCTGGATCAACTGCTGTTCAAGCCTGGCAGCATTCTGACCAAGACCGGTGGCTACTTTCAGGTCTATAGCCAGTTCCGCAAAGTCTGCTATGCCCGCCTGCACGAAGCGATGCCACGCCTCATCAATCTGCCAAACGCTCAGCAGCCGCTGTCGATCAAAAGCGATGCAGTGCCCGATCAGGTCGACGGTTTTGCCAGCCCATCCAAAGCACTGCGCGAACTCTGGCCTGCTGGCGAACACGAAGCACGCCTGCGCCTGGCCACCTTCAGCGACGATCAGATCCGCTATTACCAGAGCGAACGGGATTTCCCTGCAAAGCCCGGTACCAGCCAGTTATCGGCGTACCTCGCAGCCGGTGTGATTTCACCCCGCCAATGCCTGCACGCAGCACTGATGAGCAATGACGGAGAATTCGAGACCGGTAACACCGGGATAGTGACCTGGATCAACGAACTGTTGTGGCGGGAGTTCTACAAACACATTCTTGTGGGCTACCCTCGTGTTTCAAGGCATCGCGCATTCCGCCCGGAAACCGAAGCCGTCAAATGGCGTAACGCGCCAACCGAACTGGCCGCGTGGCAGGAAGCCCGCACCGGTTTGCCGATCATCGATGCTGCCATGCGCCAGTTGCTGGAAACAGGCTGGATGCATAACCGACTAAGGATGGTCGTTGCAATGTTCCTGACCAAGAACCTGCTGATTGACTGGCGCGAGGGCGAGCGCTTTTTCATGCGCCACCTGATCGACGGGGATCTGGCAGCCAATAACGGCGGCTGGCAGTGGAGTTCATCCACAGGCACCGACTCGGCCCCTTATTTCCGCATCTTCAATCCGCTGTCGCAATCGGAAAAATTCGATCCTGAAGGGCGCTTCATCAAGCACTGGTTGCCGGAACTGGCCAGCCTCAACAAGAAAGAGGTGCATAACCCGGCGCTTGTGGGCGGGCTGTTCGGTGTCGCCAACTATCCGTCCCCGATTGTAGACCTGAGTAAAAGCCGCGAGCGGGCCCTGGCCGCGTTCAAGGCCCTGCCCCATCGCCAGCCTGCTGCGGATGCGCTCCATGAGTGAATTCCTGCAACGCTTCGCCCATGACTTCGCAGCCCTGAACAAGGACAACCTTGAGCGAGTGGCCGACCTGTACAGCGACAACGTGTCGTTCACAGACCCGCTGCACCATATCCAGGGCCTGTCGGCCATGCAGGACTACTTCGCCCAGCTGTACAGCAATGTCAGTAACCTACATTTCGATTTCCACCACTTCGATGAAGTCAGGCCCGGCGAAGGCTATCTGGTCTGGACCATGAGTTATTCACACCCGCGCCTGAAAAAGGGTCGGGGCATCAAGGTCGAAGGCTGCTCGCATCTGCATTGGCACGAAAAGGTTTACCGGCATCGGGATTACTTCGATGCCGGCGCATTGCTCTATGAACACCTCCCCATCATGGGAGGCTTGATTGCCTGGCTGAAGAAGAGGTTGGCATGAACACGTCATATGCTCGTCGCATCTGGTTGACTGGCGCCAGCAGCGGTATTGGCCTCGCCCTGGCAAAAGAGTTGCTCGACGCGAAGCACCACCTGGCGCTGACTGCCAGAACCGAAGCGCCCTTGCAGGATTTGTCGAACCGTTATCCCGGTCAGGTCCTGTTGCTCATCGGCGACATCACCGATGGCGCGCAAGTCAAGAACATGGGCGATCGTATCCTGCAGGAATGGGGGGCTCTGGACTGCGCCATCCTCAATGCCGGGACCTGCGAGTACCTTGACGCACAACATTTCGATGCCGCGCTGGTTGAACGGGTGATTCGTACCAACCTTCTGGCCACCAGCTTCTGTATTCAGGAAGCGCTACCTTTGTTGCGCAAAGGGATAAAACCTCATCTGGCCGGCGTGGCCAGTGCAGTGACTTATCTGCCACTGCCACGAGCCGAAGCCTATGGCGCCTCGAAAGCCGGCATGCGTTACATGCTGGAATCGCTGCGCCTGGACCTGGCCTGTGAAGATATCGACGTCACCGTGATCAGCCCGGGCTTTGTCGAGACGCCACTGACCGCGAAAAACGATTTCCCGATGCCCATGCGCTGGCCGGTGGAAAAAGCAGCCTGCTACATCGCAAAAAAGATGGAGCTGCCCCGGCGCCCGCTGGAGATATCGTTCCCCGGCCCGTTCATTCTCAGCCTGCGCCTGCTGGCCCTGTTGCCAGCCCGTGCAAGGTTTGCGATTGGCAAACGCATGGCTCGCACCCCTGCCTCGAATAAGGACGTTCAATGAAGATCGCCATCATTGGCAGCGGCATCTCGGGCCTGACCAGCGCCTACGTGCTCAACCGCTCCCATGAGATCACCGTGTTCGAGGCATCCGACTGGATCGGCGGCCACACGCATACCGTGGATGTGCAAGTCGCTGGACGTGCATACGCCATCGATACCGGCTTTATCGTCTTCAATGACTGGACCTACCCCAACTTCATCAAGTTGCTCGGCCAGTTGGGCGTGTCATTCAAACCGGCCGAAATGAGTTTTTCGGTGCATGACCCGCGTAGTGGCGTCGAATACAACGGCAACAACCTCAACAGTCTGTTCGCCCAGCGCAGCAACCTGCTGTCGCCAAAGTTCTGGGGCATGCTGAGCGATATCCTGCGCTTCAATCGCCAGTCAGTGGCCGATCTGGAAAACCAGCGCATCGCGGCAGACACGACGCTGGGCGAGTACCTGAAAAACGGTCGTTACGGCCAGCGCTTCATCGACCATTACATCGTGCCCATGGGCGCAGCCATCTGGTCGATGTCACTGGCAGACATGCTGGGTTTCCCTCTGCAATTCTTCGTGCGCTTCTTCAAGAACCACGGCCTGCTTTCTGTCACTCATCGCCCACAATGGTGCGTGATCGAGGGCGGTTCCAGAAGTTATATCGAGCCGCTGACCGCATCGTTCAAAGACCGTATTCGCCTGTCCTGCCCCGTGCATCGGGTCGAACGCGACAGCGAAGGCGTCACGCTGCACAGCGCGGCGGGCAGCGAACGCTTCGACAAGGTGATCTTCGCCTGTCACAGCGATCAGGCCTTGCAACTGCTGGCCCAGCCTTCGCAGAGCGAGCAGGACATCCTCGGCGCCCTGCGTTATGCCGAGAATGATGTGGTCCTTCACACCGACACCAAACTGCTGCCCAAGCGCACGCTGGCCTGGGCCAGCTGGAACTACCGTCTTGGCGGTGGCGAACAGCAACTGGCGGCAGTCACTTACGACATGAACATTCTGCAAGGCATCCAGAGCGATACCACGTTCTGCGTCAGCCTGAACCAGACCGACGCCATCGACCCGGCGAAGATTCTCGGCCGCTATCGCTACGCTCACCCGCAATACAGCCTGGATGCCATTGCGGCCCAGGCGCGCTGGCAGGAAATCAACGGCGTCGAAAACACCTTGTACTGCGGCGCCTACTGGGCCAACGGTTTCCACGAAGACGGTGTCGTCAGCGGCCTGCGCGTGGCCGAAGCCTTGGGTGAGTCGCTGTGAACAGCGCCCTTTACAGCGGCTGGATCACCCATCGGCGCTTTGCGCCAAGGGCCCACGAATTCAACTATCGAATCGGCCTGCTCTATCTGGATCTGGACGAGCAGGACGCCGTGCTCAACTTGTCACCGCTGGCCGGGGACAAGCGCTTTTCGCCGTTTTCATTCAGGGAGCATGACTATCTGCCGGAACTGACCGGGCGCGGCGTGCCGCTGATCGAAGCGGTACGCGAGCGGGTCGGGATAGCGCTGGGTCATATGCCGCTGGGTCGGGTCTGCCTGCTGACCCAGGCCCGCAGTTGGGGTTTGTCGTTCAACCCGGTGAGTTTTTTCTACTGCCATGAAGTCGACGGAACACTGGCCGCCATCCTGTGTGAAGTCACCAATACACCCTGGGGCGAGCGGTATCACTACGTCCTGCCCGCCACTGGCGAAGGCCATCAGCACTTCGCCGTGGCCAAGGCATTTCATGTGTCGCCGTTTCTGCCACGCGACCTGGAATACCGCATGAGCTTCAGCCAGCCCGCCGAAAGAATCGGCGTGCACATGGCTGACTGGCAAGGTGAGCTGAAGGTGTTCGACGCCACGCTCAACCTCAATCGCCAGCCTCTCAGCCGCCAGACGCTGCATCGCTATCTGCTTGCCTATCCATGGATGACTGCCAAAACCTGTCTTGCGATCTATTGGCAGGCTGTACGCCTGCTTCTCAAGCGCATCCCGATTTTCAACCATCAGACTGCTGACGGTGAATACCGTACTGGCACCCCGCAACCCAAGGATCGACATAATGAAAAACATCAGTAGTAGTGGTTTTTCTGCCAATCTGGGTACCCATAATCTGACCACCAACTTCCTGCGCCGTGGCGTATTGCGCCAGCTCGCAAAACTGCGCAACGGCCAGCTGGTAGTCAATGACGGCTCGGAACGCCATGTATTCGGCAAGGCCGGAGCGCTGATTCAGGCAGAAATCCATATCCGCGACTCCGCGATCTGGGGCCTGGTTGCCAGCGGTGGTTCCATTGGCGCGGGCGAAGCCTTTATCCATGGCTACTGGACCACGCCGGACCTGACGGCAGTGGTACGGGTGTTCGTCAGCAATCTTGATGTGCTCGATGCCATGGAAGGCGGCATTGCGCGCCTGACACGCCCCATGGTCCAGGGCCTGCACTGGCTCAACCGCAATACCCGTAAAGGCTCGCAGAAAAACATCTCGGCCCATTACGACCTGGGTAATAAATTGTTCGAGCAGTTTCTCGACCCGACGATGATGTATTCCGCCGCTCAATTCCTGAACGAGAACGACAGCCTCGAACAGGCCCAGTTGAACAAGCTGGAGCGCATCTGCCAGAAACTGGCCCTCAAACCCGAGGACCATCTGCTGGAAATCGGTACGGGCTGGGGCAGCATGGCGATTTATGCCGCGCAGCATTACGGGTGCCGTGTCACGACGACCACGCTGTCGAAAGAGCAGTTCGCCTACACCGAGCAGCGGCTGCTAAAACTGGGCCTGCAGGACCGCGTGACCCTGCTGCTCAAGGATTATCGCGACCTCACCGGCCAGTACGACAAACTGGTGTCCATCGAAATGATCGAAGCGGTGGGCCACAGGTTTCTGCCAACCTACTTCAAGCAGTGTTCGCACCTGCTCAAGAGCAACGGGCTGATGCTCTTGCAGGCCATCACCATTCGCGAGCAGCGTTATGAGCAGGCCAGGAAGAGCGTGGACTTCATCCAGCGCTATATCTTCCCGGGCGGCGCCTTGCCATCGGTCCACAAGATGCTGGAGATCGTCGGCGGCGACACCGACATGAACCTGCTGCACATGGAAGACTTCGGCCTGCATTACGCCCGCACTCTGCACCTGTGGCACGAAAACTTCAAACAAGCCCACAGCGCCTTGCTGGACCTGGGTTACGACGAATACTTCCTGCGCCTGTGGGAATTCTATCTGTGCTATTGCGAAGGTGGTTTTCTGGAGCGGACCATCGGCACCGCGCAGTTGCTGCTGGCCAAACCCGAGGCCTTGCGTGCTCCGGTACTGGGGCTCTTCGATGCTTAAAACCGTCGCCAATGCAGTGTTGTTCCAGATCGGCTGGTTCGCCTGCGTGCTGGGCGGCAACAGTTACTGGCTGCTGATTGCAGCAGGTGTACTGGCCATACACCTTTTGTGGACAAGTTCCTGGGCGCGTGAGGGCAGATTGCTGCTGGCCGTTACCGTGCTGGGGACCTTGCTGGACAGTGCCCTGATGAATATCGGGGTATTCGATTTCGGCACCAGTGGCCCACTGATTCCTGTATGGCTGGTACTACTCTGGGCAGTGCTGGCAACCACGCTCAATCATTGTCTGGCCTGGACTGCCAAACCCTGGTGGCGTGCCAGCCTGCTTGGCGCGATTGGCGGTCCGATGTCTTACTATGCCGGCTCACAATTGGCGCAGGCCCAGTTTCCAATGGGGTTATGGCCAAGCCTTCTGATACTGGGCGCGGTCTGGGCCGTCGCCTTTCCTTTGCTTCAGGGACTGGCTGCTCATCCACTCATCAACCGACACACCGGAGCCAACCACTGAAAGCCCCGCTCATTACCCTGACCCAGATTCCAAGCGAACCGAAAGTCACCTGCTCGACCTGCGCAGCCTGCTGTTGCCAACTGGAAGTGATGCTCATCACCGATACAGGCGTGCCCGCGCGTTATATCGATACCGATGAATGGGGCGGCGAAGTCATGCTGCGCCTGGATGACGGCTGGTGCGCGGCGCTGGATCGCAACACCATGATGTGCACCATCTACGAAAAACGCCCGCTGATTTGCCGCGAATTCGAAGAAGGTTCTGAAGAGTGCCTGAATGAACGGCTGGGGATTGCTACGGCTTATCTCTGAGGGCGACGGGTAGGAGCGAATTCATTCGCGAGACGGCATGGCAAACGATGGATAGGTATCGAATGTAGCGGCCTGTCGCGAATAAATTCTCCCCCGCCTGGTCGTTCACTATCAGAACGGCATCTTGTAATGCAGGGCGTAGCTTTCTATCCCGTCGTTCGGCTGTTTGATACCGGCGTTGGAATAGTGAGTGGCACGAATGCCGATTTCATGACCGCCTGCGAAGCGCAGACCAAAACCGATACGGTCTTCAAAGTTGAAGGCCGAGCCCAGTTTGTTGTCTTCGACCTGGGTGTTGGAGAACACCGAAACCCCGATCCCCGCCTCGATGTAAGGCTTTACGCTCTGACCTGCGAACTCATAAACCAGTACTGGCGAGAACGACAGGCTGTTATTGCTGGAGCGTTTATCGCCGTCCCAGTAGGTGTAGGCGCCGTCCCAGTAGCCGGTCAGACGGCCTACATCGCTTTTCAGCCAACTTTTGTCCCAATCGAACTGCACGCCCAGCCGATAGGTCATGGTCGATTGGCTGGTGTGGCCTACCGAAAACTCAACCCCATCGGCCAGTACCATCGAGCTTTGCCCTGAGAGAGCAGCCGAAAACACGGCCGCACATAAAAGTCGCTTCATAGAAACATCCATTTCATATGGTAGTTATTGGAAAGTGCTAGAACTTGGCAAACGCAGTTATAGAAAGCAGCAGCAAAGCGTTGGTTCAGCGCATAAAAAGCTTTTTCACGATTTTTTTACAAACCTAAGCTTCGCACACTGCCAGCGCTTTGCCATAGGGCAGGAAGAATTTTTTTGAAATCATTTGGATTGCCACTCGTCCAGTAGGATGTTTCGCACACAGGACCGGTGGACAACAGATCGGATTGGGTCAGCAAACGCTGGAGTTGACGGGCTACGGCCGCGCCCGTGTCGATCAGGCTGATGGATTCAGGAATCATCTGACGCAGCAGTGGCTTGATAAACGGATAGTGTGTGCAACCCAGAATGATGGTGTCGCAGCCTTCCAGCAGCAAAGGCTCGACATAGCGCCAGAGCAACTGGCGAATGGTCGGGCTGAGCAGATCACCGGTTTCGATCAGTTCCACCAGCCCCGGACAAGGCTGGGTAACCACCCGCACATCGCTGGCGAAACGGTCGAGCAGAGCGGCGAACTTGGCGCTTTGCAGGGTGCCGGTTGTGGCCAGAACCCCCACCACTCCGCTGCGAGTTGCCGCAGCGGCCGGCTTGACCGCTGGCTCCATGCCGACAACAGGCCAGCCGGGATAACACTGGCGTATATGCGCAACACCTGCCACCGTCGCCGTATTGCAGGCCAGCACCAGCGCCTTGGCGCCCTGCTCCCGGAAGAAACCGGCAATCGTGAGACAACGCTCGATGATGAATTCAGGGGGCTTTTCGCCGTAGGGAATATTCCCGCCGTCGGCGACATACAGCAGGGATTCGTTGGGCAGCAACTGACGGATTTCGGTGAGTACCGAAAGCCCGCCCACACCGGAGTCGAAAACCCCTACTGGCGCATTACGGCTAAAAGGCGTGGAAGTACCGGTCATTGAGCAGTACCGCATACACCGCACGCCGGATCGCGTTTGACCTTCAATTCACGAAAACGGGTGCTCAACGCATCGATCAGCAACAGACGCCCTACCAGCGGCTCGCCAAAACCCGCCAGCAGCTTCAGGGCTTCCAGGGCCTGCAGGCTGCCCACCAGTCCCACCAGAGGCCCGATGACGCCAGCTTCACTGCACGTCAGTTCGGCTTCACTGCCGTGACCGTACAGGCAGTGATAGCAAGGACTCTCGGCACGGCGCGGGTCGAACACCGACAACTGACCTTCAAGGCGGATCGCCGCACCGCTGACCAGAGGCTTGCCGGCAGCGACGCAAGCCGCATTCACGGCCTCGCGGGTCGAGAAGTTATCCGAGCAATCGAGCACCAGATCAACGCCTTGCACGGCAGCACTCAGGGAATCGGCATCCAGTGCAGCGCGATGGGCGACCAGTGTCACCTCGGGATTGATGGCCGTCAGACGGGCCATGGCGGAATCCACCTTGGCCTGCCCGATGCTGTGGCTGTCATGAATGACCTGGCGCTGCAGGTTGGTCAGGTCAACGCTGTCAAAGTCGGCCAGATGCAACTCGCCTACTCCGGCAGCAGCAAGATAGAGCGCCACCGGAGAACCCAGGCCGCCCAGCCCGACGATCAGCGCACGGCTGCTCTTGAGCCGTATCTGCCCGTCGATATCGACGTGTTGCAGCAGAATCTGCCGACTGTAACGCAGCAGTTCCTCATCACTCAGCACAGCAAGCATCCGAAAGTGATGCGCTCGTGCTCGCCCAGATCACGTCGGGTCTGCACCCGGTCGAAACCATTGGCAGTCAGCAGGTTACGCACTTCAGCCCCCTGGTCATAGCCATGCTCAAGCAACAACCAGCCGCCACTGCGCAGATACGCTGGAGCCTGCTGGACAATGGCTCGCAGGTCGTCCAGGCCATCGGCGCCCGCAACCAGTGCGCTGCTCGGCTCGAAACGGACATCACCGGCCGCCAGATGCGGGTCGGCATCGGCGATGTAAGGCGGGTTGCTGATGATCAGGTCGAACTGCCGGTTCTGCTCCAGCGCACTGAACCAATGGCTGTTGAGCACCACGGCGTTGTCCAGTTGCAAACGCTGGCGGTTGCGTTCGGCCAGGGCCACGGCTTCCAGTACCCGATCCACGGCCGTCACTTTCCACAGATGACGCTCGTTGGCCAGTGCCAGGGCAATCGCCCCGCTGCCGGTGCCCAGATCCAGAACCTGAGCCGGCGCAAACGCCGGTATGAGTTCCAGCGCCGCCTCGACCAGCATTTCGGTTTCGGGACGTGGAATCAATGTGTGCGGCGCGACTTCCAGATCGAGTTTCCAGAAACCCTGCTGACCCAGAATATAAGCCACAGGCTCACCGGTGCGCCTGCGTTGCAGGTAACTGGCGAACGTCAGCGCCGCTTCGGTGCTGACAATGCGCTCGGGCCAGGTATGCAGGAAGCTGCGCGGCTTGCCCAGGGCAGCGGCCAGCAGCAACTCGGCGTCCAGGCGCGCAGTTGGTGAGTCGGGAAGTTCAGCGCTTCTTAACAAGCTGGCGATGATGGTCATTTACTCACCCAGTGCCGCAAGTTGATCAGCCTGATATTCAGCGAGTAGCGGCTCTATCACTGCATCGACGCCACCGGCCAGAACTTCGTCCAGTGAATACAACGTCAGATTGACGCGGTGATCCGTCACTCGCCCCTGAGGGAAGTTATAGGTGCGAATACGCTCCGAACGATCACCGGACCCCACCAGCAGCTTGCGCTCGCTGGCGATGGCATTGGCAGCGGCACTGGTCTGCTGATCATTCAGTTTGGCAGACAACCAGGACATTGCCCGGGCTCTGTTCTTGTGTTGCGAACGTTCTTCCTGGCATTCCACGACAATACCCGATGGCAAGTGGGTAATGCGAATGGCCGAGTCGGTCTTGTTGACGTGCTGTCCACCGGCACCGGAGGAACGATAGGTGTCGATGCGCAGGTCTGCCGGATTGATTTCGATCGCCTGCTGCTCGTCAGGCTCTGGCAACACCGCCACGGTACAGGCCGAGGTATGGATACGACCTTGTGACTCGGTTTCGGGCACACGCTGTACGCGGTGGGCACCGGACTCGAATTTCAGCTTGCCGTAGACGTTTTCGCCTTCGACACGGGCAATGACTTCTTTGTAGCCGCCATGCTCGCCTTCGTTTTCCGAAAGGATTTCCACGCGCCAGCCACGACGTTCGGCATAGCGCGAGTACATGCGGAACAGGTCACCGGAGAAGATCGCCGCCTCGTCACCGCCTGTGCCGGCACGGATTTCCAGGAACACGTTGCGCCCGTCGTTGGGGTCCTTGGGCAGCAGCATGCGTTGCAACTGCGCCTCCAGCTCCAGCAACTGCTGCTTGGCTTCACGGACTTCCTCGACCGCCATTTCCCGCATGTCCGGATCGTTGTCCTTGAGCAGCGCCTGGGCACCGTCCAGATCGGCCAATACCTTGATGCGCTGCCTGTAAGTCTCGATGACCGGCTCGACTTCGGCGTATTCACGGGAATAGGCGCGAAATTTGGTCTGGTCGCTGATAACTTCCGCATCGCCAAGCAGCGCGGTCAATTCTTCAAAACGGTCGCTGAGCACATCCAGCTTATTGAGCAGTGAAGCTTTCATTGCGAAGGTTTATCCGTCGAGCCCTCACCGAGGGCAAAAAGTTCCTGAGCCATGGCCAGCGCATCGACGCGGCCTTCGGCAGACAGCTTTTTAAGCTGAACGCTGGGAGCGTGCAGCAGTTTGTTGGTCAGGCCACGGGCCAGTTGAATCAAGACCTCTTCGGCATTGCTGCCGTTGGCCAGCATACGCTGCGCCTTGCTCAGCTCTTCGTCGCGCAGCCGCTCGCTTTGCTGACGATAGGCACGCAATACATCGACGGCCGCCAGTTCGCGCAAGCGGGACATGAAGTCCTCGGCGCCGATACTGACCAGTTGTTCGGCCGCCAGGGCAGCACCCTGCCGACTCTTGAGGTTTTCGGCGACCACCTCATGCAGATCATCGACGCTATAGAGGTAAACGTCGTCCAGCTCGCCGACTTCCGGCTCGATATCGCGAGGAACAGCGATATCCACCATGAAAATCGGCTTGTGCTTGCGCAGCTTCAAGGCGCTTTCTACCGCACCCTTGCCCAGAATCGGCAACTGGCTGGCGGTGGAGCTGATCACGATATCGCTGTTCACCAGCTCTGCCGGAATATCCGAAAGCAGCACCGCATGGGCGCCGAACTCGGCAGCCAGAATACTGGCGCGCTCCAGGGTCCGGTTGGCAACCACAATACGCTTTACGCCCAGATCACGCAGGTGCCGGGCAACCAGAGTGATGGTTTCGCCCGCGCCGATCAGCAACGCCTGACTGCGCTGCAGATCGCTGAAAATCTGTTTCGCCAGGCTGACGGCGGCAAACGCCACCGATACCGGGTTCTCACCAATGGCCGTGTCGGTGCGCACCTGCTTGGCGGCGCTGAAGGTCGCCTGAAACAGACGCCCGAGCAACGGACCAACGGTTCCCGCCTCACGGGCCACGGCATAGGCGGATTTCATCTGCCCGAGAATCTGCGGCTCTCCGAGTACCAGAGAGTCCAGGCCCGAAGCCACGCGCATCATGTGACGCACGGCGGCATCGTCTTCATGAATGTAGGCACTGGCGCGAAGTTCATCGAGGCTCAGGTGATGATAGTCCGCCAGCCAGGCCAGAATGCTGTCGGCTGCGAGCTGGTCGTGCTCGATATACAGCTCGCTACGGTTACACGTCGAGAGGATCGCGGCTTCGCGACTGCTGGTAAGACGGCAAAGCTGCTGCAAGGCCTCGACCAGTTGTTCTGGCGTAAATGCCACGCGCTCGCGAACGTCTACCGAGGCAGTCTTATGGTTAATACCAAGTGCAAGGAAGGCCATTCAGGGTCGCTGGTGGTGACGTGAAGCCAGCAATTGTCCTACTTCAATAAGCTCAGAACAACCACTGCATATTATTGTCCCACTAGAATCGCTCGTCGCAGGCACCCTTTTTGGGGTGGCGACGCCGTCAGAACCGCTGTTGCAGTAGTTTTTCCACCGGTGGTGGGTTTTGCCGACAGCCTTGTGTCATGATGCTCCAAACCGCAGGTAAGCCGCCTTTCTTATATATGACTAGATCCTCCGCGTTGTTCCTCGCCCTTGTCTTTCTCGGCGGCTGCCAGTCCATGGCTCCCGTCTCACAGCAACCTGTGACTGCACAGAAAGACACACCTCCCGCGCCTGAAACAAAGCCGCTGGTCTATGGCTCGTTCACTCAGGACACCCTGGTCAGCCTGCTCAGTGCCGAACTGGCAGGCCAGCGTAACCGTTTCGACATTGCGCTCGACAATTACGTCACCCAGGCGGTCAAGACCCAGGACCCGGGCGTTTCCGAACGGGCCTATCGCATCGCCGAGTATCTGGGCGCCGATCAGGCCGCTCTGGATACCGCCATGATCTGGGCGCGCAACGACCCGAGCAATCTGGAAGCGCAAAGAGCCGCCGCGATTCAGCTGGCACGCTCCGGACGCTATGACGACTCCATGATGTACATGGAGAAGGTTCTGCAGGGTCAGGGCGATACGCATTTCGACTTCCTGGCGCTCTCTGCTGCGGAAACCGACACCGATACCCGCAATGGTCTGCTCAAGAGTTTCGACCGGCTGCTGGGTAAATACCCGAACAATGGCCAGTTGATCTTCGGCAAGGCGCTGCTGCTCCAGCAGAACGGCGACTCCGAACGCTCCTTGCGCCTGCTTGAAGACAATCCGCCCAAGGACGGCGAAATTGCGCCAATCCTGTTGCGCACCCGCCTGCTGCAAGGCATGGGTCGTGGCAAGGAAGGGCTGCCGATCCTGGAAAAAAGCCTCAAGAAATACCCGGAAGACAAACGTCTGCGCCTGACCTACGCCCGCATGCTGGTCGAACAGAACCGCATGGAAGACGCCAAGGTGCAGTTCTCCAGCCTTTTGAAGCAATACCCGGATGACGACGAACTGCGTTTCTCCCTGGCGCTGGTCTGCCTGGAAGCCAAGGCTTGGGACGAAGCAGCCGTTTATCTGGAAGAGCTGGTGGAACGAGGCGCACATGTCGACTCCGCGCACCTGAACCTGGGCCGCATCCACGAAGAGCGCGACGACCCGCAAAGCGCCCTTGCCGAATACGCACAGGTCGGGCCGGGCAGTGATTTCCTGTCCGCCCAGCTTCGCCAGAGCGACATTCTGATGAGCAACGGCAATGCTGCCGAAGCCTCCAAGCGCCTCGCCGAAGCCCGCGACTCGCAGCCGGACTACGCGATCCAGCTGTACCTGATCGAAGCCGAAACCCTGACCAGCAACAATCAGCCCGACCGTGGCTGGCAGGTGCTGAATCAGGCGCTCAAGCAGTATCCGGACGACGTGAACCTGCTTTATACACGCGCCATGCTGGCTGAAAAGCGCAACGACTTGGCGCAGATGGAAAAAGACCTGCGGGCAATCATCAAGCGCGAACCGGAAAACGCCATGGCCCTTAATGCTCTGGGTTACACCCTTTCGGATCGCACGACCCGTTACGCCGAAGCCAGGGAGCTGATTGAAAAGGCCCACACCCTGACACCCGACGATCCGGCCGTGCTCGACAGCCTGGGCTGGGTCAATTACCGCATGGGCAACCTGGACGAAGCCGAACGCCTGCTGCGCATGGCGCTTGAACGCTTCCCCGACCACGAAGTCGCCGCTCACCTGGGCGAAGTGCTCTGGGCCAAGGGCGAACAGCGTGAGGCCCGTAAAGTCTGGGGTAAAGCCCTCGAACAGCAACCTGACAGCCCTATTCTGCGTAGCACC
Source organism: Pseudomonas sp. Irchel 3A18 (assembly GCF_900187465.1). Lineage (NCBI taxonomy): Bacteria > Pseudomonadati > Pseudomonadota > Gammaproteobacteria > Pseudomonadales > Pseudomonadaceae > Pseudomonas > Pseudomonas sp. Irchel 3A18. Next base: position 557,561 of record NZ_FYDI01000002.1, read on the forward strand.
GTGCTGCGCCTGACCGGATCAGAGAATCTTTGACGTTATGTTTTTGCGCCATGTAATCGTATTCAGCCTCATTGCCCTGCTCACCGGCTGTGCCGGCCTGACTTCCCGCGAAGCCCTTCAGGGCAAGGGCGATCCCGCGCAGTGGCGCGAGCACAAGCAACAACTGAGCAGCCTCGACGGCTGGCAGATCAACGGCAAGGTCGGCATTCGTGCTCCCAGGGACTCCGGCAGCGGAACCCTGTTCTGGCTGCAACGCCAGGATTATTACGACATCCGCCTCTCCGGCCCTCTGGGACGCGGCGCGGCACGCCTGACCGGGCGTCCTGGTGGCGTGAGCCTTGAAGTGGCCAACCAGGGCCGCTACGAAGCGCCAACCCCGGAAACCCTGCTGCAAGACCAGTTGGGCTGGAAACTTCCAGTCTCGCACCTCGTCTGGTGGGTGCGCGGCCTTCCCGCCCCCGACAGCAAGAGCCGCCTGACACTGGATGACGACAGCCGGCTGGCCAGCCTTGAACAGGATGACTGGCAGGTGGAATACCTCAGTTACATTGAACAGAACGGTTACTGGTTGCCTGAGCGCATCAAACTGCATGGCCAGGATCTGGATGTCACGCTGGTCATCAAGGACTGGCAGCCTCGCAAACTGGGGCAATGAACATGAGCACGCCAAGCCTGACCCTGCCCGCTCCCGCCAAACTGAACCTGATGCTGCACATTCTTGGCCGTCGTCCTGACGGCTATCACCAACTGGAAACCATCTTTCAGTTTCTCGACTACGGCGATGAACTTGGTTTCGCCGTTCGCGAGGACGGTGAAATCCACCTGCAAACCGATGTCCCCGGCGTTCCTCACGACAGTAATCTGATCGTCAAGGCTGCCCGGGCATTACAGAAACAGTCCGGTTGCACACTGGGCATGGACATCTGGCTGGAAAAACGTCTGCCCATGGGCGGCGGCATCGGGGGTGGCAGTTCGGATGCGGCAACCACCCTGCTGGGTCTGAACCATCTCTGGAATCTTGGCTGGGACGAAGATCGCCTGGCCGCTCTGGGCCTGACGCTTGGGGCCGACGTCCCGGTTTTCGTGCGTGGGCGTGCTGCATTTGCAGAGGGTGTAGGAGAAATTCTCACCCCTATAAACCCCGAAGAACCGTGGTATTTGGTACTTGTGCCGCAAGTATCTGTAAGTACAGCAGAAATTTTTTCAGATCCACTGTTGACACGTGACACTCCTCCCATTAAAGTGCGCCCCGTTCCCAAGGGAAACAGTCAAAACGACTGTAGAGCGGTTGTAGAGAAGCGTTATCCAGATGTACGTAACGCTTTGAATTTGTTAGGTAATTTTACCGAAGCAAAATTAACCGGAACTGGAAGTTGTGTGTTTGGGGCCTTCCCAAACAAAGCTGAAGCTGATAAAGTCTCGGCCCTTCTTACAGAGACCCTTACAGGGTTCGTAGCAAAAGGAAGCAACGTTTCGATGTTGCATCTCAAGCTACAGATTCTGTGAAAAAGGAATCGAGTGCCAGGCACTCGGATTGATTCAATACAGGGGCGTCGCCAAGCGGTAAGGCAGCAGGTTTTGATCCTGCCATGCGTTGGTTCGAATCCAGCCGCCCCTGCCATTTTCTATACTCATCCAGGTATACCCTCAGCCTCCAGGTACTGCGCGTGTCCAAGATGATGGTCTTTACGGGGAACGCTAACCCCGATCTGGCTCGGCGTGTAGTACGTCAGCTGCATATCCCTCTCGGTGACGTCTCTGTCGGTAAATTCTCCGACGGCGAGATCAGCACTGAGATCAATGAAAACGTCCGCGGTAAAGATGTCTTCATTATTCAGCCGACTTGCGCTCCGACCAACGATAACCTGATGGAACTCGTCGTGATGGCTGATGCCTTCCGCCGCTCCTCAGCGTCCCGAATCACTGCTGTGATTCCTTACTTTGGTTATGCCCGTCAGGATCGCCGTCCGCGTTCCGCACGTGTTGCCATCAGCGCGAAAGTCGTTGCTGACATGCTGACCGTGGTGGGTATCGATCGTGTTCTCACGGTTGATCTTCATGCTGACCAAATACAAGGTTTCTTCGATATTCCTGTAGATAACATCTACGGCTCCCCTGTTCTGGTGGATGACATCGAAGATCAGCGCTTTGAAAACCTGATGATCGTTTCCCCGGATATCGGCGGCGTCGTGCGTGCACGTGCTGTTGCCAAATCCCTGGGCGTCGATCTCGGGATCATCGACAAACGCCGCGAGAAAGCCAATCACTCCGAAGTGATGCATATCATCGGTGATGTCGAAGGGCGTACCTGTATTCTGGTCGACGACATGGTCGATACCGCCGGCACTCTGTGCCATGCGGCAAAGGCCCTGAAAGAGCATGGCGCTGCCAAGGTCTTTGCCTACTGCACACACCCTGTGCTGTCGGGTCGGGCGATCGAAAACATTGAAAATTCCGTGCTGGACGAACTGGTGGTGAGTAACACCATCCCGTTGTCTGCTGCTGCACAAGCCTGTAGCCGTATCCGTCAACTGGATATCGCACCGGTAGTCGCTGAAGCGGTTCGCCGTATCAGCAACGAAGAATCGATCAGCGCGATGTTCCGCTAAGGGTTTTCCCTGGGTTCATCTCGTCGACGAAAAGCGCCCCGCCCTGGCATCCGGTCAGGGCGGGGCTTTTTTGCCCATATCGCATTGGCGCTGGTCGCAAACGCCAAAGCGAGTGTGGTTATTTTGGAGAAACAAAATGAATGATTTCACTCTGAATGCTGAAGTGCGTTCCGACCTGGGGAAAGGTGCGAGCCGCCGCCTGCGTCGTCTCGCAAGCCTGGTTCCAGCTGTTGTCTACGGTGCTGACAAAGCCCCTGAGTCCATCAGCATGCTGGCCAAAGAAGTTGCCAAACTGCTGGAAAACGAAGCTGCTTTCAGCCACGTTATCGAGCTGAATGTTGGTGGCAAGAAGCAGAACGTCCTGATCAAGGCACTGCAGCGTCACCCAGCAAAAGGTCACGTACTGCACGCTGACTTCGTACGTGTTGTTGCCGGCCAGAAACTGACCGCCATCGTTCCGGTTCACTTCATCAACGAAGAAGCTCCGGTCAAGAAAGGCGGCGAGATCTCGCACACCACTACCGAGCTGGAAGTTTCCTGCCTGCCTAAAGATCTGCCTGAGTTCATCGAAGTGGATCTGGGCGCTCTGGAAATCGGTTCCAACGTTCACCTGTCCGACCTCAAAGCGCCAAAAGGCGTTGAGTTCGTCGCACTGGCGCACGGTACCGACCTGGCTATCGCCAACGTCCACGCTCCACGCGTAGCTGCAGAAGACACCAAAGAAGAAGGCGCTGCCGAGTAATTCATTACTTGGTAACGTCGGAGTTGCTCAGGAAACATCGCGAGCGATAGCAGGCAAAGCGGGCGGGATCGCGGAGTTTACATCATGGTAAATGAGCACTTTTCGTCCACAGTTGCCGCTTTCGCAAGCGGTGTTATCCACAACTCCAAGGAAGAGCCCCTGTCGTGACCGCCATAAAACTGATCGTTGGCCTGGGAAACCCCGGCACTGAATACGAACAGACCCGGCATAACGCAGGGGCTCTTTTCGTTGAGCGTATTGCTGCGGCGCAACGAGTCAACCTCGTTCCCGAGCGCAAATTCTTTGGCCTGACCGGACGCTTCACGCATCAGGGTCAGGATGTTCGTCTGCTGATTCCTACTACCTACATGAACCGCAGCGGTCAGGCTGTAGCGGCACTCGCCGGCTTCTACCGCATTTCGGTCGACTCCATTCTGGTAGCGCACGACGAACTCGACCTGCCTCCCGGCGTTGCCAAACTGAAAGTTGGCGGCGGGCATGGCGGTCACAACGGTCTGCGCGACATCATCGCGCAGCTCGGTAACCAGAACACTTTCCATCGCTTGCGGCTTGGCATCGGCCACCCAGGCGATGCCAGCAAGGTCTCCGGTTTTGTCCTGGGTCGAGCGCCACGCGCCGAACAGGAAAAACTGGATGCCAGTATCGACTTTGCCCTCGGCGTGCTGCCGGATATCTTCGCCGGTGAATGGAACCGGGCGATGAAAAACCTGCACAGCCAGAAGGCCTGACATCACTCGAGGGGAAACACCATGGGATTCAACTGCGGAATCGTCGGCCTGCCTAACGTCGGCAAGTCCACCCTGTTCAACGCCCTGACCAAGTCTGGCATTGCGGCAGAGAACTTTCCCTTCTGCACCATCGAGCCGAACAGCGGCATCGTGGCCATGCCCGACCCGCGTCTGGCGGCGCTGGCAGCCATCGTCAATCCCAAGCGCATCCTGCCGACTACCATGGAGTTCGTCGACATTGCCGGTCTGGTCGCCGGTGCCTCGAAAGGTGAAGGCCTGGGCAACAAGTTCCTGGCCAACATCCGCGAAACCGACGCTATCGCTCACGTGGTGCGCTGCTTTGAAGACGAGAACGTGATCCACGTTTCCAACAGCGTCGATCCGAAGCGCGATATCGAAATCATCGACCTGGAGCTGATCTTCGCCGACCTCGAAAGCTGCGAAAAACAACTGCAGAAAGTCGCTCGCAACGCCAAGGGCGGCGACAAGGATGCGGTGATCCAGAAAGGCCTGCTCGAGCAACTGATCGCCCACTTCACCGAAGGCAAGCCGGCGCGCAGCCTGATGAAGAACATGAGCGTCGAGGAAAAATCGGTCATCCGCGGCTTCCACCTGCTGACCACCAAACCGGTCATGTACATCGCCAACGTTGCCGAAGACGGCTTCGAGAACAACCCGCTGCTGGACGTGGTCCGCGCCATCGCCGACGAAGAGGGCGCAATGCTGGTGCCAGTCTGCAACAAGATCGAAGCGGAAATCGCCGAGCTGGATGACGGCGAAGAAAAGGACATGTTCCTCGAAGCCCTGGGCCTTGAAGAACCCGGCCTGAACCGCGTGATCCGCGCCGGCTACGAAATGCTGCACCTGCAGACTTACTTCACCGCCGGTGTCGAAGAAGTCCGCGCCTGGACCGTCCGCGTCGGTGCCACCGCACCACAGGCTGCAGGCGTGATCCACACCGACTTCGAAAAAGGCTTCATCCGCGCCGAAGTCATCGCCTACGAAGACTTCATCCAGTTCAAGGGTGAAGCCGGTGCCAAGGAAGCCGGTAAATGGCGCCTGGAAGGCAAGGAATACATCGTCAAGGATGGCGACGTGATGCACTTCCGCTTTAACGTCTGATGCCTGCCGTGGGTTGCCACGGATGCTGATGAATCCTCAAAGCCCCCGTAATCGCCATGCGATTCGGGGGTTTTGTGTTTATGCCATGCGAACGGCGAATGCATACCGAAGGCTCGTCGAAAAATCAGTTGGAACTGAGCCTGCACACCTGATTATTCACCCCTCCCAACGCAGCAATACAAGGCGACACAAACAGGCTGCCACGATAAGCCCCGGCCCACGTTCTGGAAGCAACGATCAGCCACATCACTGCCAGCAGCATCACCAGCACGACGCCCGTCACGTTGAAAAACACCAGATCCAGCATCGCCCCCAGCTTCAGGGTCGTGGCTGCGTATATGCCCAACGGGAAGATGAATCCCCACCAGCCCAGGTTGAACGGAATACCGGTCTTGAAGTAACGCAAGGTGATCAACAGGGCGAGCGTCAGCCACCACAGGCCAAGCCCCCAGAACAGAATGCCGACAATCAGGCCGAGCCCTTTGGCAACGTCGCCGATGCTTGCCAGACCATGAGCAGCAAAGATGGCTGGCGCGTCGGTGCCCAGCACCAGCATGCCCATGGCGCCGGTTCCAATCGGGCCTAACGACAACCAACTTGAGGCGGCCATGCTTTCGTGAGGCAACTTGTGCAAGGCCATGCGCAACAGCAGGATCACCAGAATGCTCAGGGCAACCGGCACCGAATACGCCCACAGCACGTAACTGGTGATGAGTATGGAAAACTGAGCGCTGGCATCGGCTAAATGAGGGGCAAGCATACCGCCACTGGCAGCGGCGACTTCGGCGGCCACGACAGGCAAGAGCCATACCGCCGTCATCTGGTCGATGCTGTGCTGCTGGCGGGTAAACATCATGAAAGGGATCAGCACCCCGCAAACCAGCGCCATCGCCACATCGATCCACCACAAGGCCTGAGCCAGGGCAATTACGGAAACGCCCCAGCGCGGCAGTCCGTACAGGAGCAGCCCACTGATGATCGTGGCCAGCCCCATGGGGATCGTCCCGAAGAACATCGAGACAGTGGAGTGACCGAAAACCTGTTTGGCCTCATCGAAAAACAGTACCCAACGGCTCGCATACATCACGCTGAACAGCACGAACAATCCAATGTTGAAAAGCCAGAGGGCCTCGCCCAAGGTCTTGAGCAATGGAACGGAAAAAGGCAATTGCCCCAGCAGCAAGGCCAGAATACCGGTGCCCATCGTTACGGCGAACCAGTTGGGAGTGAATTGCCGGATGGCTTCCCGAGGACTCGAAAGGGCAGCCAATGGTCGACCGCGTCCCGTGATCGCTGCTGGTCCGATGTTGATCATGTGAGTGCTCCCGCCTGATGACATAAGCAAAGTCTAGGGAAAGCAAAACAATTATAAAAACGGGTAATATAGGTTTCTCTTACCCGTTTTACAGGTAGATCGAGTGAAACTGAGCCTTCGTCAATTGCAGATTTTCTGCGCTATCAGCCAGCATGGCAGCACCACCAGCGCTGCACTGGCGGTATCGCTGTCGCAATCGGCAACCAGCGCAGCATTGAATGAGCTGGAAAGCGCCCTTGAAACCCGACTGTTCGACCGAGTGGGCAAGCGTCTGGTGCTTAACGACAACGGCCACGCCTTGCTGCCTCAAGCCCGAAAAATGCTCGAAAGCGCGCAACAGATCGAAGCCGGCTTTCAGCCCGGCAACGCAGAGATGAAAACCCGCCTGCGAGTCGGATGCAGCACCACGATCGGCAACTATGTACTGCCGCTGATTCTTGGCGAGCTGCGGCAGTCGGCTCCTCTGCTGCAGGTAGATGTCGAGATGGGCAACAGCATGACCATCGCCCGAAAAGTCGCCGACTTTGAAATCGACATGGGGTTGATCGAAGGCCCGTGTCATCTGCCCGAACTCAGCGCCGAGCCATGGCTGGTGGATGAACTGTTGATTGTTGCCGGCAGCCAGCATCCACTGGCCAGGCAAAAGGACGTCACGCTGGGCGATCTGCAGGATGCCGAATGGCTGCTTCGCGAGCCTGGCTCAGGCACTCGTGAAGTCGTCGAGCAATTGCTGCTGAGGCATTTGCATGGCTTGTCCGATATCCGGCAGATCGGCAGTTCCGAAGCCATCAAGCACACGCTGGCTCAGGGCATCGGCATCAGTTGCCTGTCGCGCTGGGTGGTTGCCGATCTTCTGGCATCAAAGCAGTTGAAGACGCTGAGTGGCGATATTCCGCCCTTTACCCGACGCTTTTTCATGATTCGCCATCGGGAGAAATTCATCTCCGTAGGGCTCGAACGCTTCTGGAACAGTTGCAGCCAGTTCGAGGAAAACCGTTTGCAGGGAGTGAAATAGATGCAACCCTTGAGCGCACGCGAGGTTTATCAGCAATTGAGGGACACGGCTCAGGGCATTCATTCCCTGCAATTGGCGCAGCATCTTGACTCAGGGCTGCTGCAAATCACTCTCGAAGACTGGTGCCTGACCCTCGACTTCAGTGACAGGCATCTGCACCATTGCCAACGCTGCCGGGCTCCGGACGGCAGGGAGTGGAACCTGGAAACTCAGCATTACGGTACAGATCCGGTCAGCCTGCTGAGCACCTGGGAGCTGGCACAGATCGAGCGATTGCTGCTTCAGGCCTGCGATAGCGATTTTTCCATGTAAAATGCTGCCTTGTACTATCGTCAGGTCAGCTTGTCCCTTACAGTCGCGACCTCCAGTTGGCGCACTCAAGTCTTGTCAGAATCCAAGGTAAAAACTCTCGTGAAGATCTTAGTAACAGGTGGTGCAGGCTTCATTGGCTCGGCGGTCATTCGCCATATCATCGCCAACACGACCGACGCTGTGGTCAATGTCGACAAGCTGACCTACGCCGGCAATCTCGAATCCCTCCAGTCGGCGGACAAGAGCGAGCGCTATGCTTTCGAGCATGTGGATATCTGCAACCGTGAAGAGCTCGACCGGGTCTTTCGCGATCACCAGCCCGATGCAGTGATGCACCTGGCTGCCGAGTCCCATGTCGACCGCTCCATCAGCGGGCCTTCGGAATTCATCCAGACCAACATCATCGGCACTTACGCGCTGCTGGAAGCTGCTCGCGGCTACTGGAACGGACTGGACGATACGCGCAAGGCAGCCTTCCGCTTCCACCACATTTCCACCGATGAAGTGTATGGCGACCTTGAAGGGCCTGAAGACCTGTTCACCGAGACCACGCCTTATCAGCCAAGCTCGCCGTACTCGGCCAGCAAGGCCAGCTCCGACCATCTGGTGCGCGCCTGGAGCCGGACCTACGGCCTGCCGACGCTGGTCACCAACTGCTCGAACAACTACGGCCCCTGCCACTTCCCTGAGAAGCTAATCCCGCTGATCATTCTCAATGCACTGGAAGGCAAGCCGCTGCCTATCTACGGCAAGGGTAATCAGGTCCGTGACTGGCTTTACGTGGAAGATCACGCACGCGCACTCTACAAGGTGGTGAACGAGGGCGAGATAGGCGAGACGTACAATATCGGCGGTCACAACGAAAAGCAGAACATCGAAGTGGTGCATACCGTGTGCGCCCTGCTCGACCAGCTTCGTCCCGACTCGGCCTTCCGCCCCCATGCCGACCTGATCACTTATGTTCAGGACCGCCCCGGGCATGATCTACGCTATGCAATCGACGCCAGCAAGATTCAGCGTGAGCTGGGCTGGGTTCCCGAGGAAAGTTTCGAGTCCGGCATCCGCAAGACCGTGCAGTGGTACCTCGATAACCCTGAGTGGGTCGCTCATGTGAAAAGTGGTAGTTATCAACAATGGATCGATAAAAACTACGCATCGCGCACCGGGAAAGCATGAAAATACTTCTACTTGGGAAAAACGGTCAGGTCGGATGGGAGTTGCAGCGCTCGCTGGCAGTGCTTGGCGAAGTGATAGCGCTGGATAGACATCCTGCACAGACCACTTGCGGCGAGCTGGCTGGCGACCTGGCTGATCTGACCGGCCTGCGGGATACGATTCGTCGTGTCCAGCCCCAGGTCATCGTCAATGCCGCGGCCTATACGGCCGTCGACAAGGCCGAGAGCGAGCGTGAAGCGGCACACCGGGTCAATGCCCTGGCCAGCCAGGTCATGGCTGAAGAAGCACGCCAGCTCGACGCCCTGCTGATTCACTACTCGACCGACTATGTGTTCGATGGCACAGGCACAAACGCCTGGAAAGAAACCGATGCGGTTTCGCCCATCAATCATTACGGCGCAACCAAACTCGAAGGTGAGCAGCTCATTGCTGCATCGGGCTGCAAACACCTGATCTTTCGTACCAGTTGGGTGTACGCGGCACGCGGCAACAATTTTGCCAAGACCATGCTGCGACTCGCCAAGGATCGTCCGACGCTCAATGTCATCAGCGATCAGATCGGCGCCCCCACAGGCGCTGAGCTGCTGGCGGATGTAACGGCAGTTGCCCTGCAACAGACACTGGCACGCCCGCAACTCGGCGGGATCTATCATCTGGCACCGGCAGGCGAAGTGTCATGGCATGCCTACGCGCAATATGTCATCGATTTTGCCCGGGCCAATGGCGAGCAACTGGCAGTAGAGGCCGTAAACCCCATCGGGACCGTCGACTACCCGACTCCCGCGCAACGGCCTTTGAATTCGCGCCTGGACACAACAAAACTGCGCAGCGCCTTTTCCCTGCACTTGCCGGATTGGCAAAGTGGTGTAACCCGAATGCTCATGGAAACCCTGAATAAATGATCACGACCAACCGTAAAGGCATCATCCTGGCCGGAGGCTCGGGCACTCGTCTGCATCCGTTGACCCTCGGCGTTTCGAAGCAAATGCTGCCGATCTACGACAAGCCGATGATTTTCTATCCTCTGTCGGTGCTGATGCTGGCAGGAATGCGTGAAATCCTGATTATCTCCACGCCGGACGACTTGCCCTCTTTCCGCAAGCTCCTGGGAGACGGCAGCCAGTACGGCATCGAACTCACCTATGCAGAGCAACCCAGCCCCGATGGCCTGGCACAGGCTTTCCTGATCGGTGAAGAGTTCATTGGCAAGGATCCATGCTGCCTGATCCTTGGCGACAACATTTTCTACGGTCAGCACTTCTCGGAAAAACTGCACGCCGCCACCCGGCAAAGCAGCGGTGCGACGGTATTCGGCTATCACGTTTCCGATCCCGAGCGCTTTGGCGTGGTGGAGTTCGACGACAGCGGTCGGGCACTGAGCATTGAAGAGAAACCGGCCAACCCGAAATCCAGCTATGCCGTTACCGGTCTGTATTTCTACGATAACCAGGTTGTCGAAATCGCCAGAAACATCAAGCCTTCCGAGCGTGGCGAACTGGAAATCACCGACGTGAACAGAGCCTATCTGGAACAGAAAAGCCTGACGGTGGAAATTCTGGGCCGCGGTTTCGCCTGGCTCGACACCGGCACCCACGAATCGCTGCTGGAGGCGAGCCACTTCGTGCATACCATCGAACAGCGCCAAGGCTGGAAAGTGGCATGCCTTGAAGAAATCGCCTACTCCAATGGCTGGATCACGGCTCAACAACTGGGTGAGCAGGCTGAGAAACTGAAAAAGACCGGCTACGGTCAATACCTGCAAAAGCTGCTGAAACACGGCTCGTTCTGACCCCTGCGCTCCTCCTCTGCCTTTGGCTGCATCACGTGGCCAAAGGCGATATTTCTGCAATTCCTTCCTCTTACCGGCTGTCCGATGACCGGCATCTCAAGCTCTGAACGCTTGCGGCCGATAACGGCGTGACCGCGCAATTGCAAACCCAATCCACCACTGCCTCACAGTGATTGCATTTAGCCATCATTTAGATCAAAGATGCATTCAGCCCAGAGCCTTGCATCGCATCTGGCCAGACTCACTACAGCAATGCAGTCTGCCTTCACTCATGGATCTCACTTCACACACGGACTCCCATAGAAAGTACCTGTCGGGAAAGACAAGATGAACAAGGCCCATCTGAAGGCTGAGCTTCTGCAATACACATTAGGCAGCAACCTTGCAGGTCTGTGGGCTCAACTGGTCGCGGCAATCGGTGTGGTGCTGCTGGTCCAGACATCGGAAATCGACCGCGAATGTCACTGGACATGGCTGACAATCGTCGTGACCACCCTGGGGTTCAGGTATGCCTTGCATCACTACCTGCTCAAAGTCGCCAATACTCCCAGAGGTCAATCGATCGAATGGCTTGATCGAGCCTGGGAGCTTCAGGGAGCCGGCCTGTTTACCACCGGCTTTCTGTGGGCAGTCCTGATCCTGAGTGAGTTCAATACCTATCCACATGCCCAACAGTATCTGATCACCATGGTGATATCGGCCATGGCAGGCGGTGCCAGCGGAATACTTGCGCCCATGCGCGTAATGGGCCCGGTGTATTTCGGGCTCATGATGCTGCCTGTCTGCTACCAGTTGGCCGTACAGACTCCATCGCAGTGGATACTCAGCGTCATTGGCGTGGCGTTCTATGGCCTGATGCTTGCCGGGCACCGCAACAACTATGAACGGCTGCGCAATTCCATCGAATTGAAGTATGAAAACTCGGACCTGGTCGAACAGTTGACCCAGCGCACCGAGGAAGTGCTCGCCACCAATGCAGAGCTTGAAGAGCGCGTCGCCGACCGAACCCGCTCCCTGCACAATCTAGCTCATCACGATCCGCTCACCGGCCTGCCTAACCGCCGTGGCCTGATGTACGACTTGAGCCCGCTGCCGGATTTCGCTCCCCAATCGCGCGCCGTTCTGTTTCTCGACCTGGATCACTTCAAGCAGATCAATGACGGGCTGGGACATGCCTGTGGCGACGAAATCCTTCAGGGCGTTGCGAAGCGTTTGAAATCCCTGCTGCCAGACGGCTCTTCCATCGCCCGCTGGGGAGGTGATGAATTCATTGTCGTGACGCCAGCATTACTCGATATCCGTACCCAGGCCTGGCAACTGGCTGAGAACCTCGGGGAAGCGCTGATAAAGAACTTCGAGGTCGCCTCTGCCTCCCTGCGCATCGGCGTCAGCATCGGCATTGCCATTCAGGGCGACGACGGCGACAACATTGAAACCCTGCTGCAAGCCTCCGACCTGGCATCTGCGGAAGCCAAGCGACAGGGCCGTGGCCGCATCGTGTTTTACGATCAGGAACTGGCGCGCATTCAGCGTCGCAAGCTGGACATCAACATTGCCCTGCGCCAGGCCGTGCATGATGAAAGCCTGTCCCTGGTATTCCAGCCCCTGATCTCGGCAACAACCGGCGAAGTGATGTGCATCGAAGCCTTGCTGCGCTGGAACCCTTCTCTGCTAGGCGCTGTAGGCCCGCAGGAATTCATTCCCATAGCCGAAGAGTCCGATCTGATCGTCGAACTCGGCGCCTGGGTATTGCAGCAGGCCTGCCGCGCAGCCGTCACCTGGGAGAAAACCGGCCCGGAACTGCCGTCGATTGCCGTGAACGTATCCATTCGCCAACTGGTGACGCCGGGCTTCACCCGCTTCGTCGCCCAGACGCTCGCGATAGAGCGTCTGTCTCCTGTCCGGCTGATCGTGGAGGTTACCGAGTCGGTGTTTGACGAAGCCTGGAAGGATCGCATTCTCGAATCGCTGCATCACCTGAGAAAAATGGGTGTGCATATCCACATCGACGACTTCGGCACCGGCTATTCCTCACTGTCCAGATTGCGTGAGCTGCCCATCGATGGCATCAAGATCGACCGCTCATTCGTCGCCCAGCTTGATGACCGGGCCCTGGCCGTGGTCGAAAGTGCTGTGCTCATCGCCAAGCGCTTTTCGTTGAAGATCGTTGCCGAAGGGATCGAAACCCATACCCAGGCGCAATGCCTGCATGCCATGGGAGTGGACGAGTTCCAGGGTTATCTGCTGGGTAAACCGCAGCCCTGGGTGCAACTGCAAAGCGTGGCCCCCACCTGGATCAATGAACCAGCCGTAGCCGTTTGACGGCACCACGACACAAACGCAAGACACTGCTCCCCAATGCAAAACACCTCAACCGCCGGACCTGGCGATTGAGGTGTCATTGAGTGAAGCGTTCGGTAAGACCCTATCAACCCAACTGAAAGCGCGCTGTATTGTCGTTCAACGCACGGCTGCCCTTGCTCAGGGTATCGGCCGCCTGATTGACGGCGCGGGCACCCTCGAGCAAACGACCTGCTGCCTGATCCACCTGCTGAATATTGTTGCTGACCTCATCGGCCGTCGAAGCCTGCTCTTCGACCGCAGTGGAAATCTGCACCAGGGTGTCCGTCACGCCTTGCACGGCAGAAGCAATTTCACCCAACCGCAAACCCAGCCCGGTCACGGACTGAGCATCGTTGACCGCCTGCCCACAAGCCGCTTCCATCAGATTGACGGCCTGAGTCACGGTAGAGCGCAAGCTGTCCACAGTACCGGCGATTTCTGCCGTTGAAGCCTGAGTACGCTGCGACAAGCTACGGACCTCATCGGCCACCACCGCAAACCCACGCCCCTGCTCGCCCGCCCGCGCCGCCTCGATGGCCGCGTTGAGCGCCAGCAGGTTAGTCTGTTCGGCAATACCACGAATCGCATCAACGACCGAATGGATCTGCTGACCCTGCTCGCTGACACGCCCCAGAGCCGCAGCCGTATCCGTCAGGCGCTGATTGAGCTGCTGGATGCTGTCAGTGGTACGTCGGCTGTCGCGGCTGCTTTCTTCTGCAATCTTGCGGGTCTGGCGTGCGCTGTCGGAAGCCTGTTCACAGCTTCTGGCCACCCCTTGAGAGGTTGCCGCCAGCTCGGTGGCCGCGGCTGCAATCTGGCTGATCTGATACTGCTGCTCCTCGACTTCACTGAGCGTGCCATTTGACTGGGTATTGAGGGTCAGCACTGCATCACCCAGTTGCCGGGTTTCATGATTGACACCCAACAGGCTGGTACGCAACTGCACCACCGCAACGTTCAGCGCCTTGCTGATTGCGGCCAGCTCGTCACGCCCCTGAACCGAAACCTCGACGCACAGATTACCGTCACGCAGCGACTCGGCGAGCGTGGTAATACCGCTGGCACTGCGGCGAATTGAAGATTGCAGGCAGACGAACAGATAGAGCGCTGCCAGCAGCAGCACACCAAAGGTCACGGCCATCGGAATGAACTGCATGTTGGAAGTATCGCGGTAGTACTCGAGCCTATCGTTCAGAGAAACCAGCGACTGCTTGCGCAACTGAGCCATCCCGCCCAGCAGGGTATCAATGCTGCGCTCGAACTCTTCGGGCTTGAGCTTGATGGTGCCACCGAATACGCCCTCATCCAGCACTTTCAGCTCGGCGTCCAGCATCGCGGAAGTCGCCTTGTATTTTACAGCCCAGGGCTCCAGCTCCGGCGGCAGCTTGGACAACAGCAGATTGCCCGCCTTGTGCATTTGATCCTTGGCATCATCAATGCGACTGCGCAAGTCACGCATCTGCAAACGACTTTGCAGACTGAACTGACCCGTGGCCACGGAAGTTTGGCCGATACTGGCCATACGGCCGATACGCTCGATCAGATCCGGCATCTGCTGAGTGGAAAGCTGCATCAGCATGTAGGTTTCCAGCCAGGGATCGAGGATCAGGCCGCTGTCCATCGCGATCTGCTCACGCAAGGCCTGGGTCAGGCTCAGTGACGCAGTAAAGCGATCATAACCATCCGGCCACCAGCCAACCGTGCGCAACGAAGCAGAGTCCAGGCCCTTCACGGACGCCTGCAATGCCCTGTAACGCTCCATGGCTTCAGCAGTGGCATCTTCCTGCGCCAATTTGGCGCCTACGGCATCAAGTGCCTGGGAGATTTTCTGAACATTCGCATCAAGCTTCGCAATCGCAGCCTTGGCGGCAGGAGTGGGCTCACGAAGAATGTCGGCAGCTTTCCAGCGCGCCGCGTTATCACGCTGGGCCGATAACTCGAAATCAAGATCATCGAGCACCAACAACTGACGCACGCCCGACTGTTCGCCCGTAATCACCGCAAGCTTGTTGCGATAATCCTGAGCAATCATCCATACACTGCCCACCAGAGGCAGCATGAACAACAAGAACAGGACCTGAAACTTACGCGCGAAACCAAAATGCCCCATCAGGCGCATACCTGGTGATAAAAGCCCACTCATGTCCGCCATCCCCCTGTGACACCCTGCAAAAACCGGGTAAACCCGTGCAGATGCCCGTTTTCAAAAAAGCCAAATAGCAAAATGCCATGTTATTGATTTAATGACGATAGCCATCGCTACTCGTTTATCCGAAAAGCGAAGTCGTCCATGTTTTAAAGGCACGAAAAGCATCTTGCTCAGTGCATTGCGCGGAACAAAGCAAGATCTGGACCGAAGCAGGCCTTCTTGCAGAAAAACCCCACAAATGACGCAGAAAACTTATCCAAAGCGCATAAAGTGGACGACCTGCGTGGACAACACGGGCCCTGCGGTTCCCTTTGAGGAAAAACGCCAGTTGCCCCACCGACAGAAACACCTTCCAGCATTCGGAAAACCGAATATCAGCCGCTCGAAAACGGCGTTCGCAGCGGCCTGAAAAACGAGTCCCGTAACATGTCACTGGAAGAAACAGTCGAAGTGAATGGCAGGAGGCGCTCTCGACCAACACGCGCCACCGAATGCGAGCAGGTTAGCCAGGCCGCAAGACAAATAGCCGTACCCTCCAAAGCCCCCGAAAACAGAGGCGCTGCAGCAGATCCGAGCTAACCGATTGATCAATCGAAATTATTTTTCATATCGACGCTTGACACATAGTCGTTCTACGCGAATAATGCGCGCCACTTGGCTACATAGCTCAGTTGGTTAGAGCATAGCATTCATAATGCTGGGGTCCGGGGTTCAAGTCCCTGTGTAGCCACCAAGTTCAACAAGAAGCCCGCCTCGTGCGGGCTTTCTTGTTTTTGGCGTTCAGCAATCCTCTCCTACACCCTCGAATACTCCAATTCACCCGCTCGATAATCCTGGGCCACTGTCTTCTGATTCCACCACCTGTCGGATAAAGCCAAGGCTCTAGACTGAGCTTCTTCATCCTCAGCAGGCCCACAACCCAGCCAGGCTTGCATCACAGAATGCCTCACCATCAGGCACGCAAGGCATCGGCGCAGAAACGAACACAAATAAAGGAGCAATTGCAAATCGTTTGTATTTACATACTTGTGAAAAAATTGTTAAATCCTGCGCTTCACGCTGCCCTTTGCCATGTCGAGCGCCCCCCCGCTACGCCTCTCGCAAAGCTGCCAAGTCTTCATGCCCCTCTAGGAATCACGAGATGCTTCGTCCCTTTATTCCCACGTTGACCGGTGCCCTGGCACTAGGCCTTTCGGCCGTTGCACTGGCTGCTCCTGTCAGCTTGAACCTGCCATCTCAATCCCTGTCGTCGTCTCTGACTCAACTGAGTCAGGTCAGTGGCATGCAAGTGACCTTCGATGCCCAGTCAGTCGCAGGCAAGCAGGCGCCAGCCGTACGCGGCAATCTGGAGCCGGCGCAAGCGCTGAATCAGTTGCTGGCCGGTAGCGGTCTCGGCGCAACCGTGCAGGGCAATTCTGCTCAGGTCTTCCGGCAGCAGGCAGAAGGTCCGGTATCGCTGGGTAACGTGAATATCAATGCCGATACAGGCATTGCCGGGGTTGCGACCACCGAAGGCACCAAGTCCTACACCACAGGCTCGATGAGTACAGCGACCAAACTGCCATTGTCGATCCGTGAAACACCTCAGTCGGTCAGTGTCATCACGCGCCAGCGCATGGATGACCAAGGCATGAATGACCTCAACGACGTCGTCAAATACGCACCGGGCGTGACCCTGCGCAAGTTCGGTCAGGATCGTCAGCAATTCCTGGCACGCGGATTTACCATCGATAATGTGATGTACGACGGTTTGCCGAGCAGTCTTGGGACCTTCACCCAAGACACCATTTCCGAAGCTGATCTGGCCATCTACGACCGCGTTGAAGTGGTGCGCGGTGCTACTGGCCTGATGACCGGCGCAGGTAACCCGTCGGCAACTTTGAATATGGTGCGTAAGCGTCCTACCGCAACGCCGCAGGTCAGCATCACCACCAGCGCTGGCAGTTGGGATCGCTATCGCACTGAAGTCGATGCCTCCAACAAGCTGAACGAGTCCGGCACTGTGCGTGGACGCTTTGTGGCAGCTTATGAAGACAACAAGAGTTTTGTCGATGAACGCGACAAACAGCGCCAGACCTTTTACGGCATTCTGGAAACCGACCTGAACGATGCCACCACCTGGAGCATCGGTGCCTCCAAGCAGCGCGATGATGCGACTTCGGACTGGGGCAGCCTGCCGTCCGGCCCGAATGGCGAAAACCTGCACCTGTCGCGCTCCACCTTCCTGAGTAACGACTGGGCCTATTGGGACCGCGATAACGTCAGCGTATTCACCGACCTGACCCACCGCTTCGACAATGGCTGGAACGCCAAGCTGGCAGCCGCGAAGATCTGGGGCGAGTCCAATACCTTTTCCAGCTACCTGAACTACGGTGGCAGCACTGGATTTACCCAGTCTTCCGGCCAATACGATACTACCGATGTGCAGACCAATATCGACGGCTCCCTCTCCGGCCCGTTCCAGTTGTTCGGACGCGAACATGAGTTGACCATCGGCGCGAGCCGTCGTCAGGAGAAATTCGATCAGGTCGGCGGCTGGTGGTCAGCGTCCCCGTCCGTAGATATCTATAATTTCAGCCATAGCGTTATCGCCAAGCCTTCCCGGGCTGACCGCAATGCCTACCAAAGCAAAAACACATCGACTGAAAAGGCTGTTTATGCAGCGGCCCGTTTCAACCCGATCGATCCACTGCATGTCATCCTGGGCAGCCGACTGACCTGGTATGACTACAACAACCGTACTGGCGAGGGCGACTATAAAGTCACCCAGGAAGTCACCCCATACGCGGGCATTATCTATGACCTGAACGATACCTATTCGGTCTATGCCAGCTACACCGAGATCTTCAAACCGCAGAGTGAAGAAAACGCCTCCGGCTCGGTGCTAGACCCGATGACAGGTGAAAGTTATGAAATCGGCCTGAAAGGTGAATACTTTGAGGGTGCACTGAACGCCTCGGTAGCTCTGTTCGACATGACGCAGCAAAACCGTGCTTACCAAGTACCGGATCAGAGTGTCTGCACCGGCAATCGGCCTGGGACCAACTGCTACGCAGCCTCTGGCGAAGTTCGCAGCCAAGGTATCGACACCGAGATCAGCGGTGCCCTGACTCCGAACTGGCAGTTCTCCGCAGCCTACACCTATGTGCTGAGCCAGTACGTCAAGGATGCCGTCGAGCGTAATGAAGGCCGTCTGTTTGCCGCGGACCAACCCAAGCACCTTTTCAAGGCCGCGACCAGCTACAACCTGCAAGGCGACTTGAGCAAGTGGCGCGTCGGTGCAGACGTTCTTGCCCAGAGCGAAACCTTCAACCGTGTCGGCACCGGCTACGCGACTCAGAATGCTTACTCCGTCGTCGGCCTGATGGCTGGCTACAAGTTCGACGAGCACTGGGATGGCCGCGTCAACTTCAATAACGTGTTCGACACCAAATACTGGCAGGGCATCCCGACCGGTACCGGTAGCGGCGTCTACGGCGACCCGCGCAACCTGATGTTCTCGCTGAAATGGACACTCTGATACCTCTGACGAGTTGATCCGCTCCACAAAAGCCGATGCCAGACCCTCTGGCATCGGCTTTTTCATGCCCGCTCTTCGGTATCGTTTTGAAACATTCTGTTCCGAATGCCTGACAGCGCCTGGAGGAATTTTTCACACAGCCTGCGTTACCATTTCTGGTCGAAATTCAGTCAGAGCCTGAACCCAGGATGTCCGTACCCCCCGCCGAAAAGCTTCCACCCCTACCCGCTGTACTCGCTGGCCCTCTCTTGCGTCGTCAGGAAGCAAACCGTCTGGTGCTATGGCTGACAGGGTCACAAGCGCTTTCCCTGACCTTGCGCTTGCAATTTACCGACGCCAACGGGGCACGAACCTGCACGGACTATCCTCTTGATGCCGGGCAGTGCAAGGTCATCGCCGTAGGACGCCATGCCTTTGTGCATCTGATTGACGTGAAGCTGGATACCGAACTGCCCAAGGATGTATTGATCGATTACGACCTGTTGATCGATGACGAACGACACAGCGGCATCGCCGACTGGGCGCCTCATTTGCTGTACGCCGAAACCGACAGCCCGAACTTTGTGGTGCGCAGCAAGATCGACCATATGCTCCACGGCTCATGCCGCAAACCGCATCATCCTGCGACTGACGGCCTGTTGTGTGTTGATCGTCTGCTGGCCGATACCAAAGATCCGCTGGATCGCCCGGCACTGCTGATGATGAGCGGCGATCAGGTTTACGCCGACGACGTTGCCGGCCCCATGCTGCGTGCAATCCATGCCTTGATCGAACGCCTTGGCCTGTTCGGGGAGCGGCTTGAAGGCGCGGTGGTCGATGACAGCGTCGATCTTTATCAGCATCCGGCCAGCTATTACCAGCGCGCCGATCTGCTGCCAGCCCTCAAGAGCAACGACACTCTGCGCGAGCGGTTCTTTGGCGGTGTCAGCAAGCCGGTTTTCACCAGCAGTTCGGCGGATAACCACCTGGTCACGCTGGCTGAAGTCATGGCAATGTATCTGCTGGTCTGGTCGCCAACACCCTGGACGCTGATCGAACCGGACATGCCGAAGCTCGACGCCGAACAGCGTGAACGCTATGCCAGAGAGCAGCACCTGATCGACGATTTCAGAAACAGCCTGGGTGGCGCTGCACGAGCGATGGCGCATCTCCCGTGCATGATGATTTTCGATGACCACGACATCACCGATGACTGGAACCTGTCGGCCAATTGGGAAGAAAGCGCCTACGGCCATCCGTTCTCCAAACGCATCATCGGCAACGCCCTGCTCGCCTATCTGCTGTGCCAGGGCTGGGGCAACAACCCCGATGCGCTTGATGATCTGATCCAGCAGGTCGAGGCGTTGAGCACCGAGGTCAAGGAGCATGACAATCGCTGGGCCAGCAAGACCCAGGATGCCGTGATCGACAAACTGCTGCACTTCCAGCAATGGCACTACGTTTTACCTACCAGCCCGGCGCTGGTGGTGCTCGATACCCGTACCCGGCGCTGGCGCAGTGAGTGGAACTTCAGTCAGCCCTCAGGCCTGATGGACTGGGAAGCGCTCAGCGAACTGCAGCAAGAGTTGCTCGACCACAAGGCCGCAATCATCGTGTCGCCAGCGCCCGTGTTCGGGGTCAAGCTGATAGAGGCTATCCAGCGGGTATTCAGCTGGCTCGGTTATCCGTTGCTGGTGGATGCGGAAAACTGGATGGCGCATCGCGGGGCCGCACAGGTCATTCTCAACATTTTTGGTCATTCCAGGACGCCGGGGAACTACGTCATCCTTTCCGGAGACGTGCATTATTCGTTCGTCTACGAAATCCTGATTCGCAAGCGCAGCGGCGGGCCACGCATCTGGCAGATCACCAGCAGCGGCATCAAGAACGAGTTTCCCCGCCGCCTGCTCGACACCTTCGATCGCCTGAACCGCTGGCTCTACTCGCCGCGCTCGCCGCTCAACTGGTTCACCAAACGTCGGCGCATGAAAGTCATTCCGCGCACGCCGCAACACAGCAAGGCCGGTGAGCGGTTATGGAATTCGGCAGGTATCGGCCAGGTCTTCTTCAATGAGCGTGGCGAACCGACCCTGATCAATCAGCTCAACGCTAATGGCTCTGCGCCCACCTGCTTCGTCGAACCGGAAGAGTACAAGGACGAGCGGTCCTCGCCGGACAGCAGTTTTCTGGAAAATGACGGCAAAACGAGCGATAGTCACCGCTGAACCTTATCGGCGATTGCCGGGTCGATAGTAGCTACCAGATTTTGTGAACACTGCTACGCCCGGCGTTGCTGCGTTTTCACACAATCTGAAGGTCTTATTTGTAACACTGACACGCATTACTTTCTGGAGAGCGTCCCGTGATAACCAATCAACGCATAGCCAGGCTTAACGCATGGGGTGCTCACGGCTTTACCGCCACAGGCGTAGTCCTTGCGTTTCTGGCAACCATTGCACTGTTCAATAATGAGCCCAAGGCCTGTCTGCTCTGGCTGGGCGTCGCCCTGATCGTGGACGGCGTCGACGGCTCGCTGGCGCGCAAGGTCAACACTCACTCGGTACTGCCGCACTTCGACGGCTCGGCACTGGATCTGGTGATCGACTATCTGACCTACGTCTTTATCCCGGCGTTGTTCATTTACCGCTATATCCCGTTGCCGGAATTCACCCTGCTGTTAAGCATCTCGATCATTCTGGTCTCGTCGCTGTTCTGCTTCTGCAACGTCGACATGAAAAGCAAGGACAACTATTTCCAGGGCTTCCCGGCCGCCTGGAACGTGGTCGCCCTGAGCCTTTACATTCTGTCGCCAACGCCTTGGGTCACGTTCCTGACCATTGTCGGCCTGGCGCTGCTGACGCTGACCCGCATGAAATTCCTGCATCCGTTCCGCGTGCGCAAGTTCATGCCGATCAATATCGCGGTCACCACGGTCTGGCTGCTGTGCAGCGCCTCGCTGATCATCAACCACCCACACAATGGGCCGATGATCATGGGGCTGTGGTTCGCCATGTCGGCCTACTTCATGGGGATCTGTATCTGGAGAACATCCCTGGAGTGGCTGGGCAGGCTCAAGGCCTGAAGTCCAGAGGAAGGAAACGCAGGGGCTGTTGATCTCTCAACAGCCCCGATCAGGTCAACACTTGCTGTCGGCCTGCAGCGCAGCAGCAGAATCCTGTTTGCTGAAAAGGTAAGTACTCACGCAGCACAGCAGTAACCCGCCAACGGCCACCAGGCCGCCTACGAT
Source organism: Pseudomonas sp. Irchel 3A18 (assembly GCF_900187465.1). NCBI lineage: Bacteria > Pseudomonadati > Pseudomonadota > Gammaproteobacteria > Pseudomonadales > Pseudomonadaceae > Pseudomonas > Pseudomonas sp. Irchel 3A18. The sequence continues at coordinate 579,628 of NZ_FYDI01000002.1, forward strand.
CCCTACATTTGCAACGCCCAACTGGCTGCTCACCACGCTGCCCAGCAGGGCACCGCCGCCGATCCCGATATTGAAGATGCCCGAAAACAGAGACATCGCCACGTCGGTAGCATCCGGCGCCAGGGTCAGGACTCTGGCCTGCAGCAGCAGCCCGAAACACATCATGGCCATGCCCCACACCACACTCAATGAACCAAGCGCAGCCGCCTGACTCGAGAACGGCAGCAACATCAGCAGACAGAGCGCAACCAGCGTGATGGCGGCGATCAACAGGCCATTGGGGAAGCGACTGCTGAACAGGCTGAACACGATGGAACCGATGATCCCCGCGCCGCCAGCCAACAGCAGCAACAGAGTCGTCATCTCGCCGCTCAGGTGCGCCACGGTCTGGGCAAAGGGCTCGATGTAGCTGTATGCGGTGAAGTGCGCAGTGACGACGGTAGCGGTCAGTGCATAGATGGCTACCAGCCGTGGACGCTTGAACAGGATCGGCAGGCTTCTGAGCGAGCCGGAATTCTGGCTGGGCAACAGCGGCAGTGTGCGGCTCAGCAGCAATACGGTCAGCGCGGAAATCCCGGCAATACCCATGAAGGTCGTGCGCCACCCCAGCGCCTCGCCCAGCACACGTCCCAACGGAATACCCAGCACCATGGCCAGCGAAGTGCCTGTTGCCAGCAAGCCCAATGCCTGGACCTGCTTGCCCGGCGGCGCAATGCGCACGGCAAGCGATGCGGTGATTGACCAGAAAATCGCGTGAGCGAAGGCAATGCCGACGCGGCTGACCAGCAACATGCCGAAGCTTGAAGCCGTGGCCGAGAGAATATGGCTCACGACAAACAGCATGAATATGCAGATCAGCAATTTGCGCCGCTCGATGTTGCGGGTGATCAGCATCATCGGCAGGGACATCAGCGAAACGACCCAGGCATAGATCGTCAGCATCAGGCCGACCTGCGCCGTGGTCATGTCGAAGCTTTCGCCAATATTGCTCAACAGGCCAATAGGCACGAATTCAGTCGTATTGAAAATGAAGGCAGCCAGCGCAAGGGCAATAACGCCAAGCCAGCTACCGGTACGAACCTCTGGAGGGGTATTCATCAAGAATGTGCAACGCTCAAAGGAGTAGCCGTTCGCCATGCATATGAATCCCGCATGGCACCTGTACCGCAAAATCAGGCCAGCCCCCTTCGGCAGCAAACGCAAAAACGCCCCGCTCGTGAATACATGAACGAGCGCAGCGTGCGATGTGGATTATTGTGGGTATGGGGGATACAACCAGATGACGCGAATTCTACGTCTGGATCGCATGGATCACAACACGTGAGCCTGTGCGGTGACAGCCGGTAGCCGTTCAGCCTGCCAGCTTTCGTTGCGGGCGCTCGGCCAGCCAGGCAACGGCGCACAAGGCCAGACCGGCACCGTTCAGGGAAACGGGATTGAACGCCTGAACAAGAAAGTGAGGGCTGACAAGGGCCACATCAATCAACAGCCCGGCCAGCACGACCGCACTGATAATCACTGAAGCTCGCTTGAAATACCCCGAAAGCAAGCAGACCGCCAGCCCGATTTCCGCTGCACCACTCAACATTGCCACCCAGCGCGCATCAGCAAAACCGTGGGCCTGGATCATTTCCAGTTCACCCGGGCTGAGCCACAGGATCTTCGGCACCAGCCCATGGTAGAAGAACATCAGTGCCAGACCGGCACGGGCGACCCAGGCAATGCGTTGCAACTCACTCATGGGCCGCTGCCTTGAGAAAGCGTTGCTCATGGTCGGCCGTCGGCAGCAGACAACTGTCGTAACGACCAAACAGGCGATAGCGGTTCAAGGCAATGCGATCGTATCCCCAGTCGCGCAAGGGGCGCGGCACAATGCATAACGCGACCAGCCAGGACCAAGGCTCCGGCATCTGTCGCATGACGTACAGAAAGGCATCGGAGCGCAGCAACGCGCGGTCATTGACGATCACCGCCATGGTGTCGAACTGATCGACCGGCAAGCCCGCCCACTTCAGCAACGCCTGCCCTTCGGTGGACTGCACGGTGGCCAGACGAATACGCCGGGAAGTGTCGTACCGGATGAGAAACTTCGCCCAGCCATTACACAACTTGCATACGCCATCGAATAGCACGACGCACTCATCAGCCTGCAAATAAGGCGCGGGGGTTGAAGGCATGTGGCTCTCTCCTTGAAGAACCGTCACTTTACCGCAGCGCGGCAAAATGAGCCTGAAGACAACAACGCCTCGGGGTCGGGAAACGACCGGCGAGGCGTTCAGGTCAAGCGATGCTGCAGCAGACTCAAACCTTGCGCACGAACTCGGATTTCAGTTTCATGGCGCCGATGCCGTCGATCTTGCAGTCGATATCGTGGTCGCCGTCCACCAGACGGATATTCTTGACCTTGGTGCCGACCTTGACCACCAGCGAAGAGCCCTTGACCTTCAGGTCCTTGATCACAGTGATGGTGTCGCCGTCCTGCAGCACGTTGCCGGTAGAATCCTTGATGACTTTCACATCATCGGAAGACTCTGCACTGCTGCCGTCAGCAGACCACTCATGGGCGCATTCCGGGCAGACCAGCATTGTGCCGTCTTCATAGGTGTACTCGGAATTGCATTTCGGGCAGGACGGTAAGCTCACAGCGTTTCTCACATCGAAGGTGGGGAAAAACCATGGATTATAAAGGGTTTTTCCGTTTTCAGGGGGATAGCCTGTCGAACGCCGTTGCAGAGGGTGCTTTACTTGTACAGGTTTCTTCAGGATTTCATCGATGACATACGCCGGTTTTACGCCCTTTCAGGACCTCGCCAGATTGCTGATCCCACACACTCAAGCGAAGAGGTTCGATGGTTCACACGATATCTCTCACTTGTTGCGGGTCTGGAAGAACGTCTGCGCCATTCGCAATCATGAGGGCGGGGATCAGGAAATCCTCCTGGCGGCGACCGTGCTGCATGACTGTGTCTCGGTCGAAAAGGATTCGCCCTTTCGCGCCAGCGCCTCACGGCTGGCAGCCGCCAGGGCCACCGAGCTGCTGACCGAAACGGGTTGGGACGAGACGCGAATCGCCGCCGTTGCCCATGCCATCGAAGCCCACAGTTTTTCGGCAGCCATTACGCCTGTGACACTCGAAGCCAGAATCCTGCAGGACGCCGACCGGCTCGACGCCATGGGCATGGTGGGCGTGGCTCGCGTGTTCTATGTATCGGGACGGATGGGCAGCTATCTCTATGACTCGCAGGACCCTCAGGCTGCCGATCGGCCTTATGACGACAAGCATTTTGCGGTCGATCACTTTCACACCAAACTGCTGAATCTGGCCGATGGCTTCCAGACCCGTACCGGCGCGCAAATGGCGCAGGTCAGGCATGCGCGATTGAAGCGGTTTCTGGATGAATTGATGGAGGAAATCGGCGCCCCCTGAATACATCGCAAATTCTTGACGTCAAAACTGCTCAGCGCCCATGGATGTCATAAAGACATCACACAACTGCCTTATAAACGGCTCTCCGAAATGCCGCCTATAGGGGTTGTTTGCTGTGAAAAAATTCCTGCCTCGTTTTTTGCGCCAGCAATCCAGAACGACGGTATTGCGACGCTTCAAGATCACTTCGCGCCTGGTACTGTGCTTTGGTATCACCTCGTTGCTGATGGTTGCGCTGGGAGCTTTCTGTCTGTTTCAGATGCAGGACATTCGCAATCAGGGAGAAGCGGTGGAAAGTGGTGCATTGCCCAGTATTGCAATGGCCGATGCGATTGCGATCAACCTGGTGAAGTTGCGCAGCGAAACCACGCGCCTGATTGCCAATGCCGATGATCCCGGTTCGGTGATCAACAGCAAGATCAACGTCGAACAACTCAAGAATGAGGTCGAGAAAGGCTTCACGGACTATCTGGCCCGTGTGCCCGCAGGCACCGAGCATGATTCGATCATCGCCTTGCAGGAAGCCTATAACGCATTCATGCCCGGCCTTCAGGACGAGATAGGCCTGATCGAACAACGCAAGCTGGACGAAGCGCGGATGCTTTCCAACACCATGCTGTCCTTGCAGGGCGACCTGATGGACATGCAGGTGCAACTGCTGCGCGAACTCAACAAACAAAGTGCAGCCGCTGCCGTCGAGGCCGCCAGCGCCAGCTACAACCAGACGCGCATTATCGCCCTGAGCGCCATCGGGCTGGCCCTGGCGCTGACCCTGCTGCTGGCGTGGCGCCTGAGCGTGAGCATCATCCATCCCGTGCGCTATGCCCTGCACATTGCCAATACCATCGCCGATGGCGACCTGACCGAACAGACCATTCCTCAAGGCAAGGACGAGCCCGCGCAACTGCTCATGATGCTCGGGCGCATGCGCAGCAACCTGCATGGCACCATCGACCAGATTTACGCAGCCGCGACCCAGTTATCCCAGTCGGTACAGGAAATGGGCACCATCGCAGAGGCCAGCGCGCTCAACCTGCAGATGCAAAACAATGAAATCGAACAGGCCGCCGTCGCCGTCAACCAGATGAGCCAGGCAGCGGTGGAAGTGGCGGGCAATGCCAGCAATACCGTGACCGAATCGGAAGCCTCTAACCAGGCAGCGGCACAAGGTCGGGATCGCTTGTCAGCCACCATCAGTTCGATCAAGGAACTGACCAGCAATGTGCTGGACTCATCCCATCAGGCAGAAGGACTGGCCGAGCGGACCCAGAACATCAGCAGCATTCTCGATGTGATTCGGGCTATCGCCAACCAGACCAACCTGCTGGCGCTCAACGCGGCCATCGAGGCGGCAAGGGCCGGCGAAGCGGGTCGCGGATTTGCGGTCGTCGCCGATGAAGTGCGCTCTCTGGCGCAACGCACCAGCGCCTCGACAACGGAAATCGAAGGGTTGATCAACGGTGTTCAGCAAAGCACTCAGGAAACGGCAAACGCCCTGCGCCATACCGCTACCCAGGCCAACCAGACGCTGGAACAGGCAGCGGCAACGGGTGAAGCCCTGACGGTGATCATCAGCTCGACCACGACCATCAACGACCGCAACCTGATGATCGCCAGCGCCGCCGAACAACAGGCCCAGGTGGCCGGTGAAGTGGACCGTAACCTGAGCAGCATTCGCGACCTGTCCAGCCAGACCGCTTCCGGCGCACAACAGACCACCGTGGCCAGCAACGCATTGTCGATGCTGGCCACGGATCTGAACATGATGGTGCAGAGGTTTGTGCTTTAAGAGCAGCCCACCGTGGGAGCGAATTCATTCGCGAATGAATTCGCTCCCACGGGGTTACAGAGGACGCAGGCGGTATTGCGGCGGCAGTTGCTCAGGGCCGCTGATGGTCGTGTCCAGGCTTTTCCAGCGGCCATCCTTGATGCCGTAGATGCAGCCATGCACCGACAGGCTCTGGCCACGATGCCAGGCGTTCTGCACGATGCTGGTATGACCGACGTTGGCCACCTGCTGAATCACGTTGAGTTCGCACAGGCGATCAACCTGCTCTTCCTCGGTCGGCAGTTTCGCCAACTCTTCACGCTTTTCGTAATACAGGTCGCGAATCGTACGCAGCCAGCCATCGATCAGGCCGAACTGACGGTCCTGCATGGAAGCGCGCACACCACCGCAACCATAGTGCCCGGTCACGAGGATGTGTTTGACCTTCAGTACATCAACCGCGTACTGAATGACTGACAGGCAGTTCAGGTCGGTGTGCAGCACAACGTTGGCCACGTTGCGGTGTACGAACAGATCGCCAGGCAACATGCCTACGATCTCGTTGGCGGGAACGCGTGCATCCGAGCAGCCGATCCAGAGATATTCAGGGGTTTGCTGGCGAGCCAGCTTGGCGAAGAACTCAGGGTCCTCCTGTTTGATCGCATCGGCCCAACGCTCGTTGTTATCAATCAGGTCTTGTAGATCGTTCATGCTATGACGCCTCGATAATGATGCCCAGATTTGACTCGCGCTCCACACGCCAAGTCACGCCAAGGTGCCACTACTTGCGAGCTATTTGCGCCGGTGGCAATTACTCAAGCAGCGTACAGGCCATCACGACTGCATCCTCGCGTCCTCCGACAGCCGGGTAGTAATCCCGACGCCGACCGATCTCGTTGAAACCATAGTTTTCATACAAACGATAGGCGGCTCGATTACTGTCGCGCAGTTCCAGGAAGCACTCACGTCCGTTGAGTTCGTAGGCACGTTTCATCAGATGATCAAGCAAACGCAACCCCAGACCGCGGCCCTGGCTCTCAGGCTTGACGGTAATGTTGAGCAAGTGCGCTTCATCGATGATGACCTGAATGACGCCATGCCCTACTTGTTGCGCGCCCTCGAACATCAGCCAGATGTCATAGGATTTCAGGCCTTCGAGAAAGATGCCTCGCGTCCAGGGATGACTGAAGGCGGCATACTCGATCTTCAATACCGCATCCAGATCTGCTTCGGTCATCGGGCGAAAGGTTATTGCGTCACTCATCTATGGATTTCCAGCGCGCCATCAGCCGACGCATGGCTTGCCAGACGTCCGCCTTGCGATGCGGCTCGTCCATCAGTAATTCAAGCCCTGGCAGCGCCCACGCGGCTCCAAGACCTTCGACTTGCAGTTCACGGTTGAACGCTTCGGCTTCGGCCTCACCGGCAAAGCGCACGGCAGGCAGTCCGATCAGCCACAGGCAGGCACAGGGTTCGTCTTCAAGGCGGGCAGCAACAAAGCCCTGCACGAAATCACGCGCTGCATCAGGCCCCTGATCCATGTTGCCGCGAACCAGAAGCGGCCAGCGCACAGGCTCGCCGATAATCTGCGGGCTATCGGGCAAACCGGCAGCGCGCAGCATGTCCTTGAGCAACAGGTAAGCAGGGTCGCGACTCTGGAATGGCTGCCCGGTAGGCAGCTCAACCAGCAGCAGGCAACGCCCGGCACGCAGCAGTTGCAAGGAGAAACGCGGTGGCGGTACGACAACGGCCTTGACCGTCGGTGTGGCCTCGGTCTCTTCTGCCGCAGCCACTGGAGCGCTTTTACTGGCGGAGGATGGACGAGGCACTTCGATCTTCGGCCGCTCGGCCTGACGCGCAACCGGCGCGGCGCCTGGGGCCACTGGAGATTGGGCGGCAACCGGCGTTTCAGGCACGACAGGCGCAATGCTTTCGACCTCCACCGGCAACGGCGCAAGCAGCTCCGGACGGGACGGTGCAGCGAAAGGCAGTTCAGTGCGCGGCAGCCAGTTGACCACCTGCATGGCCGTCAAATAGGCGCGGCGACGGGACTCGTTCAACAAAGGTCGGCCACCTGTGGATAAGTTAAGCGCGCAATTCTAGCGCTCTTCGCAGATTCGCGCCGCAGTTGATCGCCGGGAGGTGAAATCTTCAGTGGCTGATGCAGTACAATCGCTCCTTTTCACTTGCCAACAGTCGGCCTACCAATGATCGAACCCAAGCGCGTCCTGCGCGCCCTTGCCGAGCACTGGGCGCTACTCGAGCCTTTATGCGAACACTTCGACCAGGGCACGCTGAGCCTGAGCGAACTGCGTCTGCAACTGGCCGCTCAGCAGCTGGACAGCACACCGCAAGACATCACCAACCTGCTGGATGTGTGGATTCGTCTGGATATTCTGGTGCCTGTCGCCAAAAGCCCGAACCGTTTCGAGCTCAATGCGCAGATCCATGACTTCCTGTCCTATCTGCGCCGCGAGCACCGTCTGGGGTTATGCCTGGAAATCGAAGCCTATCTGCGCCATCTGGAGCGACTGGCCGGTTACATTCAGGATGCCTTCGACATTCGCGACGCCAGCGATCTGGCCCGCCAGTTGCGCCTGCTGGACATGCGCGTGCGCGATGTCCTGAAAAAACTCGCCAACGACGAACAGGCACTGGTGGCCGTTGCCGATCGCGCCAAGACCAGCGACCGTCAGATCCCACTGCGCCAGCGCTACGCCGAGGTGCTCGCGACCTGGGACGAATACGTCGAACCGATGATCCAGTTGGTCAACGCCGACGGTGCATTCGAGCAAGGCGTGCGCAAGGTCGAGAATGTTCTGTTGCGCCTGCTGACCGAACAGCAGCGTCTGGGCCATCTGGTGGACGACGACATGTTACTGCGCACCCATGCGCGCATCCTGGAAATGCAGACCAGCGCCCAACTCACCCTGCGTCATGCACGGGAGTTGCTGCTGCCGCTGCGCGAGGAAGCCCGTCGTCACAACGCCGTGACCCGTGGTGCCGCGCTGGCCTTGTCGGCCATACGCCGCAAAGGGCTGGATGCCGTGCCGCAGGCGGCGATGCCGATGTTCACGCGTCCGCAGAGCACGTTTTTGGGCAGCGCCAGCCAGGTCGAGGCTTATGTCTATGCATTGGCACGCTTTGAACCCAAACCCGCAAAATTCCCCAAGGCCAGCGGCACTGCCCGCAAGGGCGCACTGCCTCAGGCACCGCGTACCGTCAAGGAAATGCTCGAGCGCTGCGAAGACGCTCTGCCCATGCCGGACCTGATGGTCTGGCTGCTGGAGCAGGAACCCAACGGCGCCACCGACGAGTTGCTGTACTGGTTCTCGCGCCTGTCCCGTGACAAGCGCTTCGCCCGCGAACGCCTGGAGCGTCGCGAGTATTTCACTCAGGAGCACCGCGTCAGCCTGCGCTCCTTCGCCCTGCTCTCGACCCGAGACGAGCAGCCAGAGAATTCCGAGAGCACCCTTCATGCATCTTGATCTTTCCGAAATGTCCCAGCTTGCGCCGATCTTTCGCGAGCTGTTCAAGGGCTATCACATCAGCCGCCGCGACCCGGAGCTGTATGCCCAACTCTCCAATGCCCAGGACCAGTACCGCACGCTGTTCAAGGCGCTGGGTTTCGAGCTGGTCTGCGATACCCGCGGTTTCTACTACTTCGTCCCGGAGCTGGCCGCCGCACAGGTCAACAAGACTGCGCAGCGTCTGGCGCTGTTCACCTTCATCCTCGTCGAGCATCTGGCCGACCAGGGTCGCGATCCGATGGCCGTGCTCGACGGCGGCACCCTGGGCCGCGATGAGCTGCCTTCGATGCTGGATAAATACCGCGACCTGTTCTTGCAGGCTGAAGTCCAGACTCAGGAAGAACTCGAAGAGAAGATCATGCGCCGCATGACTCAACTGGGTTTTGCCAGTGAAGAAGTGGGTATCTATCGCTTCCTGCCGCCGATGCATCGCTTCCTTGATGTGTGCCTGTCGGTGCAGCAGGACCGTGATCTGGCCGCCAGCCTGCACAGCGACCTGCCTCTGCCGACACCGATCCTGATCGATGACGACAGCGACGAGAAACTGCTACAAACCGACGATCCGCTGGATCTGGCCGAGTTCGCCGAAGAAACCGAAGAGCAGGCCCTGGCACGCGCAATTGCTGAAGAACAACAGGAGATGGACGCATGAGCCAGGAACGTTATGGCATCCGCCGTTTTGCCCTGTTGAACACCGCTGGCTACAGCCTTGGCCTGTTCCCGCTGGAAAACCCGTTGTCGGTCTACGGCGCGAACAACCTGGGCAAGAGTGCTTCGATCAACGCCCTGCAGTTCCCGATTCTGGCGCGCATGTCGGACATGAGCTTCGGCAAGTACAGCCTGGAGCAATCGCGCCGTTTCTACTTCGCCTCGGACACCAGTTACATTCTGGTGGAAGTTTCCCTGCCCCACGGCCCGCACGTGATCGGCGTCGTCGGTCGCGGCCCGGGTGGCGGCTTCGGGCACCAGTTCTTCGCCTATGCCGGTGAGCTGGACCTGAGCCATTACCAGAAGAACGACACCTGCCTTCGACAGAAAGAGCTGTTCAGCAATCTGGAAAGCAAGGGCCTGAAAGCTTACGAACTGAAGCCGGACGAACTGCGTCGCCTGCTGGTGGGCGGCCACACGTCGATCCCGCTGGACCTGACGCTGATTCCACTGCGCTCTACCAGCGAACAGAGCCTCAAGACCTTCCGCGCCCTGTTCATCAACCTGCTGCACATGCGCGAAATCACTGCGGCCAAGCTCAAGCAGCTGTTCCTGGATGCTTTCGAGCACAGCCTGCGTTCCGGCAGCGTCGATTACATCGCCGCCTGCGAAGAAGCGTTCCGCGACGTGCGGCGCATGGAACAGGACTACAACTCGCTGGTACTCGCCGGCCCGCTGGTCGAAGCCCTGGCCGCTGGCGTCAAGCAACGCGACATCCTGCGCGGCAAGCTGCATCGCCTGTCGCCATTGCTGGACTCGTTGCTCGGCACCTGGTCGGACTACTCCAGCGCCCGCAAGGAAGAGCTGGTCATCCAGGCCGAGCATTACCGTGCCCAGCAGGACGAGATGCAGAATGATCAGCGCAACAGCACTCAGGAACTGATGCGACTGGAGCGTGAGATCAGCAGCATTCAGCGCTGGATCGGCGAGCTGTCGGTCCTCAAGAACCGCTTCGCGCTGGTCGATGACGTCAAGGTGCTGGAGCAGCAACTGCTGGCCGCCAAGGATGCTCACGACGAACTGGCCGGTGCGCTGGCCCAGTCCCGTCAGTTCAGCGCCGAGGACCTGGAAGAGCGTCTGCGGGATCTGGAAAAACGCCTGAAGTCGGTCAAGCAACAACTCGATCACGCCGACAACAACAGCTATGCACGTCTACGCGAAGAGTTCTCGCAACCGGACGTCGAGCGCCTGATGCGCCTGTTCAACAGCGCGCTGTTCAGCCTGCCGCTGGGTGAGCAAGGCATTGCGCTGGACGACGGCGACGCGTGGGTCAAGTCTCTGGAAACCATCCTCGATGGCTTCAAGGGCGACCAGTTCCAGGTGCCGGGTTTGTCCATCAACCTGTCGAATATCGAGCCGCCCGCCTTGCAGGCACTGGCGGATCGCGCCGCATTGCGCGATCAGAAAGAACGTCTGGAGAAAGAGCTCAAGCAACTGAAAACCCAGCAGGCCGTCGCTGCCGACCGTGCCGCCAGCAAGACCCAGACCGAAGCCTTGTATCAACAGGTTCTGGACGCTCAAAAGGCGCTGGAAGACTTCCGTCGCTGCCAGACGTTGAGCGCGGAAGAAGCCGGCAAGCATGAAGAGCTGGCACAACTGGAAGCGGCGCAGGACGAACTCAAGCGCTCCAGCGATGCCTTTACCGAGCGCGTCCAGCAACTGTCCGCCAAGCTGCAACTGGTCGCTCGGCAGATCGGCGATATGGAAGCCAAGCAACGCACACTGGATGACGCGCTGCGCCGCCGTCAGTTGCTGCCTGCGGACATGCCATTCGGTACGCCGTTCATGGACCCGGTAGACGACTCCATGGACAACCTGCTGCCGCTGCTCAATGACTATCAGGACAGTTGGCAAAGCCTGCTGCGCAGCGATGGCCAGATCGAAGCGCTGTATGCGCAGGTCCGCCTCAAGGGTGTTGCCAAATTCGACAGCGAGGAAGACGTGGAGCGTCGTCTGCAACTGTTGATCAACGCCTACGCGCACCGCACCGACGAAGCCCTGACCCTCGGCAAGGCCCGTCGTGCAGCGGTGACGGACATTGCCCGTACCTTGCGCAATATCCGCAGCGACTACGACAGCCTTGAACACCAGTTGGCGCTGTTCAACCGCGAGATCAACAAACGGCAGGTTTCCAACCTGGCCAGCTTCCGTATCGTCCTTGCGCCGAACAAGGAAGCCCTCAAGCATATCGACCAGATCATCCACAGCGCCGGTCAGTATGAAGAAGGTGAAACCCTGTCCGTCTTCGACCTGAGTCAAAGTGCCGAGCAGGACAACAAGAACGAAGAAGCCAAGGAGTATCTGGCCCGACTGGTCGCGGCCAATCACAACCAGCTTGGGTTGAAAGACTTGTTTGAGCTGGCGTTCGAGATCACCAAGGTTCATGGCCAGCCGGTTATCCACACCGACATCGACGGTGCCGCGTCCAACGGTACGACCATGACCATCAAGGCGCTGACCAACATGTACCTGTTGCTGCACTTGATGGACCGTGATCTGGCCGGTCGCGTGCGCTTGCCGTACTACCTGGATGAGGCGGCGGACATCGATGAAAAGAACCAGGCAGCGTTGCTGGAAACCAGCCTGCAACTGGGCTTTGTGCCGATTCTGGCGAGCGTGAAACCTCAAGTCTCGGCCCACGTAGCCATCGACCTTGAAGGCGGCAGCGGCCCGAACGGAATCTACATCGACGAGGCGGACTGGAAATACATCCGCCGTCGTGAAGAAGTGAAACAGGAAGAAGCTCCGGCGCTGGCTGAATAACAGCGCCGAAGTATGAAGGGTGCTCCTTTAAATCTGGGGAGCGCCTTTCAGACCTGGCAAGACAACATTTCCGGTTGTCGTTGCCGCTGCTTCAGGCTTGATCTCCTCCGGCTCACCATTGAGCGCCTTGTTCATCTTCACCGTATCCAGTGCTCCCACCCACTTGGCGATTGCCATGGTACCGACGCCATTGCCGATGGTATTGGTGATGGCCCGCGCTTCCGACATGAACCGATCCACTCCCAGCAGCAACACCATGCCGGCCACCGGAATGGTCCCCAGCGATGCCAGTGTCGCGGCCAGAATAATGAACCCGGAACCGGTCACACCGGCCGAGCCCTTGGACGTGAACATCAGCACGGCGAGCACGATCAACTGATCGGTCAAAGTCAGCGGTGTGTTGGTCGCCTGAGCAATGAAAATCGCCGCGATGGTGTAATAGATCGCCTGCCCATCGGGGTTGAAGGTCAGGCCCGACGGAATGATCATCCCGGCCACCGGCTTGGAAACACCGGCTTTCTCCATCTTGGAAATCATCTGCGGTAGCACCGACTCCGACGAACTGGTGCCCAGCACTGTGAACAACTCTTCCTTGATGAAACGCAGGAATTTCCACAGGCTGAAACCGCTGTAACGGCAGATCGGACCGAGCACAAAGATCACAAAAGCCGCGCACGTGAGGTAGACGCAGGCCATCAGCTTGCCCAGGGAAAACAGCGAGCCGAAACCATATTTGCCGATGGTGAAGGCGATCGCACCGAAAGCACCGATGGGAGCCAGGCGCATCACCATGCCGACGATCTTGAACATGCCTTGCATGAGGCTATCCAGCGTGTCGACGAATGCTTTGCCACGCGGGCCGACATTCGCCAGGGCAACGCCAAGCAGCACCGAGAACAGCAGGATTTGCAGCACATTGCCCTTGGCGAAGGCATCCACGATGGTGTCGGGGATGATGTTCATGACAAAGTCCATGAACGTCGCGTGTTTGGCTGCGGTGGTGTAAGTGGCGAGGCTGGAGGTGTCCAGCGTGGCCGGATCGATGTTCATGCCAGCTCCGGGCTTGAAGACATCGACGACGATCAGGCCCAGGACCAGAGCGAGGGTCGATACCACCTCGAAATAGATCAGGGCGCGGAAACCGACGCGCCCCAACTCTTTCATGTTTTCCATACGGGCAATGCCGGTCACGACGGTCAGGAAGATCACCGGCGCAAGCAGCATCTTGATCAGTTTGATGAAGGCATCGCCAAGGGGTTTGAGCGCTGTTCCGGTTTCAGGAACCAGCACACCGACGACGGCACCGAGGATGACGGCAAGAAGCACTTGTACATAAAGCTTGGAGAGAATTCTTTTCATGACGGGGCCCTGATTTTTTATTGTTGTCAGGAAATGCCAGGGGGCGCATCGATGATCGCCCTCCTGGCGTTATGCCGCAGTACTACTTTGAATCAACGATTGATCAGCTCGATCACCGCATCGGTGATTTGCCGGGTGGTGGCGTTGCCGCCGAGGTCAGGTGTGTGCAGGCCGCTTTCGGTCACGGCTTCGATGGCCGAGATCAACTGCTTGGCCGCAGCAGCTTCGCCCAAGTGTTCCAGCATCAGGGCAGCGGTCCAAAAGGTCGCGACCGGATTGGCAACGCCCTTGCCGGTGATGTCAAAGGCAGAACCGTGGATAGGCTCGAACATGGAAGGGAATTTGCGCGACGGATTCAGGTTGGCGGTCGGCGCAATGCCCAGACTGCCGGACAACGCTGCCGCCAGATCGGACAGGATATCGGCGTGCAGGTTGGTGGCGACAATCACGTCCAAGGTCGAAGGCTTGAGCACCATGCGCGTGGTCACGGCGTCGACCAGCTCCTTGTCGATCTTGACGTCCGGGAAATCCTTGGCAACTTCATAGAAAATCTCGTCCCACAACACCATGCCGTGACGCTGGGCGTTGGACTTGGTGACCATGGTCAGGTGCTTGCGTGGACGGCTTTGTGCCAGTTCAAAGGCGAAACGGTGGATACGCTCGACACCCGCGCGAGTGAATACCGACACCTCTGTAGCGACCTCTTCCGGCAGACCACGGTGAACACGGCCACCGTTACCGGAATATTCACCTTCGGAGTTTTCCCGCACCACGACCCAGTCGATCTGGTCGCCGTTATGCAACGGGCTTTTGACACCGGGGAGCACACGGGCAGGACGCACGTTGGCGTATTGGTCGAAACCCTGGCAGATCGGCAAACGCAGGCCCCAGAGGGAAATATGGTCAGGTACGTTCAGGGCACCGACTGCACCGAAGAAAATGGCGTCGAACGTTTTCAGTTCCTCAAGACCGCCTTCGGGAATGTAGTAACCGTTTTTCAGGTAGTTATCGGAGTTCCAGTCGAAGTGTTTGAAATTGATTTCAAACCCGGACTTTTTCGACAGTGCTTGCAGAACCTCGACACCTGCGGCAATCACTTCCACACCGATGCCATCACCTGGAACTGCAGCAATCTTGTATGCGCTCATGTTCAACTCCACTCTTGATTCGTTCTTGTTGTACTGCCGAACAGGCTGTTCAGCAGGGTGTGGGCGGAGTATATGTAGTGAGCACAAAGCTGTGAGTTACTCAAAATAACTACATCAATAACCTTGAGTTACGAATGAATCAGACTCTGGACCTGTCTTTTTTCTACTTGCTGGCCAATCAGGGCAGCCTCGCCGCCACGGCACGGGAGCTTGGAATCACACCTCCAGCCGTCAGTAAACGGCTGAGCGCACTGGAAGCCCGGTTTGGCGTGCGCCTGGTGAACCGCACAACCCGCTCGATGAGCCTGACTGCCGAGGGCGAGCTGTACTTCTCCCATGCGGCGCGCATCCTGACTCAGATCGATGAGGTCGAGCAGTTGGTGAGCAGCAGCCGGGCAACGCCCAAGGGGCTGATTCGTGTCAATGCATCGCTGGGCTTCGGGCGCCGCTATATCGGGCCGGCATTGGCAGCATTCTTTTCACGTTACCCGGAAGTGGAAATACAGCTGGAAATCACCGATCACCCGCTGGATCTGGCCACACACGGTTTTGACCTGGGCATCCGCTTCGGCACGCTGCCGGATGCCGCCTTTCATGCCCGCAAAATCGCATCCAACCGCCGCTTGTTATGCGCGTCCCCGCTGTATCTGGAAAAGCATGGGGTGCCGCAGCGCTTGTCAGATCTGCAGCAGCACAACTGCATTTTCCTCAGGCAGAACGAAACGCCCCATGGCGTGTGGAGTTTTACCAACGGCGGGAAAACCCAGAACATCAAAGTACGTGGAGCGTTGGGCTGTAATGACGGCGAGGTGGCGCTGAACTGAGCGCTGGAGGGTTATGGGATATTGCTCAGGGCCGAATGGGATATCGCCCGGTATGTGCGCAGCGGCCGGTTGCGTCTGGTGCTGGAGGACCAGACTCCGACTAGAGCGGATGTGTATGCGGTCTATCCACAGCAGTTACATCTGTCGGCCCGGGTTCGCAGCTTGATTGATTTCCTGGTCGAGCGATTCAGGCATATCGACAATCTGGATGAGGCCTGAAAAGACAAAACCCCCACCTGCATATGCAGATGGGGGTTCTGAATTTGAATCTTGACGATGACCTACTCTCACATGGGGAAACCCCACACTACCATCGGCGATGCATCGTTTCACTGCTGAGTTCGGGATGGGATCAGGTGGTTCCAATGCTCTATGGTCGTCAAGAAATTCGGTAGCCGGTGCGTACTTGAGTACGTACCCGCGAATGGGTGTGTAATAGGTTTGTTTCGGTAATTTGTGTGTGTGTGGCGCAAACTTTCGGTTCGTCATCTTCACTACACCGCAATCCGCTCTTCGCAAATTGCTTGGGTGTTATATGGTCAAGCCTCACGGGCAATTAGTATGGGTTAGCTCAATGCCTCACAGC
>NZ_FYDI01000020.1:0-86546 GCF_900187465.1 Pseudomonas sp. Irchel 3A18
GCTGTGAGGCATTGAGCTAACCCATACTAATTGCCCGTGAGGCTTGACCATATAACACCCAAGCAATTTGCGAAGAGCGGATTGCGGTGTAGTGAAGATGACGAACCGAAAGTTTGCGCCACACACAGATTACCGAAACACCTCTATTACACACCCATTCGCGGGTACGTACCCAAGTACGCACCGGCTACCGAATTTCTTGACGACCATAGAGCATTGGAACCACCTGATCCCATCCCGAACTCAGCAGTGAAACGATGCATCGCCGATGGTAGTGTGGGGTTTCCCCATGTGAGAGTAGGTCATCGTCAAGATTCAAATTCAGAACCCCCATCTGCGAACGCAGGTGGGGGTTTTGTCTTTCTGGTCTTCGACCAAGGACGAAACAGTGGGGGCGGCTTGCCAGCGACAGAACCTAAGAAGCCGGAATCGAAGTCCGCGTCTGGCGAATGTCGCGTGAAGGTGGCGCGCCGAAGTGTCGGGCGTACTCGCGGCTGAATTGTGAAACGCTTTCATATCCCACTCGCAATGCCGCTGTATTGGCGTCCAGCCGCTCCGTCAGCATCAGGCTACGTGCTGCATGCAGGCGCAGTGTCTTCTGATACTGCAATGGGCTGGTGCCGGTGAGCTGGCGGAAGTTATGGTGCAGGGTCGAGCCAGCCATACCCGCAATTTCAGCGAGTTCGGCTATGCGCAACGGTTTGGCATAGTTGCGCTTGAGCCAGTCAATGACCCTCACGATTCCCCGTGAGCGATACCCTTCCCGTACGATCCAGCGCAGCCAGCCTCCAGCTTCACTGAGAAGCAGCCGCAGACAGACCTCTCGCTTGACCAGCTCTGCCATGAGCGGAATCTCCTGAGGACGATCCAGCAAGCCCACCAGGCGGTTGAATACATCGATCAACTCATCCGATGCTTGTCCGGCGGCGTAGCAACGAGTCGGATGGGTGCTGCTCTCGACCACAGGCACGCTCTGAACAACATCGTGCAGAATCGCCATATCGAGTTTCAATACCACTGAGAGGTAAGGGCGCTCGGCACTGGCCTGGATGACTTTTGCGGTGGTGGGGATATCAATCGAGGTGACGAAAAAGCCGCCTGGCTCTGACAACAATTCGTCATGGCCGAATACGGTGTGCTTGGTGCCCTGAACAATCAGCGCCATGCAGGGTTCGTAGACGCAATAGGTCGGTAATCCAGGAGCCTCCATGCGGTAGAAGGTCAGGCCGTGAATGGCACTGTGGTGAGCCTCTCTACCGGCAGTATGGGCAAGCAACCGCGAAGTAAGCCGCTTTAGACCATCGCCTTCCCGAACGGGACTGAGGGCCGACAACGCCAACGATTGATTCATGAACGTAACCCTGCAAAGACCGAGGATTGCAGTGTGCGTAGAAGATGTCATCTGCTCAAGTGGGTCGGCAGGATTGTGCAAAAAGAGCATCGGATTGTGATCACGTCCCTCAAAACCGCTCGTCTATCTTGGGGTTCTCCCTGGTGTCCCCCCACGATATTGAGCAAGGAATCTGTGATGGATCGGCGTGATTTTCTCAGGCTTTCGGCAGGCGGCGCACTGGCGGCCACATGGCTGCCCATGGTGGGTAATGCCCAGACATTGACCAGCGTGCCAGTGGGTGAGCGCGGCAGCGTGCTGCCGACTCGTGGCAATGTGGTGCGCACAGCGCTGCAGACAAACCCGGCCCGGCACAACCTTCGTTACATGACGCCTTACCGCTTCGGCATGGGTGGGACGCAAATCGGTAATATCTTTGCCCCCATCAGCGATGAGCAGGCGGCAGCTGTCTTGCAATCGGCTTGGGATTCGGGCGTGCGGCTGTTTGATACATCGCCCTTCTATGGATTCGGCCTCAGCGAATATCGCCTCGGACGTTTCCTGCATAACCGCAACCCGGATGACTATGTCATTTCCACCAAAGTCGGGCGCGTCTTCAAGGCAGCAGGCAAGCCTCGTGGCGATAGCTCGATCTGGACGTCCCCGGCACCTTTTGAATACCGCTATGACTACACCGCTGCCGGAGCCAGGCGCTCTGTCGAGGACAGCCTGCAAAGGCTCGGCCTGGCGCGTATAGACGTGGTTTACATCCACGACCTGTCGCCGGACAACACGGAGTTGCAGGGTGGCTGGGAAGCGGCCTATGAAGTTGCCCGCACGGGAGCCATGCGAGAGCTGGAAAAAATGCGCGAAGAGGGGCTTATCAAAGCCTGGGGATTCGGAATCAACCGGCCTGACGCCGCTGTTCGTGCTGTAGAGCATGACGACCCTACGCCGGACATCGTCTTGCTGGCTTGCCAGTATTCCATTGTCGATCACGAACAGGCGCTTGACCGGACTCTGCCCGCATTGGCCAAAAAAGGCACAAGCGTGGTTGTCGGAACTCCGCTCAATGACGGATTCCTGGGAGGCGGTCGGCGTTTCAACTTTTCGACCGAATTGCCGCCCCTTGCTGTCGAACGTCGCACCAGACTGGCTGCCATAGCCGGTCGTCATGGCATCGACATGCGTACCGCCGCCTTGCAGTTTGCTGCCGCGCACCCGCTGGTGTCTGCCATCGTGCCCGGGTCACGCGTACCGGGACAGATCGCCAGTAATGCCCAGTCCATGAAAGTCGCCATCCCGGCTGACTTCTGGGCCGAACTCAAGCAGGAGCGCCTTATCGCCGGGCATGCTCCGGTTCCGAGCTGATGCGAATGTGATCCGCGCGCCGATGCTTCGCCATTCACTGTGCTGTGTTTATTAAATCTGGAGAGGCCTCATGCGAGACATCGCCCCCATCTATCGTCGTGATGCGTTGAAGTTGCTTGGAGCCGGTGCTGTCGCCTCGCTGGCGGGAACATTGTTGCCGTCGTCACTGGCCAGTGCAGCCACACCTGCTGCGGCCTTGCCCCCTGGCTTGATTACACGGCGCATACCCAGTAGCGCAGAGCTGTTACCCGCCATTGGTCTGGGCACCTTCCTGACGTTTGACGTTATTGCCGGTGAGCAACGCGAATTTGTCCGCCAAGTGTTGCAGGCATCCTGGGAAAAGGGCGTGCGCGTTATTGATACCTCGCCGTTGTATGGCACCGGGGAAGTCAGTGTGGGGGATTACGCCACAGCACTGGGGATCGGTGAACAGATTTTCATCGCCAACAAAATCTGGTCGACGGGGGACTTCCTGGCTGATGAAAGCCATGCACTGGCCAGCCTGAAGCAATCGGAAAGCCGCCTCTGGCGAAAACGGATCGATCTGATGCAATGCCATAGCCTGGTGAACGTTGAGGTCATTGCGCCGTATCTGAATGCCTGGAAGAAGGAAGGGTTGATTCGCTACACCGGAGTCACCCATTACCTGAACGACTATCTACAGGCGCTGCAAGGATGGGTGGAGAAGGGCGGGCTGGATTTCGTTCAGGTGCAATATTCGATTTTCAACCGCGCCGCCGAACAGCGAGTGTTGCCCGCTGCTGCCGACAAGGGCGTGGCGGTGTTGACCAATATGCCGTTTGAGAAAGCGCGTCTGTTCAAGCTGGTTGAGGGGCAAGAAGTACCGGCTTTTGCACACGAAGCCGGCATTCGTAGCTGGTCGCATTATTTCCTCAAGTGGGTCATCTCGCATCCGGCAGTGACCTGTGCACTGCCGGCAACCAGCAATCCCGAGCATGCTCGCGAGAATGCCTTGGCGATGTATGGCGAGTTACCCGACAAGGCCCTGCGCGAGCGCATGGTGCGGCATATCGAAGGGCTGCCAGGGTTTGGCGAACTGGCCAGGATGGCGCCTTATCCCGGCAAGCGTTATCCGGGAGTCATTGCGCGGGCTCAAGGAGCGTTACGCACTCGTCTGAGCGACGGATAAGGCCAGGCAATACGGGGCGGTGACGCCTTCGCGTACGCAACGCCCCAAAACCCATAAGAATCGCCGCCCTTGTTTATTGCCTTACGGACGCAAGTCGAATCATGAATCACCTGTCCATTGCCAAAGAGGCCCTTATTGCCCAGGCTCAGGCTATCGGCCAGTTGGCAGACCGCCTGGACGGGGAGTTTCAGCGTGCTGTTGAGCTCATCCTTGGTTGCAAAGGGCGTGCGGCTGTCTGTGGCATGGGCAAGTCCGGTTTGATCGGCAAAAAATGGTCGCCACATTCGTCTCTACCGGCACGCCGGGTTTCTTCCTGCATCCGGCAGAGGCCTTTCATGGCGACCTGGGTATGCTCAAGCCTGTCGATGTTCTGATTCTGATCAGCTACAGCGGCGAGACTGAAGAAGTGGTCAAGCTGATCCCAAGCCTCAAGTCGTTTGGCAACCCGATCATTGCAATGACGGGCAACGGTAAATCCACGTTGGCCAGGCCTGCATTCGCCTGCTGCGCTGGTGAGCCATGCGACCAGCTTTCACGATTGTCTGCTGATGATGACCCAAAGCCTTCTGGGGCAGGCTCTGGTCGTGGAGCAGGGCGCTCTGGTCGAGATATTTGACTGAGCGCTGTTATCGATCCGAGTTATTGAACGCTGTCATCTCCTGCAACAGCAGCGTCATGAGCCGGCTGGCACCGACACTGAGCTGACGCCCCAGGCGGCTGATCAGATGAGTCTGGGGGCTGCTGAACACTTCATGCTGCAAGGGCAGGGCCAGCAGCTTTCCGGCTTTCATTTCCTCTTCGATCACGAAGGTGGGCAGCAGTGTGACGCCGCCATGCATGGCGAAATGCTTGAGCATGGAAAAGGTGTTGCACGTCAGCACCGGTTTTACTGAAACGCCCAGTTGATGCTCGGCCTGCAGCAGAATCTGGCGGATGCCGTAGGACACGCTTGGCAAAGCCAGTTGATAACGATCCAGCCCCTTGAGTTCGAGAGGGCCTTTTTCCTGAGCCAGTGGATGATCAGGACTGGTCACCACGCAGACGGGTTGCCGTTGATGGGCATGAGAGCGGATTTTCGGGTCGGCGGCCGGGTTGAAGACCAGACCGATATGCGCCTCATCCTCCACCACCTGACGGATCACTTCGTTGCTGCCGCAGACATTCACGATCAGTTCTATTCTGGGATAGAGCGCCGAGAACTTTGCCAGCGGTTGCGCCAGGCTTTCCAGAAAACCTTCCCCCGACACCAGCGTGACCGAACCGCTGTGCAGTCCGCGCAACGCCTGAATGGATTCCAGCAACACTTCCTGCTGGGTGAGCCGTTGCCGGTAATACGCCAGCACCTTGTCGCCCGCTTCAGTGAGTTTGACGCCACGGCGATGCCTTTCCAGCAGCGGTGAACCCAGCTCCTGTTCCAGTTGGGCGATCTGTCGACTGACGGCCGAAGGCGCGACGTTCAGGAAATCAGCCGCAGCCCGGACACTGCCCAGGCGCACTGCTTCGAAGAAATAAAGAATCCGCCGATCCTGAACGAGGCTCATGATTTTTCCTGTGTTGCGGTAAAGGCAACATAAATTCAATTTTTTGATTATTGCTGATGGGTGTCAGCGCTGTCCATACTCGATCCATAGGCAAACGGGAGGGTGTATGACAGCTCTTTGGCAACGTCTGCGCCAACAGGCGCAACAGCTTGGTGAACGTAATCCGGTGCTTGCCCTGTATGCACATAACCGGATGCTGGCGCACTCGTCCTTTGAGTCTGCGCTGGCAGCCAATCTGGCCCACCAGCTACAGGACAAAGTGCCTGATGCCGATCTGCAGAGCTGGTTTACGGCCATCCTGCGGTCCAATCCGGCCATCGCCGAAGCAGCGGCTGCCGACATCAATCATCTGGTCATCGTCAATCCTGCCTGCCCCGACCACCTGACTGCATTTCTGACCTTTCGCGGTATCCAGGCCGTGCAGGCCTATCGCATCGCTCATTCGCTCTGGAACGACGGCGATATCCAGAGTGCCGTTCTGTTGCAGAACTGGGCGGCCAGTGCCTGGAGTATCGATATTCATCCGGCCGCCCGGCTCGGCAAAAAACTGTTCGTCGATCACGGCATCGGGCTGGTGATTGGCGAGACTGCTGTGGTCGAGGATGAAGTCAGCCTCTGGCATGGCGTCACCCTGGGCAGCACGCTCAGCGAAGCCGGTGATCGTCACCC
Source organism: Pseudomonas sp. Irchel 3A18 (assembly GCF_900187465.1). NCBI lineage: Bacteria > Pseudomonadati > Pseudomonadota > Gammaproteobacteria > Pseudomonadales > Pseudomonadaceae > Pseudomonas > Pseudomonas sp. Irchel 3A18. The sequence continues at coordinate 6,062 of NZ_FYDI01000020.1, forward strand.
CAAAGTCCGTCGCGGTGCGCTGATCTGTGCCGGTGCGACCGTACTGGGCAATATCGAGGTGGGCGAGCGGGCCATCGTGGCCGCCAATTCCGTTGTACTCAAATCCGTGTCTGCGGGCGTCGTGGTGGCCGGTGCGCCTGCCAGACCCGTCGGCACGGCACCGGCTTCACTCGCTACCTTCACGACAAAATCACAAGAATAATGCAGGGATAGTTCATATATGACAGCCGTCGCTCAGTTTCCACAAGGTATCGATCATCCGCTGGTCACGGTGCGTGACCACGCCCATGTGTTGCAGCTCTATCGGAAAATGGGCTTCATGCCGTCCCCTGTCAGTTATCACCCATGGGGCAGCGTGACCTCGCTGATGATGTTTGAAAGCAATTTCATCGAACTGATCGGGATCGACGATCCGGCAAAGTTCGGCACCAACTCGGTCAACGGTTTCTGCTTTGGTCGCCAGTTGGGCGAGTTTCTGGACCGTGGCGAAGAGGGCGTTTCGCTGGTGGCCTTGCACAGCCAGGATGCGGACGCCGATCACGCACGTCTGGTCGAAGCAGGTCTGCCGAGCCAGGGGCGTATCGATTTTCGCCGCAGCATGACGTTGCCTGACGGTCGTCCCGATGAAGCGGTTGTGTCCCTGGGGTTGTTCATCGACCCGGCGCTGCCCGACGCCTCGAACTTTATCTGCCATCAGCACCGCCCCGAACTGATCTGGGTGCCAGGCTGGCAGAACCACTGCAATGGCGTGGACGGGATTTTCAGCGTGACCTACCTGGCTGATCCGGCAGAGCTTGAAGCGCGCTGGAAAGCCCTTTACGGCGACGCCGTCACCTACATCGGCAACGTGCTGCAAGCCGATACCCGTTGCGGCCTCCTGCGAGCCATGGATGCCGCCACCGCAGCCACTCAATACCCGGGCGTCAGGCTGCCCCACGCCGCCAGCGAGCGCGCCCATGCCATCGCCATCGGCCTGCATACCAAAAGCCTGGACACGGTGCGCTTCATCCTCGAACACAACGAAGTACCTCACGAACAAGTGCCAGGCCGCGTCATGGTGCAACCCGAAGCGGCGGGCAACGTCATCCTTGAATTTGTACAAAACCTTTAACCGAGATGCGGAACATGACTTTGAAAGTAGGTGTGATCGGACTGGGCAACATGGGCGGCGGCATGGCGGCCACCCTGGCGAGCAAAGGCTTCGATGTGAGCGGTTTCGACCTGTCTCAGGCCGCACTGGCGCAAGCCGAGAGCAAAGGCGTCAAGCCGGTTTCCGACCGCAAGCAACTGATCCAGGACTCGGACATTCTGATCCTGTCGCTGCCCAAGGCCGAGCATGTCGAGTCGGTTTGCCTGGGCGAGGGCGGCATCATCGAGTTCGGGCGCAAGGGGCTGGTCGTCGTCGATACCACTACGTCCACCCCGGAAATGAGCCGCAAGGTCGCGGCCGAGCTGTTGAAAACCGGCGTGGCCTTTATCGATGCCCCGGTTTCCGGCGGCCCCAAAGGCGCAGCCACCGGCACCATGTCCATGGTGATCGGTGCTGAGGACGATGACCTGGCCCGTGTCATGCCTGTCCTTGAAGGAATGAGCGGCACCCGCGTTCACGTCGGACAGTGTGGCGCCGGCAACGTCGCCAAGATTGCCAACAACATGCTGGCGGCCTGCCACCTGATCAGCACCGCCGAAGCGGTCGCCATGGCGGCCAAGGCCGGCGTCGATCCGGAAAAACTGCTGCAAGGCCTCAACGCCGGTTCGGGACGCAGCGGCGCGACACAAGTCATGTTTCCGACCTGGGTGCTCAACAAAGCCTACGATTCCGGTTTCACCATGGGCCTGATGCGCAAGGATGTGGGGCTGGCCAGCGATCTGGCGGACAGCCTGGACATGGAGCTGCCGCTGTCGCGTGTGGTCGCACAACTGTGGAAAGCCAGCAGCGAAACCCTGGCAGATAACGAAGACTTCTGCGCAATCGTGCAGCGTACCGATGCCCAACTTTACGGCCGTGGAGAGTAACCGATGAGCACTGCAAAAATCCTTGATCTGCTGCGTCCTTACTGGGGCGACCGCAGTGTCATTGCCAGCTACGTCGGCGGCGAATTCGTCGAAGGCCACGGTGCTCCGGTCGAAGTGCGCAACGCCCATGACGACAGCGTCCTGCTGAGTTTTCCTGATGCCGATGAGTCCCTGGTCGAACTGGCCGACAAGGCCGCGAAGGCCGCTCAGGCTCAATGGTGGGCACTGACCGCTCAGGCCCGTGGTCGGGCCATGTACCAGATCGGCTCCCTGATTCGCGAAGAGCAGGAAAACCTGGCCCAGATCGAATCCCTGACCGCCAACAAGCCGATTCGCGATGCGCGTGTCGAAGTGCTCAAAGTGGCCGAGATGTTCGAGTACTACGCTGGTTGGGCTGACAAGCTGCATGGCGAGATCATTCCGGTTCCGACCACGCACCTGAACTACGTGACCTACGAGCCCTTGGGCACCGTATTGCAGATCACGCCCTGGAACGCGCCGATCTTCACCTGCGGCTGGCAGATCGCGCCGGCGATTGCTGCCGGTAATGCGGTGATTCTCAAACCGTCCGAACTGACGCCCCTCAGCTCGCTGATGATCGGCGTGCTGATCGAGCGTGCGGGCGTGCCAAAAGGTCTGGTCAACGTCATTGCCGGTTTCGGCAATTCCATTGGTCAGGCCTTCATCGCCAAGGCCGACATTCGCAAGGTCGTGTTCGTGGGCTCGCCTGCAACCGGTCGCCATATTGCGGTGGCGGCGGCTCAGCGTTGCATTCCGGCGGTACTGGAGCTGGGCGGCAAGTCGGCCAATATCGTGTTTGAAGATGCCGATCTGGAAGTCGCCTTGCGCGGTGCTCAGGCGGCGATTTTCTCCGGTGCCGGGCAAAGCTGCGTATCCGGTTCGCGCCTGCTGGTGCAGGAATCGATCTTTGAAAAATTCACCAACGCCCTGGCCGTGGCTGCCACGCAATTCAAGGTCGGTGACCCCAGCGATCCGGAAACCCAGATCGGCCCGATCAACAACGCCAAGCAATACAACCATGTGAAAACCATGGTCGAAGGCGCACTCAAAGACGGCGCGAAGCTGGTTGGCAAAGAGGCCGATCCGATCCCGGACAAGCCGGGCTACTACGTCAATCCGACCGTACTGGCCGGCACCAACGACCTGTACTGCGCCCAGGAAGAAATCTTCGGGCCGGTGGTCGTGGCGATACCGTTCAAGGACGAAGAAGACGCCATCCGCATCGCCAACGACAGCCGTTTCGGCCTGGCCGGTGGCGTCTGGACCCGTGATGTCGGTCGTGCCCATCGCGTTGCCAAACAGGTACGCGCCGGGACCTTCTGGGTCAATGGCTACAAGACCATTCACGTCAGCTCGCCCTTCGGCGGTTACGGCGAAAGCGGTTATGGCCGTTCCTCGGGCCTCGATGCGTTGCGTGAGTACAGCGAAGTGAAAAGCGTCTGGGTTGAAACTGCCGCCAAGCCTGCTGCCAGTTTTGGCTATGGCGCGAGTCTGGAGTAACTGTAATGAAGATTTCCAAAGCCCTGATCGATCAGGCGACTGTCTGGCGTCGCACGATCCACGCGGCCCCCGAACTGGGTTTCCAGGAGCAGCAGACCTCCGACAAGGTGGCGAATCTGCTGACCAGCTTTGGCATCGAAGTCCATCGCGGCCTCGGCGGCACAGGTGTCGTCGGTACACTGCGCAATGGCGACGGCCCGGTCATCGGCATTCGTGCCGACATGGACGCGCTGCCGATCCAGGAACTGGGCGACACCGCGCACAAGTCGGTACACAAAGGCTGCATGCATGCCTGCGGTCACGATGGCCATACCGCGATTCTGCTGGCGACTGCGCGGCACCTGTCCGAAACCCGCAAATTTCGTGGCACGGTACATTTTGTCTTCCAGCCAGCCGAAGAAAACCTGGGTGGCGCCCAGCGCATGATCGAGGACGGCTTGTTCGAGCTGTTCCCGATGGATGCGATCTACGGGCTGCATAACTGGCCGGGCGTTCCGGCAGGCAATGTCGTGATCAACCCCGGTCCGATGATGGCTTCGCTGGATACCTTCGAGATCACCCTGACCGGTAAAGGCAGCCACGCCGCCATGCCGGACAAGGGCACCGATCCCATTGTGGCGGCTGCCGAACTGGTACTGGGCCTGCAAACCATCGTGTCGCGGCGTCTTTCACCGCTGGATTCGGCGGTGGTCAGCATCACCCAGTTCAATGCCGGTGAAGCGATCAACGTCATCCCGGAAACAGCCGTGTTGCGCGGTACGGTGCGTTGCTTGCAGACGCCGGTGCGGGCCAAAGTCCAGCAACTGATCGGCGAGTTCGTCGAGCGCTTGCCGGTTGCTTTCGGGGTACGGGGCGAGCTGGTCTATAACGTCGGCTACCCGGTCACCGAGAACCATGTCGAAGCGGCAGCCACGATTCGTCGAGCGGCTGTTGCTGCGGTGGGCGAGGCCAATGTGCAGTGGGGTTGCAACCCGTCCATGGCATCCGAAGACTTCGCCTTCATGCTGCATGCCTGTCCGGGTGCTTATGTCTGGCTGGGTGTGGACGGCGAGAAACCTTCCGCCGCGCTGCATAACCCGTACTACGACTTCAACGATCAGGTGATCGAACCTGGCGTTGCGGTATGGACGGCGTTGGTGGAGCAGTGCCTGCCGGTGAGTTGATGGGTGTTTTTCGTGAATGAATTCGCTCCTGCCGGGTTGGGTGTAGGAGCGAATTTATTCGCGAAGAGGGTGCTATCAGCACTCTACCAGATTCACCGCCAACCCGCCCCGTGACGTTTCCTTGTACTTGTCGTGCATGTCGGCACCGGTATCGCGCATGGTGCGGATGGCGTGATCCAGAGAGATGAAGTGCTCGCCATCCCCGCGCATTGCCATTTGTGCCGCATTGATCGCCTTCACGGCAGCTATTGCGTTGCGCTCGATGCAAGGCACTTGAACCAGCCCGCCGACCGGGTCGCAGGTCAGGCCAAGGTTGTGTTCCAGGCCGATTTCCGCGGCGTTTTCCACTTGCTCCGGCGAGGCTCCGATAATCTCGGCAAGCCCGGCTGCTGCCATGGCGCAGGCCGATCCGACTTCCCCCTGACAGCCCACTTCCGCGCCCGAGATGGAAGCGTTTTTCTTGCACAGAATGCCCACCGCAGCGGCACTGAGAAAGAAACGCACCACGTCGTCGTCATTGGCTGCCGGGTTGAATTTCATGAAGTAATGCAGCACCGCAGGCACGATACCCGCTGCGCCATTGGTGGGCGCAGTCACCATGCGGCCACCGGCGGCGTTTTCTTCGTTCACTGCCAGGGCGAAAAGGTTGACCCACTCCATGGCGCTGAGGGTCGAGCCGATCACGTTGGGGTTATCGAGGTTCTGCAGGTTCTGATGCAGGCGATAGGCACGACGACGGACCTTCAGGCCTCCAGGGAGAATCCCGGTTTCGTTCAGGCCCTTGTTCACGCATTCACGCATCGCTTCCCAGATGACCAGAATCTTCGCGCGGATTTCTTCCTCGCTGCGCCAGACCTTTTCGTTGGCCATCATCAACCCGGAAACGCTCAGGCCGTGGGTCTTGCACAGCTTGAGCAATTCCGCACCGCTGGAGAAGTCATAAGGCAGCACGGTTTCATCGCTGTCCAGCACGCCGCTGGCGGCCTGCGCGGCGTCGATCACGAAACCGCCACCCACCGAATAGTAAGTCTGCTCGTGCAGTTCGCCGGTCGCTCCGTAGGCACACAGCGTCATGCCGTTGGGGTGATAGGGCAGGCTTTCGTCCAGCAGGCACATGTCGCGCTGCCAGAGGAACTTGATTTCCCGCTCGCCAGCCAGCATCAACTGGCCGTTCTCCAGCAGGGCGTCGATGCGTTGATTGACCTGGCTGGGGTCGATCTGGTCTGGCCATTCGCCCATTAAACCCATGACAGTCGCACGATCACTGCTGTGACCGATGCCCGTGGCCGACAGAGATCCGTACAATCGCACTTCGATCCGTTCTACGCTATGCAACAGGTTGCGCTCGCGAAGGTCGGTTACAAACAGCGCCCCGGCCCGCATCGGTCCTACGGTGTGTGAACTGGAGGGGCCAATGCCGATTTTGAACATGTCGAAGACGCTGATAGCCATCACGGAGGTCCTGCAAATGAGTTTCCATGGGAGTCATGGAACTCCCTGTTCATGGTTCTCATAGTTGGCTCAGGGCTTCCAAACGACAAACGATTGTTCCTATGCAACGCTTTAGCGGAACTCTTCAATGAGCAGAATTTTCAATGCACAGATGCACGCCTGGTTACAGGTCTTTGCCTGTGCCGCCCGACATCTTTCTTTCACCCGTTGCGCCGAAGAGCTGCATGTGACGCCGGGTGCCATCAGCCAGCAGATGCGTCAGCTCGAAGAGCGTCTGGGCTTCGCCTTGTTTCATCGGGTCGGGCGCGGGCTTGAGCTGACCGCCGAAGGGCAGCGGCTGGCGCTGGTGGCCAATGAAGTGCAGAGCCGTATCAGCGATGAATTGCGCCTGCTGCATTCCGGACGGATCGGCGGCGTGTTCAAGCTGCGCTGCATTCCTTCCTTTCTCGGCAAATGGCTGATGCCACGCTTGCCACGCTTGCAGGAGGCTTTCCCGGATATCCAGTTGCGGATCATTGCCGAAGACAGCAGCGGCTCGTTGCGGGACGACGACTTCGATCTGGCCATCGATCTCAACGATGGCAGCTATCCGGGTTTGATGACCACGCCCTTGCTGGAAGAAGAGCTGTTCCCTGTGTGCTCGCCCGCACTGCTGGAAGGCAAGCCGCCTCTGGATACGCCCAGCCAACTGGTGCATTTTCCGCTGTTGCACGACATCACGGCCTGGCGTGGCAGCTACGAGTATGCCGAGTGGGAGTTCTACCTGGCGGCTATCGGTGCAGCCGGCATCGACGTGCGGCGCGGGCATACTTTCAACCGCAATCACCTGACCATCGATGCCGCGAGAATGGGCATGGGTGTGGCCATTGCCCGCAAGGCGCTGATCACCGACGAGTTGGAGCAGGGCTCGCTGATCGTGCCTTTCGGGCATCCGATCAAGGCCAAGAAAAAGTACGTGCTGGCTTATCGTGAGGGCGCGTTGAGTACGCCGTCCCGGCGTGCGGTGCACGACTGGCTGGTCAGCGAAGCGACACAGGACAAATGAAAAGGGCGCGTCAATCGACGCGCCCTTTTCATATCCGGTCAGCAGGGATCAATGGAACAGTTCAGCGATCAGTACGGCACCGATGAATGTGCCGAAGTTGGCGAGGAAAGAGACCAGTACGATCCTCCAGCCCAGGCGACGGAACGCAGGCAGATCCTTGGCAACCGACAGACCGGCGAAGGCCAGCATCGGGGTGATCACTGCCAGCATGTTGATCGAGCTGGTCAGGCGGGTGATTTCCGCTGCGAACGGGCAGGCAGGCGAGGTCAGGAACATTGCCACCAGCGACACCGTGCACACAGCCGGGATCTTGCGACGCAGCAGGCTGCAGAGCATTTCACCCACGAAGGTACAGAAGATCATGATACCCATGCCGGTGAGGGCATCGGTGGACAGGGTCTTGTAACCGACATAGTTGGCGATCAGCGCCAGCGCACCGGCTGCCAGCCAGGCACTGACCTTGCCGGCCCAGCTCAGCTCCGGAACATCCAGTGAGACGTCCTTGCTGCTGATGTTTTCGTCGCTGATGGAGGCCTTGGTGGTGCGGCCGATCAGCGGCTCCAGCACCCGATAACCCCAGACCGCCAGCGGCAGGGAAATGAACAGGGTGAAGTAGGTGCCGATGGTGGTGGTGATCAGGTTGGAGGCTGCCGCCAGCGTCATGACTTCCTTGGCGACTTCCGGGGTCTGCTGAGCGGCAATGGCGCCTGCGGCGGCGGCCATCATGCTGCCCGAACCGATGCCCGCGCCCATGGCCAGGGAGTTGGGGTGGAAGATGCCGAGGCTGGCGATGAAGCCGGCCACGATGGCAATGAACAGCGCGCCGAACAGGGTGCCGGTCAGGTATTCGGCCAGTACGCCACGACCTTCGGGGGAGTCCATTCCATAGCGCTCACCGATGATCGCCAGGCTCGGCTCACGACCGACAGAGAAGGTGGCGCCGATGGCTTCACGCTTGATGCCCAGCATCAGTGCAACCGGCAGGCCGAGAATCACTGTGCCGACGAAATGACCGAACTCCTGGAACAGCAGCGCCCAGCCGGAGGCGAATACCACTGGAAGCGAACCGCCGACGACCAGGCCGAGTTTGGCGATGAAAATCAGCAGGGCAGGTTGCAGGATGGACGCCGAGCGCAGTTGCGTGGCGTGGTCGACACCGATGGTGCCTGGCATGCGGCGGCTGGCTATACCGATCACCGCGCCCAGCACCAGGGCCCAGACCATGGGCAGCAAGACGACTTTGCCGGGGCCCAGAGGGATGCTGATGGCACCGATCATTTCGGCGACGATAAGGATGATCGCGGCCCAGATATACAGTTTTACGGTGGCTGAAACAGCCTGCTTGTCACCCGCCACTGCGGCCTGTGAGTGTTGCATGATGATCCCCTTGCCTGCTGAATGACCTTTTAATAGGCCTTATCAATCGTTGTTGTGCTTTTCAGGAGGGCGCGTTGTGGCGCCCGGGGCAGCTTTAAAAATCCATGGAGCCCATGGAAGCCCTTGTGGGGCTGAATATTCTTGTAAGGCCGCAGAGTGATATCGGCCCAGGCTGCTGTGAACCTTTGGGTGCGAGTATGCAGAGCAGCATGCTGCACACCAATATTGCGAACTTTATTTATCGTTGCCTTAATCAGAACACAGAAAACAGGGTTTTTCTGCCGCTGCGGGCGCGAAGACAGACGTGAAATCCTGTTTAATGCTTCACCCCTCTGCGAGGACTTCCCATTGCGCTATGACCTGACCAGCCTGGACGTTTTCATCACTGTTGCCGAAGAGCGTAACCTGACCCGTTCTGCGCGCATCAGGCACCTGGCGGTATCGGCCATCAGCAAGCGCATCACAGAGCTTGAGGCCCAGGTGGGTTCGCCCTTGCTGTTGCGCAACGCACGAGGGGTCGAGCTGACCCCGGCGGGTCAGTCGATGCTGTTCTATGCACGCCAGCTCAAGCAAACCCTCGCCCAACTGGATACCGAGCTTGGGGAGTACGCCAGCGGGGTCAAGGGGCATGTGCGGATTCATGCCATCACCTCGGCGCTCTCGCAGTTTTTGCCCGACGACGTGGCCGGGTTCATTGCCCTGTATCCCCAGATCAAATTCGATATCGAGGAGCGGGTCGGCTCTGCGGTGATTCGTGCCGTGGCGGACGGTCGGGCCGATCTGGGAATCATTGCTGCGCAGACGGCTTCTCAGGGGCTGGAAACCTTGCCCTACCGCAACGATGAACTGACGCTGGTGGTGCCTGCCGATCATGTTCTGGCGACCCGCAAGTCAGTGCGCTTCGAGGAAGCGCTGGAACACGAATTCGTCGGGCCGCACCTGGAAAGCTCCATGCACACCTTGCTGACCAGCGAGGCGCAAAAGCTGGGCATGGACCTGCGGCTCAGAATCCGCATCAGCAGCTTCGACTGCATGTGCCGGATGGTGGGCGCCGGGCTTGGGGTGGCGATCCTGCCGCGCAGTGTCATCAAACAGTACCTGCGCAGCCACAGACTCAAGGCGGTGACACTGGACGAAACCTGGGCGCAACGCTCGCTGTTGCTGGTGTTCAGAAAGTACGAAGCGGCATCGCCGACTCTGAAAACCCTGATCGATAACTTCAGGCTGGCTACCGACTGAGCGTTCTCCATCGGCGAACGCTCCCTTGGCGAGACTTCAATTTTCATCCGTGGGCAGTGCCCCTAGTATCGGCTTCATAGCGGTGTCAGTGCCGCGAATACTATAAAAAAGCCGAGCCCAAGCGTATGACCGAGATCGCCCACGACCTGATCAACCATCTGGTCATCGACCATGAGCCGTTTGCTTTCGTCGATTTGCACAAGATGCTTTCGTCCGAGCAATTGGCAAAACTGCCTTATTCGATCCGCATCCTGCTGGAAAACGTTGCTCGCTGTGCTCCTGAGGCATTGCCTTCGGTACTGGCCCGAGCGGTGGATAACGGCCCTGACTGCGAAGTGCCGTTTCAGCCTAACCGTCTGATGTTCCACGACACCACCTGTTTGCCTGCACTGGCCGATTTTGCGGGCATGCGCGATGTTGTCGCGGAACTGGGCGGCGATCCTCAGGCGATGAATCCGTCCATCCCGGCGGTCCTGACCATCGATCACTCGGTCATTGTCGAAAGCTATGCACAGCCTGATTCGGTGCAGCAGAACCTGGAGATCGACTTCCGGCGCAACAGCGAGCGCTATCGTTTCATCAAATGGGCGCAGAAAAGCCTCGATAACTTTGGCGTCATTCCGCCGGGCACCGGAATCATCCACCAGATGAACATGGAAGCCCTGGCGCAGGTGGTCTGGGAAAGTCGCACCGAGGACGGCCAGCGCCTGCTGCACCCTGACGATATGGTCGCTACCGACAGCCATACGCCGATGATCAATGCCATCGGCGTGCTGGGCTGGGGAGTGGGCGGTCTGGAAGGGCAGGCGGCGATGGTAGGAGAGCCGGTGCCGATCAGCTTTCCTCAAGTGATCGGAATTCGCGTCAGCAATGTGATGCGCCCTGGCGTCACGGCCACCGATCTTTCCCTGTATGTCGCGCAGATCCTTCGTCAGCGCAAAGTGGTGGGCAAGTTCGTCGAGTTTACCGGGCCGGGCCTTTCGACCTTGAGTTGGGCGGCTCGTGGTACTGTCTCAAACATGGCACCCGAGTACGGTGCGACGGTGGTGTTCTTCCCGTTCGACGATGAAACCCTGTCCTACCTGGAATTGAGTGGCCGCTCCCGGGAGTTGCGTTCCAGGATCGTCAGCTACATGAACGCGCAAGGTCTCTGGCGGCGCGATGAGCTGGCCGAGCCCGAGTTCGACGAGTTGATCGAACTGGATCTGGCGAGCATCGAGCCCAGCGTTGCCGGCCCGCACCAACCCCATCAAAGACAGACACTTTCCAGTGCCGCTGCATCTTTTCGCGATGACGTGCTGGGCGGTACTGATCTGATTGTCGGGCCTGCTGCCCAGTCCTTTTTCGAGCCCTCGTTTCAAGAGCCCATTACCCATGGTGCTGTGGTGCTGTCGGCGATTACCAGTTGCACCAACACGGCCAATCCGTCGCAGATGATCCAGGCCGGATTGCTGGCCCGCAAGGCGCGCAGTCTGGGCTTGAAGCGCAAGCCATGGGTCAAGACGTCACTGTCCCCTGGTTCTCAAGTGGTCGCGGATTACTTGCAACAGGCCGATCTGCTGACGGATTTCTCGGCACTGGGGTTCGATCTGGCAGGCTTTGGCTGCATGACCTGCATCGGCAACTCCGGCAAGCTTGAAGAGCATGTCGAAGCGTTTGCCGATCAAGGCCTCAAGAGCGTGGTGGTGCTGTCGGGCAATCGCAATTTCGAGGGGCGGGTCAACCCGAAAGTACCAGCAGGTTATCTGGCTTCTCCGGCGCTGTGCGTGGCGTATGCCATTGCCGGCACTATCGATATCGATCTTGAGTCGCAGCCGCTGGGGTATGAGAGCAACGGCCAGCCGGTGTATCTGCGGGATCTGATGCCCAGCGATGCGGATGTCGCAGAGCTGGCGCTGGGCGTGGTCAGGCCGGAGTTCTTTCGCAAGCGTCTGGAAACCGTCTGGGACGGCACGAGCCATTGGCAGGCACTGTCTGCCGAGGGCAGCGTGCAGTTTCCATGGAATGCGCAATCCACCTACTTGCGCCGCCCTCGGTACCTGACGGATATCGGTATCGAGCCCAAGGCCAGCCTGGGGATTCGTGATGCACGGGTGCTGATGGTGCTGGGTGATAACGTCACCACCGACCATATCTCGCCTGCCGGTGCCATTCCTGCTGCCAGCCTGGCCGGCCAATGGCTGCTGGAGCGGGGCGAGGACCCACAGGACCTCAATCAGTACTCCACGCGGCGCAGTAACCACGAAGTCATGTTGCGGGGTGCATTCACCAATCCCTCGGTCAGGAATCTGCTGTTGGGTGACGCACAGCCAGGGCCGGGTGTCTGGGCCTGGAATGCAGATCACAGCGAGTGCCTGCCGCTGTTCATGGCCGCTCAAAGTTACGCGAGCAGCCATACGCCCATGGTGGTTTTCGCCGGGATCAACTACGGCGCGGGTTCAAGCCGTGACTGGGCAGCCAAGGCCCAGGCACTGTTGGGCGTCAAGGCCGTGGTGGCTCGCAGCATCGAACGCATTCACCGCAGCAACCTGATCGGAATGGGTGTGATTCCTCTGCAGTTCAAGGCCGGGCAAACGGTTGAAGACCTGCATCTCGATGGCACCGAGCATCTGGATTTCAGTGGTCTCGATGAACTGGTGGCAGGCGATAACCCGGTCGTGCTGAGTATTCGGTCTGCCGGGCGAGAGCACCGTCAGGTCGAGCTGTCGGTGCGTATCGATTCGTTGCAGGAGATTCGCTACCTCACCCATGGCGGTGTATTGCCATTCGTGATTCGCAAGGTGGTCAAGCGCACCCGGCAGTGAGTGTCCCGGTTCAAGGGCGAGTTTTGCGATCAACAATAATAAGGAAGGCAGACATGCACAGCGACGACAGAGACGCAGGCCCTTGCGCGCCTGCCATTTCCCCTGATGGGGCCGGTTTGACCCGGCGAACGCTTATCAGGCAAATGGGCACCGCCGCTGGCTTTGCGATGCTCGCATCCCTGGTGCCGATCGGGCGTGCAGACGCGACTGAAACATCGAACAGACCATCCAAGGCTACCCGGAGAACAACCCCCATGTACGCATATGTCGGGTCAAGAACCACGCGTGAACGCAATGCCCGTGGCGAAGGCATCACGGTTTATGAAGTGGATCAGGAGCACGGCACCCTCAAGCCGGTCCAGGTGCTGAAAGATCTGGTCAATCCGTCCTTTCTGGCACTCAACCGCGCCAATGACCGGCTGTATACCGTGCATGGCGACCAGAGCGAGGTCAGCGCCTTCAGTATCGACAAGGCCACAGGCAAGCTGACGTTCATCAACCGGCAAAGCTGCGAGGGCAAGAACCCGGTGCATCTGGCGCTCGACCCCAGCGAACGGTTTCTGGTGGTGTCCAACCATATCGGCGGTTCGCTGGCGGTGCTCAATGTGGCCGAAGACGGCTCCCTCGGTACCCTGAACCAGTTGCTGAAACTCGAAGGGCCGCTGGGGCCGCATCGGGTCGAGCAACCGTTCTCCAAGCCGCACTTCAACCCCTTCGATCCGTCCGGTCATTTCGTGCTGGTCCCGGACAAGGGGCTGGACCGGATCTTCAGTTTTCGCTTCGACAATGGCAAGCTCTACCCGGCCGACCAGCCGTTCGTCACTACTCGCGAAGGTGCTGGCCCGCGGCATGTGGCGTTGCATCCCGGCGCACCTTTTGCCTATGCCATCAATGAGCTGGATTCGACAGTCACGACCTACCGCTTCGATGCTTCGAGCGGCGCACTCAAGGCCATTCAGGTGCTGCCTTCGCTGCCCGCGACCTTTACCGGCAACAGTCGGGCATCGGAGATTCAGATCGACCGTCGCGGACGTTTTCTCTATGCCTCCAATCGTGGCTACGACAGTGTCGCCACCTTTGTCATCGACGAAGGCACCGGCATGCTGAGCCCGGTGGAGTTCGTCGCGACCGAGGGCAAGACGCCGCGTTTCTTTACCCTGACGCCCAACGAGCGGTTCCTGTTTGCGCTCAACGAAGACAGCGACACCATCATTTCGATGGCGGTCGATGCGAAAAAGGGCGGGTTGAGCAAGACCGGCTTCTCGATTTCCACCGGCAGCCCGGTGTGCATGGTTTTTACCGCATAAAGCGCAACACTATAAAAACAATGGATGCAGGCACGGCCCTGCATCCCGTGAGGTCGCGATGAATAACAACACTGCAATCGACGAAACTGCGGTCGTCCGCAAAGTCACGCTGCGGATCATTCCGTTTGTCTTTCTGCTGTACATCGTTTCGTATCTGGACCGCGCCAATATCGGTTATGCGGCGCTGCAAATGAACAAGGAACTGGCCCTGACCAGCGAAGCATTCGGGTTCATCTCGGGGATTTTCTTCATCGGTTATTTCCTGTTTGAAGTCCCCAGCAACGTGATGCTCAACAAGTTCGGCGCCCGGGTCTGGATTGCACGCATTCTGGTGACCTGGGGTTTTATTGCGGCCCTGACGGCCTTTGCCCAGAACGCCAACCAGCTTTATGTGCTGCGCTTTCTGCTGGGCGTGGCCGAGGCGGGTTTCTTTCCGGGCATCATTGTCTACCTGACCTTCTGGTTTCGCTCCAAAGAACTGGCAACCACTGTGGCGCTGTTCACAGCGGCGATTCCGGTGAGCTACATCATCGGTGCGCCCCTGAGCACCTGGATCATGGATAACGTGAACTGGTTCAACTGGAGCGGCTGGCGCTGGATGCTGTTCCTTGAAGGCATCCCGGCGGTTTTTCTGGGCATCGCTTGCCTGTTCTACCTCACGGACCGTCCCGAGCAGGCCAAATGGCTCAAGCCGCATGAAAAGGCCTGGCTGATAGACGAACTCGAACGTGATCGTCAAAGCCGCAAGAACGTGAAGAGCCTGAGCGTCTACAAGACCATGACCAATCCCAAGGTCCTCTACCTGTCGTTCATCTACTTCGTCTATCAGTGCGGCAGCCTCGGGATTGGCTACTGGATGCCGCAGATCATCAAAGGTTTTTCCGACTCGTTGACCCACACACAGATTGGCCTGATTGCGATGCTGCCTTATATCGTCGCCACGGTGGCGATGATCGTCTGGTCGCGCAGCTCCGACCGCCGCAATGAGCGCAAGCTGCATTCGGCGATTCCGCTGCTGGTGGCTGCGCTGGGCTTGATGGGGGCGGGTGCCTTGCAGAGTCCGGTTCTGGCAATGGCCATGATCTGTGTGAGCCTGTCAGGCCTCTATAGCTTCAAGTCTCCCTTCTGGGCCTTGCCGACACTGTTCCTGACCCGCTCGACAGCGGCGGTTTCCATCGCCGTGATCAACTCCATCGGTAACCTGGGCGGTTTTGTAGGGCCTTCTCTGATCGGCCTGGTCAAAGGCAACAGCCAGAGCGCTTCCAATGGGTTACTGTTTCTGTCTGCGCTGTTGCTGGCAGGTTTCCTGATGACGATCCTGATGCGTGTTACCAACCCGTCCGCCGACGAAGGTCAGGCCCTGAGCCAGCAAGCCCGCTAAGCATTTGAGGAGAGTTCGATGAGTTCGATCAGCCCGGCAGTAATCAATGATCTGGCACCTCAGGGTGTGCTTCGCGCTGCCATCAATTTCGGCAATCCGGTGCTGGCCCAGAAAGCGCCGGATGGCTCGCCGCAAGGTGTGTCAGTCGCTTTGGCCAAGGCATTGGCGCAGGAGCTGGGCGTGCCTCTGGAGATGGTGACCTTCGATGCGGCGGGCAAGGTTTTCGCGGCGCTGTCAGAAGGCATCTGGAATATCGCGTTCCTGGCCATCGAGCCGGTTCGTGAGGAGCAGGTCGCGTTCAGTGAGCCTTATGTGATTATCGAGGGCACGTATCTGGTGAAGGCCCAGGCGCCTTATGTCTCGGTCGAAGAGCTTGACCAGCCGGGTATCGGGATTGCAGTAGGCAAGGGCGCGGCCTATGACCTGTACCTGAGTCGCACCCTGAAAAATGCCCGTCTGGAACGAGCGGACACTTCAGCGGGGGCTGTGGACCTGTTCATCGAACAAGGCCTGGAGGCGGCAGCGGGTGTGCGTCAGCCGCTGGAAAAGGTCGCGGCCAGCGATTCGCGCTACCGCGTACTGGACGGCGCATTCACCTCCATCCGCCAGGCCATGGCCGTACCGCGCCAGTGTGAGGCTGGCGCGGCGTTTGTCAGGGCCTTTGTCGAGCGCAAGAAGGCTGAGGGCTTTGTCAAAAACGCATTGGTCGAAAGTGGCCAGGCGGATGTGACCGTCGCTTGAGGGGGCATTGTTCGGTGGCTATGGGAGGCGGCTTGGCGGCATCTCCAGCCGTCATCGATAAGCCGCCTCTCACTTTTTTACAGCCCCAGTGCTTCCAATGAACGGCGCTGGGTATCGGCATACAGCTTCAATTCATTGATGGTTTGACGCCCCAGAGCCTTCTGGAATTCGTCCTGATGGGAGCCGGTCGTGTAATGCGACTGTGCGTCGTCGCCCAGATTGGACTGGAAGATGCCCGCAGCGCTGACCGGCAGGAAGTCTTCATACACCAATGGCTCGAAACGAATGTGCCCGGCCTTTATCTGTTGTTCCAGATCGCCGGGTTGTGAGCCGTTCTGGCGGGCGGCGATGCCTTGTTCGGTGGGGAAATAGCGGAAGTAGGCCAGGTCCTGGTCGCGCATTTCCTGGTAGCTGTCGGGGAAGGCCAGGAAGGCTTTCTCCAGCAATTGGGCATAACGCACCGAGTTGGCTTCGTTGGGGAATTCGCCCAGTTCGTCGCGGGCCGCATTCAGCAACTGGTCGTACAGCGCCCGGCCTTTGGGCGTCAGTGCTGCGCCGCGTTGTTCTATTTCACCAAAGCGGGCCGAATGGCTGCCGGACTCGCCGCTGAACGTGATGGCTTCCTCCAGCGCCTTGAAGCTGGTCTGGCGCAACAGAATCGGGCATTGGCGACGGGGCGGGCCTTCCACCACGGCTTTGGGCGTGATGCCTTTGCCGGGCATGCCGGCCTGAACGGCATCGATATCCAGAGTGCGCGGGGTCAGGTGGTTGATATGCGGGCCTCTGAAGGCCACGACATCGGCAATCAGGCGATGCTGGGCATTGAGCCGTTTGTAGTCCTGCAACGAAACCGTCGCGCTGTTGTGCCAACGGAAGGTTTCCAGTGCTTGCTGCACGAACTCACTCGCGTCCGACTCGCTCAAGCCGCCTTGCTGCTCGTGCTTTTCAATCAGCGCCAATGTCCTGGGCGTGAAGATCATCCGCCTGGCCAGCACCTCTGCAGCAAAGGTGCGCAGCTCATCGTTTTCGATCAGTTCAAGGCGCAGCAGCGAGGTGAAGACCCGGAACGGGCTGACCTGCAACGACTGCTCATGTACCGCCCGAAACGCGGTGGAGTGGACTGGCACACCGGCAGGCGTCAGGTCGTAATAGCCCACAGGCTCCATGCCCATGACCGCGAACAGCCGGGCGAGGGTTGCCAGCTCCAGTGCGGTGCCGACCCTGATCGCGCCATGGCGCTCCTTGTCCAGGCGCTGGATTTCGCCTGTCTGCTTCAGGCTCTCCAGAACGTCAGGCTGATGGGTCATGACCCCGTCGTTGACCTCGGACACCAGCTCCAACAAGGTGCCGTAGAGCGGCACTTCGGTCTTGTACATCTGCGACATGGCGCGGGAAAAACTGGCTCGAATCTCATCACGGTTTGCAAAGGTTGCAGTGTTCATCTGGATCGTTTCTCCGCACGAATTCCGTTTAACAGGTGGCGTTCAGTCCAGTGCTGCCAGACAGCGCTCGAAAATATCCAGCCCTTCATTCAGTACATCCGGCTCGATGGTCAACGGTGCCAGCAACCGGATGATGTGCCGTGCCTTGCCGCTGGGCATCAGCAACAGCCCGGCGTCCCTGGCCAGTTGCAGCAGTTGCGCCAGTTGCTGGGTGCCCGGTGCGCCTTCGGGGGTGATCAGTTCGATGCCACGCATGGCACCGACGCCGGTCAGCCTGCCCAGATAAGGCGAGAGCTTTTTCTCCTGCCAGGAACGGTAGCGGCTGAGGATGATGTTTTCCTGGGTTTCGCCCCATTGCGACAGGTTTTCGTCGCTCATTTGCGCCAGCGACGCCAGCCCGGCCGCGCAGGCGATGGGGTTGCCGGAATAGGTGCCGCCCAGGCCGCCTTTGGGCAGGGTGTCGAGCAAGTGCTTGCGTCCCACCACCGCGCCCAGCGGTATGCCGCCTGCGATGCTTTTGCCGAGCAGAATCAGGTCCGGCTCGATGCACAGGCGGCTGAAGGCAAAGCGCTGTCCGGTGCGACCGAAACCGGACTGGATCTCGTCGGCAATCAACACAATGCCCTTCTCATCACAGAACGTGCGCAGCGCCTGTGCGAACTCAGGCTCCATGGGCAGGAAACCACCTTCGCCCTGAACCGCTTCAAAGATAAAGCAGGCCACATCACTGACATCGAGTTCGACGCTGAACAGACGATCCATGGCCTTCAGCGCTTCTGCAGTGGTGACGCCTGTGTCCTTGCTCGGAAACGGGATGTGATAGACGGTGCCAGGCAGTACGCCGATACGCTGTTTGTAGGGGGCCACTTTGCCGTTGAGGTTCAGGGTCGCCAGGGTACGGCCATGAAAGGCGCCATCGAAGGCAATGACCGCCGTGCGACCGGTGGCGCTGCGCACGATCTTCAAGGCGTTTTCTGCCGCTTCCGCACCGCTGTTGGTCAGCATGCCGCTGAGCGGGTAGCTGACCGGCATGAACTGCTCCAGCGTGTTCATGAACTGGATATACGGATCATGGGGCGTTGCGTTGAAGGCGTAATGGGTCAGTTTTTCGGCCTGTTCCTGAATGGCCTTGACCACCCGCGGGTTGCAATGGCCCAGGTTCAGCACGCCAATGCCGCCGACAAAGTCGATATAACGCTTGCCGGTCGTGTCCCAGACTTCGGCGTTCTTGCCGTGGGAAAGGGTGACAGGGTGAACGAATGAAATGGACGCGCTGATATTTTCGTTGCTCACTGGAAACGCTCCGGCAACGAATCACGACGGGTTCTGGAGAGGGTGTTCGGCGAAGACATCGGGGCATCCTGCTGTGTTGAACGTTGGGTCTATCTAAACGAACAACGGACATGCCCCGCAAACGAAATAAAATCGTCGTGTCATTCCAATAATTCTGAATGTCGGGCTTTTACCCGCTGTTTGATCCACTCCACGAACGCCTTGACCTTGGGGACTTGCGCCGCATGTTCGGCATGGGCCAGAAAGTGCGAGCCATCGCTCTGCATCGGGTGGTCCCAGGCAATCACCAGCTTGCCTTCGGCCAGTTCCTCGCTGACCAGATAGCGCGGAATCAGGGCAATGCCGCAACCGGCCTGAGCGGCACGAATGCACATGTAAAAAGTGTCGAAACGCGGGCCGTGATAGCTGCTTTGCGAATGCAGGTTCTGCTCCAGAAACCATTCATGCCAGGCCTCCGGTCGCGAGGTGCATTGCAGCAGGGTATGGCCGGTCAGGGCCTGAGCGCTGGGGATGTCGCCGTGGGCCAGCAGGTCCGGCGCACACACCGGGACCACTTCTTCCTTGAACAGCTCGATACAGGTGGCGCCGGGCCAGGTGCCCTGACCGAAAAAGAACGCCACATCGGCCTTGGCCCTGACCAGATCGAAGGGTTCCAGCTCGCTGCGGATGTCCAGGTGAATGCCGGGGTTCTGGCTGCCGAAACCCTTGAGATTCGGCACCAGCCAACGGTCGCCGAACGTCGGCTGGGTGGCGATTTTCAGTACCTCTGTTTCGCCGCCATAGGTCAGGATGTAGCGGCTCGACATGTCGACCTGAATGAGGATCTTGTTCACCTCGGCCATGTACAACTCGCCCGCTGGCGTCAGGTGCAGACGGCGGCGGATACGCTGGAACAGCGGGTGGCAGAGCATCTCTTCCAGTTGCGCGACCTGTTTGCTCACGGCGCTCTGGGTGAGGTGCAGTTCCTGGGCCGCGCGAGTGAAGCTCAAGTGACGGGCCGAGGCTTCGAAACACTGCAAGGCGGTCGTCGAGGGCATCAAACGCTTGGACATTCACGGTTTCCTGTTGACGTGCGGGGTGGTTCATTCCAAAACGGAATCATGTTTTTCTAAATGGTCGTTTGTGACAAGGACTGTTGCGGGTCAATACTGATCCACATCAATGATTTCAACCAGTGTCATCTGCAGGAGAATCAATGTGGTTGCCAATTTGTTAGAAAGCCTGGGCGTAGCGAAAAGTGCTTACACAGAAGGGGACTACCCCGTCTACACCCCAATCGATGGCAGCCAGATTGCCTCCGTCAGCCTGGAAGGCAAGGCGCAGGTCGTGGCCCGCATCGACCGCGCCCACAGCGCGTTTCTGAAATGGCGCACGGTTCCGGCACCACGCCGTGGCGAGCTGGTGCGCATCTTTGGTGAAGTGCTGCGCGAACACAAAGCTGCGCTGGGCGAACTGGTGTCCATCGAAGCCGGCAAGATCACCCAGGAAGGTCTGGGTGAAGTGCAGGAAATGATCGACATCTGCGACTTCGCTGTCGGCCTTTCCCGTCAGTTGTACGGTCTGACCATCGCTTCCGAACGTCCAGGCCACCACATGCGTGAAACCTGGCATCCGCTGGGCGTGGTGGGTGTTATCAGCGCCTTCAACTTCCCGGTGGCGGTCTGGGCCTGGAACACCACGCTGGCGCTGGTGTGCGGCAACCCGGTGATCTGGAAACCTTCCGAGAAAACCCCGCTGACCGCTCTGGCCAGCCAGGCCTTGTTTGAGAAAGCCCTGAAAATCTTCGGTGATGCGCCTGAAGGTCTGGCGCAACTGGTCATCGGTGACCGTGAGGCCGGTGAAGCGCTGGTCGATGACCCGCGTGTGCCGCTGGTGAGCGCCACAGGCAGCACCCGCATGGGCCGTGAAGTGGGTCCGCGTGTAGCGGCTCGTTTCGGTCGCAGCATTCTGGAGCTGGGCGGCAACAACGCCATGATCCTGGCCCCGAGCGCCGATCTGGATCTGGCTGTGCGCGGCATTCTTTTCAGCGCGGTCGGTACTGCCGGTCAGCGCTGTACCACGCTGCGTCGTCTGATCGTGCATCGCTCCATCAAGGACGAAGTGGTTGCGCGTGTGAAAGCGGCCTACGCCAAGGTACGTGTCGGCGATCCGCGTGCAGGCAACCTGATCGGTCCGCTGATCGACAAGCAGGCTTTTGCAGCCATGCAGGATGCGCTGGGCAAGGCCCGTGATGAGGGCGGCCAGGTCTTCGGCGGCGAGCGCCAGTTGCAGGACAAATACCCCAATGGCTACTACGTGACTCCGGCCATTGCCGAGATGCCGGCCCAGAGCGATGTCGTGCGTCACGAAACCTTTGCGCCGATTCTCTACGTGCTGGCTTACGACGAATTCGAGGAAGCACTGCGCCTCAACAACGAAGTGCCGCAAGGTCTGTCGTCATGCATCTTCACCACCGACCTTCGTGAAGCCGAGGCTTTTCAGAGTGCGGCGGGCAGTGACTGCGGCATTGCCAACGTCAATATCGGCACCAGCGGTGCAGAGATCGGTGGAGCATTTGGCGGCGAGAAGGAAACCGGTGGCGGGCGTGAGTCCGGTTCCGATTCCTGGAAGGCCTACATGCGTCGTCAGACCAATACCGTCAACTATTCCCGCGAACTGCCGCTGGCTCAGGGCATCGTGTTCGACTGACAGACAGGGCATCAGGCTCGCCCTGCGAGCCTGAAACTTCATGGGGCTGGAGTGTTGCAATGACGCAATTTCGTCAAGAGTGCCTGTGGGAGCAACTGACGCCGCAAAGGCCCAGCCATCTGCCATTGAGCGGTGAGCGAACGGCTGACGTTTGCGTGATCGGTGGTGGTTATACCGGCCTGTCCGCCGCCCTTCAGTTGATCGAAGGCGGCAAGTCGGTGTGCATCGTTGAAGCCCATCAGGTGGGCCACGGTGGTTCGGGTCGCAACGTGGGGCTGGTCAACGCAGGGACCTGGGTGGCGCCGGACGATCTGGAAAAAGTCCTGGGCAGCGCCGAGGCCAATCGCCTCAATGGCGCATTGGGTGCTGCGCCGGCATTGGTGTTCTCCACCATCGACAAGTACAACATCGACTGTCAGGAAACCCGCACCGGCACCTTGCATATGGCGCACAACGCCAAAGGGCTGGCTGACCTGCGCAGCCGTGCCGAGCAGTGGCAGCGCCGTGGTGCCAATGTCGAGCTGCTGACCGGCAAGGCCTGCGAAGATGCCTGCGGGACCACCAGGATATCCGGTGCGCTGCTGGATTATCGGGCTGGCACTGTCAACCCCATGGCCTATGTCTCTGGCATGGCGAGCAGTGTGGTTACGCGGGGCGGGATGATCTTCGGCGACTCCCCGGTAACCGGGCTGCAGCGCACCGATGATGGCTGGAAGGTCAGCACCGGTCAGGGCAGTGTGCGGGCCGAAAAAGTCATCATCGCTTCCAATGCCTACACCGAAGGCGAATGGACCGATGTGAAGAGTCATATCTTTGCCGGTTACTACTATCAGGTGGCCTCGCAGCCGCTCACGGGGCCCGAGCAGGAAGGCATTCTTCACGGCGGGCAGGGCTCCTGGGACACCCGCAAGGTATTGAGCAGTATTCGCCGCGACGCGCACGGGCGCCTGGTGCTTGGCAGTCTGGGCAATGCGGGCAATTATCCGCTGTGGTTTATCCGCCAGTGGGCTGACCGCATCCAGCAGCACTACTTTCCGCAACTGGGCAAGGTCGAGTGGGAAGGCACCTGGACGGGCCGTATCGGCTTTACGCCAGACCACCTGCTGCGTCTGTTCGAGCCAGCCCCCGGCCTCCTGGCCGTTACCGGTTTCAATGGCCGTGGCGTGACGACCGGAACGCTGGTGGGCAAATGCTTTGCGGATTACCTGCTGAGCAACGATGCCAAGGCTCTGCCGGTGAGTTTCTCGAAGAGCAAGGCGGTCGCGGGCAGTGCATTGCGCACACTGGCCTACGATGCCGGTTTTACGCTGTATCACGCGGGGCAATGTCTGCGGGTCGTACTCTGATTTTCTACAACGAATAAAACGCCATACAACAAAAGTTCTCGTTCAATTTCTGCTGCCGTACGAAATCGACTCAAGGAAATGCACATGGCAAGTTTCATACCTGGCCCGGCTTTGCCGTGGCGGTCTTTCGGCATCCGGTCTATCTGAATTCCGTTTGAAAGTAAGCCCATAAAAGCAGTGACAACACTGCGCCAACAAGAATGCTTATTCAAAAACAGGTTGCGTCGTCGGGCTGCCTTTTCGTGGGCCGCCCTGTGCAACCTCAACGTTGAGGGTAGAACATGGTTTCCCATAAAAAGAACGAGCACCGTTCCCTGAAACACGGGCTGACATCCCGGCAGGTTTCGATGATTTCCATTGCCGGCATCATCGGTGCCGGCCTGTTCATCGGCTCATCCAAGGCCATCGCCACGGCGGGACCTGCGATTCTGATCTCTTACGGTATTGCCGGCCTGTTGGTGTTGCTGGTGATGCGCATGCTGGGTGAAATGGCGATTGCCAACCCCAATAGCGGCTCATTCTCCACCTATGCCGGACAGGCCATCGGTCCATGGGCCGGGTTTACCATCGGCTGGTTGTACTGGTGGTTCTGGGTGCTGATCATTCCGGTCGAAGCCATTGCCGGTGCCGATATCCTGCACGCCTGGATGCCCTCGGTGCCGTCCTGGTTGTTCGCCTTCCTGATCATGATCACGCTGTCGTGTACCAACCTGGTGAGCGTGAAGAACTTTGGTGAGTTCGAGTATTGGTTCGCACTGGTGAAGGTGATTGCGATTCTGGCGTTCATCGGGGTCTGCACATTGGCGGTGCTGGGCGTCTGGCCGCTGGCCGAAACCTCCGGCGTTTCGCAGCTCTGGCAGAACGGCGGCTTCATGCCCAACGGATTCGGCGCGGTACTGGGCGGGGTATTGATCACGATCTTTTCGTTCTTCGGCGCAGAAATCGTCACCATCGCCGCCGACGAAACGGCCAACCCCAAAGAGAAAATTCGCAGGGCCACCAATCTTGTGGTGTACCGCATCGCGATTTTCTACATCTTCTCGATCTTCTTTATCGTTTCACTGGTGGCCTGGAACGATCCGCGCTTGCTGCAAGTGGGTTCATTCCAGCGGGCGCTGGAAATCATCAATGTGCCGGGCGCCAAGATGGTGGTGGATATCGTGGTGTTCGTGGCGGTCACCAGTTGCATGAACTCCGGTCTCTACACGGCTTCGCGGATGCTGTATTCCCTGGGCGCACGTGGCGAAGCTCCGGCGCAGATCAAGCGGGTTTCCGGCAGCGGTGTGCCGACCGTGGCGGTGATCGCTTCCACCCTGGCAGGTTTTGTCGGTTGCTTTGTGAACTACGCCTTTCCGGGCAAGGTGTTCGGCTTCCTGCTGTCCACCACGGGCGCCATTGCGCTGCTGGTGTATCTGGTGATTGCCGTTTCCCAGTTGCGGATGCGCACAAGGCTGGAGAGGGAAGGCCAGGAACCGGCCTTCAAGATGTGGCTGTTCCCCTGGCTGACCTGGCTGGTGATCGGGCTGATCACTCTGGTGCTGGGCTACATGCTCATCAGCCCCAACTACCGCTATGAAACCCTGATGACGGCAGCGGTGGCCGGGACGATTCTGTTGATTGCCCTGGTGCGTCGCAAGACGGCAGGGGTGTATGTGCCTGGGGTTTGATCGGGTTCGCGAATGAATTCGCTCCTACGCGGTTTGAAGGAGCGAATTCATTCACGAAGAGCGCTACTGATCCGCAATTCCGCCCGCAGCCCGCCTTGTGGTGAGTTGCCCAGGTGCAGGCTGCTTTGCAGCTTGCGCACGATCATGTCGACAATCGCCAGCCCCAATCCCGCGCCATTGCTGTTGCCCTGGCTGTAGAAGCGTTCCAGCAGCCGTGCCTTGTGGTGTTCGTCGATACCGGGGCCGGCGTCTTCGACGCATAGATGAGCGCTGCCATCCTCCTGACGCTGCAACACCACCCGGATTTCGCTGGCGGCAGGGGCGAAGTTGAGTGCGTTGGTCAGCAGGTTCTGCAAGGCGATGGTGATGGCACCCGGATCGCTGTGGATCACGCATACCTCATCGGCTTCCAGCACCAGCTCTACACGTTTCTCCAGCGCCAGCGGCGTGAGTTCGGCCATTTCTTCCTGGACCAGCGTATTGAGCTCAAAGGTCTTCAATTGCTCTGGACTCAAGTGCGGTTCAAGCCTTGCCATGGTCAACAACTGGCTGGCGATACGGGCTGCCCGGTCGACGCCGCTGACCAGAAAATCCAGTGCTTCCAGGCGTTGTTCGGGGAGTTCGGCCTGACGGGCGTTTTGCGCGTGAATGCGCAGCACGGTCAAGGGCGTGCGCAGTTCATGGGCTGCATCGGCAATAAAGCGTCGTTCGCGCTCCAGCAGATTGTCGATCTGGGTCAGCAGACGGTTGAGCGCTGTCTGCATGGGCTCCAGCTCCTTGGGCAATGGCGACAGCGCCAGAGGCTCCAGGCTCTCTGCATCGCGCTTGCGGATCACCTGTGCCATGGATTGCAACGGGCGCAGGCCCCAGCCGATCACTAGCCAGATGGACACGATCAATAACGGCACGCCAATCACGGTCGGCCAGACGGTGTGGCTCACAATGATCTGGATCAGACCCTGACGCACATCGTCGCGCTCGCCGACCCAGATAATGAAACCTTGCTGCGGATCGGCCAGCAGGAAGCCACACCATTCACGGCCATTCTCCACCAAGTCGTGGGAGCCTTCTTCTCTTGGCGGCTCAGTGAGCACCGGGGCTTCGGCCGAGCGCACCAGCAACTCTCCCGAAGTACGCCAGACCTGAAACGTCAGGCGGGTTTCGTAAGGATGCGCCACGCCGCTGGTGCCGACCCTGCTCATGGCTTCATCGAACGCTTCATACAACTTGTTCAGATCCTTTTCGTCCTCGACACGCTGGCGCAGCACGCCTTGCAGCAAGCGGGCACTCTGCGCCAGTTGGGCGTCGTAGACTTCTTCGATTTCATGGTGACTGTCGCGCAGCACCAGCAGGCCGATGATCAGATCGCCCAGCAGCAACAGCAGCAATACCGGGGCAAGGATGCGTGCGCGTACCGAGGTCATGCCTTGAGCTCCAGCAGGTAACCGACGCCGCGAACGGTGCGGATCAGGTCAGTGGACAGTTTCTTGCGCAGGTTGTGAATCAGCACTTCCAGGGTGTTGCTTTCGACTTTTTCCTGCCAGCCATAGAGCGTGGTAGACAGACGCTCGCGAGTGACGACCTTGCCGGGACGGATCATCAGTTGATGCAGTAACTGATACTCCATCGGCGTCATGGGGACTTCACTGCCCTGAAAGCTGACCTGTTGCGAGGCCGGGTCCAGGCTGATGCCGGCGTGCTCCAGCAGCGGTTGCGCCCGACCCTGACTGCGGCGCAACAGGGCGCGCACCCTGGCTTTCAGTTCGTTGACGTCGAAAGGCTTGATCAGATAATCGTCGGCTCCGGCATCCAGCCCGGCGATGCGGTCCTGAGTGCCGTCACGGGCCGTCAGGATCAGCACCGGCAGCGATTGCTGTTCGGAGCGCAACTGGCGCAGCAGGTCGAAGCCGTCCAGACGCGGCAGACCGAGGTCCAGCAGCAGCAGGTCGAAGCGCTCGCTGCGCAGGGCATGCAGGGCGCTGAGCCCGTCCTCGATCCAGTCAAGCGTATAGCCTTCGGTGTTCAAGGCGACTTTGATGCCTTGGCCGATGGCACGATCATCTTCCACCAGAAGCAGACGCATAAGAGGTTCCGGGCAATGGATTGGGGGCAGGACGGGGCGCCATGATGCCGTTATGGGCGTGGCTCGCGTAGAGCCATATGTCGAGAAGATGTAACGACCTGTTACACCTTAAGCTTTTCCTAAGATTGCTTTCGCACAGTAGCGACTCCTTAACTGCTGCGAGTATCGAACATGCGTAAAGTCCTGCTGATTTCCTTGCTGATGGCCAGCCCTCTGGCGCTTGCCGGCCCGCAATGCACCACCGCCGACAAATCCCAGTGGCAGGACCAGGCCAAGTTCCAGGAACAACTCAAGGCCCAGGGTTACCAGATCAGCAAGTTCAAGGTCACCGACGGCAACTGCTACGAGATCTACGGCTTCGACAAGGACAAACGCAAGGTCGAAATCTACCATGACCCTGTGTCCGGCAAGGCCGTGAAGACAGAGATCAAGGGCTGATGAACCGGGTTTCCCTGCGCCTGTGGGACCCCTTGGTCAGACTGTTTCATCTCTCTGTCGCGGGCGTCTTCATTGCCAACTACTTCTTTAATGAAGCAGGCGGCGACTGGCATGTCTGGTTGGGCTATTACGCCGTTGCCTGGCTGAGCGTGCGAGTGGTGTGGGGATTCATCGGGCCGCGCAGTGCCCGCTGGAGTGACTTCTGGCCGAGCCCGAGCCGTTTGCGTGCTCATGTGCAGTCGCTGATCGACCGGCGACCTGTTCACCGGCTCGGTCATTCGCCTCTGGGCGCGCTGGTCATGGTCCTGATGATGGCGCTGATTTTCTCCATCGGCCTGACCGGCTGGATGATGGAAGAAGTGGATGCCCTGTGGGGCGCCGACTGGCCGCTGCAGATTCACGAAACTCTGGCTGACGCCCTTTGCGCACTGGTGGTGCTGCACATGGCCGCCGCGATATTCGAGAGCTTTCAGGTGCGTGACAACCTGCCGCTGTCGATGTTGACCGGCAAGCGGCGCTCATTGCCCGAGCAAACCGACAACTGAACAGACCCGTAACTCCCTTCGCTAAGGTGCTGGATTTTCATGCCCGTTATTTCCCGAAACCTGGCTGCATGGAGCGCAGGCCTTGCTGTTGTCTTGATTTTTCTCAGCGCCTGGCTCAGCCATCCGCTGCACAAGCTTTCTCCTTTCGCGGTCAGCGAGACGCCGATCAGTGCCGAGGGCGCTGTTGCGACGGCGGCGACTTATAGTTCGCGTTTTGCATCCTCCGACCTCGATGATTTCGTGCATTCGTCCGCTGTTACCGCCTTGCCCGGTGGCGACCTGATGTCGGTGTGGTTTGCCGGCTCCCGCGAAGGCGCTGGGGATGTGGAGATTCGCGCCTCCAGATTCGATGCCAGCGCCGGTGAGTGGGGCAATGAACAGGTGCTGGCGACCCGTGAGTCCACCCAGGCCGGCACGGGCAAATACATTCGCAAGCTGGGTAATCCGGTGGTCGCACTGGCTCCTGACCAACGCCTCTGGCTGTTTTATGTGTCGGTGTCGGTGGGCGGCTGGGCCGGGAGTTCGGTGAATGCCATGGTGTCTCAGGACATGGGCGCCACCTGGTCGCAGCCGCGTCAGTTGATCACTTCGCCTTTCTTGAACATCAGCACTCTGGTTCGTGCAGCACCGGTGTTTCATGCTGATGGCTCCATCGGCCTGCCGGTCTATCACGAGTTTCTGGGCAAGTTTGCCGAGTACCTTTACCTGAGCCCCAGCGGTGACGTGATCGACAAGTTCCGCATCAGTCGCGGCACCAACTCCCTGCAACCCACGGTCGTACCGCTGGACGGGCAGCGGGCCGTGGCCTTGCTGCGCTATGCGGGAAATACCTATCACCGCGTACTGGCCAGCCGCACCGAAGATGGCGGCCAGACCTGGAGCGAGCCGCACCCGCTGGAGCCGAGCAACCCCAACTCGTCGCTGGCGGCGGTCGGTGTGCCGGGGCGCGGTCTGCTGGTGGCCCTGAATGACTTGCGTGACGGTCGCTTCAAACTGAGCCTGTACGGCACTGATGAGCAGATGAACCAGTGGCGCCCGGTGATCGACCTGGATAAATCCCCCGATCCGCTGGGCAATCCGTTCTCGCTGGAGGCCTATCGGGAAATCCTCGGTGAAGGTTTCCGGGCCTCCAGTGGTGCGCGGCGCCAGTCTCTGGAAGCGGAGTTCCTGAGCAACCTGGACCAGCGAGTCTGCTCGCCGCAAGGGTGCGATTTTGAATACGAATACCCGTATTTCATCCGCAGCCCGGACGGCATGTACCACTTGGTCTATTCCTGGAACAACACCTTTATCAAGCATGTCAGCTTCAACGAAGCCTGGCTGGCGGAGCACTTGTTATGATCGCGCAATGGCTGACACATCTGGCGTTTGCGCTGGTGCTGTTTCTGATCCTGTCTTCCTGGACATCCTCGCAGCGCTGGCGTCTGGTGATACTGGCCGGTGCTTCGCTGGCGAGTGTGGTGTCCATCGATGGTCTGTCACTGGCGTCCTATGTGCGCAGCTTGAGCGATGACCTGGCGATCCCGAGCCTTGTCGGCCTGGTCTGGCTGACCGCCCAGCGCCTGGGGCTCATCCAGCCTCTGGAGAGTCGCCAGCGTTTGCTGGTGCTGTCGGTACTCGCGGCGCTGGCACTGATTCTTTACCCGGCCACGCTGGGCATTACGTATTTCGACCCTTACCGCTGGGGCTTCAACCCACGGCCAATGATCATTATTGTCGGAATCATCACCCTTGGCCTGCTGTACCTGCGCAGCCATCTGGGTGCCTTGATGCTGGCGCTGGCCACACTGGCCTTCACCTTCCGGATCAAACCTTCGGAAAACTACTGGGATTACCTGATCGACCCGTTCCTGGCGTTGTACGGCTGCATTGCGTTGCTGGTATTCGTTGCACGCCGCCTGTATCGCCATCGCACACAACCCAGCCTGTAGCGAACGTATTCGCGAATAAGCAGAACTCCGCCCGATTGCTCTACAGAAATGCACTACCAGAGGAATAAAAATGAGTTGGCTGCAATCACGACGCCTGCAGTATTGGGCAGGCACAATCGTGCTGTTTTTCCTGTTGTCGGCACTGTTGAGGGGCGTGTTCTTCTGGAGCTTTTCCGGGGTCGAGCACGAGAAGCTGTTTAGCGACCCGACCGTGCTGCAAACCCTGGGCATCGGTTTTCGCTTCGACTTGCGTCTGGCGCTGCTGGTGTCCCTGCCGGTGGCTTTCCTGCTGTACGTGCCTCGCTGGAACATGGTCAGCGTCCGTGCCCTGCGCTGGATAGGTCGTTCATACCTGCTGCTGGCATTGCTGGCGCTGACGATGATTCATGTCATCGACTTCGGCCATTACGCCTACCTCGGCGTAAGGCTCAACGCCAGTGTCCTGCGCTATCTGGACGATGCCCAGATTTCTCGCGACATGCTGTGGCAAACCTATCCGGTGGTGTGGATCAGCCTCGGCTGGTTGCTGACCCTGCTGGTGCTGGGCCGCGTCCTGATCTGGCTGGAGCGCATGACGCTTGATCGAGCACCACACCCGGTCAAACGCTGGTCGGCGGCCTGGGGCGCGGCAGTGATTGTCTGCGCGACTTTCCTGGGGCTGCTTGGCCGTGTGGAAAACCTCAACCTGGAAAACCCGGTGCCGTTGCGCTGGAGCGATGCGTTTTTCTCCGGCAATAACCAAGTGGCAGCTCTGGGGCTCAACCCTGCGCTGTTTCTGTATGACACCCTCAAGGTTTCCCAATCCCGCTACGACGAAGGTCAGGTGCGTCAGCACTATGACGTGGTCGCCCATTACCTGAGTGTCCAGCAGCCCGATGCCCAGGCCCTGAACTTCAAACGCCAGCAGCCCGTGCAGCCTTACCGGATCGACGGCGAGCGTGCGCCGAACGTGATTTTCGTGATGCTCGAATCCCTGGGCACCAGCGCAGTAGGGGCTTATGGCAACCCGCTCAATCCCACGCCGAACCTGGATCGTCTGGCGACCGAAAGCTGGTTCTTCAGGCATTTCTATGTTCCGGTGACCGGCACGGCCAAAACAGTCTGGGCCAGCATCACTGGCGTACCGGATGTTACCCGTCAGGAAACCGCGACGCGCCATCCGCTGCTGACCCGCCAGAACACGATCATCAATGACTTCAAGGATTACCAGAAGCTCTACATGATTGGCGGCAACTCGGGCTGGGCCAACATGAATGCCCTGATTCGTCGCAGCATCGATGACGTGCGCCTGTATGACGAGCGTGACTGGAAGTCGCCGCAGGTGGATGTGTGGGGGATTTCCGATCTGGACCTGTTCAAGGAAAGCGACAAGATCCTGCGCGAACTGCCCAAGGACCGGCCGTTCTTTGCGTATGTGCAGACCGCAGGCAATCATCGGCCCTTCACCATTCCCAAGGAGAACGATGGCTTCGAGGTCAGCAACCTGACGCTGGAACAGGTGCAGGCGGCGGGTTCGCGCAGTGTCGAGCAGTACAACGCCGTGCGTCTGCTGGACTTTAATATCGGGCGTCTGATGGAGCTGGCCAAGGCGGGTGGCTACTACGAGAACACCATCTTCGTGATGTTTGGCGACCACAACACCCGCATCAGCCAGATTCCTCATATGGCGCCGGCCTTCGAGCAACTGGGGCTGGAGAGCAATAACGTTCCGCTGCTGATTCACGCGCCTGCACTGCTGGGCTCGCGGGTCATCGAAGAAGCGGTCGGGCTGGCGGACCTGCTGCCCACGGTCGCCGGCATGGCGGGCGTCGAATTCAGCAATGGCGCCATGGGGCGCGATATCCAGCAACCGGCACCGGAAGGCGAGCGAGTGGTGCCGCTGGTCTTGCGTGAAGGCACCTTCCCGCTGATCGGTGCTGTCACCCGGCATTACCTGCTGCAAATGGAGCACGATGGCAGTTCGCCCACGCTGCATGACCTGGCCTCGCGGACCCCGCTGGACAACGTTGCCGAGCAGAACCCTGAGGAGTTTGAGCGGTTACGCGACCTGACGCGCGGTCTGCATGAGAGTTCGCGCTTGATGCTGTATCGCAACGTGCGCTGATCAGCGCTTTTCACCCGCCCCTTCATTCACGACATTCAGTCGCAATGAAGGGGCATGCTTTACCCGCAATCCCTCATCATCCACGCCCGTCGCGGCCTGTCTGAAATAAATGTTTCTGCCTCTGTGATCCAGAAGCGCTTGCGCGACGTAAACGAGTTTTCGCACCTGGTAATGGAATAGCAGACAGTGTGAGTGCTCTGCTACGCTGAAAATTGTCCTTCAGGTAAAATTTCGCAGTTCAACAACAGACTTTTCCGATGCTTAACCTTCTGTAATTCATCGGTAATTCTTGTAAAGCTCTGTCGGATATCGTCGGCAGTCTGTATGTTGGGGGCTCTATTTCGCCTGGATGCGGTTTTTTGTCGTTCCCACCTTTGAGAGCATTGTGGATGTTGGCAACGTGTACCCAGGCTTCCCCGGCCAGACTGCTTGATGCTCTGCGTGCTGAAACGAATCAACTGCATGTCGGTCTGGAAAAGCGCCTGCCGTTTTTCTCTTCTGTTTTAAACAGCGTTTACTACCTTCGTCTGCTCCAGGCTTACTACGGTTTCTACCGCCCACTGGAAGCTGCTTTGCAGGCCAGTGGCTTGATACCGGCAGAACTGACGCCAGCCGAGCGAGTCAAAACCCCTGTGCTGTTTCAGGATCTGCAAACCCTTGGCATGACAGAGCAGGCCATAAACTTACTGGCCCAATGCAGGCAATTGCCGGTGATCGATTCGCCCGGAGCCTGCCTTGGCGTGTTGTATGTTCTGGAGGGCGCTACTCTCGGCGGACAGATCCTGCGCCGTGAAATCCACAAGCGACTTGGGCTGGACGAGCACAGTGGCTCGGCTTTTCTGAATGTTTATGGCAGTGCCACCGGCATGCGCTGGAAAGCGTTCCTGGCCTATATGGACAGCGTGCCGGCCGACGCTGCAACCACAGAGGCTACCGTGCTGGCGGCCCAATCCACATTTGCATGTTTCGAGCACTGGCTCGATGGTCAAGAGGTACTGTTATGAGCCAACTCGATAAAGATACTTTTGAAGCCCTGTTGGCCAATTGTGCAAACGAGCCTATCCAGTATCCGGGTGCCATTCAGCCTCACGGCGTGTTGTTCACCGTCACCGAGCCGGACTTTGTCATATTGCAGGTCAGCGCCAATGTGCAGGAACTGCTCGACAAGAACCCCGATCACATCCTTGGGCAGCCGCTTGAGTCGGTTGTGGGGGAGGGGTGGGCTGCCGTGCTCAAGAGCGCCAGCCTTCAGGAGTCATTCAACGACATTCCGCAACTTCTGATCACCCTCAATGGCCGTGAATTTGAGGCGATGCTGCATCGGCACCAGGGCGTGCTGGTGCTGGAGCTTGAAGTTCAGGACAAGGATTCGCAGGTCGCCAACAGTGAGCGGATTTCCAATCTGGGGCGCATGCTGCGCCAATTGCAGGCGGCCAAGACACTGCAGGCGCTGTATGAAATCAGTGTTCGCGAAATCCAGAAACTGACCGGCTATGACCGTGTATTGATATACCGTTTTGAAGAAGAGGGCCACGGCCAGGTCATCGCCGAAGCCTCTTCGCCGGACATGGAGCTGTTTAACGGCTTGTTCTTCCCTGCCTCGGACATTCCGGACCAGGCTCGCGAACTCTATCGTCGCAACTGGTTGCGCATCATTCCCGATGCCGATTACACGCCGGTTCCGCTGATTCCACAGTTGCGTCCAGATACCCGGCAGCCGCTGGACCTGAGTTTCTCGACACTGCGCAGTGTTTCTCCGATCCACTGCGAATACATGAAGAACATGGGCGTGCTGTCTTCCATGAGCGTTTCCCTGCTCAAGGACGACAAACTCTGGGGCCTGATCAGTTGCGGCCACCGCACGCCACTGTACGTGTCTCACGAACTGCGCGGCGCCTGCCAGGCCATCGGTCAGGTCCTGTCGTTGCAGATCCGCGCAATGGAGGCGCTGGAAGTCAGCCGTCAGCGCGAGGCGAAGCTGCAAATGCTCAAGAGCCTGAACGACTCCATGGTGTCGGCTTCGGAAAACGTCTTCGACGGTCTGGGACAACAACCGCAAGTATTAATGGATCTGGTGGGCGCTTCGGGTGTGGCGATCATTGAAGACAAGCAATTGCATGTCTTTGGCACCTGCCCTGAGCCTGCTGAAATCAAGGCGCTGCATAAATGGCTGATGGCAAGAGGGCAGCAGGTCTTTTCCAGTCATCATCTGTCGAGTGTCTATCCTGCGGCCGAGGCTTATCAGCAGCATGCCAGCGGTGTTCTGGCCATGAGCCTGCCCAAACCGGTCGACAACGGCGTGTTGTGGTTCCGTCCCGAGGTCAAGGAAAGCATTCAGTGGAGCGGCAACCCGAACAAGCCGCTGGATATGGAAGGCTCAGGCGCGGGCCTGCGCCTGAGGCCGCGCACGTCGTTCGAGATCTGGAAAGTCGAGATGGCGGGCATTTCTACCAAGTGGAGCCATGGCGATGTCTTCGCCGCCAACGACCTGCGCCGCTCGGCGCTGGAAGACGACCTTGCCCGTCAGGTCCGCCGTGAGCAGTTGGCAGTGCGTGCCAGGGATGAACTGGTCGCGGTTGTGTCCCATGACCTGCGCAACCCCATGACGGTCATCTCCATGCTTTGCGGCATGATGCAAAAAGCCTTCAGCTCCGATGGCCCACACACCTCGCGGCGCATTTCTTCCGCCATCGACACCATGCAACAGGCTGCCAGCCGCATGAATGTTCTGCTGGAAGACTTGCTAGACACCTCGAAAATCGAAGCAGGCCGCTACATCATTTCGCCTCAGCCGCTGGAAGTGAGTCATATTTTCGAGGAAGCCTATTCATTGCTGGCGCCGCTGGCCATGGATAAATCCATCGATATCTCCTTCCATAGCGAACCGGACCTGAGAGTCAGCGCCGATCCGGAGCGCCTGTTCCAGGTGCTGTCGAACCTGATTGGCAACGCCATCAAGTTCACGCCCAAGCAAGGCAGGATCGACGTGGCCGCAGTGCCTGACGGCAACGAGATCGTCTTCACCGTGCGCGACTCCGGCGAAGGTATCCAGCCCGAGCAACTGCCGCACATCTTCGAGCGCTACTGGACCATCAAGGAAGGCAACCCGACCGGTACCGGCCTTGGGCTCTACATCTCCCAAGGCATCATCAAGGCTCACGGCGGCGTGCTGACTGCAGACAGCACGGTGGGCGAGGGGAGCGAGTTCAGGTTTACGGTGCCGGTGGCGGTGTAGGCATATCCGGGTACAAACTTGTGGGAGTCAGCTTGCTGGCGATAAAGGCCTGAAAACCGGCAGATATTCTGTGTCTGTATGAAGTCGCCAGCAAGCTGCCTCCCACAACGTAATTCATGACTTTAACGGATCAGCATTACCTCTACGCGGTTGCTGTGAGTTCGTTACTTCAGCTAACGAAAATCCCTTCTGTGCAGGACCTTTCTGGCAGGCTTTACCCTTTCTTCTGTGTGAACTTTCCTGGAGAGTCTCAAGCCCTTGCGCCTGTGAAATCCCGATACCAGGCTGCGTCGGTCGCTGAGCATCAGCGGTCGGGTTTAGTAGCCTGTTTGTGGGTTTCAAGTGTCGTAAGTGTCGCTTATGGCGGCTTTGCATGGGGCACCTTCGAGTGCGCCGGTTAATTGCGCTTGTTCCTCACCGTTCGTGCATTTGATCGGCATGGCCAAGGCCCATCCTGCTCTCTGATGGCGACTACATCGAATCTCGGGTCGCCGTGAATAAGGAACTGATCCTGACCTATTGGCAGACCGCAGGCAGCAGAGAACCTTCTATCCAAGGTTCCGCTACAGGGCCAGGTCCTTCGTGCGTAACCCCGTCATGGCTTATGAGACGGCTTTTGGCGTTCGTGGAATTCGGGACTCTTCGCAAACACATCCGCAATAAAATCCATGAAGACGATGGCCCGTTTGGGTAGCAGCCGATTTGCCAGATAGACGACTTGAATCGGGACTGAGGGCGCCACGTAATCAGTCAGCAGCAGCTGAAGGTTGCCACTTCTCAGCCCTTCCTCATAAAGCCATTCAGGTCCCTGCGCGATTCCCAATCCGGCATTGACGTACTCGCGTATCGCCTCGGGCGAGTTGACACGTAGTCGGCCGGAAACCGGCACATCGATGCCCTTGAAGCGCCAGTTAGTACCCGTTGAAAGCAGTGTATAGATCAAGCAGTCGTGTGCTTTCAGTTCAGTTGGTGAGGTTGGGGACCCGCGTTTGGCCAGGTATTCACGGCTGGCAACGCACACGCGCTCGAACCAGGCCAGTGGGCGGGCTCGCATGGCACTGTCTTCCAGGTGTCCAATGCGGATCGCGAGTTCAGCCCCTTCGTCGACCAGATTAACGTAGCGATCGCTGATCTGCAGATCGAGTGACAATTCCGGATAGCGTTCCAGGAAGGTAGCGACATGCGGCACGATGAAGGTGTGAGCCAATGCGGTCGGGCAGGCAACGCGCAATAATCCGGACGGAGTGACGTTCCCTTTCAGTGAAGATTCGGACTGCTCCACTGAGTCGAGAATGCGCCGAGCGTCTGCGTAATAGCGTTCTCCCTCAGGCGTCAGTACCAGCTTCCGTGTGGAACGATGAAGAAGCCTGGTTTGCAAATGGTCTTCAAGCGCCGCCACATAACGACTGACGTTAGGCTGTCCCAGCCCTAAATCGCGACCTGCAGCTGAAAAGCTGCCTG
Organism: Pseudomonas sp. Irchel 3A18; assembly: GCF_900187465.1. Taxonomy (NCBI): domain Bacteria; kingdom Pseudomonadati; phylum Pseudomonadota; class Gammaproteobacteria; order Pseudomonadales; family Pseudomonadaceae; genus Pseudomonas; species Pseudomonas sp. Irchel 3A18. The sequence goes on from NZ_FYDI01000020.1 coordinate 42,341, forward strand.
TCTCGACAGTTCGTACAAAACAGGTCATTAGCAGCAGTCGATCCATCAGGCCTCCCTCATTCATGCAATTCAGGCATGATATCTATTCTAATTTCTCATCTTATCAATGCTTTCGCATGAATACATAGTGCCTCTCATAAGGTCAGCCGCTCGGCTGGCCGTGCAAATCGAGAGGCAATTTTATATGTCCCGTTTACAAGGCAAGCGCACCCTTATCACTGGCGGTACCAGCGGTATCGGCCTGGAAACTGCCAGGCAATTCCTCGCTGAAGGCGCGCGCGTGATCGTTACAGGTGTCAATCCGGAGTCCATTGCGAACGCCCAGGCAGTCCTGGGAAGTGAAGTCCTGGTGCTGCGTGCCGACTCGGCCAGCATCGCAGCGCAGAAGGAACTGGCGCAGGCTGTTGAGGCTCATTACGGGCAACTGGATGTTGCCTTCCTCAATGCTGGCGTATCAGTGTGGATACCAATCGAAGACTGGACGGAAGAAATGTTTGATCGCTCCTTCGACATCAACGTCAAAGGCCCGTACTTCCTCTTGCAAGCACTACTGCCGGTCTTCGCTAACCCTGCATCAGTTGTTCTCAACACTTCTGTCAGTGCGCACCTTGGCGAGGCACGTTCATCCGTTTATGCGGCGACCAAGGCCGCGTTCCTGAACATGTCGAAAACGCTCTCGAGTGAACTCCTACCGCGTGGTATTCGCGTAAACGCGGTCAGCCCTGGCCCGGTCGATACGCCGCTGTATGACAAGCTCGGCATTCCCGATGCCTATCGGGAGCAGGTCAACAAGGATATCGCTGCGGCCATTCCATTCGGCCGCTTCGGTACGCCCGAAGAAGTAGCCAAGGCTGTGTTGTACCTGGCCTCGGACGAGTCTCGATGGACGGTTGGTACGGAAATCATCGTCGACGGCGGCCGCTCGCTTTAACGGGCTGGCACGGACGTAGCGTTCATACGGCCCGTTCCCTGTCTGGCGGCGGGCCTTGTTGATTCAATGGTGGGTATTCCATGTCACAGTTCACACTCGTCAGCCACGGGCTGTGCCCGTTCGTTCAGCGTGTGGCTATTCTGTTACACGAAAAAGGTGTTCCATTTCAGCGTGTCGATGTTGATCTCAAGGACAGACCGGACTGGTTTGTGGCCATGTCGCCGACCGGCAAGGTCCCGCTACTCACGGTGCCGGATGACAATGAGGGCGTGACTGTTCTATTCGAGAGCGTCGCGATTTGCGAATACCTCGAGGAGGTTTACCCGGAGCCCGCCTTGCACCCGGAAACGGCGCTCGCACGTGCTCGACATCGTGCCTGGATCGAGTTCGCTACTGCCATGCTTGCTGATGCATGGGGATATCTGAATGCTGCGGATCAGCAGACAGCGCTCGGTAAATCAGCAGCGTTGAGAGCCAAGCTGGAACGACTTGACGGTGAAAAAGCGGAGGGGCCGTATTTCTCTGGTGGGACGTTCTGCATGGTTGATATCGCTATTGCTCCGGTTTTCCGTTACTTCGACATTCTCGGATTCAAACCCGAACATCGGTTGTTCATCGGACTGAACAGAGTTGCCGAGTGGCGCTGTGCGCTTGCCAGCCGCGCTAGCATTCAAGCGGCAGTTGCCGAGGATTATGCAGCCCGGTTCCGCAAGCATCTGCAGGAAGCAAAAGCTGTCTTGGTTAGCGCTCAATAAGCCAAGGTCGAACGGGATCGTTCGCTGGCGCATATTGAGGGGCGTAGTCAGCGGGACGGCCTGTTTCAGCCGGAATAGCACCGTCAAAACCCAAGGAGATGAGGTTGAGTTCGTCGACAAGGACGTCGACTATGCGCACCGGATGGGTATCACTGACGTAGTCGTCTAGGCTTTTGGGCCGATAGAAAAATCACTCGAGTACAGGACGCATGAAGCTACGTTCATAGCTGACAATGAATTTTTTCTCTACCGCCAACGCCACCGCCTTGACGCATTCGGCATCGGTTTCTGCTTCTTTGCGATAGCGTTCGTAGTCCGATAGGTTTTGAAAGCTGAACAGACAATACGCGATATTGTTTGCACCTTCAGCTGGAAGGAAATAGCCATGGTGCAAGCCCCCCATTCGAGTCACGATCCGGATCCACAATCGTGAATAGCTTTCAAAAGCAGGAATCTGGTAAGGGTCAATCAGATACTTCACATGGCAGGTAATCATACGAGCTGTCCTTGTTCGATAAACGAAGGAGCTTACCAATTGAGCGTTGATCTGAATATTCCTGCCCGGCGGTTAAGTTCAGCGACTATGTCCCCCGAGGGCCGATGTGCAGCGGTCTAATACACCGCCCACTTTTAGGAAGCAAAGCCCAGGGCTTCGGCAACCGCCAAATAGTTTGGGCAGAGTCACACTGGCGTTTTTACACAGTCTCGTCCGTTTCCTACACGGCCCTATCCAACTGATACTCGCGCGGCGTACACCCAAACTCTCGCTTGAACACCGTATGCAAATACTGCGCAGACTTGAATCCGCAATTTCGGGCCGTGTCTGCAATCGTTGAATCCGTGTTCTTCAACCCCTTGGCTGCCGCCGCCAGTTTGAAACGCAGGATTTCATCGTGGACGCTACAGCCGCGCACTTTGCGAAAGTGCGATTCCAGCGATGAGCGCGATACGCCGACATAAGCCGCCACTTGTGCGGTCTTGATGCCCTGGCAGGCATATTGGCGGATGAACAGCAGGGCCTGCATGACGTAAGGGTCGCCCAACGGTTGATGCAGGCTGGATACCTGCACGTTGATCGACTCTGGCGGGATCAGGATCTGTGTGCCTTTGGCCGGCATGCCGTGCAGCATCTGGTGGAGCAGGCGCGCGGCGGTGCGCCCCATGGTTTCGGTGCCCTGGACGACCGAGCTCAGTGGTACTCGGGTCAGGCTGCGGGTCAGCGGGTCGTTGTCGATGCCGATCAGGGCCACTTGTTCAGGTACGGCGATCCCGGCGGTCAGGCAGGCTTGCAGCAACTGGCGGGCGCGGGCGTCGCTGACGGCGATGATGCCGATGGGTTTGGGCAGGCTTTGCAGCCAGGCGATCTGTTGTTCGACGGCGCTGTCCCACAATGGCGCGCTGGTGCCCATGCCACGGTAGACCTCGGCGTGCAGGCCATCGCGTTGCATCAGCCAGCGAAAGGCTTTTTCCCGCTCCTGCGCCCAGCGATTGGCCTGGGCTTCGGGCAGGCTGAAGCAGGCAAAGCGCGTCAGTCCGGCTTCGATCAGGTGCTCGTAGGCCAGGGTCATCATGGCCTTGTTGTCGGTGGCGACGTAGGGGATGTCTTGGGGATAGGCGCGTTCATCCTGATACGAACCGCCCACAGCCACCACTGGCAACTTGATCCCGGCCAGGGCTTCGCCAATCAGCGGGTCGTCGAAGTCGGCAATGATCCCGTCACCCTGCCAGCGCTCGATGCCTTTCAACCGGCACAGGAAGTCTTCCTCAAGAAACAGGTCCCAGGAGGCGCGGGTGCTGCTCAGGTAATTGCCGATGCCGCTGATGATGCCGCGGTCGTAGATCTTGCTGCCGTTGAACAACAGTGCAACGCGGTGAACGGGCGGTACGGTTTTCATTGTTATTGTCCCGGGTCTGCCAACACCAAGGTGGTCGTCACAGCCTAGGCGCGTCGAAGGTGAATCTCAATACTCAAAATCGCACCCTGCGTTGGTGACTTTCATAATTTTCAGACGCAGGGCCGTTGCTAGTATCGATACACCGACAAGAACAACAAAAGGACACGACCCATGCCGTTCTTCCCCGACATCGACAGGATTCGCTACGAAGGCCCGGCCAGCGATTCTCCTCTAGCCTTCCGCCACTACGACGCCAATAAAGTCATCCTCGGCAAACCCATGCGCGAGCACTTGCGCATGGCTGTCTGCTACTGGCACACCTTCGTCTGGCCGGGATCCGATGTGTTCGGTGCCGGTACGTTCAAGCGTCCGTGGCAGCGTGCGGGCGACCCTCTAGAAGTGGCCATTGGCAAGGCGGAGGCGGCTTTTGAGTTTTTCACCAAACTCGGGATCGACTATTACTGCTTTCACGATACGGATGTGGCGCCGGAAGGCCGTTCATTGAAAGAATATCGCAACCACTTTGCGCAGATGGTCGATCATCTGGAGCGGCATCAGGAGCAGAGCGGTATCAAGCTGTTGTGGGGCACCGCCAACTGTTTCAGCAACCCGCGCTTTGCCGCAGGCGCCGCCAGCAACCCGGACCCGGAAGTGTTCGCCTGCGCCGCCGCTCAGGTGTTCAGCGCCATGAACGCCACCCAGCGCCTCAAAGGCTCCAACTACGTGTTGTGGGGCGGGCGTGAAGGCTATGAAACCCTGCTCAATACCGACTTGAAGCGCGAACGCGAACAGATGGGCCGCTTCATGCAGATGGTGGTCGAGCACAAGCACAAGATCGGTTTCAAGGGCGACCTGCTGATCGAGCCCAAGCCGCAGGAGCCCACCAAGCACCAGTACGATTACGACAGCGCCACCGTCTTCGGCTTTTTGCAGCAGTTCGGTCTGGAAAACGAAATCAAGGTCAATATCGAGGCCAACCACGCGACCCTGGCGGGGCATAGCTTCCATCACGAGATTGCGACGGCCGCGTCGTTGGGGATCTTTGGCAGCATCGATGCCAACCGCGGTGATCCGCAAAACGGCTGGGACACCGACCAGTTCCCCAACAGCGTCGAAGAGATGACCCTGGCCACCTACGAAATCCTCAAGGCCGGCGGGTTCAAGAATGGCGGGTTCAACTTCGACTCCAAGGTGCGCCGCCAGAGCCTCGATGAAGTGGACCTGTTTCATGGTCATGTCGCCGCGATGGATGTTCTTGCTCTGTCACTGGAGCGCGCAGCGGTCATGCTGCAGAACGACCGGCTTCAGCAATTCAAGGATCAACGCTATGCAGGCTGGCAGCAGCCGTTGGGGCAGAAGGTGCTGGCAGGTGGCTTCAGCCTTGAGTCGCTGGCCGAACATGCCTTTGCCCAGGAGTTGAATCCGCAGGCCGTGAGCGGCAGGCAGGAAATGCTCGAAAACGTCGTCAACCGGTTCATCTATAGCTGACGGTCTGGCCCGTTCGTCGGGCCAATGACGTTGTTACATTCACACGACAAATCTGTACTGGCCCGGCTTCACGACGCTCTACAGTTGTACCAGCACGATACTCATCGTCAGGCAGTGTCTTTCAAACAACAATAAAAGGACGCACCACCATGAATAAAGTCAAACGCACGCTACTGGCCAGTGCTCTGGCCCTGCTGTCCATCCCGGCCATGGCCGATTCTGCCAACCCGAAAATCGGTTTCTCCATCGATGACCTGCGCCTGGAACGTTGGTCACGGGATCGGGATTACTTCGTGGCGGCGGCAGAAAAGCTCAACGCCAAGGTTTTTGTCCAGTCGGCCGATGCCAACGAGCAGAAGCAGATTTCCCAGATTGAAAACCTGATCTCCCGTGGCGTCGATGTGATCGTCATCGTGCCGTTCAACGCCACCGTGCTGACCAACGCTGTGGCCGAAGCCAAGAAGGCCGGGATCAAGGTGGTGTCCTATGACCGCCTGATTCTCAACGCCGACATCGATGCCTATATTTCCTTCGATAACGAAAAGGTCGGCGAGATGCAGGCCAACGGTGTGCTGCAAGCCGCGCCCAAGGGCAATTACTTTCTGCTCGGTGGCGCGCCCACCGACAATAACGCCAAGATTCTGCGCGAAGGCCAGATGAAAGTGCTGCAACCGGCCATCGACAAGGGCGATATCAAGATCGTCGGCCAACAGTGGGTAAAGGAGTGGAACCCCACCGAAGCGCTGAGCATTGTCGAAAATGCCCTGACTCGTAACGACAACAAGATCGATGGCATCGTCGCTTCCAACGACGCCACCGCTGGCGGTGCGATTCAGGCTCTGGCTGCGCAAAAACTGGCCGGCAAGGTGCCGATTTCGGGGCAGGATGCAGACCTGGCAGCGGTCAAGCGAGTGATCAATGGCACTCAGACCATGACCGTTTACAAACCGCTGAAGCTGATCGCTTCCGAGGCCGCCAAGCTGTCGGTGCAACTGGCGCGCAACGAGAAACCCACCTACAGCTCGCAGTACGACAATGGCAGCAAGAAGGTCGACACCATCCTGCTCACGCCCACCCCGTTGACCAAGGACAACATCGACCTGCTGGAGAAGGACGGCTTCTACACCAAGGCACAGATTGCCGGGCAGTGATCTGACCGGTCTGAGTAAAACCCCCGGCCCTGCCGGGGAGTGGACCCTTTGCGTGAGCCCTCGCCATGTCCGACTACCTGCTGCAAATGAACGGCATCGTCAAAACCTTTGGCGGTGTCAAAGCCCTCAATGGCATCGACATCAGGATCAGGCCGGGGGAGTGCGTCGGATTGTGCGGCGAGAACGGCGCCGGTAAATCCACGCTGATGAAAGTGCTGTCGGCGGTCTACCCCCATGGCACCTGGGACGGTGAAATTCTCTGGGACGGCCAGCCGCTCAAGGCGCAGTCGATCAGCGAAACCGAAGCCGCCGGCATTGTCATCATTCATCAGGAACTGACCCTGGTTCCCGACCTGTCGGTGACCGAAAACATTTTCATGGGCCATGAGCTGACGTTGTTTGGCGGGCGCATGAATTACCCGGCCATGACCCACCGCGCTGAAGCCTTGATGCGTGAGCTGAAAGTGCCGGACATGAATGTCTCGCTACCGGTTTCCCAGTACGGCGGTGGCTACCAGCAACTGGTGGAAATCGCCAAGGCGCTGAACAAGCAGGCGCGCCTGCTGATCCTCGATGAGCCATCCTCGGCCCTGACCCGTTCGGAAATCGAGGTGCTGCTGGACATCATCCGCGACCTCAAGGCCAAGGGCGTTGCGTGTGTCTACATCTCCCACAAACTCGATGAAGTGGCTGCCGTCTGCGACACCATTTCGGTGATCCGGGACGGCAAACACATTGCCACGACCCACATGGCGGACATGGACATTCCCAGGATCATCACCCAGATGGTCGGGCGGGAAATGAGCAACCTGTACCCTACCGAGCCCCATAGCATTGGTGACGTGATTTTCGAGGCGCGTCATATCACTTGCTATGACGTCGATACCCCCAAGCGCAAGCGGGTCGACGACATTTCATTCGTTCTCAAGCGCGGTGAAATTCTCGGTATCGCCGGGCTGGTTGGTGCCGGTCGCACGGAGCTGGTTTCGGCGCTGTTCGGCGCGTATCCCGGTCGTCATGAAGGCGAAGTCTGGCTGGAAGGCCAGCGAGTCGACACCGGCACGCCGCTCAAGTCCATTCGTGCCGGTTTGTGCATGGTCCCCGAAGATCGCAAGCGCCAAGGCATCATTCCGGATCTGGGTGTCGGCCAGAACATCACCCTGGCGGTACTGGAGAACTACTCCAGGCTGACCCGTATCGATGCTGAAGCCGAGCTGCATGGCATCGATCAGGAAATCGCGCGCATGCACCTCAAGACCGCGAGCCCGTTCCTGCCGATCACCAGCCTCTCTGGCGGCAACCAGCAAAAAGCCGTGCTGGCAAAGATGCTGCTGACCAAACCCCGGGTCCTGATTCTTGATGAGCCTACCCGTGGCGTGGACGTTGGCGCCAAGTATGAAATCTACAAGTTGATGGGCGCACTGGCGGCCGAAGGCGTGTCGATCATCATGGTGTCCTCGGAGCTGGCCGAAGTGCTCGGCGTCTCGGACCGGGTGCTGGTGATCGGCGAAGGTCAGTTGCGCGGTGACTTCATCAATCACGAACTCACTCAGGAGCAAGTGCTTGCCGCCGCGCTCAGCCAGGCTGCTGGCCATAACAATAATGATCGGAAGTCCGCCTAGATGAACCAGGTCAAACAGCTTTTCACCCGCTACAAAATGCTCGCACTGGTCATCGCCGTGGCGATTATCTGGCTGTTCTTCAGTTGGCAGACCGAGGGCGGCTTCCTGACCCCGCGCAACCTCTCCAACCTGTTGCGCCAGATGTCCATCACCGGGATTCTGGCCTGCGGCATGGTGTTGGTCATCATCAGTGGCGAGATCGATCTGTCGGTTGGCTCATTGCTGGGCCTGCTCGGTGGCTTGGCGGCGATTCTCGATGTGATCTATCACGTACCGCTGCTGGCGAACCTGAGCATTGTCGTCCTGTGCGGGCTGATGATCGGCATCGCCAACGGTTACATGACCGCTTACCTGCGCATCCCGTCATTCATTGTCGGGCTGGGCGGCATGCTGGCGTTTCGCGGTATCTTGCTGGGGATTACCGGCGGCACCACCATCGCCCCGGTATCGTCTGAGCTTGTTTACGTGGGACAGGGCTATCTGCCGCATTCGGTCGGTACAGGCCTGGGCGTTGTGCTGTTTGCGCTGACGCTGTTCCTGACCTGGAAGCAGCGTCGCAATCGCGCTCTCCATGGGCTGGCGGCGCATTCGCTGGTGCGCGACATCCTGCGCGTGGTGTTGATCGGCGCGGTGCTGGCCGGTTTTGTCCATACCCTCAACAGCTACGACGGTATCCCCGTGCCGGTGCTGTTGTTGCTGATTCTGCTAGGTGTGTTCAGCTACGTGACCAGCCAGACTGTCTTCGGACGCCGTGTCTATTCAGTGGGCAGCAATATGGAGGCCACGCGGCTGTCGGGTATCAATGTGCAGGCCGTAAAGCTGTGGATCTTCGGCATCATGGGCGTGATGTGTGCGCTCGCCGGTATGGTCAACACCGCACGCCTGGCCGCAGGCTCGCCCTCGGCCGGCAGCATGGGCGAACTCGACGCCATTGCCGCCTGCTTCATCGGCGGCACCTCCATGCGCGGCGGCTCCGGCACGGTTTATGGCGCTTTGCTCGGAGCACTGGTCATCACCAGCCTGGACAACGGCATGTCCATGCTCGACGTGGACAGCTACTGGCAGATGATCGTCAAGGGCAGCATTCTGGTGCTGGCTGTGTGGGTCGATGTGAGCACCCGGAGCGGGCGACGCTGATCTGTGAAAACGAATGACAACGCCTTGCCCCACGCTGGCGGCAAGGCGATCACTCTTCCTCAGTTCGCCTTCACGCTATATGACGGTCCCCACACCGACTTGCCGCTGGTTTCACGCGCCTTGATAGTGATCGGTCGATAGGTCAGCCCTTTGAGGACTTCAGCCATTTTCGGCAAACCCCAGTCCGCCGGGTTCTGACTTTTCCTGACTTCCTCGACCTCGCCCAGCAGTTGCACCAGGGTCAGTTGCTTCAGCTCACAGCGCATCTGTTCCTGATCGGCCTGCTTGCAACTGTTTTCCCGCAGTTCGGCGGCAGGTGGTTCGGCAAAGAAGCCATCGATCAGGATCACTTCACCCGAGGCAATATCGAAGCTCGCGAACTCCTTGTTGATCTTGGCCGTCACGCTGCGGGCTTCAATGGTTCGCTGCTTTATGCTTTCCGTCCAGCCTGCTGGCGAGGTCTGTCGTTTGACGTCGTAGGAGTTTTTCCCCCAGCTTGTGCATTCGTTATTGACCACGCGTACGGAGGTGCAGTAATCCTCCTGCACGGTTTCGTTGCGGTAGCTGGCGTCTTCCCATTTCTTGCCCCGCTCGAACTCATCGAATGTTATCGACTTGAGCATGGCGTAACCCAGTGACGAGGGCTGAATGTTGCGTCCGCCAGGGGCCTCGAATGCGGCTGTGCGGGGGAGGTTGTAGCTCACGCCACTGATGCTGTAATGGCCGGGATCGACCAGGTAGATCTTGTAGAGTGTTCTGCCGAATACCAACTGGAAGTAGGAGTTTTCTCCATTGTTTTCATCGGGTTTGTTACTGGTGTCGTAACCGACCTTGATACTGGAGGACGGGCGAGAGGTGTTGGTCCATTCGGTGACTCCCGAGCGCAGTCGCAAGAACCTGGCGATGTCATCGTTGTTCCCGAAGTCTGTCTTGAGGCTGTCCAGACTGGCGCTCGGCACGACCAGAATGGCTTTGCCTGAGGTCTTGAACCGGGCAAACATCTCGTCATGAGCCTTTCGTGCTTCCAGCATCGAGGCTGGCTGCGAAACCGGCTGGGCCGACATGGCGTTGAACCCTTGAGCGGGCGGCGCTATCGGCACGCAACCGCTCAGTGCCAGGCTGCCCAGCGTCAGCGTGAACAGCGCGCTAACGGAGCCTTTCATGATCCGCAGCGCCTGGCTGCTTTCAGCAGCGCATTGCAGTTGGCTGGGGCTGCAGTGTCAGACGGTGTCTGTTTGCCGGAACCTTCCACCGGACCCGAGCAAAGCGTGTCGGAATCCAGAGCCACGAGGGTGGTGTAATAGCAGTTATAAACACCTTTGCTGCTTTGTGCCTTGAACTTCACCGAGTCCAGTTCGCCGCGCTTGTCGAAAATCCTGACTTTCTCTGGCGTGGTGTTGAGTGTCACGGCCGCTTTTTCCTGCAAACTCGTATCACTGACGGTTTTGGATGCCACGATCCCGCAACCCTGAAGCAACGATACCGTCGCGCCGGCCATGAGTAGTTGAATAACAGTTTTATTCAGGGTCATTTTTCGTATCCACGTGATGTACAGGTAGGTAGTGCAGGGCCTGATAAGCGGCAACACTGTTCAACAAGACATTCTCCACGCGGGCTCGATAAAACCTATAGCTCAGGCAGTCTATTGAAACCTCTTCGGGTGTGTGCTAGTTCGGTCTGTCTTTGCGTTATTGGCCAAACATTTGAAATCCCCGTCATTACTCGACAGAATCGCGCCCCGATCGGCCAAAGGTGCCGAACGTTTGTGGTGAAAAGGGGCGGCAGTTGAACGAACAGACATTGTCCATGCGCCTGGAGCGTGTCGCCGCGCATGTGCCAGCGGGTGCGCGTCTGGCCGATATCGGTTCGGATCACGCTTACCTGCCAGTGGCCTTGATGCGCCGTGGTGCCATTGTTGCGGCGGTGGCGGGCGAGGTGGCGTTGACGCCGTTTCATGCGGCGCAACGTACCGTGCGCGAGAACGACCTGGAGCAATCGATTACCGTGCGCCAGGCCAATGGGCTGGCGGCGATCAGGCCGGAAGACGGAATCACTGCGATCAGCCTGTGCGGCATGGGCGGCGAGACGATTCGCGACATCCTCGACAGCGGCAAGGCGTATCTGAGCGGTCAGGAACGTCTGATCCTGCAACCCAACGGTGGCGAGCAACCGCTGCGCCAATGGCTGATGGAAAATGGCTACCGTATCCTCTGCGAGGAAGTGCTGCGGGAAAACCGCTTCGACTACGAAATCATCGTCGCCGACCGCTCCGGGCCGGTGATGTACAGCGCTGAGGAACTGTTTTTCGGCCCGTTGCAGATGCAGGCCCGCAGCCCGGCTTTTCTGCTCAAATGGCAGCGTTTGTTGCTCAAGAAACATAAGACCTTGACCAGTTTCGCCCAGGCGCGACAGGCCGTGCCTGAAGAGAAGATGCAGGAAATCACCCGCCAGATCCGCTGGATCACCGAGATGCTGGGTGCTCAGCGCTGATAACGCAACGCATCAACCACTACGCCAAAGGCTGATTACTGAGCCGCACGGGCAGCGAACGACTTTTCCACATCGGCACCTGGGCACTGGCCTTCTTCCCCCAACGGGCACATCTTCATTGGTGGGCGCGATGCACTACGGCAGCGGCATCTTCAGCGCGGCACTTGTCGGTTGGTTGTCCGATGGGACACCGAAAGGTATGGCCTTGGTGATGGGCGTGGCGGGGGTGGGCAGTCTGGTGACGGCTTTGGTTTCTGTGGGGCGAGGGCGAGAGGCGGGAATGTGAACGCTGCGCTTGTTTATCTGTCCGACGTGACAGCACGATGCCTGCCGAAGAGCAAGTACATGCTCTAATGCCGATCAGTCAAGGTGTACATATCACTTGTGGGAGGGGCCTTGGCCGCGACGACTTGCTTACAGGCAACACATTTTCAGCGTTTCAACGTACTGTCGCGGCCAAGGCCTCTTCCATGACAAGGCATCTCAGCGTGAACCCCCCAGACTACATGGCTAATGGAAGTGACCTCGGTAACCGCATGATGAAGGTTGACCATGCAGGCGAGCACGGTGCGATCTGTATCTACAGCGGCCAGCTGTTCATGGCCCGGCTTTTCGCGCCGGGCATGGTGGATGAGCTCAAGGAATTTCTCTCCCACGAACGCCGCCATCGGACGGTCTTTCAGGCTGAACTGCAACGCCGCAACTACCCCCGCTGCCGGAGTTACTGGCTGTGCGGCATCGGCGGCCTGGCGTTGGGTTTGATCACCGGCCTCTTAGGCCGCAAAGCCATTGTCGCAACGACCGTCGCGGTTGAAAGTGTGGTGCTCAAACACCTGGCCCATCAACTGCATGAGCTACGCGATATCGACCCGCACGCAGTCGCGGCCATTGCCTCGATCGTGGAAGAAGAGCAACACCATCATGACCACTCAGCTGCGCAGATCGATGTGCGCGATCCCTGGTTCAGGGCTCTGACACCGGTTGTGACGGCATGGACTGAGGCGGTGATCTGGATGGGGATGCGGTCTTGATCAGTTAAAGAGTGGGTCGCAGTTCACGCCACCTGCTCAGAGCAAATGTTGTTCAATCCATTGCGCGACAGTGATGGTGTCGATCTGCCGTTCGGCGTTGTAACTGTGCGCCTTGGGCCAAGCGACGCCTTTGCCTTGCGAGAACACCGCCCGGTACTTGCGCAGCGAGTCGTCGGGTGCGGCAGCCAGATCTGCCATGAGTGCAGGCACTGTCCACTCCACACGTTCAACCGTACGGTCGAGTAACCGATCGACAGTGTCCGCCAATTGCCGGTAGGTGAGGGTGTCGCCCGTCGTGAAAACCACTTCATTGACCAGCGCCGGCTCAAAGAGGATGGAGGCGGTCAGGCGGCCGATGTCTTCGGGCGTGGTGACCGTCACGGCTGTTTCCCAGCTACCCAGAGCGCGCACGATGTTCTGGTTGAGGTCGACCACGCCGAATGCAGGTTCAAACAGGAAGCTGGTGAACATGCCCGTGGAAATGATCAGCCATTGCACACGCGACTGGCCGCGTAGCATCTGGCGCACGTCCAGTTGCTCGTCAAACAGGTTTTGAGGGCTACCGTAGCCGATCACGTCGTAATCCACACCGAATTGCCACGGCACATAACGCTTCACATTGGACTGCAACACGGCGCGGGTCAGTTTGAGTTGCGTCCCGGCACCGCCTGCAAAACCCAGGCAACTGACCACCGTGTCGAAGCCGCTGAACAGCGCGGCGAGGCTTTCCTCGGAGTCGCTTGCGGCATCGGCAGACACCACCTCGATGCCCAGAGCGCTCAGCTCTTCAAGGGTTTGGCGTTTATCGAAAGCCGATGGCCGCAGCATGACCGTGACGCGAGCAGCCGGCCGCGCTGCCAGTTCGCGAAGCACCGCCATACCCAGTTCGCCCGCGCCCAGGACCAGAATAGTGTCGGTTGTTGCAGTGTCGTGTGAGTGCATCAGTAATTCCCGGTGAGTGATCAGCGATGTTTTATCCTGTCACCCTTGACGAATATTCAGAAGAAGGCACACGAGTGATACCGCATGAACGCAATGAGTGAAGATGAGGTCATCCGCCTGTCCCAAGCCACCTGCGACGCGCTCAGCGCCGAAGATGACGGACTCAAACGCGAAGTCCTGACCCACGCGGGCAATCGCTGGTCACTGGGGATCGTCCATACGCTGGGCGTGGAAGGCAAACTGCGCCACGCAGAAATCGGCCGCCGCCTGCAAGGCATCACCCAGCGCATGCTGACCCGCAGCTTGCGACAACTTGAACGAGACGGCTTGATCTCGCGTTGCGATTACGGCGAAGTGCCGCCGCGTGTTGATTATGAACTGACTCCGCTGGGGCGAAGTTTTCTGGCGCATATGGTGCCGTTGTGGACGTGGTTGCTGGAGAATGCGGAGGAGTTTCGGGCGGCTCGGGGGCGGTTTGATGGGGGGAGGGGCCAAGAATTACTTTAAGCCCAAGGCAGTCCTTCGTAGAGGACTGCTAACGGCCAGGAGTAGACTCTCAGCAAGCGCTGCTCCTGGCCAGAAGCGACTCATCCATCCACCTCTAATGCGACATACACTGTTGCTGCTGTCCTAGCCCAGATCGCCACCTTGTGGTTGTACGGCCTCACTAACATAAATGGACTTTCAGAGAATGAAAAAAATCGAGATCACACAGGATGATCTAGACCAGGGCACCGAAAAATTCCATTTATACATGCTTTATGTAAAACATCGGATAGCCGGACTAGCGGACCCCAGAATGGCGGTATTCACCGCTATAGATACCATCCAAAAAGATGGCTATAGAATAATTTTCGGCTCGCACCCAGATAATGCCGGTAAAAATGTTAGTAATTGGATTGACGAGCATTATGGAGACAGAAGTCATATTTCCTATTGCTTTCCTTCCATAGCTTGTGAGATTGACGGCAGCGCGTATTTACTGAGAATGCCCTTGCTGCGCGTAGATGAAATACCGTTGACCCAAGCAGTAATTGATATCACAGAAAGTAGTGCTTCTTCAATTTCTTCGAAAAGGCATTCGCTTCTGGAGCAAGAATATACTGACTTTTATAACGCTCTATACAATATTAGTGTTTTCAATCCTGCGAGCATTATTCACATGAACGCTGCGGCCAACTATATTCTTCACAGCAAGGCTACTTACGCCCTTGCTCGGTGGGAAAGTCTTTCATTTGTGGAAAAAACCATGAAAGAGGTCTTGCGTGCATTCGACATCAAAATGAGCGGGGCAGATGGCCACGACATTCAAGGTGCATTACACACTGAATGGAAAAATGCCGGCCTACCCGCATTGCCGGAAGCACTACTATCGGATGTTATGTGCACGACTGCGATGAGGTATCAAGAAACACCTCAACCGTTCGCGGCCACATTAAAAGCGCATCATTCCTCAGTACGGCTAGGAGCAATAATCTCAAAGCAAAAGCAAGCCATGCCACACATAGAAAACGAATTTAAATTTAAAATAAAAGATATGTCTTTAGATCCCTGCTTACATATTGCTCGTTTGGTCAAAGCCATTGACCCATTGGCTGGAAACTCTCCAAAGGTTCGCCTTATACGTTGAACTGTCCTCTTCGGCCAGAAGCGGACTTTTGTTACCGGCTGAAATCGCCCCTAAGCTGCCGGTCTTCGGGCGACTTGGCTCCAGACTGTGTAAAAGAACGAATTGATTCTGGTGATTTCATGCTAAAGCTAAATTCTGCACCCATGTGCAGGACAAAGTTGTTCTACAGCAACCCCCATTGCCTCGATATCTTTTATGTTTTCGTGCCAGTCAGTGTCAAGTGCGTTAAAAACTTTGGCCCCGGATTTTCTAGCCACAGCTAAAAACTTCCTATCGGACGGATCCATTGAATTTGGTGGTAATTCATCGAAGCCTGATCTTTCCATGCCATTCGGTGTAATAGAAACTCTCAAAACTCTATCTGGATAATATTGATGATCATGTAAGTATTTAAAAAATTCGTCTCCAACGTCCGGTTGCCCCTTGTAGCTCAGATGCTTAGCATATTCGTCAAGCATCAGCCCTATATCGTCGATTGCAACAATACTTTGTTTAGATACCACGTCGCTCAAAAAAACTACGCAGGCAAGCTGGCACTCGAGGCTGGCGTGGGTGCCTCTGCCGTTCGCCGCAATAGCCACATTGGTTTCAACGACTTTCATTGCTCACCATCGCGATTTTTCTTTTTAAAGCAGCTTTTCTGGTTGCCGAAATTTCTGCCATTTCATCACCAAAGAAACTGTCAGGCCAGTTTTTAATGTCGCCAAATTCAGTTAATTCCAACTCGGAAAGTACTGATTCGCCCTTTGCCTGGTCACAAAAGAATAATTTTATATCTTCAGTGCGTGCACTTTCCTCCGCAATTCGCCGTTGCAAACGTCTTAGAAGGTGCTCGCTGTGGCTCTCGATGATAACTTGTACATCGCGAGTTTTAGAAACGGTGAGTATCAGATCTGCCAGCCCACTCTGCACTGAGGGGTGGAGATGAATTTCAGGTTGTTCCATAAAGACTGTGCTTCCTTCTGGCACATAATATAGGAGTACCAGTGCGGGAAGAACTTGAGATACCCCAAAGCCTACATCGGTGAGCAATGCAGGCGTACTATCCTTATCTTTTTTTACATAGGCTCTGTAGAGATTAGAGCCCTCGCCAATTTCTGAAATCTCAAAGCTATCAATTAATCCAAGTTCTTTTAGCCAATATGCAATCATCTCCTGGAAGCTTTTATATCTGGTTTTTCCTCCTAGGTTTCTCTTTTCATTACGCAAGGTAGCCGACAGTACAGCAGCCACTGTCAGTTCGCCTTTTTTTCCTACATCAACCGGGCTCGTCCCAGCCCATGAGTAATCACGCTTTGGCGGCTCACGCAAAGGCCCCAAATAAAACATTTTATCCATTTGAGCTTCGTATTCAGATTCGAATAGGCTCAAAAAATCGGAGTTTTGAAAGTATGTTTTTGCTTGGTCAGGGAAGAGGTGGGTTTTAATCGGGCCTGGAAGAGCCCATGCTCTTGCCTTCACCCTCTTGAATTTGAAGCTTTCCTGATCACTATCATCTTCTGCCAAGAGGACGAATTCAGTTGATCCAGCTTTTTTGGGAGCTGTTAAAAAACTATATTTACCAAAACGATACTCTAGATGCTCGCAAGTCATCTGCTTGTTTTTATACTTGACCTCACTCCATATTCCCAAGGTGTCATCAAATGCGAGTATGTCCGTTCTTTTGCCTAAAGGGTCATTTATGACCCTTTTCCTTGGAAGATCCCATTCAACGTACCAATCTATTACTGCGTTAGTTTCATGCTGGTAAACAACATCTTGAAAGCCACCCAGGTTCACATACTGATCTGGACCGCCGAAGTCGAGAACTACCCCTCTGTCAGTAGCGTTTTTTGTTTGCTTCAACAAAAGCATAAATTGAATCAAGCTGCTCTTGCCGGAACTGTTAGTTCCAAATAACCCGGTCACCTTTCCAAACTTTAGGTCAATTTTCTTCCAAGATTTAAAGTTGTGTAGCCTTAAGTGTCTCAGCATGTGTTCTTCTCCGATCGCTCGACTGCTAATGCAAACCCTATCGCAGCAGCGTCATTGCAGGATGCGACTAGTAGTCCTGAGATAATGCCTGAAGCACAGCGAGGTGAGGAAGCAGAAAACAGGAATAGCTGAATTTTCACGCAGTGCCGCGCACGCACTGTGGATTAGCAATCGAGTAGTGGACCAAAGAAAGCCGGAAATCCCTCCGTACTGCAACAACCACCCATACCGAGATCCTAGACTCCGGTCTGCCGGCGCTCATCCATCGTTGAGACGGTTTACGGCGACTGAGGCGGATATCCCCTCCCTAGGCAAATAAACAAAGCTGCTCTTAACTGGGCGGCTGAGCGGCTGCAATTGGCCGAGAACTGCCGGTCTCGAACAACTGCTCCTGGCCGGAAGCAATATCTCAAAACAAACCCACCCCACCCTATACCTAACCAAGTATATTTCCCCGGCAGCTAAGCCTCTGTGTCCGTCGCCACCACCCTCAAGGAACGAATATGAAACTAAGGATCGCAGCAGCACTGTTTGCCGTTGCAACCTCTTCCTCCGCAGAAGATTTGAAGGAATTCAAATTCTCTACGCCGCTACCCGTTGTGCAAAACGACACCCCGGCTACCTGCGCCTTCAAGGATTTCAAGGCTCCTGACGCCATGGTGGTGTATGCGGCGGGAGCTTATTCGGGGCGTGAGTTGCCGTTTCAGATTGATCAAAGCGGCCATCAGGCCACTCAGTTCGATATTGCGGTCAACAGCCCTGAGCAACCGGTCGCGTTGATACTCGGGGCGTATGAACCGACGGTGTGGAACATTGGCTGGAGCCAGGGCACAAAGATCGTGGCGGTGTATGTCTCGGGGTATCACCGCCAAGGCGTGGCTGGTCTGGATGCCAAGGTGCCTGTGCTCAACAGCAGTTACGAAAACAAAGGCCCTTGCGGTTACCTCTATGTGGGCAAAGAGCAAAATACGGCGCTTAACCCATTGTCGCGTCAGTTGTTCGGCCAGCCGGTGAAGCTCGTTTATCCCGCCGATAAGTCGGGCAATATTCTGATCGGCCAGCCACTCAGCTCGGACGCCAGGCTCGTCACCTCGACGACAGTAACCCCCGAAAGCTTTCAAGAAAAGGGCGCGCCTCTTGCCGGTCAGCCGGGCCTTGAAGAGGCGGTTGCCAATGGCTTGCTCCGCGCAGCCACGAATGAGGACGCCTTGGCATGGGTGAATGCCAAAGTTGCCAGCACGCCTGAGCGCGATGTGCCGCCAGTGGCGGGTGTCGGAAAGCCTCGCCCGAGCGCGCCAGCCTTGTTCAACGCTTATGTTGTCCTTAAACCCTTTACCTACCCGGCCGGCTTGTACGGCGCACATGCCGCAACATTTTTCATTCCCAAAGGCGTGCCGGTGCCGAAAGGGCAGTCTGGCCATTCAGCCGTATATGACTTCAATTCAATGCGTTGTATCGGAGCCGTGTGCCAGTAGAGCTGCGCTGTGAATACCTACACATTCGCTGCTGCGTACCAGCCTCGTCAGCCAGGCATTTAATACGTATTTCAAGCAACTGCTAATTTTCCAGCCAGCGGCCATAGACGATCGGGAATTGCTCGCGGACCCAATCGACAAAGACATGGATCTGCGGTGCCAAGTGAGATCGGCTCGGGTACAGCACTGACACGGGCCGAGGATGCGGGCGATAAGGGCGTAGCACCTCGACCAATGAGCCGTTGGCAAGAAAGCGGTCGAGGGTAATGCCGGGTGCTTGAAGAATCCCAAAGCCAGCAACCCCGCACTCTACATAGGCGTTGGATTCGTTGACGGTAATACCGTGGCGGCTTACATAGGTTTGCTCGCTACCGGCATGCAAAAATTGCCAGGGCAGCGGGCGCTGATTATGACCAGAGAGAAAGGTAACTCCCCGATGTGCATCCAGATCATCAAGGGTCTTGGGCTCGCCATGCTGCTCAAGGTATCTGGGGGCCGCGCAGGTAATCATCGTCGCCAGGCCAATCCGTCGCGCCACCAGGCTTGAGCTGGGTAACTCGCCAATGCGCAATACACAGTCCACTCCCTCTGCAACCAAATCCACGGTTCTGTCTGTGACACCGAGTGCCAGTTCGATTGCTGGATAAAGGGTTGTGAAATTCAGCAGGCTCTCTATTAGCCCAGGCTGGGAAAAGGCTGTGGGGATATCGACCCGTAGTCGGCCACGCAAGATTGAGCCAGGCAGTGCAAACATCGCTGTGGCTTCTGCAACATCGCCGAGAATGTCTTTCACCCGCTCGTAGAACCGCTCCCCTTCGGAAGTGAGCCGCACTGTTCGCGTGGTGCGCTGAAAAAGCCGGACACCTAACGAGGTTTCCAGCTCCTGGATCGCTCGGGTCACCTGTGGGCGGCCTATCTGCATTGCATCTGCCGCACGGGTAAAACTTCCAAGCTCAGCCAGTCGGGCGAACACCTGCATTGACTGAAGCAGCTCCATGGCACCTCCCTCACGCATTAGATTTGTTATCTAAAAAGAAACTATAAAATTAATATTGTTGCTTATAAAAATAACAATCTTGTGCCGGATTACGCATTTATTGCTCGTCTTTCTTACGGAAAAATACCGCCAACAGATTCACACCCTCCCGGAGATAGACAGATGAAAGCGTGGCTTTTGAAAGATTTCGGTCTCGACAATCTGGTACTTGGCGAAGCGACTACCCCTGAGCCTGAAGCAGGCGAACTGCTGGTAAAAATCGGTGCTGTTTCGCTTAACTTCCGCGACAAGGCCATCGTTGACGGTATCTACGAACCCCATCTGGTTCCAAAGCCACTGATACCGGTTAGCGATGCTTCGGGCACCGTCGTTGCGGTTGGCGCAGGCGTAAGCCGCTATAAGGTAGGTGATCGTGTCAACTCGCATCTGTATTCGCGGTGGATCGATGGCGAGCCCGGCCCGGACGAACCTGCCTACTGCTTCGGCATGCCGCTACCAGGCGGTCTGGCCGAATACATGATCATCCATGAAGACAGCGCCGTTCGTGCTCCTGACAATATGTCCGACGAAGAAGCTTCAACCCTGCCGATTGCGGCACTGACAGCGTGGTATTCGTTGGTGGATTACGGCCAGATCCAACCGGGCCAAACCGTTCTGGTGCAAGGCACCGGTGGTGTGTCGATCTTCGCCGTGCAGTTGGCAACAGCGCTAGGTGCCAAGGTGATCGTTACCAGCAGCAATGATGAAAATCTTGATGCAGTGAAAAAGCTCGGTGCCGTTGCAGGCGTGAACTATCGGACCTTCCCACGCTGGGAAGAAGAAGTACTGAAGCTTACGGATGGAAAGGGCGTAGACCTGTTGCTCGATGTTGCCGGCGGTGAAGGTTTGAATCAGTCCATCGCAGCAACCAAAGCTGCTGGCAAGATTGCGCAAATCGGGTTCTTGACCGGGCAGACCACCACGCTGAGCCTGATGCCATTGATCTTCCGCCAAACCACCATTCGTGGCATTGCGGTCGCCCCCCGTTCATCGTTTGATCGGATGAACGAATTCTTGAACAAACACGCGATCCGCCCGGTGATCGACAAAACCTATTCGTTTGAAGACGCTCATCAGGCCTTCCAGCACTTGGCACGTGGCGCTTTTGGCAAAGTGGTCATCAAGGTTTCTTAAACCGTGAGTCGGTGGCGGCGTGCCGTTGAATAAGCGCGTCGTCTCATAAAGTTTAAAAGTATGAAGGCAGTCTCACCGAATCTCATACGGAACAGCAGGAGGCATCAGCGAGTCTGGCATCTTCTGCCAGTTCTCATCTTCATGACCATATTTCCCGCCCCAGATCACATCCTTCAGACGCTGTAGCTTCCATTGCCCCTGCTCATGTTTGATCAGTTCATACGGTAAACCGCGACACTGGCGCAGGCGCACGTCGACCTGCAGGCCGAACTGGTAATAGTGGCCCTTCTGCGGCACAAAGGTCATGTTGCTGCTGCACTGATTATTGGGGCCGTGATAGGCGAGGCCGATGCTTGTTTTCCGGCCTGCAATCACCGGTGTTTCGTAATAATCGCTCCAGGTCGATTTGTTCTGTTCGCTGTCCACAGGCATTCCGAGATCCTGGGTTCGTGTGAGTATGAATTCACTGCTGCGCACCAGGCCGCCAGTGCGTTGGCCATTCAACTCCTGCTCGATAGAGGCCCGTTCGGTGCCGCCCACAATACGCACCCATGCCGTATCCGGGGCAGCGGCGGGCGGGGTGAAAAACCTGTTGTGGGGAAACTGGCTACAGCCACTGCATAACATCAGCAGCAGGGCGACGGCGGTTTTGCGGTACATGCACTCTTCTCCGTGAGGCGACGATCAGGCAGTCAACGTCAGCAGTTCAGCCGCCAGTTCGCGTGCGTCTTGCTGATAGGTTTCACGCCAGGCTGATGACCAGTCGGCAGGCCGCCCTTGTTCTTCCCACTCGGCCAGTGCCAGGCCATTCAGGATCTCCAGCTCAAACCACTGTCTTTGCCAGGCTTCGGCATCCGTCACCCGTGTGTTGTCCTGCCACAGAAACTCGGTGTATGCGACAAAACTGGCCCAGGTCAACAGGTTCTCGGATGCCTGTTTTGCCTGCTCGATCAACTGCGCCTTATCTGCCATGTTTTACCGCCATCACTTTTCCAGAACGGTCATTGGCCGTCGCGTGACCCTGGTGTCGGGTTCGGTACCTTGGGTCTGCGTTGAGACTTTAAGTTCCGCTGCACAAACCTTTGAGTGTGGTCATGAACTGCCGACAAACTTCGCCAGTGCACAAGCAGCGAGACGCTATTCCAGACGACCAGTATTTGTCGGGTGTAGCGACCTTCCGCGAATAAATTCGCTCACAGAGGGAGAAGATTCATCCGCTCCCTCTTAGCAATTACTAGCCCCTGTTTGCTGCGCGACAGCGCGGCGGGCGGCCTTCTGTAAAAATTTAACTGCGGCGCAATGCCGCATTCCGGTATGGTTTGGAAAAATTGAGACAAATTGTTTCAGTTGTTTCGTGAGAAAACCGTACCAAGAAGGGGTTTACGTTGGATCTGTCGTCTGCTGCCTGGGTGTTGCATGACACCCGCCTGATCATCTGCTGCCTGATTGCGATTGCCACGATCATCGTGTTGATCAGCGCCACCAAACTCCCGCCGTTTCTGTCGATTCTGGTGGGGACTTTCATCGCAGGGATAGGCGCAGGGTTGCCGCCTGAAGCCGTTGCAAAAGCGTTCAGCAAGGGCGCGGGCGGTATTCTTGGGGAGGCGGGGATTATCATTGCCCTGGGCGCGATGCTCGGTGCCTTGATGGCCGAGTCGGGCGCGGCGGACCGGATTGCTTCCACCTTGCTCGGGCTGGGCAAGGGCAAGACGCTGCCTTGGGTCATGGCGCTGGTGGCAATGGTCATCGGCCTGCCGCTGTTCTTTGAGGTCGGGCTGGTGATGATGGTGCCGATCATTTTTGTCATGGCGCGTCAGTCCAATCAGCCGCTGCTGAAAATCGCCATTCCGGCATTGGCGGGTATGACCACGTTGCATGCCTTGATGCCTCCACATCCCGGGCCGCTGATCGCGGTCAGTGCCCTGCATGCTGATCTGGGGCTGACCATGTTGCTGGGGCTCTGCATTGCGGTTCCGGCTGTGATTCTTGCGGGCCCTCTTTACGGCAACTGGTTGTCGAAGCGCATGCACATCGAAGAGCCTGCGGAGCTTGGCGAACTGTTCAGTGCCAAGCCCGATGTCAGCCGCCAGCCGAGTTTTTGCATTTCGTTGCTGATCATTCTTTTACCGGTGATTCTCATGCTCGGCAGCACTTTGGCCAAGGTGCTCATGGCACCTGAAAGCAGCCTCGCGCTGGCCTTGAAGTTTCTTGGCGAGCCGCTGGTTGCCTTGGGCATTGCCGTGCTGGCCGCAACGGTGTGCCTGGGCTGGGCCAACGGTCTTTCCCGTGAGCATGTGGGCGGGACCTTGCGCAAAAGCCTGGCGCCGATAGCCGTGCTGTTGCTGACCATCGGTGCCGGTGGCGGCCTGAAGCAGACCCTGCTGGATGCCGGTGTCAGCCAGACCATCAGCAAAGTGGCGGAGGGCGCACACATGCCGTATCTGCTGCTGGCCTGGCTGATTGCCGTGGCGTTGCGGCAGGCAACCGGTTCGGCCACCGTGGCGACGACCACGACGGCGGGCATCCTGGCACCGATGATGGCCAGCCTTGCACCGGTCGAGGCCTCGCTGGTGGCTTTGGTGATCGGTGCGGGCTCGGTGTTCTTCTGCCACGTCAACGATGCCGGTTTCTGGATGGTTCGCGAATACTTCGGGCTGCAACTGAAGCAGACGATTTGGGTCTGGTCAGTGCTGCAGACCATCGTTTCGGTGGTCGGGCTGATCGGTACGCTGCTGTTATGGCACTGGTTGACTTGACGCCGTAGCCTCTGGAATACGCCGCAAGACATCGTCATAAGGCGCAAGGTCGAGAAAGGCCGTGACTTCCACTGCCTTGCCGTTGCGCATGTGAAAGATCCAGGCATAGCTGTTGTTATAGGCCTGCCCGTCACGGGCCACGCCGGCACCGTCCCATTGAATGATGACGTGATCGCCATCCGCCCATATCTGCCTGCTGACGGGCCGAACCGGCCTGGACAGCCGCGATACAAATGGGCGGATGGCTTGCTCGATGAACGGGTCGATGCCTCGGTACACCCCGGCACTCGGTCCCGAGCCCTTGATCGTCCAGATGATGTCCGGCGTCAGCATTTCACTGAAGAAGCTGTTCCCGCCTGCGGCCCAGCGATCGAATGCCTCGCTGACGATTTGCTTGTTGTTTGCAGCAACGTCTGGCTCCGAAGCTGCAGTAACCATGCTCGATATGATCAGCACAACGAACGCCAGGGTTTTACCAACGTTTGATAGTGCCATGTCAAAGGCTCCTTTGCAGGCCAGGCCTGCGAGCCCCGCCAAAGATCAGTTGCTGCACCATCGGCCGGGAGACGAAACGAGCCGGAAAGATCGGCTCGGGCACACTGGCCTGATCCAGGCGCGCCACGTGCTCGTCATCCAGTTGAAGGCTGAGTGCGCCCAGGTTGTCCTGCGCCTGAGCCAGGGTTCTGGCACCCATGACAGGTGCGACGACGGCAGGATTCAACAGCGTCCAGGCCAGGGCCACCTGGGAAGGCGTCGCACCGATTTCTCTGGCGATATCGCCCACGACGGCAGCGATTTGCAAGGCGCGTTCATTCATATGCCCGGATGAGCTGATCACGCCTTTGCGAGTCGGCGAAACATTGGCTTCGCTGGCCTGGCTCAAATCGTCGCGGCTGTATTTGCCTGTCAGGATGCCGCCACCCAGCGGCGACCATGGCAGGACGCCAAGGCCCATCGCCTGCGCCATCGGGATCAACTCGTGCTCGACGCTGCGTTCGACGAGGCTGTACTCGATCTGCAAGGCCACAAGGGGGGACCAGCCACGCAGGTCGGCAAGCGTTTGCAGTTCCGCGACTTTCCACGCCGGGGTGTTGCAGATCCCGAGGTAGAGCACCTTGCCACTGCGCACCAGGTCGTCCAGTGCCCGCATCACTTCGTCGGCAGAGGTGGTGAAATCCCAGGCGTGCAGGTAAAGCAGTTCGATACGATCCGTGTCGAGCTGCTTGAGGCTGGTCTCCACTGAACGCACCAGATTCATGCGATGGTTGCCGCCTGAATTGGGGTCGCTGGGGTCGCGGGCCATGGTGTATTTGGTCGCAACCACGAGCCGGTCACGCTTCTCCTTGAGCAACTGACCCAGGATGCG
Source organism: Pseudomonas sp. Irchel 3A18 (assembly GCF_900187465.1). Classification (NCBI taxonomy): domain Bacteria; kingdom Pseudomonadati; phylum Pseudomonadota; class Gammaproteobacteria; order Pseudomonadales; family Pseudomonadaceae; genus Pseudomonas; species Pseudomonas sp. Irchel 3A18. The sequence goes on from NZ_FYDI01000020.1 coordinate 67,154, forward strand.
CTCCGAAGCCCCGTTGGTGTAATTGACGGCGGTATCGATGAAGTTGCCGCCGTTATCGACGTACGTATCGAAAATCTGTCGCGCCTGGGCTTCATCCGCGCCCCAGCCCCAGTCAGAGCCAAAAGTCATGGTGCCAAGGGCGAGCGGTGAGACCCGCATGCCCGATCGTCCGAGCAGGCGGTAATGGTCGAGTGCTGAAAGAGTGGACATACTGAACGCCTCACAGAAAGTGGAACCTGAAATCTGTAGGGGAGTGATTCTGCATTCAGTGGCGCGCCTGCCTGTAGCCGGATTGTCCTGAGTCCTTGCATGATTATCCGGGCACGCAATAATCCTGACTTTCAAAGGAGCAAGCATGGGCTCTCTGGAAAAGCTGGTCGATCTCATCAGTCGTCATTCCCCGACTGACGGCATACATCCAACGCCGATTGCTGGCGTCAGTCTGGTTCGTTCGGGTGCACCGACCATTCCGATGCCTGTGGTCTATGAACCGACCCTCTGCCTGATCGCCCAGGGCCGCAAGCAAGTGGTGGTTGGAACCACTTCGTATGTCTACGATGCGGCCAAATACCTTGTTGCCTCCGTGGACATTCCCGTGACGGGCTCGGTGATCGAGGCAAGCGAGACGACGCCTTATCTGTGCCTTGTTCTCGACCTGGACATGGCTGTGTTGAGCGACCTCGTCCTGCGATACCCGTCCCCTGAAGGAACGAGCGGCCTGCCTGCCGCAGGCATCGAACTCAACGACACAACCCCCGAATTGCTGGACGCCGCCGCAAGGCTGGCCGCTTTGCTGGATACCCCGGACGATATCGAAGCACTGGCTCCGCTGACGATTCGCGAGATTCTTTACCGGCTGCTGACCAGCAGCGGCAATGGTGTGGTTCGACAACTGGCCAAAGCCGACAGCCGTCTGAGCCAGATTGCCAAAGCCATTGCCTGGCTGCGCAGCCATTACAGCGAAACCTGCCGCATCGATGACATCGCCGATATCGCAGGCATGAGCCGTTCTACCTTCCACGCGCACTTCAAGGCCGTCACCTCCATGAGCCCACTGGAGTTTCGCAGCCAGTTGCGGCTACAGGAAGCCCGTCGCTTGATGGTGGCCGAAGCACTGGATGCGGCAGGTGCCGGTTATCGGGTGGGCTATGAAAGCCCTTCGCAGTTCAGTAGGGATTATGTCCGTATGTTCGGGTTGTCACCGGCCAGGGATGCCAGCCGGTTGCGTGGAGCCGTTCAGGAGGGGGCTGCGACCTTGCTTCTTTTCCCTGCTTAGCTCGGCTTATTCGATGAGGGCTTCTTATCCTTTATAGTGAACTCTTAGTGAGTGGTTATCAGGTATCAAGGAGGAACGATGTCGGTAAATGCTTTGGATTTGATGCGTCCCAACGAGCTTTGTTACATCTCAACCATAATAAAAGCCGCTGCGGCGACAAGGGACTGGAATGCGGCGCTGGGTACCAGGACTGCAGGTAAGGTACAGGAAGTACAGTGCATGCGAATCAAGGATAAATTATTTATCGCCGGTAACTTTGACCGGATTGATGAGGGCGAGTTGATAAAGTCTTATCTGGCCTCCTTCGGCGTCAGTAGCCGCACAGAGTTTGAGTTGTGTATGCGTTATAGCCATGAGTTGCTGTCCATGGACAGCACGCGCTGGATAGCGGTTGATAAAAGCAAGGAAACTAACGACGCCGGATACCCGTCTCGTAAAGTCGCGGTAGATTCACACCGTATGCCAAAGTACAGCCCTCAAGATAACTCGGTTATTCAGGGGTTTGCTGAGGTAAAGCCGATATATCTCGGGAATACACCCACTCATGATCAAATAGATGCAATCTTGGATTTGATCGCAAAACCAAAATCGACAGACTTGACGAGAGATAAAAAGCTTTCATGGTTTTTGCGCCATTTTCTGGGCGTTTCAGAGGCCACGGGAGCAACAAAGGCATCAGGTCAACCAAGTGGTTTTGTAAAAAGTTACGCGGATAGTGGCGAAGTCAATATTGTTAAAAGCATCAAAGATGTTCATGCAGAATTGGTTTTGCTTTCTTTTTTGACCAAAGAGGTTTTGGCAAATCCTGTTAAGTTTAATGGACACACTGTTTACCTGGGCGGTTCTAAGAATGCGTGCCTTTGGTGCAAGGCATGGATAGACAATTACCGGAAGTGGATCAAGGAATGGTTCAATATAAAGATCCTGCTCCCCAGTGAATATACCAGTGGAATAGAGGCGTTCAAGCGCCCGAATGGCAGTGGTGCCGGGAAACGGCCTATATTGGAGGGAATGCCTTACTCGGGCGAGTTTGCGAAGGCATTATTCAATGGAGCGGGTGGCGGTCATTGTGCCGACCTGACGGCATTGGGTGATACGCCAAACAATCTCTTGGCGTGGGAGGAGTAATTAGCCAGAGGACGTCCCACCTACAGCTCAGTGACCCAGTGGCAGGTATGAGTTGCCCGGGGACGTCGGCACAGCCGTGAAAGCGCAAGACTTCCAGCTGAAAAACCGGATAATGGCCGCCAATCGTTTGCTCGCTATTCTGGTAATCCCGCATGGAAATCAAGGTCAACTTTCTCGACAACCTCCGACTCGAAGCCAAGTTCGACGACTTCACGGTGGTTGCCGATCAACCTATCCGCTACAAGGGCGATGGTTCGGCACCGGGTCCGTTCGACTATTTCCTGGCTTCATCGGCCTTGTGTGCGGCTTACTTTGTGAAGTTGTACTGCGAAACCCGCAATATCCCCACCGACAACATTCGCCTGTCGCAGAACAACATTGTCGATCCGGAAAACCGCTATAACCAGATCTTCAAGATCCAGGTCGAGCTGCCTGCGGACATATCCGCCAAGGACCGTCAGGGCATCCTGCGTTCCATCGACCGCTGTACAGTCAAAAAGGTGGTGCAGGCCGGGCCTGAGTTCGTGATCGAAGAAGTCGAGAACCTGGACGCCGACGCCCAGGCCTTGCTGATGCCGAGTCTGTCCACCGGAGCAGGCACCTGCATTGCCGGCAAGGACCTGCCGCTGGAACAGACCATCGCCAATATGTCGGGCATCCTGGCGGGCCTTGGCATGAAGATCGAAATCGCCTCGTGGCGCAATATCGTCCCCAATGTCTGGTCACTGCATATCCGCGATGCGCAATCGCCGATGTGCTTTACCAATGGCAAGGGGGCGACCAAGGAGGGCGCACTGGCGTCGGCGTTGGGCGAGTTCATCGAACGGCTCAACTGCAACTTCTTCTACAACGATCAGTTCTGGGGCGAAGACATCGCCAATGCCGAGTTCGTGCATTACCCGGACGAGCGCTGGTTCAAGCCAGGGCGTAAAGATGCGCTGCCGGAAGAAATCCTCGACGAATACTGCCTGGAAATCTACAACCCAGACGGCGAACTGCGCGGCTCGCATCTGTACGACACCAACTCCGGCAACGTCGAGCGCGGCATCTGTTCGCTGCCGTATGTGCGCCAGTCAGATGGCGAAGTGGTGTACTTCCCCTCCAACCTGATCGAAAACCTGTTCCTCAGTAACGGCATGAGTGCCGGTAACACGCTGGTCGAAGCGCAGGTTCAATGCCTGTCGGAAATCTTCGAGCGGGCAGTAAAGCGCGAAATTCTGGAAGGTGAAATTGCCTTGCCGGATGTGCCGCAGGACGTGCTGGCGAAATACCCTGGCATTCTGGCTGGCATCCAGGGCCTGGAAGAGCAGGGCTTTCCGGTGCTGGTTAAGGATGCGTCGCTGGGCGGCGAATTCCCGGTGATGTGCGTCACCTTGATGAACCCGCGCACCGGTGGCGTATTCGCCTCGTTCGGCGCGCACCCAAGCTTTGAAGTGGCGCTGGAGCGCAGCCTGACGGAATTGCTTCAGGGCCGCAGTTTTGAAGGCCTCAACGACCTGCCGCAGCCTACCTTTGAAAGCCATGCGGTGACCGAGCCCAATAACTTCGTCGAGCACTTTATCGACTCCAGCGGCGTGGTGTCGTGGCGCTTCTTCAGTGCGAAATCCGACTTCGAATTTGTCGAATGGGATTTCTCCGGCCAGGGCGAAAACTCCAATGCCGAGGAAGCCGCGACGCTGTTCGGCATTCTCGAAGACATGGGCAAAGAAGTGTACATGGCGGTGTACGAGCATCTGGGTGCATCGGCCTGCCGCATTCTGGTGCCGGGTTACTCCGAGATCTATCCGCTGGAAGACCTCATCTGGGACAACACCAACAAGGCACTGCTGTTCCGTGCCGACATCCTGAACCTGCACAGCCTGAACGCTGCCAGCCTGAAAAAGCTGGCCAAGCGCCTGGAAGACAGCGAACTGGATGATTACACCGACATCACCACCCTTATCGGCATCGAGTTCGATGACAACACGGCCTGGGGCCAGTTGACGATCCTTGAGCTGAAACTGCTCATCTACCTCGCCTTGCAGAAGTTTGAAGAGGCGAAAGAGCTGGTAGAAGCCTTCCTGCAATTCAACGACAACACCGTCGAGCGCGGCTTGTTCTATCAAGCCCTGAACGTGGTACTGGAAGTGGAACTGGACGAAGAGCTGGCGCTTGAGGATTACGAAGTCAACTTCCGTCGCATGTTCGGCAACGAGCGAATGGACGCGGTGCTGGGCTCCATGGACGGCAGCGTCCGCTTCTACGGCCTGACGCCCACCAGTATGAAGCTGGAAGGGCTCGACAGGCACCAGCGTTTGATCGACAGCTACAAGAAACTGCATGCGGCACGGGCGAAGGCGGTATAGCGATACGTCGTTTGAAATGAAGCTGTCGCGACCCTCTCACAGGATGAACACCTCGTGGGAGGGGGCTTGCCCGCGACATGTCAGTTTGCCTTGCGCCCGCGTGCGGCGGGCTTGACCGGCACGCTTCCCCCATACTCGTTCCACCAGGCAACGAGCGCCTCCATTGTTGGCCCCAGGCCCCGAGCCTTTTGGGTGATTTCATATTCGACGCGCGGTGGTACTTCCGCAAAGATGGTGCGTGACACCAGACCGTCGGCCTCCAGTTCTCGCAGTTGTGCTGTCAGCATGTGCTGAGTAATACCGGGAATGGCTTTGCGCAGTTCGCCAAAGCGATAGATCCGCTGATTGAGCAGCCACATGATTTCCAGTTTCCATTTACCTGAAAGCAGAGCAAATGCACGACGCATTTCCTCATGCATATTGACTGTAGTTTCCTCAATAGTCTGGTTTTCCATACTAGCCACCATTCATTCATCCTACTTGTTGAAGTTCATGTTAGGCGACATCCTCGCCACTTATTGAACTTACTTTCAAGTCAGAGAGAAAAAATGACCACTTATTACCTCTACTGGATCAGCACCGTTTTGTTGTCGCTGCTGTATTTCGTTTCTGCAAGCCTGTATATCGCCAAGGGCGACTTTGTGCGAAAGGCACAAGCGGATCTGGGATATTCGGCCCCGACTCTTGTGCCGTTCATGATCGTCATCAAGGTGCTTGGCCCCATCGCCATTCTCTGGCACTTCAATGTAGCGCTGAGCGATCTCGCCTATGCCGGTATCTTCTATCACCTGGTGCTGTCCGGCATGGCTCATCTGGGCGTCCGCAACCCCAAAGGCGCACTGCCTGCGGCGTTGGGTATCATTTTTCTGATCGCTTCCTTCTCAACGCAAAACGCTGCTCGCGAACTGCAATCGCCTTATGCACCTGCGGCTGCAGTTCTTGAAGCAACGTTTGGTTGATGGAAGTCTGGAGGACCTTTATCGCGAGCCGCTGTCGTAAGCTGCCTGCCCGGTTTCAGCGTCCTTGCGGCGTGCCGGATCGCCGAGCCAGAGCATCAGGCAGGTGCCAAGCATCAGGATCGATGCGACCACGTAGAACGGAACGGCGAATGACTGGGTGGCGACATAGAGCAGGCGTTGCTGGCTGCGGTTGGCCAGGCGTGCCCAGATCGTCATGGAGATCGCGGCCAGCGTACGTGATGAGCGATCCTGGGCCTGCTTGCGAAAGTTGCAGGTTCTGGGAGCGGATTTGGTCTGCATGGGCGATCAGCCGGGCTTTGGGGGCAGGGGGCATGCCTGCGACGATGGCGAGGATGACCTCGTTGTCGGATAATGCCCGGTCAAGCCTGCTGATGGGCTCCACGAGTCGAGGTGTCTGTAATGGTAAAAGCGCGGCCGCGCCCTGCGGTGAACGGTGTGGCTTCGGCCGATAGGGTCTTGACGGTGCTCACGGCATTTCAGGTCGGTGATAAGGCGCTGACTCTGGTGGAGCTTGTCGAACGTACGGGGCTTATTAAAAGCACGATCATGCGCTTGATGGTTTCACTGGAAAATCATGGTTTCATCACGCGAATGGCCGACGGACGCTATCAGTTGGCCAGTGAAGTCATGAGGCTCAATGCCGTTTACCAGGAGTCGCTCGATCTGGAAGGCCATGTAATGCCCAAACTGCATTACTTGTCTGAGCGGACGGGGGAAACCGTATCCTTCTACGTTCGGCATGGCGCCTATCGTATGTGCCAATACCGGGTGAACTCCATTCATCGACTGCGGCTCAACATGCAGCCCGGTGACATGCGTCCCATGGATGAGGCTGCCGGAGCCCAGGCGTTGCGTGCCTCTTTCCAGACCGCAATGGCGCTGGAAAAACCGTTTTACTCTTGTGGCGCGACCGACCCTCATGCAGCCTCTGTTGCACTTCCGATTTACGGAGCCCAGGAGGAATTGATGGGCGCTCTGGTCATTTCAGGGCCGGCAAGTCGATTGACGGAAGAGGCTGCCGAGAGCTTCAAAGGTATCTTTTTTGAGGCCGCGCGCGATCTGATGCGCAGCCTGGGTTGCAAGGCGGCGGGCCAGTAACCCAGACTCTGTCGAGTCTTCATAGCGCGGCGCTCCCGAGATCGAGCGAAGTCCAGCAGCCGGATCAGTGAGGCGAATGCACCGGACTTCACGCCTTCGGGCTGGGGGACGTGCCCCCTATGATCGATCACCCGTTTTGTCGACAGCCTGGCCAGGCGTGGCTCCAGTTCAACCAGATGAGGTCCGGGGGCGACGAGATAAAGCCATTTGAAACCTCTTTGTTGTATTGAGGCGTTGCCAAGGTGGGTGTTTCAGTTCTTGGCGACGGCAGCCCCGGTCTGTTCTGCCTGTTCGCGTTCGCGCTTGCGACCGATGATCAGAACCATGACACCTGCAAGGGTACACAGTGCCGTCAGTGGCATCAGTGCCAGTGCATAGCTGCCTGTTGCGTCATGGATCGCACCATAGGCATTCACCATGATGCCGCCGCCGATCAGGTTGGCAAGGGCACCCACAGCTGCGAGCCCCGCCGCAGCGGTAGACGACGAAAGCCAGCCGGAAACCAGTGCCCAGAATGGCCCCTTCATCGAGTAGGCCCCAATCAGCACCAGGCTCAGCATGATCACTGTGGCCACCAATGATGAGGTGAACAGCGTCAGCAGCAGGCCGCCAGCGATCATCAGCATGGTCATTGCCGTATGCCAGCGACGTTCGCCGGTGCGATCGGAGCTGCGCCCCCAGACAATCATCAACACCGAGGCGAGGCCGTAGGGAATGGCGTTGATCAGTCCGATTTCCATAGCGCTCAAGCCAAAGGTCTTGAGCAGTTGTGGTGCCCAGACGCTCATGGTGCTGCCGGCGGCAGAGGCACCCGAATAGATCAATGCCAGCACCCAGATATCTTTATGGCGAAGCAGCTTCCACAACGAAATGTGCCCGATTGTCGTTTTCTTCGAGGCCTCTTCTGCCAGGCGCTGTATCAACCAGCTACGTTGCTCGTTGCTGAGCCACTTGGCTTGCTCGGGGCGGTCGGTCAGGACGAACAGGCAGGCGATCCCCAGCAATACGGCTGGAACACCTTCGATGATGAACAGCCAGTGCCAGCCGCGCATACCCATCCAGCCATCCAGACTCAGCAACAGCCCCGACAGAGGAGAACCAATGAAGTTAGCGGCAGGAATGGCAACCATGAAGATGGCAACCATGCGTGCACGATAAGCGGAAGGCAGCCAATAGGTGAGATACAGCAGCACGCCAGGGAAAAAGCCGGCTTCGGCTGCGCCGAGCAGAAAACGCATCACATAGAGCGAGTTGGCGCCCTGCACGAAGGCGGTCCCTGCGGAAATCAATCCCCAGGTAATCATGATCCTGGCGATCCAGATACGCGCGCCATACTTTTGCATGGCCAGATTGCTGGGGACTTCCAGAAGAAAGTAGGAAAAGAAAAACAGGCTGCTGGCAAAGCCGAATACTTTTGCGGTCAGGCCCAGGTCTTCATTCATCTGTAGCGAAGCCATGCCGATGTTGCCGCGGTCAATGATCGCAATCAGGTAACAGATGATGAGGAAGGGCAATATGCGCCAGGCGACCCGATGCATGGTGCTGCGTTCAAGTTCGCTGACGCTGGAGGCTGTTGATGTCATGTGACTCTCCGGTTCTTGTTTTTCTGGAGTGTTTTAATGAGCTGAGCTCCCCCTTGAGGTGGGCTCACGATCACGGGATCAACGGTCAAGCAGGTGACGGTTGACCACGCACCGAGGGTCCAGAGGTGTGCCCTCCCATACATCAAGGATCTGGCGAAGTGCGACGAGCCCCACGCGCGCTCGCGCCTCGGAGGTGTTGGCACCGACATGCGGGGTGGCGACCAGGGTTGGCAGCCCCCAGAGCGGGCTGTCGGCAGGTGGCGGCTCAGGGTTGAAGGTGTCCAGGCCGGCACCCGCTATCTTCCGTTCGCTCAGCGCGTCAATCAGGGCCTGGGTATCAATCAACTCGCCGCGGGCTGTATTGATAAGAATGCAGCCAGGGCGCATGCGCTGGAATTGCTCAGCACCGATCAGGTTGTAATTGGCGTCTGTCAGGGGGCAATGCAGGCTGATGATGTCGCTCTCGGCCAGAAGGCGATCGAAATCCTCCTCCCGCGTTACATGAGCCCGCTCGGGCAACTGCTGCAGATAGGGGTCATAAACCTTCACGTTCATCTGCAGCGGTGCCACCAGATCCATCAGGATGCTGCCAATCGAGCCCAGGCCTACCAGGCCAAGGGTCTTGCCAAACAATTCAATGCCGTTCGCTGAAGACTTGTCCCAGTGGCCATCGCGCATGCGTGCGTCCAGAAGAGCGGTCTGGCGGGCCACGCTGAACATGAGTGCAAAGGCATGTTCAGCAACGGACTGCGCGTTGGCACCTACTGCAACGCTGACCGACACGCCTTGAGCGGCGGCGGCCTGAATATCGATGGTGTTGTAACCCACGCCATGCTTGGCGATTGCTTTGAGTCTGGTGGATGCCTCGATCATGGCGCGTGTCAGTTGGCCCTGGCGAACGATGATCGCATCGGGTTGCTCGGCGCGAATGATCGCTTCCAGTTCCTCGGCAGGGAGATAAGGCGTTGTGGGGATCACCCTGATGCCTTGGCTTGCGGCCAGATTCATGGCGTCCGATGCGAGTTCGGGGCCGGTGAGCAGGATGGTTCGGGTCATGTCAGACACCTTCTTGTTATGGTCGCTTCAGATGTGATGAGCAGGTTTTGCTTGTGCTCAACACTACCATATTGAAATGGCGTTGCAATATTAAGATTTGAATCTTGTTTTTTGAGTGCTGGTTGGGGTTCAATGGAGATGTGTTTTTATATAATGAAATGTAATTCTGTTTTTGTCGGTATCTGCACAGCCGACGACATCGAACAACATCAATAACAGAGGGGCGTCACATGAGCATTGGGTTCAGGGTTCTGGAGCGCGCACGCAAGGTCGATGCAGACTGGGTTTCGCGCTATCGGGAGGTTCCGGTCGCTAACGTCAGCGACTCGATGCACCGCATGACCGCAGGCGGGGCCAGATTGCGTCCGATGCATCGCGCTGGCGTGCTTGCCGGCCCGGCGATCACGGTCAAGGCCCGTCCGGGGGATAACCTCATGCTTCATTACGCACTGGATATTGCCCAGCCAGGCGATGTGATTGTCGTGGATGCCGGCGGTGACCTGTCCAATGCGTTGATCGGTGAAATGATGGTTGCCTACGCGGTCAAGCGTGGCGTGGCGGGCATCGTGATCAATGGTGCGATCCGGGATGCTGGCGCCATCGGCCAAGGTGATTTCCCGATGTTTGCAGCGGGGATTTCACACCGGGGGCCTTACAAGGATGGCCCGGGCGAGATCAATGTGCCGATCGCCATCGACGGCATGGTGATTGAACCGGGCGACCTGGTGATCGGCGATGACGATGGCCTGCTGTGTGTACCTTATGATCAGGTCGCCGAGGTGTATGAGCATGCAGTTGCCAAACACACCGCAGAGAGCAAGCAAATGGAACATATCGCTCAAGGAACCAATGATCGTACCTGGGTGCTGGAGTCGCTGAAGAAAAAAGGCTGCCAACTGCCACAGTGACTTATTGCTACTCGGGTGGAGGGTAAGAACTGCCACCTGCGCCGGTGCAGATTCTTGCCCTCCATGAGCTTGCTACGCAGTCCAAATTACGTAGAGAGGTCTTAAAAGAATGTCCCGTTAACCAGGCCTCCCGCCTGCTCGTTTAGCTCATATCAATTTTCAAACGTCACAACATTTTGACGGCGCCGGTCAACGACAAGTCGCGTAACGTCTGGCCGCGAATAATGCCCAGCCTGGTCAAGGTTCTGCCGCTCACGGCGCACTTCATTGCGGTCGAGCGTCGCGACCAACAGGCACTCTTCACCGACGGCTGGCGGAATGACCCAGTCGCCATTTGGCGCAGCAATACATGAGCCGCCGTTTGCCAGGATCTCTGGGCAATTTGCTAGTATCAAGTCCAGGTGCGGCGTATCGGATGGAAAATCTTCACGCCGCATCAGCGCTGATACCGAGATAGTGAAGCAACGTCCCTCTTTGGCGATGAAGCGAGTGATGTCGTCGGTGTTGCGCAGATTGCCGGGCCATAGAGCGACATGCAGATCTTCGCCTTGGGCATACAGTGCGGCACGCGACAAGGGCATCCAGTTTTCAAAGCAGTTGAGACCGCCGACAGTAAATGATCCGACGGGGTGGACTTGCAAACCATGCCCGTCACCCGGCGACCATGTCAGGCGTTCTTCGTAGGTCGGCATCAACTTACGATGTACCGAACCAATCACACCATCCGCCCCGATATGAACCCGTGAACAATACACGCTGTAGCCACCACGATCCGCTGCCCGTTCGATACAACCGAGCATGACAGCGATGTTGTGTTTGGCAGCGGCAGCACAAACGGCATCCAGATGCCCTGCCTCAATCTCTACTGCCTGCTTCAGGTAGTAAGCGTGGATATCTTTTTGTATTGAGCAGTTGAAGCGCGCTCCATCGGTCAGTTCCAGCCAGAAAGGGTAGCCGGGCAACAGGGCTTCACCGAACGTAACGAAGTGGCACTGTTGTTCTGCTGCGCGTCCGATGTAATCGACTATTTTCTCAAGAGTCGCTTCGCGGTTAAGCCAGATTGGTGCAATCTGTGCCAGCCCAACAGTTAATAGATCCAGATGTTGAGTGTGACTGGATGACATCGCTTTATTTCCTGAATGGATTGAAGTGACTCGCACTCCGGAGAGATTAGCGTGATAAATAATCCGCCCGGATTGGGTAGTTATTAGATCCAAGGCAATACCATGGCGCTCAGGGGAGTTATCTTCGCCTGTTCGGTGAACTCGCTCTTAAAGCAGATATAGATTGCTCAAAATGCCGAGTGGGCATCGATTAGATATGAATAAACTGTTTGATACCTGAAAGCACAATAGTTGCTACGGAGTTCCTCTTTACGAGTCACATCCTACCCGGTGAAGCGTTAGCTGCCAGCCCCTTGCAAATCAAATGCGCAAGATTATGCAAGTGACCGGTATGCGTCCCGCCAAGGCCTCTCTCACTTCATGATGTGTACGTTTTGACTGATCGGTATAGCTCAGCCGCCTGGTTTATTCCCTTTCCCTTGAGTGAAATTTCCTAGAAAATCCCAACCGCTTGTATGTGTCGATTCGGGGATTTAAGGTGCGGCGTCGCTGCAAAATCAGCGGCCGGGTTTGACGACCTGATCCTGCACTCGCAATCGCGCTCCATGCTGCCTCATGCCATTTCATGCATGAGGTTGTTTCATGGCGGCTGTGCGTCGGAGACCTTAGGGTCTGCCGGTGTGCGCGAGTGAAGGCCGGTTCGTCAACCTTCGCACAGCTGCCACCCAATTCGTTTGACGACGTCCGGCAGCTCTTTTTCTCACAAGGAGCTTTGACACAATGGACCTTCCATACCCCTCACCACCCTGCACCGATCACTTCGAGCCCACCATCTTCATCCGCCACCACCGCATGCTGCGCGCCGTGATGCTGGATGCCCAGGTCTGGTTTCCCTTGCAGGATCTTGCCCGGCTGATGGGCAAGCAACTGGACGAACGCGCCACCCTCAAACTCGATATCGATCAACGCCGCACCGTCTGGCTGCTGACCCACGGGAGCTGGGAAAAATGCCTGATGATCAGTGAATCGGGTGCCTTCGCGATGCTGGTGCATCACTACGTCCCGGAAAACCGCGCACTGCGCCGCTGGCTGGCGCAGGAAGTCTTGCCTGCTCTGGATGCCCGCCAGACGGATGCAGCCGACCAACCTCTGCTGTACCAGATGCGCTGGCAAGGCAATGTCCTGGGTTCGCTGCAATGGCATGGAGAGCTTTGGGTCAAGTTACGGGATTTGCCGGAGCTGGTTCAGGTGCAGCCCGAGGTCGTGACCGGGTCCTGGTGGCGGCGGTTGCTGGGGCGGCGTTGGTCGCTTTTTGCTTGATGGGATGGTGCTGATCGGGAGCTTCCAAGCGGGTTCAGGTATCAGCCCCGGTCAGTTGATCTTAGGGGGCATTAGCGGTGTGGCCCCGAAGCAATAAGCACAATGAGACGCACAAGAGGGGACAAAATTGCATAGGTCAGCAGGACGCCAGCGATCCACGCCATGACGTTGCGAAACCGCCTGTAAACATGGGCGTTGGGTCGTTCGTCCCGGTGACCGGCCACGACAGATATACAGATCAATACAAGGCAAATATAAAGGCTGGCAAACGGTATGATTTCGGTCCCGCTGACATGGAATGAGCCTCGCTTGCTCACGACCACCAGGTCATTGGTTGCGATCCCGTGAATAACGACTGCGGTAGCAACCAAGCCAATGGCTGAGGTATACACCAGAGCAAATACCGTCTGCCGGTCATTGGGTTGAGGCAAGGGCAGTTTTGCGAGAGTCACCACTGCCAGGGCGCGTGCTGGCAGTGATCGCCACTGCCATTTGCGTCGAGGGGATGGAGCCGGGCGGGGCGGTTGCCATGTTTGCGATTGACGCACCAGCATCCACATATAGCCGCAAGCCAGGATCGGCCCACCCAATAGAAACGTGCTGAAGGTCACAGGTGCTGAGGACGCGAATACGCCAATCATCACGAGTGCGCCGTGGGCGATGGCCGGTATTGTGAGTGCTCTGAGCCAGGCTTTGCGATTGCCGGGATTTATCCGATAAGACCGAATGCCAAACGCGGATGCCCAGATAATCCCTTGCGCCAGTAGCAAAGCTGCCATTGTGAGCATCATGCCGTTACCAAGGCCAAGTCGCTGCCAGAACAATCCCCACGTCACGATGCTGGCGGGAAAAAGTGTTACCAGCACAATCAGCCACAAGCAGACAGGGTGGTAAAACAAGCGTTGGTACGACATCCCGGTCATCCATGTTGGGGAAACGGCACTTGACTGGTTAGCCTAGCAGCCTTGGTGCCAGACAGGATTCAGGATTTGCGGGATTCATTCTTGTGATGGAAATAGGGTTTTTGTACCTCTTCAGAGCCGGAACGTATTCAACTGGGAAGTAAGGCGAGAGGCCGGTATCTCCAAAGAAAATGCATCGCCTTCAAGTCCGCCCCTACTGTCCAATGCTCTGCTCGGCCCCTCTATGAAACGCGGCATCCAGCGCCCCGGCGATCTGTGCCAGCAGTTCGGTGGTTTGCGGGATCAGGCGGCCCATGGTGATAAACCCGTGGATCTGCCCTGCAAAGTGGCTGTCGGTCACGGTGACACCTGCTTCATGCAGGCGTTTGCTGTAGGCGCGGCCTTCGTCTTCGAGAGGGTCGCAGCCACAGGTGACTATAAAGGCCGGAGCCAGGCCGCTGAGGTCTTCGGCCAATAACGGGGACGCTCGCCAGTCCAGGCGGTCGGCATCGTTGCGCAGGTATTGAGCCTTGGTCCAGTTCAGTGTGGCGGCTGTCAGCGGCGGTTCCATGGCCAATTGTTGTTGGGAGCGATGAACGCCATGGAAGTCGGTTACCGGGTAGATCAGTGCCTGCAATGCCAGCGGCGGGTAGCCTGCATCCCGCGCCATCAAGGCGAGGACAGCGGCGATGTTGCCACCGGCGCTGTCGCCGCCGATGGCAATGCGTTCGGCATCGACGCCCAGTTGCGCGGCCTGTGCCCGGACGTAATCCAGAGCAGCGAAGGCATCTTCTATTGCCGCAGGGAATTTGTGCTCTGGTGCCAGGCGGTAATCCACTGCGATCACGATGCAGCGAGCCAGCAGGGCCAGTTGCCGACAAACGCCGTCATGGGTATCCAGATCACCGACGACCCAGCCACCCGAGTGAAAGAACAGCAAGGCTGGCAGGGTTTCGCCCTCAATGGTTTCGATCCCGCGATAGAGACGTAAAGGTATCTCACCGCCCGGGCCAGATGCACTCATGCTTTCAACTTCGGCTATTTCCACAGGCGCTGTCGCAAGGGCCTGGCGGCTGGTACGAAAGGCGGCCCGAGCCTGTTCGGGAGTCGGTTCGCCCGTGGCAGCAGGGGCTTGGCGCATCAGCGCAATCACGCGCGCGGCACCAGGGTCCAGCTTTCTGGCACGCAGGGTATGCGCGAGGTGAGGTGCAGTCATGGCAGTGTCCTTGTGCGATGAGTGAAGGGCGGATTATTCAAAGTGCCAGCTGTAACCGTCGCCCTGGCGTTTGACACGCCCGGCCGAGGTGCCAGCGAAATGGGAGCTGAAATACAGGGCGTCGTGCTCAACCAGAAACGCCAGCAACCATTGCCGTGAGCGATTGGCGGCCTCTGGCAGGCCGCAGAAGCAGGAAGCCCAGAGCGGTTGTGAAACCTGTATGGGGTGATGCATGACGTCGCCGCCAAACATGGCCGTCTTGCCATCGTGCTGATAACTGATGGACATGTGGCCCACGCTATGGCCTTGGGTCGGATGGAAGTGGAAGTCCTCCAGAAACGGCCCGCCCTCGGCACCGATCATCAGTGCCTGACCGGATTCGATCACCGGCAGCACGCTGTCGACAAAGGCCTGATAACCCATGGCCTGACGTCCGGAGCCATTGACGAAATACTCATACTCAACCTCTGGAAACACATACCTGGCATTGGGAAAGGTCGGCACCCACTGGCCATCCACCAGATGAGTGTTCCAGCCGATATGGTCGGTGTGCAAATGGGTGAGCAGCACATAGTCGACCTCTTCGGGCGTTACCCCGGCAGCCGCCAGGCGTTCCAGCCAGGGCTCGTTCAACTGGTGAAAAATGGGCAGGCCCGGACGGTGCTTGGCATTGCCGACGCCGGTATCGACCAGCACCGTATACTGCGGCGTCTTGATGACCCAGGTATGCACGCTGATGATCACCTTCTGGCCTGTGGCGGTGAGGCTATCGGGCACCAGCCATGAGCGCTGCGGGTCAATGGCGCTGTTGTCCCAGTCCGGCAACAGCGCATTGGGCGCAAAGGCGTCGAACAGTTTTTCGCTGACGCGGGTGATGTGGGTCGAGCCAAATGTGTAGTGCTTGGCGTTCATGTTAATATCTCGCTGATACCGATCAGTATCATGTTGATACCGGTCGGTATCATCGTCAAGGGTGACGTATGAAAAGAGACAATCCGACATTGCCGCTACGGGAGAGAATTCTGCTCGCCGCCGATGAGCTTTTTTATCGGGACGGGATTCGTGGCGTCGGCGTGGAGGCCATCGCTGCCCATGCGGGTACTACCAAAATGGGGATCTACCGGCACTTTGCGAACAAGGACGCGCTGGTTGCCGAATGGTTGCGACTTGAGTCCCTGGCCTATGCCGATGTGCTGGACCAGCTCAAGGTGCAACACCCCGATGACCCCAAGGCCCAGTTGCTGGGTTGGGCGCGGTTCATTGCCAGTCGTTTGGCCGCCGATGCTGATAGAGGCTGCTGTTTCGCCAACTCGGTCGCCGAGTTGCCGGACAAGGAGCATCCGGCGCGAGCAGTGATCGAGGCCCACTCCCGCGACCTCAGCGAGCGTCTGATTGCGCTGTGTACCGAGGCAGGTCTGACGGACCCGGAAGGCACCGCCAGCGAAATCCTGTTTGTGCTCGACGGCGCGCAGTTGGCGGCGCAAAGCCGGGGCGATGCCCAGAAGGTTGGCGAGCGATTGGTGAGCATCGTCCAGCGTCTGGTCGGGTAAGCAAAGCGTAATCAGCAGGGGCAGAAAATGCGGCAAAACCGAATCAGGATGATCATGCCAGCCAGCGCCGCCGACGCTTTTGAGGCCTTCCACGACCATGACGTGCGAATGCGCTGGGACAGCTTGCTATCGCGGGCTGAAGTGGAGGGCGGCGGCAGCCATCCCTATGTGGGTGCGATCACCTTCAATCAGGGGCGCGGCTGGAAGCGCTTTTTCGCCATGCGCACTCGATTTGTGAATTATCAGCCGGGCAACGTCGCGGCTGTCGTACTGGTGGAGCCGGCGGGCTGGTTCGAGGGTTGGGCCGCATCAATGCAGCACCGCGACCTTGATGACGACCGCTCGGAGCTGATTTACACCTTCAGAATCCAGATGCGCCCACGTTGGCTGGGCCGAGTCCTCGACCCTTTGGTCAATCGGCTGTTCGAGTACGAAACCCGGCGGCGCTTTGCTGCGATGGCGGAGTATTTGCGGAGCAGGGATTGAAAACCGGTGGATGTTGATCGTGCCTGTCTGCTGGAGATGGAACGATCAACTGGCGCTGGGCAGGTCGCGAGTTTAGAAGATGTGCCTGGAGATGATTTTTGAAATCTCGACAATCTCGGTCTTGCCGGTGAATTCGAATTTCACTTTACCCAGCGCCGAAAAGTAGACCTCAAGTTCGGAGTCCAGATCGAAGGTCCCGGAGGTTTCCACGGAATAGGCGACGATGTTCTTGTAGGGCAGGGACGTGAAGTCCTTCTTGCTGCCGGTGATGCCCTGCACGTTGACCGCAATGATTCGCTTGCTGGTGAACACCACGCCATCGCGCAACGATTTATAGGAATCGATGATCTGTTCGCCTTCCAGCAGAAGTTCAGTCACACGCTCGGCGTATTCGCTGTTCTGCTTCAGCTTGAAGAAACCTTTGTTACTGAAGTCAATCATCCCTTTATCCCTGTCTTCAACGTATTTTGCCTGCCGGCTTTGCGTGGCGCGTCGAGAATAGCACTTGGCTGCATTCAGTGTCGGACGTTTCACTGCTGGCCATGAAACGAAAGCCTGGAAATAGGCTTAACTAACCCGGCGAGGGTGCCGATAACCAGTCTGGAACTAGGTTTTGCTCTATCTGAAGGACCACAAGAGGGCGGCAGGGTGTCTATAAAACTACGTTTGCTTCTGCTTATCGGGACCGGTGTGCTAGCCATCCTGATCATGAGTCTGGTCAGTTACGTGGGCAATGTCCGGATGGCCCATGCGATGGAGGACAACGAAGTCAGCATGACCGCGCTGCGCAACCATCTTGAAGCCGACATGATGCACGACGCTTTGCGCGCCGATGTGCTCTCCGCCATGCTGGTTGGCCTGGGCAAGAGCGACAGCACCAAAGACGAGGTGCGAAACTCCATTGCCGAACATGCCGCGCTCTTTCGCAAAGTGCTCGACGAAAACCTCAAGCTGCCGGTCGATGAAACCATCAAGGCGGGCCTGAACAAGGTCAAACCCAGCCTCGCAACCTACATTGCCGCTGGCGAAAGAATTGTCGGGCTGGCCCTCGACAACCCCGAGAGCGCACAAAAGGAACTGGGCGTCTTCAACAAGGCGTTCGGTGAGCTTGAAGACGAAATGGCCAGCCTGAGCGAGGTCATCGAAAGCAGCACGCAGCAGACCAGCGAAGAAACCCAACAAGCCAGCAGTAACGCCAACCTCACCCTTGGTGTCGTACTCGTTGCCAGCCTGATATTGCTGGTCGTTCAGGGGCTCTGGGTTATCCGCAGCATCATGGGGCCGTTGCAGTCCGCCAGCCGGATCGCTGAAAGCATTGCCCATGGCAACCTGAGCGAATCCATTGCCGAGCCCCGCCAGCGTGACGAAGCGGGTATGCTGATTCGCAGCCTGGCAATCATGCAGCGCGACTTGCGAGGCATGATCGAAGTGGTGCGCCGCAATGCCCACGGCGTCACCGACATGAGCCAGCAACTGAGCAGCGGCTGCCATGAAGTGGCGGGTAGCAGCCAACAGCAAAGCACCGCAGCCAGCACCATGTCCGCAGCGGCCAGTGAAATGACGGCCAGCATCGAAGAAATCACCCGGCACGCCGAACGCGCTCTGGACATGGCCAACCAGGCCGAAGCACTGGCCAGAAATGGCGGTCGAGTGATTCATCAGGTGGTCAGCGATATGGAAAGCATTGCCCGTTCTTCGCAGCAATCGGCCCAAGTGATCCGCAATCTGGATGAAGAATCCGAGGGCATTTTCAATATCATCCAGGTGATCAAAGGCATCGCCGACCAGACCAACCTGCTCGCCCTCAATGCCGCCATCGAAGCTGCCCGCGCCGGAGAGCAGGGGCGTGGCTTTGCGGTGGTTGCCGACGAAGTCAGAAGCCTGGCCGGGCGCACCAGCGCCTCGACCCAGGAAATTGCCAGCATGGTTTCGCGCATCCAGCAAAACACCCGCGAAGCCGTCACCAGCATGGAAGCGGGCGTTGCCCAGGTCGACAAGGGCATGGCCGTCACCGCTGAAGTCGAAACCGCCATCAAGGAAATTCTCGAAGCCACCCTGAGCACGACCCAACTGGTCAACGACATCAGCCGCACCATCAGCGAACAAAGCCTGGCCAGCAACGAAATCGCCCATCAAGTGGAAATGATCGCCAACATGTCCGAAGGCAACAGCAGAGTCATTGGCCAGACGGCCGGGACGACTGATGAATTGTCGGCGCTGGCGGGGCAGTTATCGCAGTCGGTGGATCGGTTCAGGCTTTGAGTCAGGGAAGCTCTTTGGCCTCAATTTATCTGGATGGATTGTAAGGATAGGGATATCGACATGATCGTTAAAGAAGAGTACGCCTCTACGAGTGAATCGCCCCGGATTCTCTAGACACCTTGCAAGCTCATTGCGTAACGCTTTTCAAACTCTACCGGTGACAGCTGATTGTTGAAACCATGCCGGCGTTTTGCGTTGTAGAACATCTCGATGTAGTCG
>NZ_FYDI01000008.1:0-57213 GCF_900187465.1 Pseudomonas sp. Irchel 3A18
TGACCGTCATCCTGGCTCAAGCCCTCGACAACCAGGCCGGCACCCTGGGGGCAGGCCTGGGTCTGAACCTGCAGGCCGCGAGCCTGGATAACCGCCTGGCCGGTGCCGTGCTCACCGATGGCCAACTGGATATCACCCTGACCGGCACCCTGGATAACCGTACCGGCGGCCAGGTGCAGGCCAAGGGCATCCTCAACCTGACCAGCCAGGCCTTGAACAATCAGGGCGGCCGGGTAGTGGGGCAGGACCTGCTGACCGTGAACAGCGACAGCGCGATCAACCGCGGCGGGGTGATCCGCTCCGACAAGCTGATGACGCTGTTGATCGGTGACCTCGACAATAGCCAGACCGGTTTGAGCGCTGCGCAGAAGGGCGGTATCACCAGCCAGGCCGGGCTTGAATTCACCGGCACCCAACTGAATAACCAGAACGGCCTGCTCAACGCCGTGGGCGTGATGACGTTGCAGGCCGACACGGTGCTCAACGGCCAGGGCCGCATCGCCAGTCAGAACAACCTGACCGCCACCGTCGACAGCCTGACCCAGCAAGGCGGCGAACTGGTGGCCCAGGGCACCCTGACCTTGACCGGCAAGACCCTGGATAACGGGGCCGGTGGTCTGGTAGGCGCCACAAAAGCGCTGAAACTCGAGGTCGACGAAATCGACAACCGGGCCGGTGAAATTTCCAGCCAGGTGGGCGTGGAACTGATCGCTGAACAACTCAATAACAGCGACGGCGGCAAGGTGCTGGCCGGTACGGCGCTGCAACTGATCGTCGAGCGGGTGATCAACGAGAACAAGGGCCTGCTGTTCGGTCAGACCTTGACCCTGGACGGCAAACGCCTGGACAACGCCGGCGGCACCCTGGCCAGCCAGCAGGCCCAGACGCTGACCCTGAGCGGCGCACTGGATAACCGCGCCGGTTTGATCAGCAGTGAAGCGGCGTTGACGGTCAAGGCCGCTTCCCTGGACAACACACGGGGCACGCTGTCCAGCGCCGGGGCGCTCAAGGTCACCACCGACGGCGAACTGATCAACCAGACCGGCTCGATCACCACCGACGCCGCCCTGACCGTGGTCAGCGCCAGCCTGGACAACCGCGAAAAAGGCAAACTCTCCGGCCTGGGCGCCACCACCGTCACCACCGGTGCCTTCGACAACAGCCAGGGCGGGCAACTGACCAGCAGCGACACCCTGGAACTGATTGCCGGTGAAGTCATCAACCAGAGCGCGGGCCGTATCGCCAGTGCGCTGGCCCTGACCGCCAGCGTCACAAGCCTGGATCAGCAGGGCGGCGAACTGTTCAGCAACACCACCCTGAGCCTGGACCTGAACAACGGCCAGTTGAACAACCAGAACGGCCTGATCAACAGCCCCGGCGCACTGCTGCTGAAAAACCTCAAGGCGGTGGACAACCAGGGCGGTGAAATCTCCAGCGTCCAGGCCTTTACCCTCGCGGCCAAAAGCCTCGACAACAGCGGCGGCAAGCTGCTGAGCAGCCAGGGGCTGACCCTGGACCTTGTCGAGTTCTTCAGGAACCTCAAGGGCACCGTGTCGGCCACCGGCCTGAACATCGACAGCGACAGCCTGGACAACAACGAAGGCCTGATCAGCAGCCGCGCCGGCCTGACACTGACCGTCGACCAGGCCTTGGGCAACGTCAAGGGCACCGTGATTGCCGATGGCGATCTTGAAATAAGCGCTGCCAGCGGCGACAACACCCAGGGCCAGATTTCCAGCAAACAAGCCCTCACCGCCGTGATCGGCAACCTGCAACAGCAGGGCGGACAACTCTTCGCGCTGGGCACCCTGAACCTGACCGGCGCCACCCTGAACAACAGCCTGAAAGGCTTTGTCGGGGCGGGTGAGGCCCTGACCCTGACCGTCGATGACGTCGACAACCAGGGCGGCGAGATCTCCACGCAACACGGCATCACCCTGACCGGCCAGACGCTGACCAACACTGGCGGCCAGATCCTTGCGCAACAATTACTGACCCTCGACGTTGACCACGTCACCAATCTCGCCAAGGGCGTCCTGTCCGGCAACACCGGCCTGACCCTGACCGGCACTTCACTGGACAACAGCGGCGGGGTGATCAGCGGGTTGCAAGGCCTGAGCATCGACCTGTCCGGTGCGCTCGACAACAGCCAGGGCCTGATCAGCAGCGAAGGCAGCCTGACCCTCGAGGTCGGCAGCCTGACCAACACGACGGGCAGCGTCTCCAGTGCCGGTAAGCTGACCCTCGACATCGCCGGTGCCCTCGGCAACCAGGGCGGCGAACTGGTCACCGATGGCGAACTGGACCTGGACAGCACCGCTCTCGACAACAGCCAGCAAGGCACTGTTAGCGCCAAAGGCCGGGTGACGATCGACACCGGCGACCTGGACAACAGCCAGAAGGGCCGGATCAGCAGTGGCGAGCGCCTGGACCTCACCGCCGCCCAACTGACCAACCACGAGGGCAGCATTGCCAGCCGCCAGGCGCTGGTGGCGAGCGTCAACAGCCTCGAACAACACAAAGGCAACCTGACCAGCGCCACCTCCCTGAGCCTGGACCTCAACCAGGGCCTGCTCGATAACCAGGGCGGCCTGATCAACGCCCCCGGCACCCTGCTGCTGAAAAACCTCGGGGTCGTGCTCAACCAGGGCGGTGAGATTTCCAGCGCCCAGGCCTTCACCCTCAAGGCCCTATCGCTGGACAACAGCGGCGGTACGCTGCTGAGCAATCAACTGCTGACCCTGCGCATCGCCCAGGCCCTGAACAACGTCAAGGGCCTGATCGCCGCCGCGGGTGTCGACGCCACGGCCGCCACCCTGGATAACACCGGCGGCACCCTGACCAGCCGCAACGCCCTGGAACTGACCGTCACCGGGTTGCTCACCAACCGCGACAAGGGCCTGATCAACGCTGCCGAAACCCTCAAGATCACCTCGGCCGACCTCAATAACCGCAGCGGACAACTGCTGGGCGGCACCGGCCTGACCGTGAATGCCGCAGCGCTCGACACCGGCGCCAACGGCCTGATCAACAGCCTTGGCACCCTGAACATCACCGCTGACAGCTTGAGCGCCGACACCGGTGGCGAAGTCTCGGCGTCGGGCAGTATGACCCTGATCCTCGAGGCCCTGTCCCTTGATGCCAGCCGCCTGATCGGCACAACCGCGCTGAGCATCGACCTCAACGGTGCGGACCTTAACAACAACGCCGGCCTGATCACCGCCACCGGACCCCTGACCCTCAGCCGGGTGCGGGACATCAACAACCAGGGCGGTGAAATCTCCAGCGCCCAGAGCTTCACCCTGACCGGGCGGACCCTGGACAACAGCGGCGGCCAACTGATCAGCAGCCAGATGCTGACCCTCAATGCCGACAGCCTGCTCAACCAGAACGGCCTGCTCTCCGGCTGGCAAGGGCTGGACGTGACCGCCACCTCCCTGGACAACCGCACCAACGGCACCCTGTCCAGCCGCCTCGGCGCGGTGGACGTGGACCTCAGCGGCGCGTTGCTCAACAGCGGCAACGGCGCACTGGTCAGCCAGACAGCCCTGACCGTCACCGCCGACCGCCTCGACAACCGCGGCGGCATCCTCTCCAGCGGCACCGAACAGACCCTGACCGTCACCGGCCTGCTGAACAACAGCCAGAAAGGCCTGATCGACAGCGGGGCCGACCTGACCGTCACTGCCAATGCCCTCGACAACAGCACTGGCACGCTCACCAGCCCGGGCAAGGTCACCCTCGACCTGATCGGTGCCCTGACCAACACCGGTGGCCAACTCGCCAGTGGCGGTGACTGGCTGCTCAAACGCAGCAGCGCCGTGCATAACCAGGGCGGGCAACTGGTCAGCCAGCGCCTGATGACCCTCAACACCGGGCTGCTGGACAACAGCAACCGCGGCACCGTCGCCGCCAACGGCGCCCTGCTGATCACCGCCAGCGGCAAGGTCCTCAACCACACCGATGGCCTGATCTACAGCCAGAACGCGGGCGTGGAACTGGACGCCGCGAGCCTGGACAACACCCGGGGCGCGGTACAAGGCCAAAGCACCCTCAAGGTCGAAGCGGGCGAGGGCGTCGACAACCTCAACGGTCGCCTCATCGCCCAGAACGGTAACCTGACAGTAGAAGCCGCCAGCCTCGACAACCGCGGCGGCGTGCTCTCCAGCCTCAAAGGGCTGTTGACCACACAAATCAGCGGCGTCCTGAAAAATGGCTACGACCTCGCGGCCAACCGCCAGGGCGGCGTCATCCAGGCCCAGCGCCTGAGCCTGACCGCCCTGGGCGGCTTCGACAACTACGGCGGCCGCGTCTCGGCCAGCACCGGCGAAGCCCTGCTCACCACCGCCAACGTCGACAACCGCAACGGCGGCATCTACGCCAAAGGCCTGGTGAGGGTCATCGGCAACGACTTCGACAACAGCGGCGACAACGACGGCCAGATCGCCGGCGGCCAGGTCGACCTCAGACTGACCGGTGCCCTGAACAACCGCCTGGGCATCATCGAAAGCGACAGCACTCTTGCGATCAGGGCCGCCAGCCTCGACAACCAGACCGGCCAGATCCGCTCACTCGGCACCCTCGACACCGCCGACTTCCAGATCGGCACCCAATTCGACAACCGCAACGGCACCGTGGAAGTTGCCAACAGCAACCTGATCCTCAACGCCGCCAGCTTCCTCAACGCCAACGGCAACCTGCTGCACGCCGGCGCGGGCACTTTTGATATTTCCACCGCCAACCTGACCCAGGCCGGCGGCAACCTCGTGACCCGCGGTGGCCTGACCATCACGGCGGATAACTGGACCAACAGCAGCGTGATCCAGGCCGGGCGCCTGACGGTCAACGTCGGCACCTTCAACCAGACCGCGAGCGGCCAGTTGCTGGCGTCAAGTGCGTTGGTGGGCACGGGTGGGACCTGGACGAATGAAGGGTTGATCGCCAGTGACGGGACGCTGAGCCTGAACCTGAGCGGGGGGTATGGGGGAGGTGGGCGTACCAGCAGCCTGGGCACCCTGGGCCTGACCGCCAGCCAACTGGCACTGACCAGTGCCGCGAGCCTTATGGGGGGCGCACGCACCGAACTCAATATCACCGGTCTGGCCAGCAACTATGGGCGTATCACGTCGGCAGCCGATCTGATCGTCAATGCCGGGAGTGTGAACAACTACGGCACCCTGGGGGCCACGCAAAACCTCACCTTCAACACCGCGAGCCTGCTCAACAGCCAGGGGCTGATCTTCAGCGGTGGGGATATGCAGGCCAATGTGGGGAGTTTGACCAACCTGAAGGGCGACTTTTATGCGCTGAATAACTTGACCATTAAAGGGGATGGCGTTGAGCGGGCCAATCAGGTCTCGAATATCTCGGGTTCGATGGAAAGTGGCGGCAACTTTGCGATCAGCGCGACGGCGTTTGAGAACCGCACGGAAGGTTCGGATAGCCAGCAGGCTTCTACTGCCGGTCGGACTTTGGTGAAAGGGATTATTGCGATCAGGTGTTACGATTGCGATAGGCGTTTTTTGGCGGATTACGCTGTAAGAGAGTATTTTGAAGGTGGGCAAGATACTGATATCACGGCTTCCGCGATATTGACGTCGGGGCGGAACTTTACTTTTGCTGGAGGAGACTTTTTAAACAGTAAAAGTACGATCAGTGCTGTCGGGGATATAAGTGTTAGTGCTGATAATGTAAGGAATGTTGGAGCTGTCGGCGGAGCGGTAGAGCGTACGCGTATATATACTTCAACTAGCTGGGAGAGTTACGATGCTTTTAGAAGTTATAATCAGCGTAATAATCCGGACTTTCCTAATGTCTATTACATAGATGATGCTGGTGAGATTCGGCTAGGGGAGATTGTTGGTGAGGCATATAGTACGAATGATGAGGGCGGGTGGACGTTTTATAATTATCTTATAAGGAATCCGATAAATTCTACATATGCAAACAATGTGTACTATGGCTATTATAGTGAGGGTGCATACAATAGGCCCTTGCCTGTGTCGTTGTATGATAAAAATAATCTTGTTGAAGTGCCGGAGTTAATCACGCGCTCTGGGCTTGTAAGTGATGTTGAAAAGATTGTAGATGGCGGAAATTCTGGCCGAAGCGCTGTCATTCAATCCAGCGGTAATGTATCTATTACAGCCACCCAGAATTTGCAGAATAGTGTCATTCGTCAGGATTATGTAGCCGCTGGCGGCACCAGCAAAGTACAGGGCATCAGTCCCTCTGGTGCTGGCACGGCGATTATCCGCGTCAACGCCCAACTACCCCCCGACCTGTCCCAACAACAGGTCAACCCACTCACCCTGCCAGGCTTCAGTCTGCCCACCGGCCAGAACGGCCTGTTCCGTCTGAGTGCCCAGACCGGCAGCAATGTCGCCGCTACCCAGGCCAGCACTACGCCACAAAACTGGACACTCGGCAGTGCCAGCGTATCTGTCGCCCAACGCGAGCAGACCGTTTCCGATACTCAGGGCAGAACCCTTCAGTTCGGGACAACCGGGCAAGTTTCGACCACCACTCGCCAACTGGCCGATGTAGTCCGTCAGAACTCCGGCTTGAGCGCCAATGCTTCCGCCTTTGATTCCAGCGCCCCGGTCGATTCAGCGACCCGTCTGCAACTTACCGGCCATAGCACCGGGAACACAGGCCTGACGCAGGTTGCCGACGTGACACAGGTTCAGGGTCAGAACGGCACCGTTCCCTTCACCCCTGTGGCTTCCAATGACACCACGGTTCAGAACGGCATAACCACGCCGACGGCGGTGCCGAGCACCCAGGTCGCCCGTGTCCAGGCCTTGCCTGGCAACACCGCGCCGCCGAATCCGCACAAATACCTCATCGAAACCAACCCGGTCCTGACCGATCTGCGCCAGTTCATGAGCTCGGACTACCTGCTGGCCGGCCTGGGCTACGACCCGGAGGCCAGTGCCAAGCGCCTCGGTGATGGGCTGTATGAACAGCGTCTTGTCCAGCAAGCCATCGTGGCCCGTACTGGTCAGGCGTTTCTGGCCGGGCAGACCTCCAACGAGGCCCAGCTCAAGTACCTGATGAACAACGCCATCGCCAGCAAGGAGCAACTGAACCTGACGATCGGGGTGACATTGAGTCCTCCACAAGTGGCGGCCCTGACCCACGACATCGTGTGGCTCGAAGAACATGAGGTCAATGGCGAGAAAGTCCTGGTGCCGGTGCTGTACCTGGCCCAGGCCAATAACCGCCTGGGTCCGACCGGTGCACTGATTGCAGGCAACGACGTCACACTGACGGCAGGCGAAAACCTCGATAACGTCGGAACCTTGCGGGCCACCAACAACCTGTCGGCAACGGCTGGCAACGATCTGGTCAACGTCGGCCTGATCGAGGCGGGCAATCGTCTTGACCTGCTGGCAAGTAATGATCTGATCAACAAGGCTGGTGGCATTCTGTATGGCCGTGATGTGACGCTGAGCGCTACCCGTGGGGATGTTGTCAACGAGCGTACCGTCATTCGCGATCAGCAAAGTGCGGGTGTGCTTCAGGATTTCGTTGAAAATGCTGCCCGTATCGAGTCTGCAAACGATCTTGTTGTGAAGGCTGGCCGCGATGTAATGAATATTGGCGGCACCCTACAGGCCGGTCGTGACCTCAGCCTGATTGCCGGTCGTGATCTGAATATCGGCGCGGCACAAACCGAGACATCGAAGGTACAGGGAGCGAATACCCAGTCCAGCATCACGCAACTGGGCTCCAGCGTCAGCGTCGGTCGTGACCTCATGGCTCTGTCGGGACGCGATATCAATGTTGCAGCCAGCGACATCGATGCCAAGCGCGATATCGCCATGGCCGCGACCGAGAACATGACCATCAGCTCGGCGGCAGACGAAACCCACTCCCTGTCCAGAAGCAAGAAACTCACCGTCCAGACCGACCACGTCAAACAGGTCTCCGCCGACCTGAATGCCGGCGGCAGCATTGCCCTGAACGCCGGCCAGGACCTGGCCGTCATCTCCAGCCGCATCACCGCAGGCGAAAACGCCAACCTGTCGGCAGGCGAAAACCTCAGCATCCTGGCCGCACAGGACAGTGACTACTACCTCTACGACAAGAAGAGCAAAGGCAGTTGGGGGAAAAAGAAAACCAAGCGGGATGAAGTGACCGATATCCGCAATGTCGGCAGCGAAATCACATCAGGCGGCGACCTGACCCTGGAGAGCGGTGGCGACCAGTTGTACCAGGTGGCCAAACTTACCAGTGGCAATGACCTGACTATTGAAAGTGGTGGGGGTATCACCTTTGAGGGGGTGAAGGACCTGCATCAGGAGAGCCACGAGAAAAGCAGCAGTAGCTTGGCCTGGACCTCGATGAAAGGGAAGGGTCGAACCGACGAAACCCTGCGCCAGACAGAAATGGTGGCCCAAGGTGAGCTTGCGATCCGAGCTGTGGAAGGCTTGAAGATCGATATCAAGCAGATTGACCAGCAAACCGTCAGCCAGACCATTGATGCCATGGTCCAGGCCGACCCTCAACTGGCCTGGCTGAAAGAAGCCGAGAAGCGTGGGGATGTGGACTGGCGTCAGGTGAAGGAGCTTCATGATTCCTTCAAATACAGCAACTCCAGTCTTGGTCAGGGCGCGATGTTGGCGATCATGATCATTGTGGCGGCCTTAACGGCTGGAGCCGCAAGCGGTGCACTAGGTGCTGCTGCCAGTGCCACTGCTGGCTCAGGATCAGCCATGGCGGCGGCTGGTACTGCATCTGCATCTGCTGTGGCTGGCGGAGCTGCAGTGGGCTCGACTGTAGCAGCAGGCTGGGCCAACGTGGCTCTCACGGCTGTTGCCACCAGTGCAGCGAGTGGCGCAGTTATAAGTACGATCAATAACAGAGGCAATCTGGGGGCAGTAGTTAAGGATGTAACCTCCAGTGACAGTTTGAAAGGCTACCTTGCAGCGGGTGTCAGTGGTGGTATTGGAGGCACCAATATAGGTGTTCGTCTGGCGGTTAACGCTGCTATGAAAACCGTTACCAATGGTGGGAAATTTAAAGACAACTTGAGTCAGGCTGCGATTGGCTTAGCTGCCGATATGCTCACAGGAGCCATCTACGAGCAAGTCGGCGACAGTTTGGTTGGAAGCGGTTTGCCAACCAAGATTGCAGTACATGCCATCGTCGGTGGCTTGATTGGTGAGGCGGCAGGAGGAGACTTCGCCACCTCAGCGTTGGCTGCTGGTGCCAACAAGGCCTTGATTCAAATGGTTGGGGATAAAGTTTTCCCAGGCATTGCTCATGACCAAGTACTGGCAATGACTTCTCAGTTGCTTGGTATGAGCGTTGCTGCTGTGGCAGGGGGCAGTGAGAAGGATCAGCAGGTTGCGGGTTGGGTCGCGCAGCAGGGGACTATTTATAACTATTTGGACCATAAAGAGGTTGACAGCCTTGTTGAGGCTATCAGAGGGTGTCGTTCTGCTGGTGACCCTTCCGCTTGTCAAGCAGATCTTCAAATTCGATATAAAGCTCTTAGTGATCAGAAAACAAAGTCACAGCTAGGCGGGTGTGTAGGAGAGGATGAGTGTTATAAGCAGTCAATCGCAGTTGAGACTGCCACGAAAGCACTGGATAAATATGCTTTGGCGGATGAATTTAGCCCCAATGAACAAGAAATATTACAGGAGTTTGTAGAAAGTAATTTTTCTGATCATGTGATAGCTCGTAATATTTGGTTGTCCAGCTTCCAAAGGGAGGTGACTCCGATTGTATTGGGTGGTGGAGCCACGGCGACCACGCAGGTTGGGAGGGCGGGGGCAAAAGAAACAGCTGGTGCAGTAAAGCTAGCGTTTGATAAAACTACGCGGACTTGGACAACACCTGCAGGGCTAGAATATGGGCAAGGATCGGCTCAGGGAAACAGGATTTTGCATGTTTTAGAGCATGCGAAGCCGAACCCGACCAAGACAATGCATAGCGTCTTCAGCATGGCAAGAAAAGAAATTCTAGGAACTATTGATGAGGCATGGCTCAAGAAAGGTAGCCCCGTGGTAGGTGATCCTGGTGCATATGTTGTCCCGATGGGCCGAGCAATTGGCACTGCGGGAGAAACAAGTGTTAAAATTATTGTTCGGCCTGGGACCAATAAGGTCATTACCGCTTATCCTGTTAAATAAAGAGGTCTTATATGCTGTGTCCAAGGTGTGAGCAGGGCGATATTGTCAAGGCTAGAGTTTTAGCTCTCGATACTTTATTATTTATATGTCAAGAGTGCGAGGCTTCATGGCTTTTATATGATGATATTGGGGTTAAGGACTTTTTCGACTATGGAACTTATATGGAGGATCAAGGGCTGAAACCACTGTGGAGTGAGTTGCAGGTTGTTTCTGAGTAGGCGCAAAAATTTAGGGGGGTAGTTGTTGCTACTTTACGTACTCGTTGGCAGATCTTATAGCTAACTGGAAAATTACAGTTATGCAAAAACTGTAATTCAGACGTAGGCATCGGGTCGATTGATGAATGCTGAAAAATAGTGATTGATTCTGGTGAATTGGCATCTTATGCATTTAGTTCGGTACATTCAGTAGGTAAAGCAAGGGTTTTTGAGGCAGCTTTGGTTGCAATCAAATGAATGCTTGAGCATTGATGAGGGAAGTGCAGGAAGGAATGCAGATATATCCATCCAGGTTGGGTAGTATTGATGAGTTTGGTCAGAGAGTAACATTAGATATGCCAATAACCGGGCCAAATGGCAATGCGGCAATTGTTCGCGCTGGGTGGGTTTATGATTCAGGTTCTTCTATTTCTAGAGTGATGACTGTTTATATTAGTTGAGGGTAGTATATGAGTTATTTGTTTTTGATATTGTCAGTATTGACTGAGGATGTTTCTGGGGAAGAGCTTATAACAGGGGGGAGCGATTTTTGAGATTTATCATCTGGCATCTGGCATCTGGAAGCTGAAGGTTATGAGGTCAAGTTCTGTGGCGAAGAGGGACGTACTATTGCTCAATTGGCATTGTCTGGCGATCAATTTAAGATTGAAAGTGGTGATTTAAATGTGGTTGATTAATGTGCAGTTCATAGTGCGTATCTCTGTTTGGGTTTTTACTGTGTTAGGGGGTGAGTAGTTTAAATGGTTTGGGTGGTAGGGTGGCTATTGTCAATAAGTTGTGTGTTGGGGGTAATGAATTTTGAGTTGATGCTGGTCAGTTAATGTGTATATATCGCTTAGTGAGAAGATCCTGCTTGCAGGCTAAATTTTATTAAGGGTTCACACAAGTTGACCGGTTTTTAATTCACAACCCCACCTTATAAACAACCTGCCCCCGCTCCAACGGATCCGGATGACATTCAAATCCCAATGACCGCGCCAGATTAAACATCCTCGCATTCTTCACCGAATCTATCGAAAACATCCGATAAAACCCGTTCAACCGCGCAGCATTCATAAGATGTTGCATCAGCAACTTGCCCAGTCCGAGGTCTTGCCATTTTTCGGCAACCACCACGGCGCATTCGCAGCAGTAGTCGCCTTCTGTCGCGGCGTAGTGGCTCAGGCCTATTTCGCTCAGTTGGTTATTGTCTTCCATGACCAAGGCGACATATGTCATTCGCTGTTGGTAGTCGGCGTCCATGATCTGGTCGAGGGCCAGCGGGGCGGGTTCGGTGTTGGGGGAGAGGAAGCGGAAGTGTTGTGTCTGTGGCGACAGG
Source organism: Pseudomonas sp. Irchel 3A18 (assembly GCF_900187465.1). Lineage (NCBI taxonomy): Bacteria > Pseudomonadati > Pseudomonadota > Gammaproteobacteria > Pseudomonadales > Pseudomonadaceae > Pseudomonas > Pseudomonas sp. Irchel 3A18. The sequence goes on from NZ_FYDI01000008.1 coordinate 11,682, forward strand.
CGTGTGATGAATTCGAATGCTCGCTGGCGGTCGTCCTCCTGGATCGGTCTGATCAGCAGGTGGGTGCCGTCGCTCAGTTCTTCGATCCAGTGGATGAAGCGCAGGTCAGGGGCGTAGAGGTCGTCGCTGATCGTGTCGCTGGTGACGGTGTTCATGTCTATCCCCTGGGGCCGTGCGTCGATTGAGCAGGCGGTTTACCTATCTTTTACGCTTCGGCACCTTCAGGCCGTGATCCAGATCAATACTTCTGTTTGCCCTGTCTGCGTGTAGACTGCCTGCCGTTTGTTCATCGCAGTCTTTGCCTGATGGACGTTTCCACCTCATTGATTCAAGGCGTGCATATGGATCTGCGACAACTCGAGGCTTTTGCGGCTGTCATGTCGGCGGGCAGTGTGACGGCGGCGGGGAAGATGCTGGGGCGTTCGCAACCCTCGGTGACCCGTGCCATCCAGGAGTTGGAGCAGGAGCTGGGTTTTGCCTTGTTCGAGCGCAGTGGGCCGAAGGTCACGCCTTCGCAGAAGGCGTTCATGATGTATGCCGAGGTGGAGAGTGCGCTGCTGGGTATTCGCAATATCCGGCAGCGCGCGCAGCATATTGCGCTGGACGAGAACCGGCAGATCAAGCTGGTGGCGATACCGGCGCTGGCGGCGGGTTTGTTGCCGCTGGCCTTGTCCCGTTTGCCGGATGATCTGCGCCCGCAGCACATCCAGTTGCACAGCATGTCTCCTGAAAATGTCGTGCAGGCGGTGCTTTCCAAGACCATGGACCTGGGCGCAGTCAGCCTGCCGCTGGAGCATCGCGGGCTGGATATTCACTGGATCGGTGAGTCTCCTTGTGTGGCGGTGCTGGCTGCGGATTCTCCGCTGGCCCGTTTCGATGTCTTGCCGATGCAGGTTCTGGCCAGCCAGACGCTGATTACCATGTCCAACCCTTATCGTTTTCGACGCCGTATCGACAAGGCTTTTCAGGATGTCGGCGGCGCTGTGCCGCACATGCTCGATACCAATACGTCGCTGATTGCCATGCAGATGGCGCGGGTGGGGCTGGGTGTGGCGCTGGTCGATCCTTTCACTGCGCTGGGTGTGCCGGTGGATGGGGTGGTGGTGCGGCCGGTCGAGTTCAATATCCCGTTCTTCTTCGGTCTGGTTTCGGCGTTTGCCAGCCCGTTGTCCGATGTGGCGCAGGCGCTGGTGACGGAGCTTGCTGCATCGGCTAAGGCCTTGCTGCCTTCCGTGATCATGCATGCCCCCAGCGAGCATGATGCTCTGTTGCAGAGCATTTACGCCGGTTGAAGCCCGGCAGCGAGCGTCGTGCTTATCCGCCTTTCTGATTTCTTATCGTTTTAAGCTATATCAATATTCATTTTTTGCCGTTGTAGTAATAAATATCAGCTTTTAGTATTCGTTTTTTGAATTCATAAGCCTTATGAATTCAATAATTGTGAGTTTGGAGCGTTTTTTGTATGGATTCGCTCTATCCATGATCTTCAGCACGAGTACTGAAAATGTCCGATACAAACGCACCGATTGGCCTTGCCGCCTTGCAGGCCCGGCTCAAGCAGGATCTGGAGTGGCTGGATCTGCCAGCCTCGCCTTGGGTCAAGCCGCGTTTGCATCAGGATGCCCCGGTACTGGATGTTGCGATCATCGGTGGCGGAATGGCCGGCCTGGCGCTGGCAGCCGAGTTGCGTCATCTGGGTGTGGTGACGACGATTTTCGATCAGTCCCCAACCGGTTTTGAAGGCCCGTGGGCGACCACGGCGCGCATGGAAACCCTGCGTTCGCCCAAGCAACTGACCGGTCCGGCGCTGGGTTTGCCGGCCCTGACATTCCGTGCCTGGTTCGAGGCGCAGTTCGGGCTTGAGGCCTGGAATGCTCTGGACAAGATCCCGCGTCTGCAATGGGCGGATTACCTGCGCTGGTATCGCAAGGTGCTGGATCTGGATGTGCGCAATGAGCACCGGGTCAGCCGCGTTCAGCCTCGCGCCGATGGTCTGGTCGAGCTGGATATCGTCAGCCCCGGCCACAATCAGCACTATGTAGCCCGGCATGTGGTGCTGGCGACCGGGCGTGATGGCCTCGGCGGCCCTTGGGTGCCGGATTTTGCTCAGGAGCTGCCTCGCCATGTATGGGCGCACTCGGCCGATGGTTTGCAGGATGACTGGTTTGTCGGCAAGCGGGTGGCCGTGATCGGTGGCGGTGCTTCGGCCATGGACAGTGCCGCCACGGCCCTGGAGGCGGGTGCGCAGAAGGTTGACTTGCTGATACGTCGTGCAGAGTTGCCGAGGGTCAACAAAGGCAAGGGCGCGGGTAATCCGGGTATGACCCACGGTTACTGGCGTTTGCCGGACAGCTGGAAGTGGCGCATCCGCCGTTACCTCAATGCCCAGCAAGTACCTCCACCCCGTGGCAGTACGCAGCGTGTTTCCCGTTCACCCGACTCGCGCTTTCTGCTCAACAGCCCGGTTGTTTCGGTCCGGCAGAACGAATCCGGCGCGTTGGTGGTGCGTACGCCCAATGCGAAGCTGGAGTACGACTTTCTGGTCTTTGCTACAGGCTTTCGGACCGACTTCACCCTGCGTCCCGAGTTCTCTTCTTTCGCCAGGCACATTCAGGTCTGGAGCGATCGCTTCGAGGCACCAGAGGATGAGTTCGATGCCGAGCTGGGTTCCCTGCCGGATCTGGGAACCTGCTTCGAGTTTCAGCAGAAAACCCCTGGCGCGTGTCCGGGGATCGAGAAGATTCATTGCTTCAATTACCCGGCAGCCTTGAGTTACGGGGCGGTATCCGGGGATATTCCGGCCATCAGCGAAGGCGCAAAGCGCCTGGCCCATGGGCTGGCAGGGCAGTTGTTCAACGAGGACATCGATTTGCATTTTGCCGCCATGCAGAGCTACAACGAGCCCGAATTGCTGGGCGACGAATGGGTCGCCGGTGCGCCCACAGCCCAAGAGCTGCTCGGATGATCGGCTGGGCTGTGCGGCGTCTGGTTCAGTCGCTGCTGGTGGTGTTGCTCATGACGCTGGTGGTGTTCATCGGCCTGAATGCCATTGGTAATCCGATGGACATTCTGGTGGGTGAGGACCTGAATCAGGCCGAGCGTCTGGCGGCTATCGCACACCTCGGGCTGGACAAGCCGCTGTGGCAGCAATACCTGCTGTTCCTCAAGGGCGCGGCGAGCGGCAATCTCGGCCAGAGTTTCGTCTATCACGAAGATGCCATGCGCCTGATTCTGCAACGCCTGCCTGCCACGTTCGAGCTGGCGTTCAGTGCCCTGTTCCTGGCGGTATTGCTGGGTGTGCCGCTGGGCATGTTCGCGGGCACTTATCCCGATCACCCGGTCTCGCGGGTAATGATGGCCACCAGCATTGTGGGCTTCTCGCTGCCAGCGTTCTGGGTGGCGCTGATGATGATCATGCTGTTCTCGATCCACCTGGGCTGGCTACCAGCCAGCGGGCGTGGGGAGACTCGCGAGTTTCTTGGCGTGCAGTGGTCGTTCCTGACGATGGATGGCCTGCAACACCTGATTCTTCCGGCGCTCAACCTGGCGCTGTTCAAGATTTCCCTTGTGCTGCGCCTGACTCGTGCCGGTGTGCGCGAAGTGTTGCCCCAGGAGTTCGTCAAGTTCGCCCGTGCCAAGGGCCTGTCGCCGATGCGGGTGATGTGCATGCATGTGATGCGCAACACCATGATCCCGCTGGTGACAGTGCTGGCAATGGAGCTGGGGTCGACCATCGCCTATGCCGTGGTGACCGAAAGTATCTTTGCCTGGCCGGGTGCCGGGAAGCTGATTCTGGACAGTATCAATATGCTGGATCGCCCGGTTGTCGTGGCTTATCTGATGGTGGTGGTCGTGATTTTCGTGGTGCTCAATCTGATCGTCGATGCGTTGTATTACCTGCTTGATCCGCGTGTGCGCATCGAGGCTGGCCGATGAGTCAGGTACAGGTCGCACGCCTGCACGTGCAATCGCCATGGCGGCTCGGTGCTGTGGAGTTTTCCCGTTCCTATACGGCCATGTTCGGTCTGCTGGTGCTGCTGGTCATCATGCTGATGGCGGCACTGGCGCCGTGGATCGTGTTTCAGAATCCCTATGACCTGATGCAGCTCAATGTGCTGGATGCACGCCTGCCGCCGGGCAGTGAAAACCTCGACGGTGGCTACACCTATTGGCTGGGCACTGACGGCCAGGGCCGTGATCTGCTGTCGGCGATCATCTACGGGCTGCGTATCAGCCTGTGGGTCGGTATCGGTTCTGCACTGATTGCCGCTGCCGTTGGCACCTTGCTGGGTTTGCTGTCGGCTTATGTCGGCGGCTGGCTCGATGCCTTGTTGATGCGTCTGGTGGATCTGCTGCTGTCTTTCCCTGTCATTCTCATGGCGTTGATGATTCTGGCCTGGCTGGGCAAGGGCGTCGGCAATGTGATGCTGACGCTGGTGCTGCTCGAATGGGCCTATTACGCCCGTACCGCCCGTGGGCAGGCCTTGACCGAAAGCCGTCGCGAGTACGTCGATGCGGCGCGGGGGCAGGGGATCGGTTCATGGCGGATCGTCGTGCGGCATATCCTGCCCAACTGCCTGCCGCCGCTGATCGTGATCGGCGCCTTGCAGATTGCCAGGGGCATCACGCTGGAGGCGACCTTGTCGTTCCTGGGGCTTGGCGTGCCGATTACCGAACCGTCACTCGGGCTGCTGATTGCCAACGGCTTCCAGTACATGCTCAGCAACGAATACTGGATCAGTTTCTTTCCGGGGCTGGCGCTGCTGATCACCATTGTGGCCATCAATCTGGTGGGTGATCGTTTGCGTGATGTCTTGAACCCGAGGTTGCAACGATGAGCGCGCCTGAAGTGTCTCTGGCGCAACCGACTCTGGATGTGCGCAACCTCTGTACGTCGTTCGATACCCGGGCGGGCATTCTGCCTGCCGTGCGCGATGTTTCTCTGCGCCTGCAACCGGGGCGGATTCTCGGTCTTGTGGGCGAGTCGGGTTCCGGCAAGTCGGTGACCGGTTTTTCCATTCTCGGGCTGGTCGATGCGCCGGGGCGTATCAGCGGTGGTGAAGTGGTGTTTCAAGGTCGCGATCTGACGAAGCTGAGCGCTTCGCAGTTGCGCAGCCTGCAAGGCAATCGCATTGCGATGATCTTTCAGGACCCGATGATGACCCTCAATCCGGTCCTGCGCATCGATACGCAAATGATCGAAGCGGTGCAGGCTCATCGCCCGATGGGGCGTCGCGAGGCGCGTCAGCATGCCAGTGACACCTTGGCGCTGATGGGAATTCCCAGCCCTGACGAGCGCTTGAATGCCTATCCGCATCAGCTCTCCGGTGGCATGCGCCAGCGGGTGGCGATTGCCATTGCCCTGTTGCACGCACCGGACCTGATTATCGCCGACGAGCCGACCACGGCGCTGGACGTGACCATTCAGGCGCAGATCCTCAGCGAGGTGCAAAAGCTTGTGCGTCAGCAAGGAACCTCCCTGATCTGGATTACCCATGACCTTTCAGTGGTGGCCGGTCTGGCGGATGACATCGCCGTGATGTATGCCGGTCGTATCGTCGAGCAAGGCCCGGTATCGGCGGTGCTGGATCGTCCACAGCATCCTTACACCCAGGGCCTGATCGACAGCCTTCCGAGCCGTAACAAGCGTGGTCAGCGTCTGCGCCAGATCCCCGGCATGGCACCGGATCTGTTGTCGATGCCGACCGGTTGCGCCTTTGCTGCACGTTGCTCCCGAGCGAGCAATCAGTGCGAGCAGGAACCACACAGTCGCGAAATCGAAGCGGGTCGTCTGGTCCGTTGTTTTCACCCGGGAGCTGCCGATGAGTATTAACCAGACGCCCATCGTCGAATTGAGCCAGGTCAGTAAAACCTTCGGTAAGCGCAATAACGACAGCACCTTGAATCAGTGGCTGCAACGCATGCAGTGGACCAGGCCATCAGCCGTGACCCATGCGGTGGATCGCGTCGATTTGCGGATCAACCGTGGCGAAGTCGTTGGGCTGGTGGGCGAGTCTGGCTGCGGCAAGTCAACGCTGGGCCGCATGGTGGCCGGGTTGCTGCCCGTATCCTCCGGGACCGCTTCCATCGACGGCAAGCGCCTTGAGGACCTGACGGCCGAGGAGCGTCTGGCGGCGCGCCTGAAGATTCAGATGATTTTCCAGGACCCGTCTTCCAGCCTTAATCCGCGCCTTCGGGTCGACCAGATTGTCGGGGAGGGCGCCTTGCTGCATGGTCTGACCGACAAGGCCGGGTTCGACGATTATGTCAGTGCGCAATTGCAGCGTGCGGGTCTGAGCCCGCAACTGCGCCAGCGTTACCCGCATCAGTTCAGCGGTGGCCAGCGTCAGCGCATCGGCATTGCCCGGGCCTTGGCGGTACAGCCGCAGCTTCTGGTGTGCGACGAGTCGGTGGCGGCGCTGGACGTGTCCATTCAGGCGCAGATCCTCAACCTGTTCATGGACCTGCGCGATGAGCTGGGCCTGACCTATCTGTTCATCAGCCACGATCTCGGCGTGGTGGAACACCTCTGCGACCGCGTGGTGGTGATGTATCTGGGGCGGGTGGTAGAGAGCGCCAGTGTCGATGACCTGTTTGCACGAGCCAATCACCCTTATACCCAGGCCCTGCTGGCGCAGATTCCGCGCTTTGATGTTCGCAGTGCCCGTTATGACGCGATAAAAGGGGAAATCCCCAGCCCGCTGAACCCGCCTGCCGGGTGTCATTTCCATCCTCGCTGTCCGCATGCCACGGCGCGCTGCCGCGAGGAAGTTCCAACGCTCAGGGAGGTTGCACCCGGCCACCTGAGCGCCTGTCACCTCAATGAATAGCACCGAACGAGCGCTGCAATGCTGGCGCTCATTGCCATTACGCACAAGGAATAGCCCATGAAACCACTTGTCCGTTCACTGTTGGCCTCGGCCCTGATCCTGGCCGCCGGCAGCGCAGCGGCGCAGAGTCTGCGTATCGGTTATGCCGATCCGGTCTCCTCGCTTGACCCGCAATTGAACAACTATGCCGGTGACCGCTCGGTTGCCCTGCATGCCTTCGAGTCGCTGGTCAATCGCCGTGACGACAAGACCCTGCCGGGTCTGGCGCAAAGCTGGAAAGTCCTGGACGACAAGACCTGGGAGTTCAACCTGCGCAAGGACGTCAAATGGCAGGACGGCAAGCCCCTGACCGCCGATGACTTCGTGTTCTCCTTCGAGCGTGCCCGCAAGGTGCCGGGCAGCGTGGCGTCTTATGCCGGGGCCATGCGCACGGTGGAGTCGGTTACGGCCAAGGATGATCACACCCTGATCATCAAGACCCTTACACCCAACGCCAACCTGCTGCCGGACGTGGATTCGATCTACATCGTCAGCCGCCACGTGGGTGCCGACGCGCAAAGCGCCGATTACAACAGCGGCAAGGCGATGGTCGGTACCGGGCCTTATCGCTTTGTGTCATTCGTGCCGGGCGACCGCACGATCTTCGAGCGCAATGCCGACTATTGGGGGCCGAAACCGCTGTGGGACAAAGTGGATTATCGCTTCATCTCCAACGCCGCGAGCCGTACGGCGGCCTTGCTGGCCGGTGATGTGGACGTGATCGATAAGGTGTCGCCAACCGATGTGGAACGCCTGAAGAAAAGCCCGAATGTCAGTGTCTTCGCGTATCCGGGCCTGCGTGCCTTGCTGATTCAGCCAAGCTTCCGCGAGGGTCCGAACGAATTCATTCGTGACAATGCCGGCAAGCCACTGGCCGAGAACCCGCTGCGCGATGTGCGGGTGCGCAAGGCCTTGAACCTGGCTATCAACCGTCAGGCAATTGTCGAGCGCATCATGCAGGGCACGGTGACCGAGGCCAATCAGTGGATGCCGGCCAAGACCTTCGGCTACAACCCCGAGCTGAAGAACATCCCTTATGACCCGAAACAGGCCAAGGAACTGCTGGCTCAGGCGGGCTTCCCTGAAGGCTTCCAGTTGACCGTCCATGTGCCGGGCGACCGTTACCCGCAAGCGCCGGAAACCCTGCAGGCCGTGGCGCAGTTCTGGTCGCGGATTGGCGTCAAGGTGCAACTGGAAGTGCTGCCATGGGCTGTTTATGCAGGCAAGGCCAACAAGAACGAATTTGCGATCAGTGTAGTTGCCTGGGGTAACGGCACCGGCGAAGCCGCCTATGCACTGACCAACATCCTGACCACGGTGGACAGCGTCAAGGGTCGCGGTGCCTCCAACTGGGGTCATTACAGCAACCCGCTGGTGGATCAGGCGCTGGTTGATGCTACTTCCGAGTTCGACGATGCCAAGCGCCGGGCGATCCTGGAGCAGTCTGCCAAGGTGGTGGCTGACGATGTCGGCATCATCCCGCTGTTCCATTACCAGAACATCTGGGCTGCGCGCAAAGGCCTGAAAGTCGAGCCACTGGTCAGTGACCGCACTGCCGCGAGCATGGTGACCGAACAGCCTTAGTTATATGAGAGGGAGCGGATCGGGCGGCGCTCCGCTCATCCGCGACGACGTCACCGAAGGCGCCAGATGCTCTTGGGCCTCTCGCGAATAAATTCGCTCCTACTTGTTAATTCATGATTTTGATGGGAATGAATATGACCTCAACTGTAGAACCGGGCCTCGATGTCCTGGATACCTTGCTGGGCATCGAGCCTGAAACCGGTCTGTACAAGGTGCGCCATGCCCGTGACAAAGTCGTGGCGGCAACGCAGGGCAGTCATGAGCTGTTTTTCGACCCGGCGCTTCAAGATAATCTGTCCCTCGTCGAGCGTCTGCTGGTGGCGTATTACGCCAGCCATCTGACACCAAACGCCTTGCTGGCAGGCTACTACCTTGAGCAGTTGCAGGTGCTGAATGTCGAACCGGAACTGGTGGCCGCCATTGATTCCGGCTCCATCGAAGCGCTCAGCGATGTGCGTCTGTCGGCGATTCTGGTGTTCACCCGGACCTTGATCGAGTCGCCGGTCGAAGGCGATCGTGCTGCTTTGCAGGTCCTGCAGGCCGCGGGTCTCTCTTCGTCTGAAATCGTGGTGCTGGCGCAGTTGATTGCGTTCCTGTCGTATCAGGTACGGCTGGCGGCCGGCCTTGGTGCCTTGTCAGCCATGGGAGAAGCACAATGAGCGAGCCCATTCGCAGCAACGGATTTACCAACGAAGTGTTGGGCTGGAAGGCCTGGTTGCCCACGGTGCAAGTGGACAGCGCCACGCCGGAGCAACTGGCGGTGCTGGAAGAGAGCCATCCCCAGGCCAAGACGTCGGATTACTACCTGACACTGGTCCATCAGCCGCAGATCCTGCGTCAGCGGTCCGTTGCGTTCAACGCGATCATGTATGCGCCGGGCGGTTTGTCCCGTGCGGAGCGCGAACTGGCCAGTACCGTCGTGTCACGAGTCAATCAGTGTGTTTATTGTGCTTCAGTGCATGCCCAGCGTTTCGAGCAACTGGCCAAGCGCAATGATGTGATTGCGCAGATATTTGCCGATCCACAGACGTCGGGAACCACGGAACGGGAAAAGGCCATTGTGCGCTTTGCAATTGATCTGACCCTGGCCCCGGCTGCCTTGGGCGCCGAACATATCAGGCCGTTGCGTGAGCAGGGGCTCGATGATGGACAGGTACTGGATCTGATCCACGCCATTTCCATTTTTGCCTGGGCCAACCGGTTGATGCTCAATCTGGGTGAGCCGCTTTATCCAGCAGTGTGAAAGATTGTTTCATTTTTGATAAAAAACTTTGTCCGAGTGTTGTACAAAATTACCGCTGTAGTATAGCTTTTACAGCAGAGCCAGCTGGCGTGGCGCTGACATTGCCGTTTACGGTATAGACCACGCCACTGGCTCTTCCATCTTTCTACCTGTGGGTCATCCCGCAGGCACCACAGAGGCTTCACATGATCGCGTCGCGCTGGTTGTGGCTGGTGCTTCTGCTCAGCGGCAGCGCATTTGCCGATTGGCGTGAAGCATTGCCTGATTCCCGTGTCGTCGGTTCCGGCGACTTCAGTGTGTTTGGATTCCGTATCTATTCGGCCCGTCTTTGGAGCCCTGCAAAGCCGTTTGTGGCGGATGCTCCCATGGCGCTGGAGCTCACTTATCATCGCGACATCGACCGGGAAGACCTGGTGGATGCCAGCATCGATGAGATCCAGCGTATTTCCGGATCTGCCGTCAGCGATCAGCAGTTGTCCGTGTGGCGTCAGCAGATGCAGCAGTCTTTCGTCGATGTTCAGCCAGGCATGAAAATCACCGGTGTCTACCTGCCGGGACGTGAAGCGCGCTTCTATGTAGGCCCCAAGCTGCAGCATGTGGTCCAGGATAGCGAGTTCGCCAAGGCGTTCTTCTCCATCTGGCTGGACCCCAAGACCCGCAACCCCGATTTACGTGAGCAATTGCTGGGTAAATGACGCCTCAGTAAAGCTTTTATGAATGTGTCCTTCGTTGACCAATTGCCAAACAAAAAGCCCAATGAAACCAGCTGTTTCATTGGGCTTGTGTCTTTAATGAGTTCTTTGTGTTTCAGGCCGGTATCACTTCTGTCGTCCTGGTAACTAGCCGCCTGTCATGTTCATGAAACGCACGACCTGCACATTGTCATCAAGCGTGAAGTTATGGCTCCATGGTTTGAGCTGCATGGCATCGACTATGGCCTTTTCCAGCTTTTGGGGCTGGCCGGGGTTGGCCCGCAGCACGGCTTTGAGGTCAACCGAATGCTCGTTGCCCAGGCACAGCAGCAGCCGGCCTTCAACCGTCAGGCGCACGCGGTTGCAGGTGCCGCAGAAGTTATGGCTGTGGGGGGAGATGAAGCCGATGCGAATATCAGGGGCTTCGGCCAGACGCCAGTAGCGTGAAGGGCCCTGGGTCGAGTCGGTGGACGAAACCAGTGTGTAGCGCTCGGCGATGCGCTCGCGTACCTGATCGCTGGAATAGAACGACTCGGCGCGGCTGTGTTCGCTGATGATGCCCAGGGGCATTTCCTCGATAAAGGAAACGTCCAGCTTGCGGTCGATAGCAAAGGCCAGCAGATCATTGATCTCATGATCGTTGCGGCCTTGCATCACTACGCAATTGAGCTTGGTGTGGGTGAAACCGGCAGCATTGGCAGCGTCGATCCCGGCAATCACCTTGCTCAGATCGCCGGTGCGTGTCATTTCCCGGAAACGTTGCGGGTCCAGACTATCAAGGCTGATGTTGAGGCGAGTGACCCCGGCGTCGAACAGCGGCCTGGCCAGTTTGTCCAGTTGAGAGCCATTGGTGGTCATGCACAGTTCCCGCAGGCCGGGCAGGGCGGCGATGCGCTTGCACAGGTCGACGATACCGGCACGTACCAGCGGCTCGCCACCGGTCAGGCGTATCTTGCGGGTACCCAGGGCAACGAAGCGTTCGGCAATCTGGTGGATTTCTTCCAGGGACAGGATCTGCTGGCGAGGCAGAAATGTCATCTCTTCGGCCATGCAGTACACGCAGCGAAAATCGCACCGGTCGGTGACCGACATGCGCAGATAATCGACTTTGCGTGCAAAACGGTCCATCAGGACGGGATCTGACATCTCACCTTCTCAATATGCTGTAGCCGTAAGCTTGCTGAGTCCAATTGCCGCAGTCCAATCGCTTGTGATGATGACATGATCGACTGGATCTATGGCGTCTTGCTATCGCCTGCCGAGCGACGTTCGTAATGCTCCAGCAAAGGCTGGATGCTAATGCCATGCAGCAGGATACTCAACGCAACCACCGACAACGTCATCCCTATGGCGGTATGGACTGCATCTTGCGGTAAACCGTGGGTCAAGGCAAAGCACAGGTAATAAAGGCTGCCGATTCCACGTATGCCGAACCAGCCGACCAGAGCCTTCTGGCGCCGGTCCAGCAGGCGTCTGCCCACCAGCAGCCAGACGCTGGCCGGACGAATGATGCAAAACAGGGCCAGACCCAGACCAACGGCTCGCCAGTCCCAGTACAACGCCAGAGCTGCCCCCAGCAGGGTAATCAACAGTACCTCCATGGAGCGTTCGATCAGACTGCCGAATGCCAGCATATCCCCCATCATGATTCCGGCAGCCAATTGCGACTCGCTCAGGTCCTCGCCCTCGGCGACCGTGGCCTTTTCCTGATTGGCGGTCATATGGCCAATCACCGGCTGAGCAACATGCTCCGAGGGAACGTGGGATTGAGTGATGCGCGCCTCTGCCTGTCTCAAGCCGAACCCTGCAGTGAATACCGAGAGAAAACCAAAGGCGCCTGCGCCTTCTGCCACCACGTAAGACAAGGCAATCAAGGCCAGTGCGAGAAAGTCATTGGGTGAAGTGGTGCTGTCTGAATTCCTGATCCGCAGGAAGATCATCAGATGCCCGACGCCACGGCCCATGCCGTAGCCGATCAACATGCCGGCCGGTACGCCCCAGACCAGACTCTTGAGTACCCAGTGCTGAATCCATCCGGCTTCCAGCCCGCCATTGCTCATATACAGCAAGGCAAAGATCACGAACGGAAACGCCGTGCCATCGTTCATGCCTGCTTCGCCGGAAAGTCCGAAGCGCAGGCGGTCCTGATCCTGGGCATTGGTCACTTGAACCAGCCCGGCCAGCACCGGATCGGTGGGCGAAAGCATGGCACTCAGCAGCAGCGAGATGCCCCATGACAGACCGAACAGGTAATGCGCAGCCAGGCACGTACCAGCAATCGTGGCAAGCATCACCGGGCCGGCCAGCCAGTACGCCGAATGCCAGGCTTTGCTGCGCAGCGGCTGTCGCAACTTGATCCCGGTATTGAACAGCGAAAACAACACTGCAACCTCGGTCAGACGCTCCAGCCAGTGCCTGGCTTCATGGACGTCCAGCTTCAGCATATCCAGCCCCATCGGCCCAATGGCGAAACCGAACGCCAGGCACACCGCCGACGTCGTGACTGGCAACCAGCGCAAAAAGGATGAGGTCAGTGCCAGTAGCATCAACAACGCGCCGAGCACAGTCATGCAGATAGTGAAGCTCATGGAATCACGCCCATCGCCATATCGTCCTTAAAGTAGGGCGCATGAGGGTGTGACTGTGGGGTGGCGGGTTAGTTGAAGGAATCTGACAGTGGGAGACGCGAATGAGTGGTGCGGGACGCCAGCGCACTCATTCGCGCTGAGTTTCAGCGCTCGATGCTGCGACTCCAGCGTGCATTCCACTCGGGACGAATCTGGTTGACCTGATCCCAGTCAATGGTCACGGCGGTTTCCAGGTATTTCTTCATGGCCTGGACCTGATCGCGGGTCTTGTCAGTGGTGGGCGTATTGGGGTTGGACGGGATCTGGTCGCCAAGCTCCAGGGCCGGGGCCTGAGCTTCGGCGGTCAGCAGGTAGGCTGCCAGCTTCTGGGTCAGTTGCGGCTGGTTGTTTTTGGCGATGGCACATTCGGCGACGTTCAACACCACGGCGCCTTCCCTGGGCTGTGCGTATTCCACGGGCACACCCTTGATTTTCAGGGCCGTGACCTGAGTCGGTGTCAGGGGAAATAGGGCGGCCTCGTCGGTCTGTACCATCTCGGAGATTTTTGCCGAACTGGCGATGTATTCCAGCACGTTGGGGCCAATGGTTTTCGGCCAGGCCTTGAAGCCGGGTTCGACGTTGCTCTCGGTGCCGCCCTGGATACGGTTGAACATCAGAAAGCCATGCAGGCCAAAGGTCGAGGATGCCAGTGACTGGAACACGACCTTGTCCTTGAAGCGCTTGTCAGCCAGATCCATCCAGGAAGCAGGAGCGCTCCAGCCTTTTTCCTTGAACATGCGGGTGTTGTAGGCCAAGCCTGTCACACCCAGGCTCACGGCGGCAGCCTGATCCTTGATTCTGGCCTGAGGGGGCAATTCGGCCAATGCCGCGCTGGGTTGCAAGGTATCGCACAAGCCCATGGAAATGGCCCGATACATGATGCCGTCATCAAGGAATATCAGGTGCATCTGCGGATTGTCCTTGCTGGCCTGAACCTTGGCCAAGATGTCCGAAGAAGTGCCGGGCACGATCACGACCTTGACGTTGTTGGCCTTTTCAAAAGCCGGCAGCACATGATCGGCATACAGGCGCTCCATGGTTCCGCCGTTCATGCCCAGGTACAGCGTCGTTTCAGCCAGTGCAGGCTGCGAAGCGAGCAGGGCGGTGAGTGGCAGGCATGACAGGCCTGAGAGTGCGATACGTTTGGCAATCTTCATTTGGGCGACCTTCCTCTGTGTATTGGAATGACGTTGCTGGCAAGTACGGGGGTAATGGCTGGTGTTTCCGGGATCTGGAAGCGGCCGATGGAAAAGGCTTCGATGGCAATCGATGACCGACCATGGCAGACCCATTCGGCCAGGGCTTCGCCAGCTGCCGGACCAATCTGGAAGCCCGCGCCGGCAAAGCCGAAGCCGTGCAACAGGCCGGGTTGGTGCAGACTGGGGCCGAGCACCGGTTCACGGTCGGGCAGGTAGCCCTCGGTGCCGCTCCAGGTGCGGATGGCGTGGGCGCCAGCCAGTGGCGGGTAGAGTTCGACGGCGTTGCGCAGGATGTCCAGAATCGCTGCCTGTCCCGGTCGGGCGCGCAACGGGTCCTGGGCGAATCCCTGACCGCCGCCCAGGATGCAATTGCCTCTGGCCACCTGCCTTGCATAGATACCGCCACCTTCGACCCCGGTGCTGACATCCATGAACATGGGCAGTGGTTCGGTCACCAGCATGGCGGGATAACCCGAATACATGGGCACGGGTTCACCGAATTGTGCCGCCAGCGTACCTGCCCATGCACCGGCGCAATTGAGCAGCCAGGGAGCGCGCAATTGCAGGCCACTGGCTGTGCGGACGATGAACGCCTGACTGTCATGTTCCACGTCGATGACCTGAGCCTGCTCGAAGATCTGCGCACCTGCCTTGTGCGCCGCACGGGCGAAGGCCGGTGATACGAGGCGCGGGTTGGCATGCCCGTCGTCCGGGCACAGTGAGGCGCCTACGGCGACATCACCGGCCCAGGGGTAGCGAGCCAGCAACTGTGTGCGATCAAGCAGTTGCAGGCCCAGGCCAAAGGCCCGGCTGGCTTGTTCGTAGGCGCGCAAGGCATTCATGTCCTGTTCGTTGCGGGCCAGTTTCAGGTGCCCGGAACGCACGTACTCACCGTCACTGCCGATCAATTCATGCAGGATTCCCCATAGCTCGTGGGCCCGCTGTGACAGAGGCAGTTGGGACAAAGGCCGACCCTGGCGCCTGACGCCGCCGTAATTGACTCCGCTGGAGTGTGAGCCGCAGAAGTCACGCTCCAGCAGCGTTACCCGCTTGCCCTTGAGTGCAAGCATCAGCGCAGCAGAGGCGCCGACGATGCCGCCGCCAATGATCAACGCATCGGTTTCCATGGGGCGGCTCATGCTTCAGTCTCCAGGCCGAACGGCAGCGGTTTGATCGGAGCCTGGCCGCGCAGTCGACCAATGTTGTCCAGCCTGCGATGGCTTTCCCGGGCAATGATTTCCGCCGCAGCCATGCCACACATGCGGCCCTGGCAACGCCCCATGCCGACCCTGCACATGGCCTTGACCCGATTGATCTCCCAATGGCCTTCTTGCACTGTGGCTCTGATCTCGCCTGCGCTGACTTCTTCGCAGCGGCAGATGATGGTTTCGTCGGGCACTTTGGCGGCCCACTCGACAGGGAACGGGAAGGCCGTCTCCAGTCCCAGGCGAAAGTGCTCGATCTTCTGCAGTCTGCTTTGCAGGGTTGAGAGGCGGCCCTGGTCGATAGAGTGCCCGCTGTCTTCAAGCAGGCTCAGTGCTGCCAGCTCTCCGCTCATCTGTGCAGCATCGGCGCCCATTATTGAAGCACCATCACCTGCCAGATAAACGCCTGCGACGCTGCTGCGTCCCGCATTGTCGCGTGTCGGCAGCCAGGCCCGGTTCAACGGGCTCCAGCCGAATGTGCAGCCGAGCATATCCGCCAGTTGGGTTTCGCTGCGCAAGGCATGGGCAAAGGCCACGGCATCGCACGTCAACTGCTTTTGCTGGCCCTTGTGTTGCCAACGCACGCCAGTGACGCGCTTCTCACCTTCGATACGCTGCAGTGTCGCGTCCTGATGCACCGGTATGCCATGAGCCGTCAGCCATGCCCGGTAATAAAGGCCTTTGGCAAGGGTGGCCGGTTGATTCAGCAAGGCAGGCAAGGCCCGGCATTGTGCGCTGAAGGGGGCGCTATCGAGCACGGCCACGACTTTGGCCCCGGCCTTGGCATATTGATAAGCCACCAGATAGAGCAGAGGGCCACTGCCACCCAACACAACGTTTTCGCCGATGGCACAGCCCTGATACTTCAAGGCGATTTGCGCAGCGCCCAGGCTGTAGACACCTGGCAGTGTCCAGCCTGGAACGGGGAGAATGCGATCCGTTGCACCGGTGGCGACAATCACTTGAGAGAAGTCGATCTGCCCGGCACGCAACTGACTCAGGGTGTCGAGCCTGCCGTTTTCGGCATTCCAGACCAGTGTCTGCGCACGATAGTCGATGCTGTCGGCCAGATCGTCCATGGCCTTATGCACTGTAACCGCCTTGCCTGCTTCAAAGCCGTACAGGTCCTTGGGTGAGCGCTTGAAGTTCTCCGGCTGGCGGCGATAAATCTGCCCGCCGCCGCGCAGGCCTTCGTCGATCAGGCAGGGTTTTACGCCATGTTCGAGCAAGGTCTGCGCCGCCCGGATGCCAGCAGGGCCTGCGCCGATGATGACGACCTTTCTGAGGTCAGTGTCTGTGCTCATGACTGACGCCCCGGTTCGCGACTGACTATCTGGTCGGCTTGCAACAGGGTCGAGCAGGCCCGCACCCGCTGCCCGTCTCCCAAGCGTACCCAGCATTCCTGGCAGGCTCCCATCATGCAGAACCCTGCACGGGGTTCTGCACTGAAATCGCTGCCGCGCAGATGCTCGCTCGCCGTCAGTACGGCGGTCAGCAATGTATCGCCTTGCAACCCGCTGGCGGGCTGGCCATCCAGGGTGAAGGACAGGGCCGGACGGTCGAGTTCGACCAGTCGTTTCAGCAATGCCATTGAATATGCGCTCCGGGCCTGAAGTTAATGTTTGCCGACCAGTACGCGATCCAGGCCATAGACCCGGTCGAGCAGAATCATGGTGGCGGCGGTCAGCGCAATGACCAGCGCGGAAACGGCGGCCATCATCGGGTCGATGGATTCGGTGGCGTAGACGTACATGCGCACCGGCAGGGTCTGGGTCGCTGGCGAGGTGACGAAGATCGACAGGGTCACCTCGTCGAAACTGTTGATGAATGCCAGCAGCCAGCCTCCGGCGACGCCAGGCAGGATCATCGGCAGGGTAATCTGGCGAAACAGCGTGAAGCGGCTTGCACCCAATGACTCGGCAGCCTGTTCGGCGCTGCGGTCGATGCCGATGGCGGCGGCGATCACCAGTCGCAACACATAAGGCGTAATCACCACCACGTGGGCCAGGATCAGCCATGTAAAGCTGCCATTGACACCCATCAGCGCAAACAGTCGCAGCATTGCCACGCCCAGCACCAGATGCGGAATGATGATCGGCGACAGGAACAGCGCATTGAGAAAGTTGCGCCCCGGGAACTCATGGCGAGTGATGGCCAGCGCAGCAGGCACGGCAATCAGGGTGGCCAGCGTGGCAGAAACGAAGGCCAGCATCAGGCTGTTATAGAACGAGTCGATGAAGTCCGCCCGCTCGAAAACCGCCTTGAACCAGCGCAGCGAGAAGTCGGTGGTGGGCAGGCTCAGGGTGTTTTCCGGGGTAAAGGCCACCAGGCATACAACCACCAGTGGCGCGAGCATGAACACCACGACCAGCGTATGAAATGACAAGGCCAGAGGACCGTTCTTGGACATGGATCATTCCCCCAGGGATTTTTTATAACGGCCTTCGATCATGCGATTCCACGACAGCATGATCAGCAGGTTCACCAGCAGCAGCGCCACCGCAATGGTCGCGCCCATGGGCCAGTTCAGCTCCGAGAGGTATTGGTCGTAGATCACCGTGGCGACCATTTTCAAACGTCGACCACCCAGCAGGCCGGGAATTGCGAAGGAGCTGGCGGCCAGCCCGAAGACGATCAGAGTCCCGGACAGCACGCCTGGCATGACTTGAGGCAGAACCACCAGGCGCATGACTTTGGCCTGGCTTGCACCCAGCGACAGGGCAGCCTGTTCGGCAGCCGGATCGAGCTTTTGCAGCGAGGTCCAGACAGGAATGATCATGAACGGCAGCATCACATGCACCAGGGCGATAATGACGGCGAACGGCGTATAGAGCAGCTTGACCGGGCGTCCGCCCATGGCCTGGATCATTTGATTGATCAGGCCGTCGGCACCTAGCAGCAGGCTCCAGCCAAAGGCGCGGACCACGACTGAAATCAGCAGGGGAGTGAGGATCAGAATCAGGAATATCGAACGCCAAGGCGTACCCATTCGACTGAGAATGTAGGCTTCCGGCACACCGATCAGCACGCAGAGCAGGGTGACCAGCGCACTGATCCAGAAGGTGCGCAGAAAGATTTCGTAGAAGTACGAATCAGTCAGGACGGCGATGTAGTTGGCCAGTGTGTAGCTATCGTTTTTGACCCCGACTTCGTAGTCGAAAACGTTGAACGACAGCACCAGTGTCAAGCCAAGAGGCAGGATCAGCAGGCCGATGAACAGCGCCAGTGCGGGCGCTGACAGCCAGTAGCCACGCCCGCCCTGGCGTATTTCCTTCAGCGGGCTCATGGGTGTACCTCATCGGTATCGAGCACGCGCAGCAGTTCGGTCTGCCAGTCCATGCCAACGGCTGAGCCTTCCGGCAGCGGCGGCTGGCCATTGTTGCGGCGTACAACGGTCAGCTCGCCAATCTCGGTTTCAATGCGGTACAGCCATTGGCTGCCAAGAAAATAACGGGTGACTATCCGGCCTTGCAGGCGGCCTGTGCCGGGCTCTGTCAGGTCGATCTTTTCCGGGCGCAGGCTCAGGGTCAGGGCACCCTCACCGCCAGCCACCCGCACCTGAGGCAAACCGCTTTCATCCAGATCACCCGACAGCATGTTGGCCTTGCCGACGAAGCCGGAAATGAAGCGCGTGCGTGGGTGCTCGTAGAGTGTGTAAGGCTCGTCGATCTGGGTAATACGACCGGCCTGCATGACAACAACACGATCACTGATGGACAGCGCTTCGGCCTGATCGTGGGTGACCATCAGCGTGGTGATCCCGACCTCATTCTGGATGCGTCGGATTTCGAACTGCATTTCCTCGCGCAGGTTGGCGTCCAGGTTGGACAGCGGCTCATCGAGCAACAGCACGGGCGGCTCGATAACCAGCGCCCGGGCCAGTGCGACACGCTGACGTTGCCCGCCTGACAGCTCGCGAGGATAGCGAGCGGCATGCTGACTGAGGCGAACCAGCTCCAGTACCCGGCTTACTCGCCGCTGAATATCTGCCGCTGGCACTTTGCGCATGCGCAGACCAAAGGCGACATTGTCGGCAACGCTCATGTGCGGGAACAGCGCGTAGCTCTGGAACACCACGCCCAGGCCTCGGCTGCTGGGCTTGGCATGAGTGATGTCGCGACCGTCCAGCACAATGCGTCCGGCGCTGACGTCGACAAAGCCCGCGATCATTTGCAGGGTGGTGGTCTTGCCGCAGCCTGAGGGGCCAAGCAGTGAAACGAACTCGCCTTTTTCTACCGCCAGGTGGGTGGCGATGACGGCATCGATGGAGCCGTAGCGTTTTGATAGTCCTTCAAGCTGGAGAAATGCCATATCTGCTTGCACCTTGTTCTACGTGCGTGCCGAAGCACGCGTTTATCGTGGGCAGATGCGAAGTGAGATCATGCAGTTGCGTGGACGGGGTGCTCGCTCTGTGTCGGCTACCGATGATTGTTCAAATCGCCCTTGTGGACCGAGAGTAGGACGAAGGCTAGGATGCACTCAATGGAGAATTTCACTGAATAACATCTTTTTTTGAATTTATTCATTTAATGAATTTAATGTTTGGAAAATTGGCAATGAATTCCACTGATCGGAATGAAGAATCAAAAGAAGTCGGTACAGGTGCTGTTTCCCGCCTGTTTGCCGTGCTGCGTTGTCTGGGCGAATGTCCCGAAGGAGGCGAGCGAGTCACGCAACTGGCCCAGCAAGTCGGCCTTTCCCAGCCCACGACTCATCGCCTGTTGCGCAGCCTTATGGACGAGGGGATGGTCGAGCAGGATGTACTCAGCAAACGCTATCGATTGAGCATCGAGTTCTTCGCCCTGGCGGCCAGGGCCGGTAATGCCGGTAATCTGCGCGACCTGGTACGGCCAGGGTTGTTAAGGCTGTCGGCGTCTCTGGGGGATTCACTGTTTCTGCTGGCGCGCAGCGGTTTTGATGCCATCTGCCTGGACCGCAGCGAAGGGCCATATCCTATACGTACCTTCACCGGCGATATCGGTGGGCGTGTGGCGTTGGGTGTGGGGCAGGGCAGCCTGGCGATCCTGGCCTTCCTGCCTGAGGAAGAGCGCGACACCGTCATTCGCTACAACCTGCCACGGCTCAAGGATTTCCACCTGTACGACGAAGTCTTTCTGCGCTCGGAAGTCGAAAACGTCAGGCGCCAGGGTTATGCAGCCCGTAATACCGGCGCCTTGCCCGGGATGGCAGGACTGGCCGTCCCCATTCTCGATCGCACCGGCCGTGCCGTCGCAGCCTTGAGCGTGGCGACTATCAGCGACCGGCTGGGGCCGGACCGGCTCATGACCGTGGTCGAACTGCTCAAGCGCGAAGCCAGCGCCATCACTGCAAAGATCAACCCGTTTGATCCTTCGCTGAGGCGGCCGAGTCAGGTGTTCGGGTTGGGGTAGAGTGGCCATGTCGTTTTTTGAAGTGTGTAAACTGCAGCGCGAAAAGGCGTGACACCACATGCCAGTCTTACTACTGATCAAGAGATTCTCATGGCCAACCAGGACATCACCTTCACCCCCGATCCCGACGCCACATCCATTTCTTCCGACGTTGCCGGTTTCGGTGGCTTGCTGGTTTCCACCCAGATTCCCACACGCGCCGACGGCAGCCTGGAGCTGGGCGGTATCGTCGAGCAGAGCGAGTGCACCTTGCAGGCACTCAAGGTTGCGCTGGAGCGTGCGGGCAGTTCCATGGACCGGGTGTTGCACCTGACCATCTACCTCACCGACATGGCTGACCGTGCTGCATTCAATGAGGTCTACCAGCGTTTCTTCGCCAAGCCCTGGCCAGTGCGTGCCGCTGTCGGCGTGGCAGCTCTGGCGGTTGAAGGGATGCGAGTGGAAGTGACGGCGATGGCGGCCAAGGCATAACGCCAGTAAGAGCGTATTCATTCGCGAGACGTCATTGAAGGCGATACATCTTCCTTGGATTTCAACGCGCCTCTCGCGAATGAATTCGCTCCTAGGGCGCCAAAGATTCAATGCGCCACGCTTTCAGGCGACCCCGCCCACAAATGGTCCAGGTTCTTGAAGCCCCAGCTCTTCGCGCACTCGCGGCTGACGATTCTGTCCTCGCCAGCCTGTATGGAGAGATCTATCAGGGTATGGGCAATGGGCATCTTGCACAGGGCCGAGTAGAACACCTTGACCTTGGGTGTCAGCAGTGAAGCCTTGTTCTGCTCCATGACGATGCCCAGGTTGCCGCTTTCCAGACGCACCAGTGAGCCCACCGGGTAGATGCCGACGCATTTGACGAAGGCCTGGAATATCTTCTCGTCGAAATGCCCGGTCCATTCGGCCATTCTGCTGATGGACTCTGCCGGGCTCCAGCAGGTCTTGTAAGGGCGGTCGGAAGTAATGGCGTCGTAGACGTCGCAGATGGCACCCATGCGTGCAAACAGGCTGATCTGTGAACCGGCGAGCCGGTCGGGATAGCCGCTGCCATCGAAGCGTTCGTGGTGGTGCAGGCAGACATCCAGCACCCTGGGGCTGAAGTGTTTGCTTTCGCCCAGTAACTGGTGGCCGATTTCCGGATGCTTGCGCACGATTGCAAATTCCTCGTCGCTGAGTTTGCCGGGCTTGCCGAGAATGGCCGCAGGTATCGCCAGTTTGCCGACATCGTGCAGCAGGCCTGCCATGCCGGCTTCCTTGACCAGGCTTTCAGGCAGTGCCAGTTGACGTGCCAGGGCAATCATCAATCCGCCCACCGCCACCGAATGCATGTAGGTGTATTCATCCGCCGTTTTAAGGCGGGCCAGGCTGAGCAGGGCATCGGGATGACGGGCCAGGGAGTCGGAAATATCGTCGATCAGGTCACCCATGTCTTCCAGTTCCGCGATCCTGCCCATGCGTACATCGCTGAAGATTCTGACAACGGCGGCTTTGGAGCGGGCGCAAAGCTCCCGGGCGTAGCCGATTTCTTCTTCCAGCGCGCAAGTCTGGTCCTGGCCATCGGTTAGTGAAGGGGCCTCTGAGAGGCTGACAGGTTGTATATCAAGCCCCCGGCTGCCATCGATCCACAGTTGGGTGATGCTGGAGTTGCGGATGCGTTGCAGATCGCTTTCATGCTTGAGCAGAAAGCTGCTGGTCCAGAAGGAGTGGTCGGCGCGCAAGCCGCACAGTTCGTGGACATACATGCCGAGGCGAAGCTCGGTGACGGGAATGTGTTTCAGCACGATAAATACCTGCTTTGGCTTGATCGTGAATCAGCAGAACATTCATCCCTGTAGTGTTCAGACGAGTTCGATAGTTAGACAGAGAACCGGGAAACCAGTCGGTTCAGATCGACAGCCAGTCTTGAAAGCTCCTGGCTTGCAGTTGAGGTCTGATCGGCAGCCGAAGAGCTTTGCACCGACAGGTCCCTGATGCTGACCAGGTTCTGATCGACGGACCGCGCTACATGGGCCTGTTCTTCGGAAGCCGTAGCGATCAGCAGGTTGCGTTCGTTGATCTGGGAAATGGCAGTGGTGATTTCCTTTATCGCGGTCCCGGATTCCTGGGCGATCAGCAAGGTGGCATCGGCTTCCTCACTGCTTTGCTTCATGGATTGCACAGCCAGAGTCGAGTCCTTCTGGATGCTCTGAATCATCTGCTCGATTTCCTGGGTCGAGGATTGAGTGCGATGAGCCAGTGCCCGGACCTCGTCGGCAACCACTGCGAAGCCACGACCCTGCTCACCGGCACGGGCTGCTTCGATGGCCGCATTGAGTGCCAGCAGGTTGGTCTGTTCGGCAATGGCGCGAATGACATCCAGCACCTTGGTGATGTTCTGGGCCTGATTGGCCAGCCCTTCGACTTCTGTGCTGGTGCGGTCGACCGTAGAGCTGAGTTTTTCGAGTGCATTTATGGTCTTGCTGACGCATTCCTGCCCGGTCTTGGCCGAGCGTTCCGAAGCCTGGGTGGATTCCGAGGCAGATACCGCATTGCGGGCAACTTCTTCGATGGCGGCAGTCATCTCATTGACGGCAGTGGCTGCCTGTTCGGTTTCCATGGATTGACGCTGGATGCCATGTGTCGATTCCTGAGTGATCGAGCTCATTTCCTCTGCCGCCGAAGCCAGGAGGCCGGAGGAGTCGGAGATATGCTGGATGGTACTTTTCAGGCTGGCGAGCATGGTTGCCGTTGCACTTTGCAATTCGGTCAGTTCATCGGCACCGGTAATTTCTACGTGCGTACGCAAATCGCCTTCGGCAATGCGTTTAGTGGTTTCAAGCAGAGCCTTGACGGGGCGGGCAACGCTACGGGTAAACACGGTCGCGACCAGTACAGTCAGAATAACGGCGATAACAATAAACGCGATGGTGACGGTCAGTCCGTTTTCATAAGCCTTGTTTGCCGTGTCACTCGACTTTTCCGCGCCTTTGACATTGACCTCAATCAAAGCCTCTATGGACGATTGCAGGGCCTTGGCCTGTGGGCTGCTGGTGTCGCGGATAAAGATGAATAGTTCGTTGTTGGTCTTGGTCTTGCTGAGTTCCATCAACTCGTCGATCTTGGCGGTATAGGCCTGGACATTGGTTTTGACCTGACGATAAGCCTGTTCTTCGGTTTCGCTGGATACCATGGGAGCATAGCTGTCGGTTATCTGAATCAATGCGTTTTTCAGACCCTTCAACTTGTCGATGGACGCGCTGCCCTGTCTTTCTTCGTCCATCACGAACCGCCGGGCATCCAGGCGGTAGAGCAGGCCAGCGCTTTCGATCTTGCCTGCCTGCCTTACGCTGGGCAGCAGATCGGTCTGGAACTTGCTGACCGAGTCATGCAGGCTGTCCATCTTGTAAATGACCGTTGTCCCCAAGCCTATAAGAAGCAGGCAGATAATGCCGAAACTGAGAAAGGCGCGGGTGTTCAATCGGATATTTCTTGTTTTCATTTTTGGATCCTCTTTGCTCACCATAGAGCAGCAGCCAACATCAATCGCATGGCAACGTAATATCACTGTAGGTGCTGTGATGTGAAAAAAATATAGTGAGTGCAGAAAACTTTTATTGCGTAAAAGCGGTATCAATTGAATCTATTAATTCAAGTTTTCTGGAACGTAGACGTGAGGGGTCGATAGACAGTTTTGAGGTTAACTGTCTATCGCTTTGGAGGGTTATAAAGTTTCACTCTAAAGTGAATGAGAGTAATTAATGCGGTGTCATTAATTTGCCGTCAATTATTAAGTGAGTTGTTCTGGAGCAGGGAAAATCATCGTGAAGCGGGTATAAGTGCCCGGGGTACTTTGTACGCTTACATGGCCTTCATGCAGGCTCATGATGGAGCGCACGATTGCCAGCCCCAGCCCGGTGCCGCCCTGATGCCGCGAACGACTGGCATGCACTCTGTAAAAACGGTCGAACAGGCGTGGCAGGTGCTCGGCCTCGATGCCTTCTCCGGTGTTGCCGACACTGAGCGAAACCTGACCCTGTTGCTGTTCGAGGCTGATGCTGATCGTACTGTCTTCAGGGCTGTGCCTGATGGCATTGGAAAGCAGATTCGAGATGGCGCGCTGAATCATAAGGCGCTCTCCGTTTATCCGGGCGCGACCTGTCACCTGCAGGGCAATGTTCTTTTCCTCGGCTGACAAGGCAAAGAGTTCCACTACCTTGCTTACTTCTTCATCCAGATCGATTCGGCTGAAGGCGATGGGGGCCAACGGCTGGCTGACGCTGGCCAGAAACAGCATCTGAGACACCATGCGTGACATGCGCTCCAGTTCTTCAGTGCATGACTCAAGCACCTGCTTGTACTCGTCGGGTGGTCTTTCCCGGGACAGCGTCACCTGGGCTTTGCCCATCAGGTTGTTCATGGGCGAGCGAAGTTCATGGGCCAGATCGTCCGAGAACTGTGTCAACTGTTGAACATCACTGTCCAGGCGGTGCAGCATGAAATTGATCGCATGGGCCAGATTGCTCAGTTCATCAGGCAAGTCGCTGGTCTTGACCCGATGCGTCAGATCCCGGGCCGATATCATTTGCGCCACCTTGCGAAAGGCCCGCAACGGTTTGAGGCCGCGATGCACCACCCACCAGGCGACCGCGCCCACCAGCAGCAGAATCAGCGGCAAGGCGATCAGGGTCGAGGTCATGTAAGACTGCAGCAAGTCAGTATCGCTTTGCCGGTCGAGAGACAGCAGGACGGTAACCTTCTCCTTGTCGCGCAAGGGCACCAGCCTTGAGGCAATCAGTACCTTGCCGGTGTCCGGGCTGTCGGCGTTCATGGCCAGAATCTGTTCTGCCGTCGCAGGGCCCATGCTGAACAGCACATGTGTCGGCTCGGCCGGATCGATGATCGCCAGACTGAAATCGTCATGGCCCATGATCTGGTCGCGCAGATTATGGGGGTTGAGCATGATATCTGCGCTGCTGGCCGTCTCGGTCAGACTGTGCTCGATCTGCTTGAGCTTTTCTTCAAGGCTGTTGCTGGCCCGCAGATCCAGTTGGCGCGAGATGGCCAGTGAGGCCAGCGTCGCCATGACGATCACCAGGATGGCGCACATCAGGCTGACGGTCAGCCCCAGTTGCATCGATAGCCGCGTGGGCTTCATTCCCGGGACTCCAGCACATAACCCACGCCGCGCAGGGTATGAATCAACTTGTTATCGAACGGGTCATCGATCTTGGCCCGCAGGCGCCTGATGGACACCTCCACCACGTTGGTGTCGCAATCGAAGTTCATGTCCCACACCAGAGAAATGATCTGGGTACGTGACAGAACCTCGCCGCTGTGGCGCATCAACAAATGCAGGAGTGCGAACTCCTTGGTGGTCAGGTCAATACGCTGCTTGCCCCGGAATGCCCGGTGTCGGCCCTGATCGAGCTCCAGGTCCGCCACTTGCAGCACCTGAGGCACATTGGCCTGCTCGCTGCGGCGCATCAGGGTGCGAATCCGTGCCAGCAGTTCGGGAAACTCGAACGGCTTGACCAGATAGTCGTCGGCTCCCGATTCCAGGCCTTTTATCTTTTCATCGAGACGGCCGCGGGCAGTGACGATCATGACCCGGGTATTACTGGTCTTGCGCAGTTGTGCCAGAACATCCCAGCCATCCATGCCCGGCAGGTTGATGTCCAGAATGACCACGTCATAGATCTGTTGCTGGGCCAGACAAAGGCCGTCGATTCCTGTCGTGGCAACATCGACGATATAACCGCTTTCGGTCAGACCCTGATGCATGTATTCGGCAGTTTTAGGCTCGTCCTCGACCACAAGGATTCGCATGGTTGAATATCCTGTTTGAATTGAGTCAGTGGATGCTGAAGCGAAAGGATTCTGAAGTCTGTAGCGACTACAGAGTCAATGCTGATGTGTTACTTACTTTAAGGCCAAAGCGCCGCACTTTTTTCAGATAACGAAATTGTAATTTTCCAGCAACCCCGCTGATAACTGCCATTCCCTAAAGTCCCTGCGTCAACCCCGGCAGCTCATGCTCGCCGGTGCAATCGCCGCTCAGGCGTGGATCATGCAAGTGGGGAAGTACAACGTGCGCGGCTATCGAATCTTGAACAGTTCACCGGGCGGCAAACCCGGCAGAATGAAAATGGGCTTTGCCTGTGTGCTGTTCCTGGCGTTTTTCAGCCAGAGCGCGACGGCAGCGCAATCGCAATCCATCACACTGTCCGACGCTCTGGACACGGCCTTTTCCATGAATCCGGATCTGGCTGCCGCTCGCAGGGAAATCGACATCGCGCTTGGGGAGCGGCAGCAGGCCGGGTTGATACCCAATCCTGAGCTGTCCTGGGAGATGGAGGACACCCGCAAGTCCACCAGCACCACAACCATCGCCATCAGTCAGGCGCTGGAACTGGGAGGCAAAAGAGGCGCTCGTGTCGATGTCGCCAGCCGTGGTCAGGATGTCGCCGCACTTGAGCTGGAGCAACGTGGCAATGCCTTGCGTGGCGAAGTGATTCAGAGCTTTTATGCAGCCTTGCGAGCCCAGGCCGGGCTGGATCTGGCGCTGGAATCCCAGACACTGGCCGAGCGAGGACTCAAGGTTGCCGAGGGTCGTATCCAGGCTGGCAAGTCGTCGCCTGTAGAAGCCACCCGGGCTCAGGTGCAACTGGCCGAAACCCGTCTGCAGGTGCGTCAGGCGCAGATCGCCAAATCGGCTGCCTGGCGTGAACTGTCTCAGATCATGGGCCAGTCGCAGACCTCTTTCGAGCGCCTGCAGTCCCCGAATCTGTCGCCGGGCAAGGCGCCTCACGGGCCAACCCTGTTGAATCAAATCAAACAGACCGCCGAGCTGCGTCTGGCCGAAACCCGCATCGCACTAGGCGAGGCGCAACTGGGTTCGCAGAAGGCGCAACGTATTCCAGACCTCACCGTCAGCGTGGGCAGCCAGTACAGCCGTGAAGACCGCGAGCGGGTCAATGTGGTCGGCTTTTCCGTGCCGATTCCATTGTTCGATCGCAATCAGGGCAATGTCCTGGCGGCCGCGCGACGTGCCGATCAATCCCGAGACTTGCGCAACTCCGTGGAGTTGAAGCTGCGCACCCAGACGCAACTGGCGGTCGATCAGTGGGACACCGCAGCCCAGGAAGCCGAGGCGTTCACCAAGGTCATCCTGCCTGCCGCCCAACAGGCCGTCGACACCGCAACCCGCGGTTTCGAGATGGGCAAGTTCGGTTTCCTGGAAGTGCTCGATGCACAGCGCACCTTGATTTCTGCACGTAGCCAGTATCTGGAGTCGTTGGCCCGCGCGGCTGATGCACGGGTCGTCATCGAACGCATTTACGGCGACTCGGGCCGTTTCCTCACTCAACTTCAATAGCCAGCGGTGGCCAGCGGCAGGGGCGTAAAGCCCTGAGTGGCCAATCAGGAGTCTTCATGAATAACAAACGCAACATTGCCGCTGCGACGGCAGTGGTGGTTCTCATTGGCCTGGGCAGTCTGACCCTGGGCGGCGGTCAGTCTTTCTCCAATGCTTCTTCCGAACATGCCCATGACGATGAAAAGGAGTCGTCTCACGGCCAGGAGAAAGGCCATGAAGGGGAAGGTCATGACGATCACGGGGATGAGCCAAAAGGCAAACCGGCCGACAAGGACGAGCATGACGATGAAAGCCATGGGGAAGAAGGGCATGGAGAGGAGGGCCATGAAGAAGAGGGCGCGCTGGAGTTGAGCGAGGCCCAGATCAAGGCGGCGGGCATTGAGCTGGGTGTGGCCGTTTCTCGCCAGATGAGCACGTCCGTCTCGTTCCCCGGTGAAATCCGCTTCGATGAGGATCGCACCTCTCATGTGGTGCCACGAGTCAGCGGTGTCGTGGAAGAGGTGAAAGCCGATCTGGGGCAGCAGGTCAGAAAAGGCCAGGTTCTGGCGGTGATTGCCAGCCAGCAGGTCTCGGAGCAGCGCAGTGAGTTGAGCGCGGCGCAGCGTCGGGTCGAACTGGCCCGCCTGACATTTCAGCGCGAGAAAAAACTCTGGGAAGACAAGATCTCGGCCGAGCAGGATTACCAGCAGGCGCGTCAGGCCTTGCAGGAGGCCGAAATCGCCCTGAGCAATGCCCGGCAGAAAGTCAGTGCCATGGGGGCTGCCGGCAAAGCCACTGGCAATCGCTACGAACTCGTTGCGCCTTTCGATTCCGTGGTCGTTGAAAAGCATCTGGGGCTCGGTGAAGTGGTCAGCGAGAGCAGCAACGTTTTCACGCTCTCGGATCTCTCCCGTGTCTGGGCCACCTTTGGTGTGACGCCCAAGGATCTGGACAAGGTGTTGGTCGGGCGCAATGTCAAAGTCAGTTCACCCGATATGAATGCCGAAGTCGAGGGGCAGGTGAGCTATGTCGGCAACCTGCTGGGCGAGCAGAGCAGGGCTGCGACGGTTCGGGTGAAACTCGCCAACCCGCAGGGCGCCTGGCGGCCAGGACTGTTCGTCTCCGTTGCGGTGGTGGCGCATGCCAGCGAGGTCGCGGTCAGCATTCCCGAAGAAGCGATTCAGACCGTTGAAGACAAGCCTTCGGTCTTCGTACGTACGCCACAGGGTTTCCAGGTCCAGCCAGTCACGCTCGGGCGTAGCGACAGCGGCTATGTGGAAGTGCTCAAGGGGCTGGCAGTCAACACACAAGTTGCAACCGCAGGCAGCTTCGTCCTCAAGTCGGAGCTGGGCAAGGGCTCGGCCGAGCATGCCCATTGATCCGCTACGCACGAGAACTCTTCCATGTTTGAACGCCTGATTCAATTTGCCATAGAGCAACGCATTGTCGTCATGCTGGCGGTCCTGCTAATGGCCGGGCTGGGCATTGCCAGCTACCAGAAGCTGCCCATCGATGCGGTGCCCGATATCACCAACGTCCAGGTGCAGATCAATACCGCTGCACCGGGTTTTTCTCCGCTGGAAACGGAGCAGCGCATTACCTTTGCCATCGAAACCGCCATGGCCGGTCTACCAGGCCTGAAGCAGACCCGTTCGCTGTCGCGCTCGGGGCTGTCCCAGGTCACCGTGATTTTCGAGGATGGCACCGACCTGTTTTTCGCCCGCCAACAGGTCAGCGAGCGTTTGCAGACTGCCAAGGAGCAGTTGCCTGAAAACATCGATGCCATGATGGGGCCTGTCTCAACCGGTCTCGGAGAGATATTCCTCTGGACGGTCGAGGCCAAAGAGGGGGCGCTGAAAGAGGATGGCACGCCATATACGCCTACTGACCTGCGGGTCATTCAGGACTGGATCATCAAGCCACAGTTGCGCAATGTGCCGGGTGTCGCCGAGATCAATACCATTGGCGGCTTTGCCAAGCAGTACCAGATAGCGCCCGATCCGAAAAAGCTGGCTGCCTACAAGTTGACACTCAACGACCTGATCGTGGCCCTTGAGCGCAACAACTCCAATGTCGGCGCTGGCTATATCGAGCGGGGTGGTGAGCAACTGGTGATCCGGGCGCCGGGGCAACTGGTCAATGAACTCGATATCGCCAATATCGTGATTGCCAATGTGCAGGGCACGCCGATCCGGGTGAGTCATGTTGCCGATGTGGTGATCGGCAAGGAACTGCGTTCCGGTGCAGCGACCGAAAACGGTCGTGAAGTCGTGCTGGGTACAGTTTTCATGCTGATCGGCGAAAACAGTCGCAGCGTCTCCCAGGCGGTGGCTGCGAAGCTGACCGAGATCAATCGCTCGCTGCCCAAGGGCGTCGTTGCGGTGACGGTGTATGACCGTACCAATCTGGTGGAAAAGGCTATTGCCACGGTCAAGAAGAACCTGATCGAAGGCGCGATTCTGGTTATCGCGGTCCTCTTCCTGTTCCTGGGTAACATTCGTGCTGCCCTGATCACCGCCATGGTGATTCCACTGGCCATGCTCTTCACCTTTACCGGCATGTTCGCCAACAAGGTCAGTGCCAACCTGATGAGCCTGGGGGCGCTGGACTTCGGGATTATCGTCGATGGCGCGGTGGTGATCGTCGAAAACGCCATTCGCAGGCTGGCCCATGCCCAGCAGCGGCATGGCCGGATGCTGACCCGTTCCGAACGTTTCCATGAAGTGTTTGCAGCCGCGCGTGAGGCCCGGCGTCCGTTGATCTTCGGTCAGTTGATCATCATGGTCGTCTACTTGCCGATATTTGCCCTGACAGGTGTCGAGGGCAAGATGTTCCACCCGATGGCCTTTACCGTGGTCATTGCGCTGCTGGGTGCGATGATCCTGTCCGTGACCTTCGTACCGGCTGCCATTGCCATGTTCGTCACTGGCAAGGTGAAGGAAGAGGAAGGCGTGGTCATGCGTACGGCCCGCCAGCGATATGCACCGGTTCTGGACTGGGTGCTTGGCAACCGTACCCTGGCGTTCGGCATGGCGTTTGCGGTTATTGCCGTTTCTGGTGTTGCCGCCAGCCGAATGGGCAGTGAGTTCATTCCCAGTCTGAGTGAAGGCGACTTTGCCTTGCAGGCCTTGCGTGTTCCGGGCACCAGCCTGACCCAGTCGGTGGACATGCAACAGCGACTCGAGAAAGCCATTATCGAGCGCATGCCGGAAGTGGAGCGCGTGTTCGCCCGTACAGGGACTGCGGAAATCGCCGCCGATCCGATGCCGCCGAATATTTCCGATAGCTACGTGATGCTCAAGCCTGCCGATCAATGGCCTGATCCGAAGAAGTCCCGCGAGGCACTGATTGCCGAGTTGCAGGCCGCCGCTGCCAGCGTG
The DNA here is from genome assembly GCF_900187465.1 of Pseudomonas sp. Irchel 3A18. Lineage (NCBI taxonomy): Bacteria > Pseudomonadati > Pseudomonadota > Gammaproteobacteria > Pseudomonadales > Pseudomonadaceae > Pseudomonas > Pseudomonas sp. Irchel 3A18. The sequence goes on from NZ_FYDI01000008.1 coordinate 43,198, forward strand.
CCGGGCAGCAACTACGAGCTGTCCCAACCGATTCAGTTGCGCTTCAACGAGCTGATTTCAGGTGTGCGCAGCGATGTTGCGGTGAAAGTGTTTGGCGATGATATGGATGTACTGAATCAGACGGCGAACAAGATCGCCGCAACGCTGCAGAAGGTCAGCGGCGCCTCGGAGGTCAAGGTCGAACAGACGACCGGCCTGCCGGTGCTGACGATCAATATCGATCGCGACAAGGCTGCCCGTTATGGCTTGAACATGGGCGATGTGCAGGATGCCATTGCGATTGCTGTCGGTGGGCGTCAGGCCGGCACGCTGTATGACGGGGACCGCCGATTCGACATGGTGGTGCGCTTGTCCGAGAAACTGCGCACCGACGTGAACGGGCTCTCCAATCTGCTGATTCCCATTCCGGCCAGTCCGGGCAGCAGCAATGCGCAGATCGGCTTCATCCCATTGTCCCAGGTGGCGAGCCTGGATCTGGTCCTCGGGCCTAATCAGATCAGTCGCGAGAACGGCAAGCGTCTGGTCATCGTCAGCGCCAACGTACGAGGCCGTGATCTTGGCTCGTTCGTGGAAGAGGCCGGGCAATCCATTCAGGAGCAGGTGACGATCCCGCCGGGATACTGGACCAGTTGGGGTGGCCAGTTCGAGCAGCTTCAATCAGCGGCCCAGCGCCTGCAAATCGTGGTGCCCGTGGCGTTGCTGATGGTGCTGGCGCTGCTGTTCATGATGTTCAACAACCTCAAGGATGGCTTGCTGGTGTTCACCGGGATTCCCTTTGCCTTGACGGGCGGTATCCTGGCGTTATGGCTGCGGGACATTCCATTGTCGATTTCCGCCGGGGTCGGGTTCATTGCCCTGTCCGGTGTCGCGGTCTTGAATGGTCTGGTGATGATTGCCTTCATTCGTAACCTTCGTGAGGAAGGCTTCAGCCTGGAAAAAGCCATCCATGAAGGCGCTTTGACAAGGTTGCGCCCGGTACTGATGACGGCTTTGGTTGCTTCTCTGGGCTTCATCCCCATGGCTCTGGCGACTGGCACTGGCGCGGAAGTGCAGAGGCCTCTGGCTACCGTCGTGATCGGCGGGATCCTGTCGTCGACGATTCTGACTTTGCTGGTATTGCCAGCGCTGTATCAGTGGGCTCATCGTCGAGAAGAATAAGAATTCAAGTTGTTGAAAGGCTCGTGGCGGGTGAACTGCCACGGGCTTTTTTATTTGGGGTTTATAAAGCGTTCAGCGCGATTACAAAATGGTAATTCTCGAGCAACGTTCTGGAAAGTGTCTGATTGCTACAGTGAGTCATCACTTGATAGGAGTCGCAAGATGAATGTTATAAAACTGTCTGTTCTTGCCTTTGCGCTTGTTTCGCCACTGACCTCGTACGCTTTCAGTTCTGTGGACCTTCAAGGCGACGAGCGGAGCAGGGTGCATCAACTTAAAGTTGAGGAATATGCAGCCAGGATGCAGAAGGCTGTTCCTGAAATACAGAACTACACCTACGGTATGAACCTGGATATTGCCAGGGTGATCGTTAAAACTCCGGCGCCGAAGAGTTGCGGGGTCAACGCCAGGTTGATGACGTATGAAAACTCCCAAGGCGAACTCAATACGCTGCGCTACAAGGTATTGAGTGACTGCGCTGGCAAGAACTGATGACGCTCTGGCTGCCTCGCTTTGTCGTCGTGGCCGGCGGCAGGTCACGGTAAGCCAGTGAGCAGGTTTCTTTAAATATCACGATCTTTTTACAAATAAAAAACAAACAGAAACAATTGGCGCTTCAGGGTATGCCGGGTGGCATATTTTTACCGAGTGATTGTATTGCTACATTGAGTTACCACCAAACAGGAGAAAATAGATGAATGTTTTAAAGCTGTCCGTTCTTGCCTTTGCACTGGCTTCGCCATTGACTTCGTATGCTTTCAGTACGACGGACTTGCGGGGCAGTGATGAGCGCAGCAAAGCGCATCAGATCAAGGTCGAGGAATATGCGGCCAAGGTCCAGAAGCCGGTTCCCGTTATACAGAACTATGCCTACGGAATGAAGCTGGATGTTGCCAAGGTGGTCATCAAGACCCCGGCCCCTGGCGACTGCGGTATCAACTATAAGTTCATGACTTATGAAGACTCGCAAGGCGATCTCAATACACTGAGTTACAAGGCAATAACTGAGTGTGCCGGTAGAAACTGATGCTTGCAAACCAATAAGCGGCTGGTGCGTATGCGCCAGCCGCTTATTGCATTTGAGGAAGGTATTCCCGGCTGCATTCCTCGCCGCTATGCCCATCCTGCCCGGGGTTCACCATCAGCCTTGAACACCAGAGCTTTCAAACCACCCTCGATACGGGCATCGGGAAATTCGGGCGGATTTTCCAGGCGTTGCTCGAAGCGCAATCCCGGAGCTTCAACTGCTGTGTGTCGGATCAGAAAGTCCGTGCCGACTGCCGGATCGTTCATACAGGCCAGTACCGTTCCATCCTCGGTCAGCAGTTCCGGCAAGCGGCGCAAAACCCGCTGATAATCCTTGTCGAGCATGAAACTGCCTTTCTGGAATGACGGCGGGTCGATGATCACCAGATCGTAAGGACCCGAACGGGTGACTTTGGCCCACGACTTGAACAGATCGTGTCCCAGAAAGCTGACCCGGCTCAGATCATGGCCATTGAGCCGATGATTCTCACGTCCACGATTCAGCGCGGCCTTGGCCATGTCCAGATTGACCACATGATCGGCACCGCCGGCAATGGCAGCGACCGAAAAGCCGCAGGTATAGGCGAACAGATTGAGTATCCGCTTGCCCTTGGCCCGGGAGCGAACCCATTCGCGGCCATAACGCATGTCCAGAAACAGACCGCTGTTCTGTTTCTTGCCGAAATCCACCTTGTAGCGCAGGTTGTTCTCGGTAATGACCCACTCGTCCATCAGCTCGCCCACGAGGCATTGCACAGTGCTTTGTGGCAGATAGCGATGTTGCAGCAACAGCGTATGGGCCTGGCTCTGTTGCCATTGAGGGGAGTGCGTAAGCTCCAGCAGCAGTCGGGTCAATGACTCCAGTTCTGACTCCAGTGATTCCCTGAACAGCGAGACCAGCACCACGCCCTGCATCCAGTCGACGGTAATGTGTTCAAGCCCCGGCCATACTCTGCCGCGTCCATGAAACAGGCGACGGGTTTCATCGGGCACGGTGCTCAAGGCATCGAGTACGTGCTGTTGCAGAGTGGCGAGCGCATCAGGGGTCATGACAAGGGTCGGCAGTGAAAGGGCGCGTATGTTAAACGCATTTCAAGCGACGCTGAAATGGAAGAGCAATCCAGTCGCGTCAGCGTGGCATATAGCGGCGTTGCCAGCGATGGGGGATTTTCAGTGACACAAGCCCCAGCAAGGCTGAGAGCCCGCCGCTGACCAGCAGTGCATTGAGTCCCATGTGCCGTTCAACAACGGTGGTGTATTTTCTAATAAAATCACATTTAGAATTTATCCGGAGTCGTCACCATGTCCAAGGCTTATGCCTACGTCCGCTGGTCAACCGCAGAACAAGGTGAGGAAGGCCGAGATAGCCACAGCCGTCAGATCACCCCGCTACAAGCCTTCACGGAGGCCAAAGGCGTCCCTGTGGTCGAAACAGTCATCGACAAGGGAATCAGTGCCTTCCGGGGTGCAAACGCCCGCATAGGCCAGCTCAAAGGCTTGTTGGATAGAGTAGAGAACGGAGAGATCGAACGAGGTGATTACATCATTGTTGAATCTATCGACCGTCTTACCCGCCAGAAGCTCACCGATTCCGTTGATCTTATCCAGTCGATTCTCAAAAAAGGGGTGCGACTACATACTGTCTTCGACAACAAGACCTATTCCTATGACGATCCTAGCCGCGACCTAGAGACGCTGATCCTTGTGGGCGTCATTGCCAAGCGAGCACATGAGGAAAGCGAAACGAAGAGTAAACGACTCAAATCTTCATGGCTCAAAAAGCGAGATGCTGCCGAAACAACCATCATTCGTAAACAATGCCCTTACGGATTCCGCTACGACGAAAAGACACAAGCCTTCGCCATTGTTGAAGGCGAGGCCCAAGAAATCCGCCACATTTTTGAATTACTCAAACATATGGGAATTTTGGAAAGTATCAAGCGAGTTAACCAATACTCAAAACGCCGATGGACTCGCAAGCATATTGACGAACTTATCAAAACAAAAAGTCCCATCGGGGTTTTGTGCCTTAGCCGTCGAAAGGAAGACGGCAACGGTAGGGTATTAGACCGATACGTTCCCGGCTATTTTCCAAAAGTAATCGAAGAAGCCGACTTCGACGCTGCTGTCTCGGCAATTAAGGGCAGATTCAACGAAAATAAACGCGGTAGGCGTTCACCGAGCAATTACAACATTTTCCGGCACTGCATACAGTGCGAACTTCATAAAGTAGGAATGTTGTTCAATCTGCAAGGCTTAGGAAAAGAAAAGAAGCGTTATGCCTACCTCGTATGCTCTAACAGAGCCGAACGAGTGTGTGAATGCGATAACCGAATCCGATTCGAGCAAGTTTTCGGAGCCTTCCTTGCCTTTGTAAAGCAGATATCCGAAAACCGATATGTCGATGAACGCACTACAAAAAAACGAAAAGATTTTACGTGGTTCAGCCAAGAGCAGTATCAAAACATGGACGTCGTAAATGACGCTTTTAGCCGGTTTTTTTCAGTTCGTGATACTTCGGCACCCAAAGAAGAAATACGAGCAAAGAAAGCACTATTAAGCACGGAAAGGAACACCTTGGAAATGTTAGACGCCTCACTGGCCCAGTTCGACGGCATCATACCCAAGACTTTTATTAAGCGAATAGCAGATTGCGAATCGAGGATTACAGCCCTCGAAAGCGAAATCCAAAACATTGAAGGTCAATTGACCATCTCGACAGAAACCCTAGAGGTCACCACCTACAAAGATGTCATTGAGTTATACGAAACGGAAGAAGGCCGATTAAAGTTAAATACTTTCTTCATCAGTCGAGGCATTATTTTTGAGGTCAATCGTAGCAAAGATAACTACTACATGTCCTTAAATGTCAGGATAAAAGGCGATGAACAATTCAAATTGACGATATGGCATCGCATTACAGAAAAATCGCCCTTAGCCGAATTTGGAATATCAGACCTATCTCACATTATAAAATAGCTCATACCCGAACTGAGAAAAGTCCCAAAAGGATTTTTCTTAGCTTGGTTTATTAGTCCGTCTTCTACGAATTCTCCCCGATATTGGTTTTTCCTCGACAGTATAAGGTTCCGCCTCTATTTCAGCCTGCTCTATTGAGTTAAACATGACTATTTCTAGTTCGCTGTCATATATTGGATGTTTTTGAATAGTTTCTGCTCTATCAATAACTTCGACCCTGCTCAGCTCTTCCATTATCGGATCGTAAATTTTAATGTTCTTAATCCAATCAGCTAATGACATCTTGAACTGAGAAAACAGATTCTTCATCTCACTCAATAGAGAAATTGAACGATCAGCATCAGCTTTGGCCATTCTGGCCGCTGCTACGGCTTCCCGTGCTGCGATTTCCGTCACTTCTGATTCATCTTTGACCTGCTGGGCCAGTAGCAACTGGCTGGCGGCTTGCAGGGCCGCATCTGCCGCCTCTTGCTTCAATCTCAAGGACTTTTCCTGCTCCTCCCTTAGCTTTTGTTGTTCTAGTTTCCAGTTTTCCAACCTTTTACCCCTGCTGGGGTTGGTTGGTTGATAATTCGCATAGTTAATATTGCAGTGCTTCAATACAGAGCTATTGAACTGCTTTTTAAGTGCTACTATCAGCCCTTTCTTATCTAACTTGTCCAACCTCTCACCTTCAAATATTCGAGAGACTAATAAATTTAGATGCGGATTTGACTGGTCGTGCAAGTTAGTGAAACACCTTTTCCCAAAATTATTTACCGGCACATCTGATTTTAAGTGCTTATGTACCGCTCTAATAATATCAGCCGATATCGACTTCCATTGTGCATCGGTCGGTTTCTCGACCGTATCGGGCAATGTGAAAACGAAGCTTTGAGCATATGATTCAACTCTTCTACCACCCTTTGTATTAGCCATATCAAAGTCCAACGCTTGGCAGGTGGAGTACTTTACGAAATCTTTCACATCTCCATGCATAGGCACTATGCGAGTGTCTTTTTTTGAGTGATTTTTGTGTTTTTCATCCAGTAGATATTTTGAATACGCTACTAGTCCATCTTGTTTGTCTTTCACTCGCTGGGAAACGACCGTCCAGTTTTTGATTTTTGCCATATATAAAATATTGTTGATATATATGTTTTACCACGCAACCAAATAATTGCAACTGGCACGGTTATTATAGGGTATTCAAGATAGGACAACCCTTCGGGTTGACGGCTTCGCCTTCCTACTTGTTAGGGGGATACCCCCTAATACCCCAGCCCTGACGGGCTTAAAACCAATTGCCAAAGCTAGAGCTAAAGCGAAGAGCAATAAGCACGATAATATTTTTTTGTTTTCCGCTTGCAAGTCGAAAAAACTATGGTTTGATATTAAAGTGAAAAACAAAGGAGAATAATATGTGTAGAAAGCTAGACCTTAATAATATCGAAGACCTAAGAATTTCAAGAAACATTGCCGTTAACATCTATCGTAAAACTGCCGAGCTGTACAAAAATGGCAATGTGACTGAATGGCTTTATAATGAAACCTTTACCACTGCTGCTGACCTTGAGAAACGATATAGAGAAAAAGTGCAGCAGGCACAATGAAAATACCCGCCATTGAGCGGGTTTTTTATTGTCGGAATTTGACAGAGTAGAATTAAATGGTAGTTTGTAAAAAGGTGAACCCCAAATGTAGTTAGTATTTAGGGTTCGGCGTTGATACTGTTAACGGCAGTTCAACTTGTAATTAAAGTTATAGCATATGATTTTAATCCTTCAAGTCCCTTCTGCTGTAAATAATCCATAACTACAAGAAAGATAGTATTAACCCCTGTAAGCAATGTTGGAAATTCAAGAGATGGTTCCGTTGCGTAGCCTAAGAGGAATAGAATGGGGAAACTGGAAATTCTTCGACCCGCCAGCCATATAGTAATATATGTTGAACAGGGTTCCAGTGTGGCGATGATAGCTTGTTAGCCACTATAGTGTTCAAAGCTTAAACTGAGTATCACTGAATTTAAGCCCTGAGAAATAAACAAAATCAGGTCAGGCTTTACTTGTTTTTTTTGGTAAAAACGAGGAAGACCAGATTTGCCTGAGAAGATCAAAGGCGAAGCCTTCTTCGAAGGCAATTCTGGAATTAAAAAGCGAGAAAAGCCTAAGGCTTTTTGAGTTAAATAAAGAAGATCATCTTTAGTAAGAAAGACACACGCATACGTAACACACATACGTACACCCAACTCAATAACTTGTTTATACGCCCAATACAACCTCCCCCCACAGTTTTTCACGCACAGCTGCTTGATGACTAATAGCGAAATAATATGATGCTAATGCTTCACTCTCCGGAGTGGGCTTAGGTTGAAATACTTGAAAATTAGAAATAAGGCACAACATATCCACAGCACCTAATGTCTTATAGAAATTTAATGGGCTGCCGTAATCCTTGTCAGTATACACCCCGTGAAAAATACCATTTCTATTAGTTTTGTCACTCAAGGGATAGGAGTCTGAATCACTGAAGAAGCAAGTTTTTAGAAAATTTTGAAACGACGCGAGCATAGATTCAACTTCCAAATAGTCGCCAAGTTTCTTTTTTGTAATATCGCATATTGCAAATTCAGTAAGACGTTGGAAACGTCCAACAAGACCTTTACCCCTCTTTGAGCCAAGCCCATTTTTCTCATATAGCGACCTGCCCACGCCTTCGACCACGGGCATAAGACCCGCAACAGCAACATGGTCAAGTCCTAAAAAATGGGCTTCTATTGATTCAGCAATAGATATTTTATAATCACAGACAATCGGAATTTTTGGATAGCGATTTAATACCATCGCCGCTAACTGATTAGGGTTATATACCCTTGCCAGCAAATCTTCCACTAATGAGTCACTTGGGTGGTCATTATCCATTAACACCTGACACATAGAGTCCAGTAAACCCATATTGGAATAGACCGGTATCATTAGCCCGTTCTTCCCAAGCAACTCCTCATAAAAACCTAGGCTTCCCATGCTCTACTTTCCATAGCTATTTTATTGGATCGTATCAATATCACAGATTTCCGGCACCCAAAGGCACGGATGCAAAGCCTCCGCACCTTTGGCCGCCTCGATCTAAATTATTAGAAAACGCTATACCTTTTAAGCACGGCGCCAATGACGGCACCGACAAACATGCCTGCCCACGGGACAAGTTGAATCCGCCAGCCATCGCGGCGCTCACCCAGCATCCGGCGCCCCAGGCCACGCCCGAAGCGTGACAGCGCGCCGGTCACGTAGGTCAGGCCCACGGGAAGACCGTTGACCTGTTCAACAGCAGCATTGAGCATGCCCATTGCCAGAATGGCCCAGACAAGTACCAGAATATTTGAATCCATTGGCCAGGCCGCGGCAGCGCAAAGCAGTGTGGCGACGCTGAGCAACAAGGGCAGGGCGCGTCTGCCACCCAGGCGGGCAATGATGACGCCCAGGGCATTGCCTGCAATAAAAACAATAATGGCCAGTATCAGGCGTGTGGTTGTCCCCGAGTCACCATCGCTGATAGCGACGGCCAGGCGAGTAGTGTTGCCGCTCATGAATGAAACGAAATCCCCGGTGGCCATGAAGCCTATCGCATCGGTCATGCCCGCCAGCACTGACAGGCTGGCCGCCAGTGCCATGCCGACCCTGCCACGCCATTTCTGCATGTTCAGGTGTCTGGGGCTGGCGCTTATCTTTGTGGCGGATGGCAACATGGATGGCTCTCTGGCAGTAGGCTGCGCGGGGGCTGGGGTTCTGTCCGTGTTTCACTGCGGCTTGGTGCGCACGATCCTTTTCGCCTTGACCTCATCCACATAGGCCTTGAGCTGGTCGGCATCGCCATAGAGCCGATTGACCAACTGCAGAATGGCGGTCACATCGACATCTTTCATGCCAGAGGCGAGCTTGAGAATTTCATCGGCTGTTTTTTCAAGATTGGAGGCAGTGCCCTTCAGGTGCCGTTTCAGCTCCTGGGTCGGCTTATTGAGAGCCATATATATTCCTGTCAGATAAATGTCTGAACTCCATGCCCAGAGCATGGCTTTTTCCACGGTAACAAGCAATCCGGGGGCTGTATCAGACATTCACGAAGGAAATGGTGTCGGGCAGGCCATACCTTGCCCGTGATCAATCGTCGCGGGTCAGGACTTCCAGCAGCTCTATTTCAAACGTCAGATTGGAGCCGGGCTGGATATGGGCACCCATCTTTCTGTCGCCATAGCCCAGGTGAGCAGGGACGAAAAGCTTGCGTTTGCCACCAACCTTCATGCCCATCAGGCCAATGTCCCAGCCCTTGATGACCCGGCCGGTGCCAATTACACACTGAAATGGCTTGCCGCGCTCATGGGATGAGTCGAAGACGGTGCCGTCGTCCAGAACGCCAGTGTAATGAGTGGTGATCAAGGCGCCTTTTACCGCTTCCTTGCCGTCCCCGATATGCAGGTCGGTAATCTGTAGTTCGTTGCTCATGGCCTGATTGTCCTGTGATGGTCGGGGCTGCTTTCTCGCAGAAAAGCCTGTGGGTGGCAAGTTGCGCAAATGAAAACGGGGAAGCTTTCACTTCCCCGTCCGGTGGTCACTGCGTCTTGTGTCACAGGTTCTGTGTGCTGATCACCATGGCTTGGGCGATATTGGCCTTCTGCTCTTCGGTGAAGTGGTCCCAGACATTGACCTTGGCATAGTAACCAAGCCCGGCCAGGCAATACAGGCTCAGGGTGAGCACGATAAAGATCGAAATGAAGGTCCAGCGGCCCTGATCGTCTTCGCGATTGAAATCACGGGAGTAGGGGGTGTCTGCAGAGCGGCGGGATGCAAGCACCGAGGAAAGACGTTTGAACCATTGGAACAGGTGAATCACAACAAGCCGCAGCATTGGAAATAGCCTCAATATCAGAAAACGGAGCTGGCTTTACGGCTTTGTGAGCCAGAAAGCAAAAGCTGAAAACGCAGAAAGCCCGTCAGGGACGGGCTTTCTTTTTATAAGTCGGTTCAAGTCAAGTGGGATGTCGCGACAGGACAGGCTGGCTGCCCATGTTCGATTCCGCACTCGCTTGACGGTATTGCAACATTTTAAGACAAATGAAGGCGTGCAGCTACCGCCTGGCCGCCGTCGTCAGATAACTGGTCGCCTTTGGGCGTGCGACATAGTGTCGCTGGAGGATGACTTACCCATGATCTCAGTCAATCTTTGTAATACTTATTCGACGGGTGAAATATCTTTTTCTATTGTAGGATCTCATCCCGCATTAATTTTCAGGACTATATGAATACCCCTCAGGAGCCTCCTGGTCGCTCTGCTTCATCAACACCCCCCATCTGCTCGCGTGCCCACGCCTCGTTATCGAGCGGATCACTTCATTCAAGCATTGGTTTCTTCACTCTCTTGCAGGGTGTTCGCCCCGTCAGCCTTTTGCCCTCCGGATTTACCGAGCCAAGCCCGGTAACGCCTCGCAGTGCATGCTTGATTCTGCCGATGACATCCTCCCGCCACTTTTTGCACGAGACTGAATGATTCCTATGGAATGGATTGCTGACCCCACGGCATGGCTTGGCCTGCTTACGCTGATCGTGCTTGAACTGGTGCTGGGTATCGACAACCTGGTGTTCATTGCCATCCTGGCCGACAAACTGCCTCCCGAACAGCGCGACAAGGCTCGCGTGATTGGCCTGTCCCTGGCGCTGATCATGCGACTGGGCCTGCTGGCGAGTATTTCCTGGATGGTGACGCTGACCGAGCCTCTGTTCGAGGTGTTCGATCACAGCTTCTCCGGGCGTGACCTGATCATGTTGTTCGGTGGTGTGTTCCTGCTGTTCAAGGCCACGATGGAGTTGCATGAGCGACTCGAAGGCCATGTCAGCCAGCGTGCCGGTAATGCCGCCTATGCCATGTTCTGGCCTATCGTGGCGCAGATCGTGGTGCTGGACGCTGTGTTCTCGCTGGATGCTGTGATTACAGCGGTTGGCATGGTCGAGCACCTGTCGATCATGATGATTGCCGTGATCTTCTCCATCGGCCTGATGCTGGTTGCCAGCAAGCCGCTGACCAAGTTCGTCAACAGCCACCCGACCGTCATCATGCTGTGTCTGGGCTTCCTGATGATGATCGGCTTCAGCCTGACTGCGGAAGGTCTGGGTTTCCACATACCTAAAGGCTACCTGTATGCCGCGATTGGCTTCTCGATCCTGATCGAGGTGTTCAACCAGATCGCTCGCAAGCGCAGCAAGAAGTCTGCCCATGGTCATCTGCCGCGCCGTGAGCGTGCAGCCCATGCGGTGATGCGTCTGCTGGGCGGCCGCAAGCTGGAAGCGGGTGAGGTCGAGGAGGAAATCATCGAAATGATCGAGGGCGAAGGCACTGAGCCTGTCTTTGACCGTCGCGAGCGCGTCATGATCAGCGGCGTCCTGCAACTGGCCGAACGTCAGGTGCGCACCGCCATGACACCGCGTACTGAAGTCGACTACATCGACATTGGTGATGATGCGGAGAAGATCCGCCTCAAGCTGATGCACTCCTCATACTCCAGACTGCCGCTGATCGGCGAGGCTGGCATTGATGAGCCATTGGGCTTTGTGCACAAGAAGGAGTTGTTGAAGGAAATCCTGGCGGGTAACGAACCTGACCTGCGTCTGATGAGCCGCAAGGCGATCAACCTGCTGGATAACTTCACCATCCTCAATGCCCTAGAGCAGATGCGCAAAGAGTCGACTCACATTGCATTCGTGGTCAATGAGTTCGGCGACTTCATCGGTGTCTTGAGCATGACCGATATTCTGGAGTCCATCGCTGGCCAGTTACCTGATGCCAGCGAAGTGGAAGGGCCGGATATCGTGCCGCAGGGTGAGGACTTCCTGGTGTCGGGCGCCTTGAACCTGAGCCTGATCCGCGAGCGGACCGGCTTTCAGGCCAAGGCAACCGATGATTATCAGACCCTGGCCGGCCTGGTCATGAGTCTGCTGGATCGCTTGCCGGTGATCGGTGACAACCTGGACTGGCAAGGCTGGCAACTCAAGGTCGTCGGTGTCGAGGAACGGCGTGTGACGCGGGTTCTGCTGCAAAAGCAACCTGATGCGTAAACCTCTTAAACCTTGAACGTCGGGCGGGGCGGGCACTTTTAGCCCGTTCCGCCCGCGTTTTGCTGTCGGCGGTCAGGCGAACCTGCACTGCCAGTGATGCTTGGTCTATCCTGCCTCATTCCCTGTGGTTTCAACATGCAGTCAACCACGTCCACAAACGGAGACTGCCATGGCCACTGCCTTCCTGTTCAATCCCAATCTGACTTATGACGTTGTTTCAACCCGCAAGTCCTATCCCGTCTGGCGTATCCGCGAGCGCAAGGTCTACGCCTATCTGGAACATGATCCGCGCCGCGACTGGAGTGGCGAGATAGGCACCTTGAGCCTTGGAACCCCACAGCGTCTGGTTGACCATGACGGGCAAACCATCGCCTATATCGTGGGCGCCGAGGTGCGGGACACCAAGGGGCGAAGATTTGCCCTGAACGAAGTCAAGGACTGAGCGGGCTTTTGACTACCGGCGTCGTGGTCGCGAGACCACTGACTCGATATTCTTGCGTCCGATCAACTTCGGCTGGGCTGGTTCTTGAGCTTCGGGCTCATCAATCAGCCATTTGAACATCACCAGGCAATCCACCAACCCCGATTGCCGATGGCGATAGGCGCGTGGCAGGCGTCCCACGGTTGCAAACCCCAGCTTGGTCCACAGGGCAACCGCCGCTTCATTGGTGGACACCACCGAATTGAACTGCATGGCCAGAAAACCGCTTTCGCGAGCCAGTTGCTGAGAGTGCTCGCACATCAGACGCGCCACGCCGCGTCCGCGTGCGGCCTCGGTCACCATATAACCGCAATTGCTGACATGCTTGCCGGGGCCGGCGGCATTGGCCTTGAGGTAATAACTGCCCAGCAACTGGCCGTCTTCTTCAGCGACCAGCGTATGCAAAGGCAATCCCATCCACAGGTCCTGTGCCTGTTCCCGAGTCAGTGCCGGGTCATAAGCGTAGGTTTCCTGTGCTACCACGACAGCCTGAAACGTGGGCCAGAAAATCTCGAAATCGTCGTGGGTCATGGGGCGAATCTGAATCATGGTGCTCCTTGCAGAAGGGCTTGCAGCAGTGGTCTTGTATCGGGCGGGTAGATTTTGCCTGAGCCCCGGATTTTGTACAGTCCGGGTTATGCTTGGGGGGATCCGTTTCTCTCAGTCACCAGCGCACGACACAAAGTCCTCAGCCTTGGAGGTTGCCTGAATACCCTTGGCTTCCTGAGTGCGATACCAGGCTTCGATGGTGAGTTCTTCGCTCAGGCGGGCCTTGATCACGCAGGGTTGTTGTTGCCAGGGATAGTGTTGCAATTGCTCGTTGAGCTTCTTTTCTCCCGAGGTTTTCCAGCCGGTTAGTGCCTGATCGCGCCAGCGGCGAGGGTTGCGGCCAGTGCGGGTGTCGTGGGCGGCGGTAACCGGGTCCAGATGGCGGCTTTGTTCCAGTACCGGAAGGTCGGGCAGGGGCTGGGTGATGTCCATATAGCGTTGCAGGCAATCCCAGAAGGCCAGGGCATTGGCCTTGTCCAGTCCCAGGCTATGCACCTTGGTGGCGAGACAGATTCGGGTATTGGTGTAGCGGTGATAGAGCGTGATCGCATAGTCACGGGAGCCATAACCGCTGGGCAGCGTGGTCAGTACCGGGTCGAACTCTTCAAAAGGCGCGACAAACAGGCGCCGAAAACGCCGCTTGAAACGCAGCATGCCGTCTACCCGATTGAACTCGCTGCCGTCGTGACGGCTGAGGGTGCTGTGCAGCCAGAGCAGGCAATCGAAACCGATGGCACCCAT